>NZ_JAVREO010000001.1:0-632581 GCF_031845445.1 Streptomyces chisholmiae | reverse complement strand
TGAATGCTTCAAAAGAAAGCCACCCACAAAGATGCTCGAACATCCTCGCAAATAACTCAAAAATCTGGCATTGACTTTTGGCACGCTGTTGAGTTCTCAAGGAACGGACGCTTCCTTCGAACCTCTTCCGAGGCCCTCCGGGCTTTCCCTTCGGTATGTCCTCTAGCTTAGGACCATCCCCGCCCGATTTCCAAATCGGGCTCTTCCTGGTTGTTTTTCGGCGTGCCAAAAAAGCCCCGGGAAGGGAGATCATCTGCTGAGATAGAGGGTGTCGCCGAAGCCACTCCGGAGGGTCCTGGGACCGGCTCCGTGGAGCACCTGCTTTTGGCGACTCGATCCACGTTACGACCCGGGGGTCCCGCCGTCAAGTCGAGCAGGTCGGCGGCGCGGCTGGTGGGCCCGGTAGGGGCTGACGGTGGGGTCGCCCACGATCCAGTAGCGCCACGGGTGGACCGCGCCGGCGCCCGATATCCCGGTGCGGGGACCATTGTTGACCAGCCGGCGGGCCGCCGGGCTGCCGTGCCGGACGCCGAGCGGGGCGCCGGCCGGCCCGCCACAGACGTCGGTGCCGTCCAGCTCCCGGTCCACGCCGAGCGCGGTGGCCAGCCGGGCCGGCCCCTTGGCCAGCTCCACGTCCCGGCGGGCGCTGGCCCGGCGCGGCCGGGCCAGCTCGGCGCCGGTGAGGATCTCGCCGGCGCGCAACAGCACCCCGCTGGCCTGGCCCACCGGACCGCAGACCAGGTTGAGGCAGTGCCACATCCCATAGGTGAAATAGACGTAGGCGTGCCCCGGCGGGCCGTACATGGCGGCGTTGCGCGCGGTCCGGCCGCGGTAGGCGTGCGAGCCGGGGTCGATCTCCCCCGCGTAGGCCTCGACCTCGGTGATCCGGACGGTGATGACACCGTCCCGGGTGGTGCGGACCAGCGTGCGGCCCAGCAGCTCCGGGGCGACCTCCAACACCGGGCGGTCGAAGAAGGCGCGGGGCAGCGGCTGGTCGGCGATCGGGTTCGGCACGGCTCTCTTCCGGCGTTCTCAAGGGGCTCGGCTGACTAGGCTAACGCCACCAGCGAACCGTTCGACGAGGAGGTTTCTGCGCTATGTCCGAGTTGCGCCGTCGTCCCCTGCCCCACGCCTTCCACCCGCCGGTGGCCGAGTTCACGGTGACCAGTGAGGAGTTCACGGACGGCGGTCCGCTGCCCCAGGCGCAGGTGCACGCGGGGGGCAACCGTTCCCCCCAGCTCGCCTGGTCCGGGTTCCCCGAGGGGACCAGGAGCTTCGCGGTGACCTGCTACGACCCGGACGCGCCGACCGGCAGCGGGTTCTGGCACTGGGTGCTCTTCGACCTGCCGGCCGGCACCACCGAACTCCCGGCCGGGGCCGGCGTGGCCGACGGCTCCCTGCTGCCCGCCGGGGCGGTGCACGTCCGCAACGACTACGGGACGCGGGACTTCGGCGGCGCCGCGCCGCCGCCGGGGGACGGCCCGCACCGCTACGTGTTCACCGTCTACGCGGTGGACCAGGAGCGGCTCGGCCCTGACGAGCACGCCACCCCCGCGCAGGTGGGCTTCATGCTGCGTTTCCACGCGCTGGGCCGGGCCCAGTTGATCGGCGAGTACGAGGTGCCGGCCGAGGGCTGAGTCGACCACGTTCATCCCTCCGTCCCGCGGCGTTCCGCCCGGGGAAATTGCGTTGTTCGACCGTGGTGACGACGGCCACAGTGGTGGTCGGCCCGCCGGGTGCGGCGGCGCGGGATCGGGGAGGTGGTCGGGGTGCGTGGAACCCTGGTGTTGAACGCGAGCTTTGAGCCGTTGACGACGGTCACACCACGCCGGGCCATGGTGCTGGTGTTGCGGCGCAAGGCGGTTGTGGAGCACGCCGTGCCGGGCAGCAGCTTCCGGACCGCGACCCTCGATCTGCCGGTGCCGCAGGTGATCCGGCTGCGGCGGTTCGTGAAGGTGCCGTTCCGACAACAGGCGCCCTGGTCACGACGCGGGGTGCTGGTCCGGGACCGGCACCGGTGCGCCTACTGCGGTCGGCGGGCGACCACCGTCGACCACCTGGTGCCGCGGTCCCGCGGGGGTGGGGACACCTGGCTGAATACCGTCGCCGCGTGCGCCGACGACAACCGCCGGAAGGCGGACCGGACGCCGGCCGAGGCGCGCATGCGGCTGCTGGTCGAGCCGTTCCAGCCGACGCCGGGCGACGCGGTGCTGTTGGCGCACGGCAGCCAGTGGGCGGGGGCCGAGCTGCCGGACTGGCTGACGGTGCGGGCCGCGCCGCAAGCCGCCTGAGCAGGGCGGTTCCAGCGGAACAGACAGGCGTGGCGCCCCGGGAGGTCTCCCCGGGCGCCACGCCTGTTCGTCCCAAGCTGGGTCACTCGATGTAGGGGCGCTCCCGCGGGGACGGCGGCTTGTCCAGGGTGGGGCCGCCGTTGTCGCCGCCACCGCCGTTGTCGCCGGCGCCGGTGATGCGGTTGAGGTTGCCACCGAGGCCCTTGAGCGCCTCGCCGATCTCGCTGGGCACGATCCAGAGCTTGTTGGACTCGCCCTGGGCGATCTTCGGCAGCATCTGCACGTACTGGTAGGAGAGCAGCTTCTGGTCCGCGTCGCCGGCGTGGATCGCCTCGAAGACGGTGCGGATGGCCTGGGCCTCGCCCTCGGAGCGGAGGGCGGCGGCGCGCGCGTCACCCTCGGCGCGCAGGATCTCCGACTGCTTGGCGCCCTCGGCCTGGAGGATCTCCGACTGCCGCACACCCTCGGCCTGGAGGATCGCGGCGCGCTTGTCCCGGTCGGCGCGCATCTGCTTCTCCATCGAGTCCTGGATGGAGGTCGGCGGCTCGATGGCCTTCAGCTCGACGCGGTTGACGCGGATGCCCCACTTGCCGGTGGCCTCGTCGAGCACTCCGCGGAGCGCGGCGTTGATCTCCTCGCGGGAGGTCAGGGTGCGCTCCAGGTCCATGCCGCCGATGATGTTCCGCAGCGTGGTGACGGTGAGCTGCTCGATGGCCTGGATGTAGTTGGAGACCTCGTAGGTCGCCGCCCGCGCGTCGGTCACCTGGTAGTAGATGACGGTGTCGATGTTGACCACCAGGTTGTCCTGGGTGATCACCGGCTGCGGCGGGAAGGGCACGACCTGCTCGCGCAGGTCGATGCGGTTGCGGACCCGGTCGATGAACGGCACGACGATGTTCAGGCCGGCGTTGAGGGTGCGGGTGTAGCGGCCGAAGCGCTCGACGATGGCCGCGCTGGCCTGCTGGATCACCTGGATCGTTTGGACGAGCGCGATGACGACCAGCACCACCAGAATGATCAGCACGATGATGATGGCGTTCATCGTGTACTCCCCCTGCTGCTAGTTGAGTTGGGATGGACGAGGTGTCGCGGCAGCCATCACATCACGATGGCGGTGGCTCCGTCGATCTCCACGACGCTGACCTGCGTGCCCGGCTCGAACGCGTCGTCCTCGCCCATGGCGCGGGCCGACCACTCCTCGCCGGCCAGCTTGATCCGGCCGTTGTGGAGGTCGACCCGCTCCAGCACCACCGCGGTGCGGCCCATCAGGGCGTCCACGCCGCTGCGCAGCTCGGGCGGCCCGCCGGAGCGGGACCGGCGGGCGATGGGGCGCACCACGAGGATCAGCGCGGTGGAGACCACGGCGAAGACCAGCACCTGGAGCACCAGGTTGTCGGTGAACGACGCGGCGATGGCGGCGGCCACGGCTCCCGCGCCGAGCATTCCCAGCTCCGGCATCGCCGTGAGTACCAGAACGATGCCGAATCCTCCGGCGGCGATCAGCCACCACACCCAAAAGTCCACAAACCCATGGTAGAACGCCGGTCACTCGGAGAACAGATCGCGAACCGGTCACCTGGGCCCGGGAGTTCAGCCGAGCGGCAGTCCTCTCGCGGTCCACCGGTCGCCCTGGCGTTCGACCACCAGCGGGAGGCCGAAGCAGCGGGAGAGCTGGGCCGAGGTGAGCGTGGTGTCCACCGGGCCCGCGGCCAGCACCCGGCCACCGCGGATGAGCAGTACGTGGGTGAAGCCGGGGGCGATCTCCTCGACGTGGTGGGTGACCATCACCATCGAGGGGGCGTACGGGTCGCGGGCCAGGCGGCCGAGGCGGCGCACCAGGTCCTCCCGGCCGCCGAGGTCGAGGCCGGCGGCCGGCTCGTCCAGCAGCAGCAGCTCGGGGTCGGTCATCAGGGCCCGGGCGATCTGGGTGCGCTTGCGTTCGCCCTCGGAGAGGGTGCCGAAGCGGCGGTCCAGCAGGTCGTTCATGCCGAGCCGGTCGAGGAAGGCGCGGGCCCGCTGCTCGTCCACGCTCTCGTAGGACTCCTGCCAGCCGGCGGTCATGCCGTAGGCGGCGGTCAGCACGGTCTGCAGGACGGTCTGCCGACGGGAGAGCTTGTCGGCGAGCGCGCTGCTGGCCATGCCGATGCGCGGGCGCAGCTCGAAGACGTCCACGCCGCCGAGCTTCTCGCCGAGGATCTGCACCGTGCCCGAGGTGGGGAACAGATAGCTGGAGGCCACGTTCAACAGGGTCGTCTTGCCGGCTCCGTTGGGGCCAAGGATCACCCAGCGCTCGCCTTCGGCGATCGACCAGGAGACCTTGTCCACCAGAGCCCGGCCCTCGCGGACCACCGATACGTCCACCAGCTCCAGTACATCGCTCATGCGCGCGGTATCTCCCCTTGCAATCGCCGTTTCGGTGCCTGCGGGCACTTCCCCAGGACAAAACCTACGCCACCCGTCCCCGGGATCGGGCGTCAGGCGGGTTGTTCGGGTTTCTTCCCTAAGGTAGAGGCATGTGGGAGGAACCTCGTGTGGGGCGGCTGGCCGCCTGGGGCAACGCGCTGCTGGCCGGGCTGGCGGCGCCGGACGACGCGGCGGCCGGTGTGGTCGGCGACGACCGGACGCACCGGGTGGTGGGGCTGCCGGGTGAGTCGGGACCGGTGGGGCTGACGCTGGCGTTGGGGCGGCTGCGGGCGCTGGGGGCCGTGGGGCTGCGGATCGCGCTGCCGGCGCCGGGGCATCCGCTGGGGCTGTCCGGGCCGCCGGAGTTCAACGAGGCGGCGCTGGTGGCCGGTGAGGCGGCGCTGGTGGCCGGTCCTGCGCTGGGGCTGGTGCCCGAGGTGGAGACGCGGGGGCCGGTCGGGGACGAGCTGACCGAGGTGGTCTGGCGGGTCATGGCGGTGCGGCCGGCGCCGCCGGCGGACGTGCCGTCGCTGGGTGAGGCGGAGCGGGAGCTGGCCGAGGCGATGCGGGACGCCACGACGGCGCTGTCGGTGCTGGACGTGGCCGGTTCGGGGCCGGTGGCGGACGCGGCGCTGGCGGCGTACCGGGCGCGGATGGAGCGGGGTCGGCAGCTGTTGGCGCCGGGGTATCCGCCGCGTGCGCTGCGGGTGTTGGAGCTGGCGGGCCGGGTGGCGGCGCTGGTGGAGATCGCCGGGCGGGACGGGGCGGGCGCGGCGGTGAGCGCCGGCGAGATGGCGCGGCGGGACGCGCTGCTGCGGCCGGTGGAGCGGGCCGCGCGGCGGGCGCGGGTGGCGGCGTACAACGCGTACGCGGAGGAATTGGAGCGGCAGCGGGGCTGAGCGGCGCGGCAGCGGGGCTGAGCGGCGCGGCAGTGACGTTGGACGGGCGGGGGGGCGCACGGCCCCCGGCGCCGGGGGCGCCGGGGGCCGCGGTGGTGGCTGGCGCCTCAGTGGTTGACGCTCGTGTTCCCGAAGGTCGGGTTGAGCAGGCCGACGACGTTGACGGAGTTGCCGTCGACGTTGACCGGGAGGTGGATGGGCGCCTGGATGTTGTTGCCCGAGACCACGCCGGGCGAGGCGGCGGCGCCGCCGATGGCGCCGGAGTGGGCCGCGGCGCTACCGGCGGCGGCACCCACGGCGGCACCGGTGGCGGCGAGGACCAGGGCGGCCTTCTTCGCGGTGTTCATGTGTTGCGTCCTTCCTGGACGGTGTTCTGTGCGGCGGTCTCCCTCGTCGGGAGACGCGCGCTGCACAACGCGTCGCTCTGACGTGCGGCACGGGCAGGGGACCCGATACCCACGTTCGGGTAACGCCTGGTGTGTGGGCTGACGGTCGCCCGGATCAGAAGTTGCCGGCGAAGTTGCCGAAGGCCGGGTTGAGCAGGCCGACGATGTTCACGGTGTTGCCGCTGATGTTGATCGGCACGTCCAGCGGGATCTGCACGTTGTTGCCGGAGATGACGCCGGGCGAGCCGGCGGCCCCGCCCACGGCGTTGCTGTCGGCGGAGGCGACCCCGGCGCCGGCGGCGGCGATGCCACCGACGAGGAGCGCGACGGTACCGATCTTCTTGAGGTTGTTCACGAGGAGTCCTTTGGCTGGGTTCTCTCAGGGACCGGGGCGGGGTTGCCCCGGCACGCCATCAAGAACGGTCGCGTCCTGGCCGGGACACGCTCGCGCCACTCGCCTCACCCGATGGTATGAATAGCGCGGTTGACGGCACCCCAACTCGCCCTGGCGCGGCGCTAGTCGGCGATGCCGTGCCGCACCGCCCAGAGGGCGGCCTGGGTGCGGTCGGCGAGGTCCAGCTTCATCAGGATGTTGGAGACGTGGGTCTTGACCGTCTTCTCGGAGAGCACCAGGGCCCGGGCGATCTCCCGGTTGGCGCGCCCCCTGGCGATCAGCGCCAGCACCTCGCGTTCCCGCTCGGTGAGCGAGCCGGCGCGGCCGCCGCCCCCGCTCTCCTGCGCCAACAGCGCCCCGGCCACCTCGGGTTGCAGCAGCACGTGCCCGGCGTGCACCGAGCGGATGGCGCCGGCCAGCGCGTCCGGGTCGATGTCCTTGTGCACGTAGCCGGCCGCCCCGGCGCGCAGCGCGGGGACCACGGTGCGGCGCTCGGTGAAGCTGGTGACGATCAACACCCTGGCCGGGTTGCCGCGTTCACGGAGCTGGCCGAGGGCCTCCACGCCGTCGGTGCCGGGCATCTTGACGTCCATCAGGATCACGTCGGGGCGCAGCTCCTCGGCGCACGCGACACCGGCGGAGCCGTCCGCCGCCTCCCCCACCACCTCGATGTCGTCCTGCACCTCCAGGAAGGTGCGCAGGCCTCGCCGCACCACCTGGTGGTCGTCCACGATCAGCACCCGAATGTGCTCAGCCACCTGGCACCTCCATCTCCACCACGGTTCCCTCGCCGGGGCCCGACCGCACGGTGAGCGTGCCGCCGACGGCCGCCGCCCGGTCCCGCATCGAGACCAGCCCGAGGTGGCGGCCGGCGGTCCGCACCGCCTCCGGGTCGAAGCCGGTCCCGTCGTCGCTGACCCGCAGCACCGTGGCGCCGCCCCGGCGGTGCAGCAGCACGTCGACGGCCGAGGGCGAGGCGTGTCGCAGCGCGTTGTGCAGCGCCTCCTGGGCGACCCGCAGCAGGGCGGCCTCCTGCGGGGCGGGCAGTGCCCTGGTGTCGCGGGTGGCGCAGCGCACCCGGGCCGGGTGGGCGCGGTCCAGCACCTGGACCTGGGCGCGCAGGGTGGCGCTGAGGCCGTCCTCGTCCAGGGCGGCGGGCCGTAGCTCGATGACGGCGGCGCGCAGCTCCTCGGCGGCCTCGGCGGCGAGGGCGGCGACCTGGCGCAGCTCGCCGCGGGCCCGTTCCAGGTCGCGGTCGAGCAGGGTGGCCGCGGCCTGGGCGGTCAGCCGGAGCGAGAAGAGCTTCTGGGAGACGGCGTCGTGCAGTTCGTGGGCGAGCCGGGCGCGCTCGTCGGAGATGGTCAGCTCGCGGCTGCGCTCGTAGAGGCGGGCGTTGGTCAGGGCGATGGCGGCGTGCTCGGCGAGCAGGTGGAGCAGTTCCTCGTCGGCCCCGGTGAAGCCGCAGCCGTCGGGGCGCGGCGCGCCCCTGGGGCAGCGCTTGTTGGCCAGGAATATCGCGCCGAGCACCTCTTCGCCGGCGACGATCGGCATGCCGAGGAAGTCGGTCATCTCGGGGTGGGCGGCCGGCCAGCCCTCGAAGCGCGGGTCGCGTCGGACGTCGGCGAGCCGGACCGGGGTGGCGGAGCCGAGCATGGCGGCGAGGATGCCGTGCTGGCGGGGCAGCGGGCCGATGGCCTTCCACTGGCGGTCGCTGACGCCGTCCACGAAGAACTGGGCGAAGCCGCCGTTGCCGTCCGGGATGCCCAGCGCGGCGTAGCGGGCGTCCAGCAGCTCGCGGGCCGAGCGCACGATGGTCTGGAGCACGTCGTGCACCTGGAGCGTGCGGTTCATGGCGAGCAGCGCGGCGCTGACGGCCGCGAGACCGGTGGGTTGGCCCATGCCGGAAACGGTAACCCGCCGCCGCCCGGGTCGGATCGGGCGGCGGCGGGGTACGGGCTAGGGCCCGGGGCCTAGGACCGGCGGCGGAGTGCGGCGCCGGTCGGCCGGGTCAGGCCCGCATGACCTCGGGCTCGTGCCGGCGCAGGAACTTCATCACCAGGAAGCCGCAGATCACGCCGAGCACCACCAGGGCGCTGACGTCCAGCAGCCAGTAGCCCAGCTCGTGCTCCCACAGCGGGTCGGAGTCGCCGCCGCCGGGCGAGGCGGTGAGGGTGTTGAGGTCGACCGTGGTGCCGGTGCCGGCCAGCGCCCAGCGGGAGGGCATCAGCCACGCCAGCTGCTCGACGCCGAGGGTGCCGTGCACCTGGAACAGGGCGCCGGTGAAGACGAGCTGGACCACGGAGATCATGACCAGCAGCGGCATGGTCATCTCGGAGGTGCGCACCAGCGCGGAGATCACCAGCCCGATCATCATCGAGGTGCAGCCCAGGATCATGATGACCAGGCTCATCTCGATGGCCGGCGAGTCGGTGAAGAGCACGCCCTCCGGGGGCATGTCGCGCGGGGCGAAGCCGATGCCGCACAGGATGGCGCCCTGGAGCACGGTGACGATGCCCAGCACGAAGACCTTGGACATCAGGTACGCGGAGCGGGACAGGCCGACGGCGCGTTCTCGCTCGTAGATCACCCGTTCCTTGATCAGCTCCCGGACGGCGTTCGCGGCGCCGGCGAAGCACATGCCGACCACCAGGACCAGCAGCACGATGCTGGCGTCGCCGTTGCGGCCCTCGACCTCGATCGGGCCGTAGCCGAGGCCGCTGTCGGCCGGGATGGCGAGGCTGACCAGGCCGAGGATGACCGGCAGGGCGACGGTCAGGCCGAGGAAGCCCTTGTCGGCGAGGATCACCGCGGAGTAGCGGCGCATCAGCGTCAGCACCTGGGCACCCCAGGTCTGCGCCTTCTGCTGGATCAGCGCGCCCATCGGCTGGTGGTGGGTGGCCTGCGGCTGCACCGCGTCCAGGTCGGCGGCGTACATCTGGTAGTGCTGGGAGCCGCGCCAGCGGCCCATCCAGTCGTAGTCGCGGTAGTTCTCGAAGGCGGAGAAGACGTCGGCCCAGCTGTCGTAGCCGAAGAAGTTCAGCGCCTCGTCCGGCGGGCCGAAGTAGGCCACGCCGCCGCCCGGCGCCATCACCAGCACCCGGTCGCACAGGCCCAGCTCGGCCACCGAGTGGGTGACCACCAGGACGGTGCGGCCGTCGTCGGCGAGGCCGCGCAGCAGCTGCATGACGTCCCGGTCCATGCCGGGGTCCAGGCCCGAGGTCGGCTCGTCGAGGAAGATCAGCGAGGGCTTGGTGAGCAGCTCCAGGGCGACCGAGACCCGCTTGCGCTGGCCGCCGGAGAGCGAGGAGATCCGCTTGTCGGCGTGGGGCACCAGCTTCAGCTCGGCCAGCACCTCCTCCACCCGGTGGTTGCGCTCGGCGGCCGCGACGTCGCCGGGGAACCGGAGCTGGGCGGCCAGGCGGAGCGCCTGCCGGATGGGCAGCGCGGTGTGCAGGATGTCGTCCTGCGGCACCAGGCCGATGCGGTGGCGCAGCTCGGCGAAGTGGGTGTAGAGGTTCCGGTGGTCGTAGAGGACCTCGCCGTAGGTGGCCGGGCGGTAGCCGGTGAGCGCCCGCAGCAGCGTGGACTTGCCGGATCCCGAGGGGCCGATGACGCCGATCAGCGACTTCTCCGGCACGCCGAAGGAGACGTCGTTGAGGATCGTGGTCTGGCCGTTGTTGACCTGGACGGTCAGGTGGCGGGCCGAGAAGGAGACCTCACCGGTGTCGACGAACTCCTGGAGCTGGTTGCCCACCAGGCGGAAGGTCGAGTGGCCGATACCGACGGTGTCGTTGGGGCCGAGGTTGGCCCGCCCGTTCTTGGGCAGCTGCTGGCCGTTGACGTAGGTGCCGTTGTGGCTGCCCAGGTCGTGGATCTCGAACCGGCCGTCCGGGTACGCCTGGAACTCGGCGTGCAGCCGGGAGACCTGGAGGTCGGAGACCACCAGCTCGTTCTCCAGGGCACGGCCGATCCGGGTGACCTGGCCGACGTTGAGCCGGTGGAGGCTGGTCGCCCCGTTGGTGGGGTCACCGGCCGGCGGCTGGTGGGCCGGCGGCGGGCCGGCTGGGGGCCCGCCGTGTGGCATGCCCTGGGGCGGCTGCGCCTGGTAGGGGACGGACGGCGCCTGTTGCGACTGGTAGGCCGCCGCGGCGCCGGCGGAGAACGCCAGCCGGGGGCCGTCGGTCGCGTTGCCCAGGTGTATCACCGAGCCGGGCGCCAGCGTCTGCTGCTGGACGCGCTGGCCCTGGGCGTAGGTCCCGTTGGTGCTGCCGTGGTCCTCGACGACCCAGCTCTGCCCGCCCCACCGCACGGTCGCGTGACGCCACGAGACGCGAGCGTCCTGCAGGACGAAGTCGCCCTGTGGATCTCTACCGAGGCTGTACGACCTGGTAGGGTCCAATGTCCAGATTTGACCGTTCAATTCGAGTACGAGTTCCGGCACTCCATGCCCCACAAAGTTGTCCCCCGAGTGACCTCCGGCCGGAAGTCTAGGGATGGTTGTACATCGTCGGGGAACTATTCCAGGCTCGGCCCGGAAACGGGAAGTCGCCCCCCGAAAGTCGCCAAGCTGTCGCGAAGCGCGCGCACGGCCGTGACGTGTCGCCCCGCGGCGGGCCCGGGTGGAGGGCTGTCCGGCAGCCGGACCGCGCGGTGGCCGGCGCCCCGCCAGCCGCTACCGTGGGACCCATCATGACCTCCATGAATTGGGCCGATCAACACGCCCCGACGCTGCTGGTGAAGATCTTCGGCAAGGACCGTCCGGGGCTTACCGCCGGGCTTTTCCGGACCCTCGCCGCCTTCCAGGTGGACGTGATCGACATCGAGCAGGTCGTCACCCGCGGCCGGATCACGCTGTGCGTACTGATCCGGCCACCGGACGGGGAGGCGGCGAGCGAGGGCGAGCTGCGGGCGACGGTGCACGCCTGGGCCGAGGGCGCCGGTCTCCAGGCGGAGATCATCTCCGGCACCGGCGACAACCCGTCCCGGGGCACCGGGCGCAGCCATGTGACGGTCCTGGGGAACCCGTTGACCGCGGACACCACGGCGGTGGTCGCCTCCCGGATAGCGGCCACCGGCGGCAACATCGACCGCATCTACCGGCTGGCCAAGTACCCGGTCACCGCCGTGGAGTTCGACGTCTCCGGGGTGCCGACCGAGGAGCTGCGCACGGCGCTGGCCAAGGAGGCGGCGGCCAGTGGCGTGGACATCGCGGTGGTCTCCTCCGGCCTCCAGCGTCGGGCGCCGCGGCTGGTGGTGATGGACGTGGACTCCACGCTGATCCAGGACGAGGTGATCGAGCTGTTCGCGGCGCACGCCGGCTGCGAGGAGCGGGTCGCCGAGGTGACGGCGGCGGCGATGCGGGGCGAGCTGGACTTCGAGCAGTCGCTGCACCAGCGGGTGGCGCTGCTGGCCGGCCTGGACGAGTCGGTGATCGACAAGGTCAGGTCGGAGGTGCGGCTGACCCCCGGCGCGCGGACCCTGATCCGCACGCTGAAGCGGCTCGGCTGCCAGGTGGGCGTGGTCTCCGGTGGCTTCACGCAGGTCACCGACGCGCTGCGGGAGCGGCTCGGGTTGGACTTCGCCGCGGCCAACACCCTTGAGGTGGTGGACGGGAAGCTGACCGGCCGGGTCACCGGTGAGGTGGTGGACCGGCCGGGCAAGGCGACGCTGCTGCGGCGGTTCGCGGCCGAGGCCGGGGTGCCGCTGTCCAGGACGGTGGCGATCGGCGACGGCGCCAACGACCTGGACATGCTGAACGCGGCCGGCCTCGGGGTGGCGTTCAACGCCAAGCCGTTGGTCCGGGAGGCCGCGCACACGGCGGTCTCGGTGCCGTTCCTGGACACCGTGCTCTACCTGTTGGGCATCACCAGGGAGGAAGTGGAGGCCGCCGACGCCCAGGGCTAGCCTCCGGGCTCAGGGGTGCGGGGTCCAGAAGGTGGCCAGGTGGGCGACGCCCGGCTCGACCGACTTCCAGTCGCCGGTCAGGCTCAACACGGCCTGGGCCGCGGTCGGGAAGCCGGTGGCGTGCAGCCGGGCGCGGGTGTCGCCCTCGGCGGTGCCGGCGAGCACGTCGGCCAGGCCGTGCAGGGTCGGGTTGTGGCCGACCACCAGCACGTCACGCACCGCGTCGTCCAGCTCGTTGAGCACGGCGATCACCTCGCCTGGCGAGGACTCGTAGAGCCGCTCCTCGTAGCTGGTCCTGGGGCGGTGGGGCAGCTCGGTGGCGCAGAGCTTCCAGGTGTCGCGGGCTCGGACGGCGGTGGAGCAGAGGGTGAGTTCGGGGCGGACGCCGGCGCCGGCGAGCCAGCGGCCGGCGAGGTGCGCGTCCTGACGGCCCCGTTCGGTGAGCGGCCGCTCGTGGTCGGCGACCTCGGGCCAGTCGGCTTTGGCGTGTCGGAGAAGAACGATCCTGCGGGCAACTTCGACGCTCATGTGCCCCAGCTTCGCACGAAACGCGTATATGGGCGCCGGAGGTTGGGCGTCCCCGCCGCCCGGGTGGACCGCTCGGGGCGGACGCGGTCGGGCCGGCGGGCCGGGGTCAGAGCAGGGTGCCGCGGAGATGCTCGACGAACCGGGCGATCGGGTCGGTGGCGTGGGCGGTCTCGTTCCCCCCGCCGGCGGCCAGCAGGGCGAGCAGCGCCAGGAAGACGGCGACCGGCAGGGCCACCGCCCACCAGCGCAGGCGGAGTTCCCGATGGGTTGGCCGGGCGTGAGCGGTCATGCGCGTGACTCCGTCCGTGGCGGCGGGATGCGGCGCGTCCCGCCATCGGGGGACCGCTCCCGGTCACCACGAATCTACGGAAGGCGCCGCGCGCGGCCCATCCGGTGAGCCACCCAGTCCCCCCTGAACCCAGCCCCCTAGGGGATGGTGGGGCCAGCCCCACCATCCGGCCCGCCCGGGTGGCCCGGGGGGCCGGTGGGGCACGCGGGGTTCGGGGGCCGGGCCCCCGGCGGCGCCCGGAACGCCCGGGGCGTTCGGCGCACGTGGGGACCCGGGACGCTCAGGGGGAGGCGATGGTGGCGATCACGGCGATGACGACCGTGAGGACGAGCATGGCTCCCAGGATCAGCAGCAGGTTGCGCTGACCGTTGCGCGGGTTCGGGTCAAGGGCTGGCATGGCACCAGTCTCGCACTCAGTGCCCGTCCTCCACGCACCGGTTCCGGCCGGCGAGCACGCCGCAGCACACCTGGGCCAGCAGCAGCGCCAGCATCAGGGCCAGCGGCGCCGACCAGCCGCCGGTCGCCCCGTTGAGCGCGCCCACCAGCAGCGGGCCGGGCACGGAGATGAGGTAGCCCACGCTCTGCGCGAAGGCGGACAGCCGGATCACCCCGGCGCCGGTGCGGGCGCGCAGGCCGATCATGGTGAGCGCCACGGTGAACGCGGTGTTGGAGACGCCGAGCAGTACCGCCCAGACCCAGGCGCCGGCGGCCGGCGCCAGCCACAGGCCGAGGTAGCCGACCAGGCCGCAGAGCCCGACGGCGATCACGATCGGCCCCTGGGTGCGCAGCCGGGTGGCGAGCGCCGGGACGACGAAGCTGAGCGGCGCGCTCATCCCCATCACCAGCGCCAGCAGCAGGCCGGCGGTGGAGGCGGAGACGCCGGCGTCCCGGTAGATCTGCGGCAGCCAGCCCATGGTGATGTAGGCGGCGGTGGCCTGGAGTCCGAAGAAGACCGCCAGTGCCCAGGCGACCGGCGAGCGGCTCACCCTCGGCGGCGGGTCGGCCTCCCGGCGGGTGCCGGCCGTCAGCCGGGCGTCGCCGCCCCGCAGGCGGGGCGCGGCCACCAGCCAGGGCACCAGCGCCAGTCCGGCGAGCACCGCCCAACCGGCGAGCCCCAGGCGCCAGTTGTCGCCGAGCGCCCGGGTGATCGGGATGGTGAGGGCGGCGGCGGCCGCGGTGCCGAGCGCCAGGCCCATCGAGTAGAGGCCGGTGACCAGGCCGAGGCGGTCCGGGAAGAACCGCTTGACCAGCACCGGCATCAGCACGTTGCCGACGGCTATGCCGCCCAGCGCCAACGCGCTGGTGGCGAGGAAGACGGCGGTGTTGGGGGCGAGGGCGCGCAGCCCGAGGCCGGCGCTGACCGCGGCCAGCCCGACGAGCACCACCCTCGCCGGGCCGAAGCGGCCGGCGAGTCGGGGCGCGGTGAGTCCGAAGACCGCGAAGCAGAGCGCCGGCACCGAGGTGAGCAGGCCGGCGACGGTGGCGGACATGCCCAGGTCCCGGCGGACCTCGGCGAGTACCGGGCCGAGCCCGGAGATGGCGGGGCGCAGGTTGAGTGCGGTCAGCACCAGGGCCAGCGCCAGCAGCCAGCGTCCTCGACGCGCCGGTACGTCGGGGTGGCCGGTGGGTGGTCGGTCACGGACGACGGAACGCCGGGGCGGAGTACGGTCTTTCTGAAGGAGCCCCATGAGGACCATCATAGAATCATGGGATGAATATCGGCTCACGGGCCTGGGCCCTGGGCTGCCGGCAACGGGGAGAGCCATGTCACTGACCGCGCCACGGCGCGCCGCGTTGGCTGACCAGGTGATCGGACAGCTGCGGCTCCAGATCACCTCGGGAGAGTGGCCGGTGGGCGCTCGCATCCCGACCGAGCCCGAGCTGGTCGAGCAGCTCGGTGTGGCGCGGAACACGGTCCGCGAGGCGATCCGGGCGCTGGCCCACAACGGGCTGCTGGACATCCGGCAGGGCTCCGGCACCTACGTGGTGGCCACCAGCGAGCTGGCCGGGGTGATGCACCGGCGGTTCGGGGACGCCCAGCCGCGGGACGTCGCCGAGGTGCGCAGCACCCTGGAGGCCGCCGCGGCCCGGCTCGCCGCCCGCCGCCGGACCCCGGCCGAGCTGCGGAAGCTGGAACACCTGCTGGCCCGCCGGGAGACCGCCTGGGACACCGGGGACGTGGAGCGGTTCGTCGAGGCGGACGCCACCTTCCACATGGCGGTGGTGCAGACCTCGAAGAACGAGGTGCTGACCGCCCTGTACGCGGATCTCGGCTCGGTGGTAAGGGCCTTTTTGCGCCATGATGTGGGCGACGAGCTACGCCCCGACGCGCACATGGACCACAGCCGGCTGGTGGCCGCCATCCGGGCCGGCGACCCGGAGACCGCGGCCGAGGAGGCCGGCTCCTACGCCAGGATCTGCGGCCACGCGCTGTACTGAACCGAGCCGCGCGCCCCTGGCCGGGGCGCGCGGCTCGTCGGGCGGGGGTGTCAGGCCCCCATCATGTGGACGCCGCCGTCCACGTGCACGATCTCGCCCGTGGTCTTCGGGAACCAGTCCGACATCAGCGCGGCCACCGCGCGGGCGGCCGGCTCCGGGTCCGCCAGGTCCCAGCCGATGGGCGCCCTGGTGTTCCACACGTCGGCCAGCTCCTCGAAGCCCGGGATGGACTTGGCGGCCATGGACTTGATCGGGCCGGCGGAGACCAGGTTGACCCGGATGTTCCGGCTCCCCAGGTCCCGGGCCAGGTAGCGGCAGGTGGCCTCCAGGGCGGCCTTGGAGACGCCCATCCAGTCGTACTTGGGCCAGGCCACCTGGGCGTCGAAGTCCATGCCGACGACCGCGCCGCCGCGCTGCTCAAGCAGCGGCAGCAGCGCCATGGTCAGCGACTTCAGGGAGAACGCCGAGACCTCGACCGCGGTGGCCACCGAAGGCCAGTCGGTGTGCAGGAAGTTGCCGCCCAGGGCGTCCTGCGGGGCGAACGCGATGGAGTGCACCACCCCGTCCAGGCCCACGCCCTCGCCCAGGTGCTCGCTGACCTGGGCGGCCAGCCCGGCCAGGTGCTCCGGGTTCTGCACGTCCAGCTCGATCACCGGGGCCGGCTTGGGCAGCCGCTTGGCGATCCGCTGCACCAGGGAGAGCCGGCCGAAGCCGGTGAGGACCACCTCGGCGCCCTCCTCCTGCGCCAGCCGGGCGGCGTGGAAGGCGATCGAGGACTCGGTGAGGACCCCGGTGACGAGGATCCGCTTACCGGCGAGAAGTCCGCTCATTGTTCAGTGCCCCATGCCCAATCCGCCGTCAACGGGGATGACGGCTCCAGTGATGTACGCGGCCTCGGCCGAGGCCAGGAAGCGCACGGTGGCGGCGACTTCCTCCGGCGCGCCGTAACGGGCCAGCGGCACCCGCTCGATGATGCTGTCGCGCTGCGTCTCGGTCAGCTCCCTGGTCATGTCGGTCTCGATGAACCCGGGGGCGACCACGTTGCAGGTGATGCCGCGGGAACCCAACTCCCTGGCCAGCGACCGGCCGAAACCGACCAGGCCCGACTTGGAGGCGGCGTAGTTGACCTGCCCGGCCGAGCCCAGCAGCCCCACCACCGAGGAGATCAGCACGATCCGCCCGGACCTGGCCCGCAACATGCCCTTGCTGGCCCGCTTGACCACCCGGAAGGTGCCGGTGAGGTTGGTCTCCAGCACGGAGGTGAAGTCCTCCTCCGACATCCGCAGCAGCAACTGGTCGCGGTTGATGCCGGCGTTGGCCACCAGCACCTCGACCTTGCCGTGCGCGTCCTCCACCACCTTGAACGCCTGCTCCACCTGCTCCGGCTCGGTGATGTCGCATCTCACCGGCAGGCAACCCAGGTCCAACAGCTCCTGGGGCGGCTCGCCGGAGCGGTGCGTGATGGCGACCTTGTCACCCGCCGCGGCCAGCTCGCGGGCGATGGCCAGGCCAAGTCCGCGGTTGCCTCCGGTCACCAGTACCGAGCGGCTCAAGGGACCACCTCTTTCGTCTCATGTCCTGCCGACCACGCTAGACCTTCCGGTCGGGCAGACGATAACCGAGGCACGACAGGCACCGCCCCCGCTCGCTGTCGGGTTCCCACAGCCACCGCCCGCCCCGGCCACCGCCCCGACACCCGCGGCGCGGGCCCGAAAGGCCTTGGCCAACGGGGGGTTGGGAGTCGAGGATCACAGTCGGGCGCACACCGCGCGCGCCCGCGCCGGGTATGCCCCGGAGACAAACCGTCCCGCCGGCCCGACGACGCGGCGGCCGGGGACTCCGGAACGGCCGAGACACAGGAGAGACGCTTGCCCAGAACCATCGACGAGGCGTTCCTCGCGCTTCCCCTACGACAGCTGGCGGACGCCGCCCTCGCCAGGGCCCGCGCCCTGGGCGTCGAACACGCCGACTTCCGGCTGGAGTCGATCCGTTCGGCCCGCTGGTCGCTGCGCGACGCGCGGCCGGCCGGCTCCGAGTCCGACACCACCACCGGCTACGCGGTCCGCGTGGTGCTGGGCGGCGCCTGGGGCTTCGCCGCGGGCGACGAGCTGACCATGAACGGCGCGGCCCGGGTGGCCGGCCAGGCGGTGGCGATGGCCCGGCTCTCGGCGCGGGTCGGCGCGGCGGCCGGCGGCACCGAGCCGGTCGAGCTGGCCGACGAGCCCGCGCACGGCGAGCGGACCTGGGTCTCGGCGTACGAGACCGACCCGTTCGACGTGCCCGACGCGGAGAAGATCGAGCTGCTCGCCGACTACAGCTCCCGGCTGCTGGCCGGGGCCGGGGTCAGCCATGTGGACGCCGAGCTGTGGGCGGTGCGGGAGAACAAGTTCTACGCGGACACCGCCGGCACCGTCACCACGCAGCAGCGGGTGCGGGTCGCGCCCTCGCTGACCGCGACCTCCGTCGACCCGGCGTCCGGCCGGTTCGACCAGCTGCGGACGCTGGCCCCGCCGGTCGGCCGCGGCTGGGAGTACCTCACCGGCACCGGCTGGGACTGGGACGACGAACTGGCCCGGATGCCGGAGCTGTTGGCGGAGAAGATGACCGCGCCCTCGGTCACCCCGGGACCGCAGGACCTGGTGATCGACCCGTCCAACCTCTGGCTGACCATCCACGAGTCGATCGGCCACGCCACCGAGCTGGACCGCGCGTTGGGCTTCGAGGCGGCCTACGCCGGCACCTCCTTCGCCACCTTCGACCAGCTCAACACGTTGCGCTACGGCTCGGACGTGATGCGGGTCACCGGAGACCGGACGGTGGAGCACGGGCTGGCCACCATCGGCTACGACGACGAGGGCGTGGCCGGACAGCACTGGGACCTGGTCAGGGACGGGGTGCTGGTCGGCTACCAGACGGACCGGCGGATGGCGCGGCGGCAGGGCTTCGACCGCTCCACCGGCTGCGCCTTCGCCGACTCCCCCGGCCACGTGCCGCTCCAGCGGATGGCCAACGTCTCCCTCCAGCCGGACCCGGTCGGCCCCGACACGGCGGAGCTGATCTCCCGGGTGGCGAACGGCGTCTACCTGGTGGGCGACGGCTCCTGGTCGATCGACATGCAGCGCTACAACTTCCAGTTCACCGAGCAACTCGCCTACCGGATCAAGGACGGCAAGCTGGCCGGGCAGCTGCGCGACGTCGCCTACCAGGGCACGACGACCTCCTTCTGGGGGTCGATGGAGGCCGTGGGCGGCCCCGGCACCTACGTACTCGGCGGCACGTTCCGGTGTGGCAAGGCGCAACCCGGGCAGGCGGCCGCCGTCTCACACGGCTGCCCGTCCGCGCTGTTCCGGAACGTGAACGTGCTCAACACCACGCAGGAGGCCGGCCGATGACCGCGCTCAGCCCACAGGAGACCGTCGAGCGCGCGCTGGCCGCCTCCCGGGCCGACGGCACGGTGGTGATCGTCGAGGAACACAGCTCGGCCAACCTCCGTTGGGCCGGCAACGCGCTGACCACCAACGGCGTGACCCGCGGCCGGCGCGTCACGGTCATCGCCACCGTGGCCGGCGCCACCGGCGTCGCCGCCGGGGTGGCGTCGGAGTCGGCCGTCGACGCCGACCGGCTGGCCACGCTGGTGGCGGCGGCCGAGCACGCGGCCCGGCAGTCCCCGGCCGCCGAGGACGCCCGGCCGCTGGTGGCCGGCCGGGCCGGGTCGCCGGACTTCGCCGAGCCGCCGGCGGAGACCTCGGCCTCGGTCTTCGACGCCTTCGCGCCGGCGCTGGGCGAGACCTTCGCCCGGGCCGCTGCCGCCGGCCGCGAGCTCTTCGGCTACGCCGAGCACGAGGTGGTCTCCCACTACCTGGGCACCTCGACCGGGCTGCGGCTGCGGCACGACCAGCCGAGCGGCCACCTGGAGCTGAACGCCAAGTCGCACGGCCGGAGCAGATCCTCCTACGGCGCCGTGGCCACGCCGGACTTCGCCGCCGTGGACGTCGCCGCGCTGGACGCGACGCTGGCCCGGCGGCTGGCCTGGGCGGACCGGACGATCGAGCTGGCGCCCGGCCGCTACGAGACGCTGCTGCCGCCGAGCAGCGTCGCCGACCTGCTGCTCTACCAGCACCTCACCAGCGACGCCCGGCAGAGCCACGAGGGGCGCAGCGTCTTCAGCCGCCCCGGCGGCGGCACCCGGGTCGGCGAACGGCTGTCCCCGCTGCCGATCACGCTCTACAGCGACCCGGCCGCCGCCGGCCTGGCGGCGGCGCCGTTCGTGATCTCGCGTTCCTCGACCGACGCGTTCTTCGCGGCCAGCTCCGTCTTCGACAACGGGCTGCCGCTGGCCAGGACGGACTGGATCGCCGACGGGGTGCTGCGGACCCTGCCCAACACCCGGCACACCGCCGAGCTGACGGGGCTGCCGCTGGCCCCCGTGGTGGACAACCTGGTGCTGGAGGCGGGCGGGACCCGCTCGCTGGACGAGCTGATCGCGACCACCGACCGGGCCCTGCTGGTCACCTCGCTCTGGTACATCCGCGAGGTGGACCCGAAGAACCTGCTGCTCACCGGCCTGACCAGGGACGGCGTCCTGCTGGTCGAGGGCGGCGAGGTGGTGGGGCAGGTGACCAACTTCCGGTTCAACGAGTCCCCCGTCGAGGTGCTGGCCCGGGCCAGCGAGGCCACCGCGACCGAGCTGACCAGGTCCAGGGAGTGGGGCGAGTACTTCCCGCGCACCGCGATGCCGGGCCTGCGGGTCCCCGAGTTCCACATGAGTTCGGTGAGCCCCGGGGTGTGACCCGGCCCCCGGGCGGGCGCCGGGGCGGCGGGCCGGCAGCGGCCGTGCCGGCTCGGCGCCCGCCGGGGCCGCCGCGCGAGCCGAAACCGGACGAACCACCCTGACCAGCGGTGACGTGGGCGGCGTCCGGTCCGTCGCGGCCGGCGAAACCGCCGGGACGACGCCGCCGGCGCCCCCGTAGAATCGGCTCGTCCCTGATCCCCGACCATGGCAGGACCGAAACGTGACACGCCTCGGCGAATCCGTGCGGCGCGTCAGCGCGCTGCTGGCGCAGGACCTCTCCTCCGACACCACCGTTCAGCGACTGCTGGAGGAGACGGCCACGCGGCGTTATCTGGACCTGACCGACCTGTCCGCCGGGGAGCAGGCCGAGCTGATCGCGGCCCGCGCGGTCGAGGTGCTGCCGTCCGCCGAGCGGCTGGCGGAGCGGATCGAGACCGCGCGCGCCGAGGGGCGCGGGCTGCGGGTGAAGCTGGGCATCGACCCGACCGCGGCCGACGTGCACCTGGGGCACGCGGTGCCGATGACGGTGCTCAGCCGGTTCCAGCGGATGGGCCACGAGGTCACGCTGATCATCGGCGACATCACCGCCAAGATCGGCGACCCCTCGGGCCGGTCGGCGGAGCGCCCGCCGCTGACCGACGAGGACATCGCCCGCAACCTGGCCTCCTACCGGGAGCAGGTGCGGCCGTTCTTCAACTTCGAGCAGGTGCGGTTCCGGCACAACAGCGAGTGGCTGGCCGGCTTCACGCTGCCGCGGCTGATCGGGGTGCTCTCCCAGGTCTCGGCCTCCGCGCTGCTCCAGCGCGACGACTTCCGCACCCGGCTGGAGGCCGGCCACGGGCTGAGCATGTCGGAGCTGATCTACCCGGTGGCGATGGCCATCGACTCGGCCGAGATCGACGCCGACGTCGAGCTGGGCGGCGTGGACCAGCTGCTCAACATGCAGACCGGCCGCCGGGTGATGGAGATCTACGGCCTGACCCCGCAGCTGATCATCGGGATGCCGCTGATCGAGGGCACCGACGGCTCGGGCGCCAAGATGTCGAAGTCCAAGGGGAACTACATCGGGCTGAACGCCACGGCCGGCGATGTCTTCGGCAAGGTCATGTCCATCCCGGACCGGCTGATGGAGCCCTACCTGCGGGCCTGGACGGAGTGGACGGACGCCGAGCTGGACGTGGTGCGGGCCCGGCTGGCGGACGGCTCCCTGCACCCGATGGACCTGAAGAAGCTGCTGGCCGGCGAGGTCACCACGGCGCTGCACGGCGTCGAGGCGGCGATGGCGGCCCGGGCCGGGTTCACCGCGCAGTTCTCCCGGCGCAGCTTCGCCGAGGTGGACGCGCTGCCGGAGGTCTCGCTCGCCGAGCACGGCGCCGAGTCGGTGGCCACCGTGCTGACCCGGGTGCTGGAGTTCGCCCCGAGCGCCTCGGCCGCCCGGCGGCTGGCCAAGCAGAACGCCCTGCGGCTGGTCCTGGAGGAGAACGGCGAGCAGCGCACCGAGGTGCTGGCCGAGGCGGACGCGCTGCGCCCGCTGGCCGAGGTGCTGGCCGAACGGGCCGGCGCCGCGCCGCTGGACGGCCGCTACCTCAAGGCCGGCCGAAAGCTGGCCCAGCTGCGCGGCTGACCGGGCACTGGCATACCGTGGGGGAGGGTGATGCGAGATGGCGCGCTGGCGCGGACCCGGTGACCGCCGGGGCAAGGACGTTGAGGTGTACCGGATCACCGGTGCCCGGCAGAGTCTGGAGGACGATGTCCGGGGCCGGCAGCGCCGGTACATCATCGCCATGCTGGTGCGCACCGTGGCGGTGCTGCTGACGGCGCTGCTGTGGAACGTCAGCCTGCCGCTGGCGGTCTGCACGCTGGCGCTGGGGGTCGCGCTGCCGTACATCGCGGTGGTGGTGGCCAACGCCGGACGGGAGAACGTGCCCTCGCTGCCCTCCGCCTTCGTGACCGACGCGATCGCCCCTGCGGCGCTGCCGCCGGGGCCGCGGGAGGCCCGGGAACAGAGTTGACAAGCGGGCGCGCGGCGTCGGGAGATGCTCAGATCATTTGGGTCATTCCCCTGCAATGAACGCCCCCATGCGTGTCATACTTCAAGTGCGTCGTTCCGTATCCCCCGTCGGAATGACGCGTAGACGCCGGGCGGCTCCCCCCGTGGCCGCCCGGCGTCGTTCTGTCCGGGCGCGGTCAGCGGCTCCCGGCCGCCCGCTCCCCCGCTCCGGCCCACCCGCCGTCCGACGGCGCGGACCCGAGGAAGACCGTGGAAGGAACCGTGTCGAACGAGCCAGCCGAGGCAGCGCTGAGCTGCTCGGCCAAGGGATGCCGGGCGGCGGCCGTCTGGGTGCTCGCCTGGAACAACCCCAAGCTGCACACGCCCGAGCGCCGCAAGACCTGGCTGGCCTGCGAGGAGCACCGGGAGTACCTCGGGCACTTCCTGGGCGTGCGCGGCTTCCTGAAGGAGACCGTCCCGCTCACCGAGTGGCAGGCCCGCGAGGGCTGACCCGCCAGGGCCTGGCCGCACGCCCCGGCCGGCCGGGTCAGCCGCCGATCGCCGACATCGGCCGCTGCGGCTGCTCGAAGCCCGGGTCGTCCAGTCCGGAGCCGGCCTTCTTGCCCCACATCGCGCGCCGCCACAGCTCGGCCAGCTCGGCGTCGCTCGCGCCGGCCCGCAGCGGGCCCCGCAGATCCGACTCGCCGCGGGCGAAGAGGCAGTTCCGCACCTGGCCGTCGGCGGTCAGCCGGGTCCGGTCGCAGGCCCGGCAGAACGGGCGGGTGACCGAGGCGATCACGCCGACCCGGCCGGGGCCGCCGTCCACCAGCCACCGCTCGGCCGGCGCCGCCCCCCGACCGCCCTCGGGGGTGAGGGTGAACCGCCGCTCCAGCGCCGCGAGGATCTCCCCGGCCGTGATCATCTGGCCGCGCTGCCAGCCGTGTTGGGCGTCCAACGGCATCTGCTCGATGAACCGCAGCTCGTACCCCTCGGCCAGCGCCCAGGCCAACAGCTCGGGCGCCTCCCCGTCGTTGACCCCGGGCAGCAGCACCGAGTTGACCTTGACCGGGGTGAGCCCGGCGGCCCGGGCAGCGGCCAGGCCGCGCAGCACGTCGGCGTGCCGCCGGCGGCGGGTGAGCCGCTCGAAGGTCTCGGGGCTGAGCGTGTCCAACGAGACGTTGACCCGGTCGAGGCCGGCGGCGCGCAGCGCCTCCGCCGTGCGCTCCAGGCCGATGCCGTTGGTGGTCAGCGAGAGCCGGGGGCGGGGGCGCAACTCGGCGCAGCGTGCCACGATCGAGACCAGCCCAGGCCGCAACAGCGGCTCCCCGCCGGTGAACCTGACCTCCGTCACCCCCAGCTCGCCGACGGCCAGGGCGACCAGGCGCACTATCTCGTCGTCGGTCAGCAGGGTGGACTTGGCCAGCCAGGCCAGCCCCTCCTCCGGCATGCAGTAGGTACAGCGCAGGTTGCACCGGTCCGTGAGGGAGACCCGCAGGTCGGTCGCGGTCCGGCCATGGGTGTCGAGGAGCATCTCAGAGCACCTCCGCTGGTGGAAGCAGATGTCAGGCAGCGTACGTCACCCCTGTGACAGGCCGCGGGAGTCGACGGGCCGACGGCCGGCCCACGGGTCAACTGCCGGGCGGAGGACGGGCACTGTCGGTGCCGGCCCGTATCCTCTGGGACCATGCTCGAAGACCACTACCAGCCCGCCATGGTCGACCTCCCACCGCAGCGGACCACCCACGACGGCCCCTGGCCCGCGGGCTATCCGTCGGGCTTCGCCGTGGTGGACGTCGAGACCACGGGCCTGGCCAGCCACGACCGGATCGTCTCCGCCGCCGTCTACCGGCTGACGGCCAGGGGCGAGGTGGAGGACCACTGGTACAGCCCGGTCAATCCCCAACGCGATCCGGGCCCGGTCTGGATCCACGGGCTGACCTCGGAGGTGCTGGCCGGGGCGCCGCTCTTCGCGGAGGTCGTCGACGAGTTGGCCGAGCGGCTGGCGGACCGGGTGCTGGTCGCGCACAACGCGGTCTTCGACTGGACGATGCTGGCCCGGGAGTTCGCCAGGGCCGGGCGCACGCCGCCGGTGCGGGAGCGGCTGTGCACCATCCGGCTGGCGAAGGAGCTGGCGCTGCCGCTGCCCAACCACAAGTTGGAGACGCTGGTGGGGCACTTCGGCGTGGCCCAGCGCCAGGCGCACCACGCGCTGGACGACGCCCGGGTGTTGGCCGAGGCGTTCCTGCCCAGCCTCCACGAGGCGGCCAGCCGCCGGCTGCCGCTGCCGCTGCACCCGTGCCGCCCGATCACGGAGTGGGCTGAGGGGCCGTCGGCCGGCGCGCGGCGGGGCGCCGGCCAGGCCGCCGGCGCCTGGCGCGGCTGGCGCGCCCCCCGGCGCCGCCCCGCCTGCCCCTACCCCAACCCGGGCCGGTACGAGCCGGGCGGCCGGCTGGTGCAGGGCATGCGGGTCGCCTTCTCCGGGGACACCTCGATAGACCGGGAGCTGCTGGAGGACCAGGCGTACGAGGCCGGCCTCCACGTGGCGACGAGCATCTCCCGGCTGACCAGCCTGTTGGTGACCAACACACCGGAGTCGACGACCAGCAAGGTGGCCAGGGCCCGGGTCCACGGCACGCCGATCCTGGACGAGGCCGCCTTCACCCACCTGCTGCGGGACGTGGCCCCGGCGCCGGGCCAGTGACCGGCTTCGGGTAGCGTCAGCAGGCGTGTACCGCTTTCTGCTGTCCAGGCAGTGGGTGATTCTCACCCTGATCGCGCTGCTGCTGATCCCGACCATGATCTGGCTCGGCTTCTGGCAGCTGGACCGTCATGAGCAGCGGGTGGCCAGGAACGACCTGATCTCGGCCAGTCTGGACGCCGATCCGGTGCCGATGGCCGATCTGACCGGGGTGGACGCGGGCCCGGCCGACGCCGACCGCTTCCGCCAGGTGACCGCCACCGGCTCCTACGCCCCGGAGCACGAGGTCCTGGTGCGCCAGCGCACCAACGCGGACGAGGCCATGGGGTACTACGTGCTGACCCCGCTGCTGCCAGCGGACGGCCCCGCCGTGCTGGTCAACCGCGGCTGGATCGCCGCCGGCCAGGACCCGCGGCAGGCACCCGAGGTGCCGGCGGCGCCGGACGGCGAGGTCACGGTGACGGGCCGGCTGATGCGCGACGAGACCTCGGCCAACACCGGCATCCGGGACCGCTCCGGGCTGCCGGACGGCATGACGATGCTGGTCAACAGCGAGCAGCGGGCGGCCGATTTGGGCCAGCCGATGCTGCGCGGCTACCTGGAGCTGGTCGAGACCACCCCGCCGGACCCGGCCGAGCCGGCCCTGGAGCCGGTACCGGCGCCGGACCACACGGGCATCGGCGCGCACTTCGCCTACGCGATCCAGTGGTGGATCTTCACCGCCGGAGTCCCCATCGGCTGGGTCCTGCTCCTGCGCCGCGACGTCAAGGACCGTCGCGCCGCGGCCGCCAAGGCGGCCCGCCCGGCGAAGCCGGCGAGCCCGGGGGCGGCCGGTTCGGCGGCGGCGCGTCCGAAGCCCGCGGGCCCGGCGGGGCCGCGGCCTGGTTCGCCAGAAGCGGCGGGAACAGACAGCGCGAGCCCGAAGACCGCGGCCCCCGAGCCGGAACCCACTCCGGAAGCCTCGAAGGCCTGACGGCCCGTACGCCTGGCGACCGACCGACCGACCGGCCGGGCGACCGGGCGACCGGGGGCACGGCCCCGAACCCGCGTCGGGAGGAACCGTCAGGATCCACCGCCCCGGACGCCGCGGAACCAGCGCCGGACCCGACCAGCCCGCCCCGTGCGGACCCGAAGCGGCGGGGCCGGCACACCGGCAGGCATCGGGAGCCCGTGAACGCCAGGACCACGAGCCCGGCCCGAGAACCCGAGCCGGAGCGGTTGCGCTTCCGCGACCTCTCAGGCACCGAGTCCGTTCCCGCTGGCCGACTCCCCCGCCTTCGCCGACCGGCACTCTCCGGACCCGCCGTCCCGGCTCCGCCGGTGGGCCGCGACGTGCCGGTCCGGGCCAGGAAACCCTCGCCGTGGCCGAGCCGAGGGGCCCGTGAGGGGCCAGGCACCGGACATACGAACGTCCCAACCCGACGGCGCGCCCGACGGACCGCGCGCATGCGCTCCGACCGCGCCGGCGCAGGTCCTCCCGATCCAGCGGGACACGCTCGACCAGCGCCGCGCTCTGCCGTCACCCGTCCCCGAGCGCTCCGGACCCGCCGTCCGGCGTCACCCGGCCCGTGGGTCAGCCGGCGGGCCGCGGGCCCGGAACCGGGTGGTGTGCACGCCCGACGGCCGGCCCGGCCGGGGCTCCGGGACGTGGAGCCCCCGTGGCCAACGACCCGCGGGTCAGCTGACGCGTTCGGGGCCGCGGCGGGCGGCGCGCAGGTGGGCCTCCGCCGGCAGGGTGTCCAGGCCGGCGGAGACCCGCGCGTGGTCCAGGGCCTCGGCGCGCAGCCGCCGCACCGCCTCGTCCGGCCTGGCCTGCGGCGCCAGCAGCAGGCCCACCCGGGCCCTGGGCTGCTCCCGCCGCCCGACCAGGGTGATCCGGGCCCGGTCGACGCCCGGCAGGGCCTCCGCCTCGGCGGCCACCACGTCCTCCATGGCGCGCCCGCTCAGCAGGGCGCCGACCCCGTCGCCGCTGTCCACCAGCACCTCGGCGAGCCGCCGCCGGCGGAGCTGGGCCAGCAGCCACCACAGGGCGAGCAGCACCAGCAGGGACAGCGCACCGATCACCACCGGCCAGAACCAGCCGGCCTCCCGGTGTCGCACCCGATCGGCCGTGGTCAGCAGCACGTCGTCCGGGGTCCGCCAGGTCCACCAGGACGGGGTGCCGAAGCCCCAGCGGGCGGGCAGGTCGAAGGTGCCGACCAGCACCGCGAGGCCGAGCAGGAACAGCCCGACGCCGGTCAGCGCCAGCAGCACCCGGTTGACGATCCGCAGCATCTTCCCGCCACTCCTCACCGTTTGGTCGGCCGCCGGACGTGGACCGCCAGGGCCGGCCGGCGGGCCAGCCCCAGCTCGTCGATCCCGTGGGCGAGGACCGCGTCCAGGTCGGCCCGCACCACGTCCAGGTCACGGAAGTGCGCCTGGGCCGCCACCCTGATCCGGCGGCGGCCGACGACCACCCGGACGCTCCGCACCCCGGACACCTCAAGCGCCCGGTCGCGCAGCACCAGGGCGGCGGCCGACCGCTCGATCCCGGCACGCATCAGCTCGCTGTCCCGCCGCATCGGCAGCAGCTGGCGCAGCCCGGGCGTGACCGCCAGCGCCACCAGCCCGACGCCGAGCAGCATCGCCAGCAGCGCGCCGGCGACCACCCACGGGTCGTCCAGCGGCCGGGTGGCCAGTTGTTCCGCCAGCTCCCGGCGCCAGGCGGCGGCCGGCCGGTCGGCGCGGACCGAGGCCACGTCGTAGAGCAGCGGCCCGGCGGCCACCAGCAGGACGGCCGCGGCCAGCGCCGCCGGCACCCGGCGGGCGGACCAGAAGCGCGGCGCGGCGCCCTCGTCATCCGGCCCGGGATCGTACCTGGCCAGCGAGTCGGACTGCCGGGGCCCGTCCGGCTCCGCGTCTGCCGGTGGCGGCACGGGGCCCGGGTCCGGCTTGGCCAGCCGGACGGTGTCCTGGCGCCCCGTCTCGTCGTCGTTCACCGTCGCCGCCCTCCGTTCGCTGCCCGCCGGGGAGTCACCGAAGGGTGCCCGAGGCGGCGCCGTCCAGCTCCGGGGAGTGCAGCCGCTCCACGGCGACCGTCACCTCCTGGAGCTCCATCCCGGCCAACTCGCCGACCCGGCGCACGACCTGACGGCGCACCGCGCCGCACTGGGCGCCGATGTCCGACGGGTAGCCAAGCTCGACGGCGACCCGCACGGTGGCCAGGCCGCCGGTGCCGTCGGCGCCCGGCGAGCGGCGTACCACCGCCGATGCGGTCGGCCCGCCGTCCTTCCGGCGGGGCGCGCCGACGACGGCCCGTTCGGCGCGCAGCGCCTCGCGCGCCGCCTGGGTGGCGAGCTTGGCGACCACCCGTTCGGTGATCCGGGTCGCGCCGCGCTCCCCGGCCGGTACCCGCTCCTCCACCGTCACCGCCGCCGGTCGCCGCGCTCCCGGACCCGGAAGAAGTCCCCGGGCTCCAGGTCACCGTCCACGAAACGGCCGATCACGAAGCCGATCGCGCCCAGCGCCGCCACCAGCAGGAAGGCCGCGAAGCCGCCGAAGTATCCGGCGAACCCCAGGGCCATCCCGGCGACCATGCCGATCACCGCCATGCTCATCTCGTACTCCCTCACTCGGCCGTCCGGGCCTTGCCGGCCGCCCTACTGGAGCGGCGGCCGCTCGGCGTCGTCGTCTTCCTCGTCGTCGGGCAGTTTCACGTCGACGACGCTGATGTTGACCTCGACGACCTCCAGGCCGGTCATCCGCTCGACGGCCACGATGACGTTCTCCCGTACGGTACGGGAGACATCGGCGATGGAGACGCCGTACTCGACCACCACTTCGAGGTCGAGGGCCGTCTGCACCTCACCGACCTCCGCCTTGACGCCTCGGGTCACCGAGCGACTGCCGCCCGGTACCCGGTCCCTGACGGCGCCGAAGGTGCGGGCGAGTCCGCTGCCCATCGCGTGCACCCCGACCACGTCGCGGGTCGCCATGCCGGCGATCTTCGCGACCACGCCGTCGGCGATCGTGGTGCGTCCCCGGGTCGCGGGGTCGCCGGTGCCCCGGCGGGTGCCCAGCGCCTTGCCGGTCGTCTCGGGCCCCTGCTCGGTCCCGTCCTCCGCCTTGGTGTCGGTCACTGTCCATCGCCCCTTTCCCGAAGGCGGCGGCCAGCCGCCGCCTATTCGCCACACTAAGCGCGTCCGACGGAACCGCCGTCGTGCACCCCCCGAACGGACGCACGGCCCGGCGGCCGTCCGCCGGTGTCTAGGAGATGCTTGTACCCAGCGATGACCGATTGAGTACGAATCGGTGAAAGAGAAGGTGTCAACACGTGGGCGACAACGGGTTGTTGCGGGCGGTGCGCCGTCAGCTGGGGCTGGGCAGACTGCTGCCGCTGCGGTTCGGCGAGGCCTCCGGCGCCTGGCTGACGGAGCGTGCGGCCCGGGCGGCGCTGGTGACGGCGGTGGGCGCGGCGGTGCCGCAGGCGCGGCTGGACGGGGTGCGGCTGGGGCCGGCTGAGCCGCTGGCGGCCGAGCCGCCCCGCCTCGCGGTGCCGGGGCCGCCCAGCGCGCTGCCCCCGCAGCCGCTGCTGCTGTCGGGGGAGATCGCCGCCTACCCGGCGGTGCCGCTGCCGGAGCTGGCCGACCGGGTGCGGGCGACGCTGGCCGAGGTGGCGGTCGGCCGGCTGGGCCTCGACGTGGCGGCGGTCGACCTGACGGTCGCCGAGCTGCTGACGGAGCCGCCGGAGCCGGCCGGGACGCCGACCGGCCCGCCGGGACCGCCGGCCAGCACGGCGGCCGGCGGTCCCGGGGCGGACGCGGTCGCCGAGGCGGTGCGGGCGGTGGCCGGGGTGCGGGAGCTGTCGGCGGTGCTGGACGGCTGGCTGGGCGCGGTGCGGGTGTCGGACGAGACGGAGCCACCCGCCCGCCTGGTGCGGCTCCAGGTGGCGACGGAGGGCGAGCGGCCGCTGGCCCCGTTGGTGGACGAGGTGACCGAGGTCGCGGCGGCGACCGCCGCCGGGGCGGGCGGCCGGCCACCGGGTCCGGTGCTGGTCGCGCTGCTGGTCACGGAGCTGGGCTGAGCCGGCGGCCGGACGGTCAGTCCAGGCCGGCCAGGTCGGTCAACCGGCGGCCCTGGGCCGCGCGTTCGGCGGCGCGCTGGGTGTCGTAGTCGTTGCCGGTGGCGGCGCGCAGCAGCGCCTTGGTCTCGATCAGGGCGCCGCGCGGCGCGGCCAGCAGCGCGGCGGCCAGGTCGTCGGTCGCGGCGGCCAGCTGGTCGGCGGGGACGACCAGGTTGGCCAGACCGAGGCGTTCCGCCTCGGCGGCCCGGACGGCGCGGCCGGTGGCGCAGATCTCCAACGCCCTGGCGTAGCCCACCAGGGTGACGAGGGGGTGGGTGCCACCCAGGTCGGGGACCAGGCCCAGGCTGGTCTCCCGCATCGCGAACTGCGCGTCCTCGGCGCAGACCCGCAGGTCGCAGGCGAGCGCCAGTTGGAAGCCGGCGCCGATGGCGTGCCCCTGGACGGCGGCGATCGAGACCAGGTCGGGGCGGCGCCACCAGGTGAACGCCTCCTGGTAGCCGGCGATGGTGGCGTCCCGCTCGGCCGCCGGCCGGCCGGCCAGCTCGAAGAGCGAGAGCTGTCCCTCGATGCCCTCGGGGGTGAGGGCCCGGCGGTCCAGGCCGGCGGAGAACGACACCCCCTCGGCGCGCAGCACCACCACCCGGATGTCCCCGGTGAGCCGGCGGCCGGCCTCGGCGAGGGCGTGCCACATCGCCGGGGTCTGCGCGTTGCGCCGTTCGGGGTGGGTCAGCGTGATCGTGGCCACGGCGTCGTGGACGGTGACGCGCACGCCGTCCTGGTCGAGCAGGCTCATCCGGGTCTCCGCTCGTTACTCGACAGTAGTGTCGCCTGGCAGAGTAACGACCGGCGGTCGAGCCCGGCACCCCGGGGTGCGTGGCCGCCGGGCGGGCGGGATCACGGGAGCGGCCCGCGGGCTGTGACCCACGGATCTCCCCGGATCAGGCCGAGGGGGTCTTCTTGCCGCGGGTGGCCCCGCCGCGACCACGCAGGGTGACATCCGCCTCGCTGAGCATGCGGTGGACGAAGCCGTAGGACCTGCCGGTCTCCTCGGCGAGCGCCCGGATGCTGGCCCCCGACTCGTACTTTCGCTTCAGGTCCGCCGCGAGCTGCTCGCGTGCGGTGCCGGTCACCCGGCTGCCCTTCTTCAGAGTCTCGGCCACTCGTGCCTCCTCATACGAAGTGCGCTCTGGACTCTCATGATCACCCCTATCGGGTCTTCTGGCCACCCATTCGTCGGGGTCCGTACGACAAGCGGACCGGCCCGGCGCGGGGCGCGGGCCGGTACCGGCGGCGGTGTCCGGGGCGAAGGGGCAGGTGGGCGCGGCCGTGCCGGCCCCCGGACGGTGGGCCGGGGGACGCGGGGGCGCCGGGGGTGTCCACTCGCCCGGCTACGACCGCGCTCACTCAGATGGATGATCATCCCTGCGTCGAATGGTCCACCGCGGGTGATCACAAACGGCGGAGGCGACGGCCCGGGACGGGGCCGGGACGAGCCCGGCGGACGGGCTCAGGCGAGGGCGACCAGATCGGCGTAGTCGGGGCTCCAGAGGTCCTCGACGCCGTCCGGCAGCAGGATGATCCGCTCCGGCTGGAGCGCGTCCACCGCGCCCTCGTCGTGGGTGACCAGGACGACGGCGCCACTGAAGCTGCGCAGCGCGCCGAGGATCTCCTCCCGGCTGGCCGGGTCGAGGTTGTTGGTCGGCTCGTCCAGCAACAGCACGTTGGCCGAGGAGACCACCAGGGTGGCCAGCGCCAGCCGGGTCTTCTCACCGCCGGAGAGCACCCCGGCCGGCTTGTCGACGTCGTCCCCGGAGAACAGGAACGATCCCAGCGTGCGCCGCACCTGCACCGCGTCCAGGTCGGGCGCTGCGCTGCGCATGTTCTCCAGGACGGTGCGCTCCGGGTCGAGCGTCTCGTGCTCCTGGGCGTAGTAGCCGAGCTTGAGGCCGTGGCCCGGGGTGACACCGCCGGTGTCGGGCTGTTCGACGCCGGCGAGCAGCCGCAGCAGAGTGGTCTTGCCGGCGCCGTTGAGGCCCAGGATGACCACCCGGGAGCCGCGGTCCACGGCGAGCGAGACGTCGGTGAAGATCTCCAGCGAGCCGTAGGACTTGGAGAGGCTCTCGGCGGTGAGCGGGGTCTTGCCGCAGGGCGCCGGGTCGGGGAAGCGCAGCTTGGCGACCTTGTCGGAGCGGCGCTCCTCCTCCAGGCCGGCGAGCAGCCGCTCGGCCCGGCGGGCCATGTTCTGCGCGGCGACCGCCTTGGTGGCCTTGGCGCGCATCTTGTCGGCCTGGCTGTTCAGCGCGGCGGCCTTCTTCTCCGCGTTGGCCCGCTCCCGGCGGCGGCGCTTCTCGTCGGCCTCGCGCTGGATCTGGTACTGCTTCCAGCCCATGTTGTAGACGTCGATGGCGGCGCGGTTGGCGTCCAGGTAGAAGACCTTGTTGACGACCGTCTCCACCAGGTCGATGTCGTGGGAGATGACCACCAGGCCACCGCGGTAGGTCTTCAGGAAGTCCCGCAGCCAGACGATGGAGTCGGCGTCGAGGTGGTTGGTCGGCTCGTCCAGCAGCAGGATGTCGGCGTCGGAGAAGAGGATCCGGGCCAGCTCGACGCGGCGCCGCTGGCCACCGGAGAGGGTGTGCAGCGGCTGGCCGAGCACCCGGTCGGGCAGGCCCAGGCTGGCGGCGATGGTGGCGGCCTCGGCCTCGGCGGCGTAGCCGCCCTTGGTGAGGAACTCGGTCTCCAGCCGCTCGTACTTGCGCATCGCGCGCTCGCGGGTGGCGCCCTGGCCGTTGGCCATGCGCTGCTCGTTCTCCCGCATGCCGCGCAGCACGCTGTCCAGGCCGCGGGCGGCGAGGATGCGGTCCCTGGCCAGCACGTCGAGGTCGCCGGTGCGGGGGTCCTGCGGGAGGTAGCCGACCTCCCCGGAGCGGCTGATGCTGCCGCCGGCCGGCGTGCCGTCGCCGGCCAGGCACTTGGTGAGGGTGGTCTTGCCGGCGCCGTTGCGGCCGACCAGGCCGATGCGGTCGCCGCGGGCGATGCGGAAGGAAGCGCTCTCGATCAGAACGCGGGCTCCGGCGCGCAACTCGATACCGGTCGCGGTGATCATGGACAGACTCCAGGTGCGGAACGGGTGGGCAGGGGTCGGATCAGCGCTTGGCCCGCTAATGCACGAGGAACGGAATGTCCATGCGGCCATTCTAGCCGCGCGCCACACGGAGGTTTCGCCCGCCGTCGGCCCGCCTCAGGCACCCCCGCTGTGCACCTGGAACGCGGCCCGGCGGACCCGTTTGGCGATGCCCTGGTCCGGGTGGACGGCGGACAGCGCCAGCAGCACCTGAACGGTGCGCGGGTGACCACAGGTTCGCATCTCGTCCACCAGTTCGGCGACGGACGCCTGCGGCGCGGTGTCCAGATGGTCCAGCAACAGCCGTTCCGCGCCGTGCTCCTGGGCGGCGGACGCGGTGTCGACCCAGAGCCAGGTGGCCTCCACCCGGGTCAGCACGCCCAGCGGTGACTCGGACTGGTCGCGCGGGTCGCCGCCCTCGTGGTCGGCCAACCAGAGCAGCGCGTAGGGGCGCAGCACCGGGTCGTCCACCACCGCGCGCACCGCGTCCGTCGCGGGGGCGCCGACCACCCGGAGCGCCTGGAAGGCGAGCCCCCGGATCAGCGCGTCCTCGCCACGGGCCGCCGCCAGCAGCTCGTCGACGGCGGGCGCGGTGGGGCGCACCGCCAGCCAGGCGCGGTACTCGGCGCGGGCCGGGCCCGGCGTCAGGTAGGCGCAGCCGCGGAGCATCGCCACGGCCGACTGCTCGATGTTGCCCGCGGTGCCCTGGGCGGCGACGCAGATCTGCTCCAGCTTGGTCCACATCGCCCAGCTGCCCAGGTCGGTGAGCCGGGCCCGGGCCGGCCGGTCGCCCCTGGCGTGCAGGGTGAGGGCGCCGACCGAGGCCAGCGCGTCCAGCGCCCAGCCCAGCAGCCGCACCCGCTCGGCCACCGTCGCCCGGTCCTCGGGCGGCGGCGGGTCCTGCCGCTCGTCGCCCTGGCGCTCGGCGCGCAGCTCGTCCACCCGCCGGCGCATCAGGTCGATCAGGCCGGCCGCGGTGACCGGGCCCTCGGAGAGCCGCATCACGGAGAGCAGTTGGGGCATGGCCGCGACCACGTCGGTGACCAGCGAGGGGTCGGCGTCGGTGGGCGCCGGGCGGGCCAGGCACCAGGCGTCGAAGAGCGCCACCCAGCCGCGCAGCGCCGCCGTGTCGTCACCGTCCCAGGCGCGCAGCCGCCAGCCGGCACGGACGGTGCCGTCCTCGCCGTCGATCTCCAGCAGCCCGGCCAGCCGGGCGCTGCTCCAGTTGGCCCGCAGCTCGGCGCGGGTCATGGCCAGTTCGGCGACGGCGCGGTCGCCAGCCTGCTCCGGGGAGATGCCGGCGCCGCTGGCCCAGTGCGCCACCCGCACCGCGTCGGCCAGCAGGGCGCGCGCCTGGCCGGCGAGCGCTTCGGGGGGCAGCACGCCCTTGGGTGGTCGCGGGGGACGTCTGCGCTCGGCGGTCCGGCGCTGATCCGGCGCTCGTTGCGGGGAGGTCTGCGGGACAAGGCGCAACCTGGGCTCACGCGGAGTTCGGGACGTCACCCGAGCAGTTTCTCCGTTCGAGCGCCAAAGCCCAAACCCCCCGTACAGCGGGGTAGATGAGGAGCGTTGCGCGACGGGCGCGCCGTTCACATCAGGGGAGTGAGGAAGCGGCGCAGCGCCTCCTGGTAGCCGCTGGGGTCCGCGTTCCACATGGCGGCGTGCTCGGCCTGGCCGACGGTGTGCAGGTGCACGTGCCGCTCGTGCCGGCCGGCGAACTCCCGGGAGGCGGCGAACGGGGCGACGGTGTCGTCCGGGCCGTGCACCAGCAGCACCGGGGGCGGTGCCTGGCCGCCGTCCGCCGGGGGCATCGGCGGCGGCTCGGCGGGCGGGGCGCCGCGCTGGGCGGCGGCGACGGCCAACGGGCGCAGGGGCGCGGGCAGCCCGCGCCGGGCGGCCAGGGCACGCAGCGTGGCGGCGGGCGCGAGGACCGGCGAGTCCAGCACCAGGCCGGCGATCTGGCGGCGCAACGGGGAGTGGGTGGCGGTGTGCAGGGCCATCGCCGCGCCGGCGGACCAGCCGTAGAGCACCACCCTGCGCGCGCCGGCGCGGATCGCGAAGCGGAGCGCCGCCTCGGCGTCCCGCCACTCCCCCGCGCCCAGCCGGTAGGCCCGCTCGGCCCGCCGGGGAGCGCCCGGGTCGCCGCGGAGGCTGGGCAGCAGCACGGGGAACTGGTGCTGCCGCAGGAACGGCAGCACGTTCAGCGGCAGCTCCCGGGTGGCGCCCAGGCCCGGCAGTGTGATCACCCAGGTCTCCCGCGCCCCGGGGACGTACCAGGCGGGCAACGTGACCGAGCCGTGCGGGAGTTCGACGTCGGTGTGGTCGATGCCGAGCGCCGAGCGCGGGGTCCCGGTGTGCAGCTGGGGGGTGAGCCCCACCGAGGCGCCGACCTGGAACGGGCCGGGCGTCACCCCGAGGAGCTGGCGCACCACGGTGTCCGGCGAGCTGGGCAGGTCCAGCGGCGGACCGATCACGGCCGAGCCGTGCCGGCCGGTGAGCCGGTAGGTGCCGGGGCGCAGCGAGTGCGGGGACCGGGTGAGGGTGATGGTGTCGGCGGTGCTGTCGTGCACCGCGAACCTGATGCCGGCGAAGCCGGCCGGCCGCCGGGCGCCGGCGGCGCCGAGCCCGGTGCCGCTGGCCCACCGGCCCGCCACCGCCGTGGCCAGGCCCGCGCCGGCCGCCAACACCGTGCTGGCGGCCAGGGCCGCCGTGATCCGCCGTCGCATGGTCCCCAGCATGGGCCGGCCGGGCCCGAACGGCCACCACACCGCGCCGGAACGGGTGGTGACGGCGAACGGCGTCCGGTGCGGGCTCGGGCGGGCGCCGGGGGGCGCGCGTCGGGGGAACGCTCCGGCGCGCGCCCCGGTGGGTGTGCGGTGGTCAGCGCTCGGCGCGCTGGCCGGCGCCGGGCGCGGCGGCGGCGTGCTCCGGGGGCTGGCCGTAGCCGCGCAGCCGCTCGCCGGCCTCGGCGAGCTGGGCCGGGGTGAGCAGCGTCGGCTGGCGGCCGGGGACGGCGCTGGCGGCCAGCCACACCTGGCACATCCACTCCAGCTGCGCCGTGTGGTCCATGGCCTGCCGCAGGTCGCGGCCGTGCACCAGGGTCCCGTGGTTGCGCAGCAGGCAGCCGGTGCGGTCGGTGAGCGCGGCCAGCGCCGCCTGGGCCAACTCGTCGGAGCCGTAGGTGGCGTACCCGGCGACCCGGATCGGCCCGCCCATCGCCGCCGCCATGTAGTGGATCGGCGGCAGCTCGTCCACCAGCGTGGAGACCGCGGTGGCCCGGGCGGCGTGGGTGTGCACCACGGCGCGGGCGTCGGTCTTCCGGTAGACGGCGAGATGGAGCGGCAGCTCGCTGGTGGGTTCGAGCCGGCCGACCAGCCGGCGCCCGTCGAGGTCGACCGCGAGCAGGTCGCGCGGCCGGAGTTGGTCGTAGGGGACACCACTCGGTGTCACCAGGACCGTGTCCTCCAGGCGGATCGAGAGGTTACCCGAGGTGCCGACGACCAGTCCTTCGGTCACCGTCCGCCGGGCCGCGAGCACCAGCTCCTGCCAGGCGGTACGCCAGGCGGGCGGTGCGGCGCGGGGCCCCGCCGGGGCACCTGCCGAAAAAAGGAGGGAAGCAACAGCCTTACGCCGCCGTTCATTCATCTTCCGTTCACCTATTCACCCTACGTTAACCGGGCTTGTCCCCGCCCCGCCGAACGATTGTCCGGTACATGGAACACTTCACGCTGTTGATCGCGATCGTGATCATCACGGCTTTGGCGTTCGACTTCACCAACGGCTTCCACGACACGGCCAACGCGATGGCCACCACCATCTCCACCGGGGCGATGAAGCCCAAGGCAGCGGTGGCGATGTCGGCGGTCCTCAACCTGGTCGGAGCGTTCCTCTCCGTCGAGGTGGCCAGAACCATCTCCGGCGGCATCCTCGACGAGGAGGCGGGCGTCAAGCCCGAAGTGATCTTCGCCGGACTGGTCGGCGCGATCATCTGGAACCTCCTCACCTGGCTCGCCGGCCTCCCATCCAGCTCCTCGCACGCGCTCTTCGGCGGGCTGATCGGCGCCACCGTGGCCTCGGTCGGCTTCGGTGGGATCAACGGTGACGCGGTGGTCACGAAGGTGGTCATACCCGCGGTCGCCGCTCCCCTAGTCGCCGGCTTCGCGGCCATGGCGGCGACCAAGCTGACCTACCGGGTCACCAGGGGCGCCGACGAGCGGACCAGCGCGAAGGGCTACCGGGCCGGCCAGATCGCCTCCGCCGCCCTGGTCTCGCTGGCGCACGGCACCAACGACGCGCAGAAGACCATGGGCGTGATGACGCTGGCGCTGATCGCCGGCGGCTCGCTGGCCCCCAACTCCGACCCGCCGCTGTGGGTGATCGCCTCGGCCGGCATCGCCATCGCACTGGGCACCTACCTCGGCGGGTGGCGGATCATCCGCACCCTGGGCAAGGGGCTGACCGACATCCAGCCGCCGCAGGGCTTCGCCGCCCAGACCAGCGCGGCGACCACCATCCTGGCCTCCTCCCACATGGGCTTCGCCCTCTCCACCACCCAGGTCTGCTCGGGCGCCGTGACCGGCTCGGGGCTGGGCCGGCGCGGCGGCGTGGTCCGCTGGAACACGGTCTCCCGGATGGTCGTCGCCTGGCTGCTGACGCTGCCGGCGGCCGGCGTGATCGGCGCGCTGGGCGCGGTGTTGGCGGAGCGCGGCGACTGGGGCGTGGCCACGGTCGCGGTCCTGCTCGTGGTGGCCAGCGGCGCCATCTGGGCACTCTCCCGCCGCAAGCCGGTCGACCACTCCAACGTCAACGACACGGAGGGCGCCGAGACCCCGGCCGCCGCCGGTGAGCCCGTCGGCACCGAGCCGGTCACCACCGGTCTTGGCACCGCCAAGATGAACGGAAAGGTGAACTCCGAGGTGAACGTGGAGGTGAACGGGGCCGGCGAGGGGTCGGTGGTGGTCTCCACCCTCCCGCAGCCGCCCGTCACCGCGGCGGAGCCGGCCCAGGCCGCACCCTCGCCGACCGCCGAGCCGAGCCCGGCACCGACCGCCGAGCGGTCCTCGCCGACCGCCCCCTGATCAGCCACGAGTTCGAGGTCTTGACGCGATGAACATCGAATGGGACGTACTGGGCCAGGTCATCCTGGTGTCGGTACTGGTGACGCTGACCCTAGTGGGTCTCTTCTCGGTCGGCATCAGGACGAGCGGCAGGCGCGGTCCCGCCCGCTCGGCCGGCTACCTCTCGTTCGGGCTGTGCGCGGCGGCCGTCTGCTACAGCATCTGGCTCATCGCCTCCTGAGCCGCTGAGCCGCCCGCACCCCTGACTCGCCCGCACCAGCCGAGCCGCCGCGCCGCCCGGTAGACCACCGGGCGGCGCGGCGGCTTCGCGCCGTCAGCCCCTGCTGTCGCGGGCGCCGAGCGCCCGGCGCCGGGCGAAGAAGACCGTGCCGAGCCCGACGCCCAGCAGGGCCAGCGCGCCACCCACCAGGTACGGGGTGTTCGAGCTGCCGCCGGTCTCCGCGAGGTCGGCCGCCGGCTCGCTCTCCCGCCAGCTGTCCGGCCGGGGCCCCTCCGGCTCCTCGGCCGCCGGCTGCTCCTCGGCGGCCGGCTCCGTCGCCGGCCGCTCCTCGTCCTCGGTCGCCGCTGGGGCCTGGCAGCGCGCCTCGGCCAGCGTGATCCGGCCGCTGACGGTGGCCACGTTGAGCTCCAACGGGTCGATCTCCACCGCCAGGTCGAGGGCGGTGGCCGCCGCGTCGGCCTCGTTGGCCTCCCGGTGCCCGAGGGTCAGGGTGACCTGGCCGACCCCGGGGACGGCGACCTCGGTGCTGCCCGAGCTGTCCAGCGTGACGTCCCGGCCGAGGACGGTGGCGGTGGCGGGCATCTCGGTCTCGGCGGTCGGCGCCGCGCCGGCCGGGCAGTGCGCCCTGGCGCTGACCGCGGTCAGCTCCAGCAGCGGCAGCGCGGCGAGTCCTGGCAGGTGGACGCTGGCGTCGACCAGGGCGGTCTCGGCGCTCGCCGCGTCCTGGTCGACGGTGGCCTCGGCGCTGGCGACCTCGGCGGCCAGCACCTCGAAGGGGCGGCCGTCGGCCACCCCGTCCAGGGTGGCGGTGAGCAGCGTCTCGTCGGCGCTGGCGGCGTCGGCGGGCGCGTGCACCTCGTTGAGCGCCAGGGTGAGCGGCAGCCGGGCGGTGCCGTCCAGCAGCGAGACGTCCAGGGCGGTGCGCAGCACCGCGGCGCTCGCGGAGCCCTCGGTCTCCTGGCCGGGCCCGTCGTCGGCGACGGCGGGCGGGGCGGTCAGCAGCACGCCGCAGGCGGCCCCCAGGGCGAGCGAGACGGGCAGCCGTAAGGCGGAGTTGTACACGGGTGGAACCCCCACGGAATGGTGATCGCCGCCGCCGTGCGGAAGGGACATCGGCACGGTGGCGACCGGGACGACGCCATCCTTGGCGCTGGGTTTCGCGCCGGGTGAGGTTCGGGCCCCATTCACCCGTATGGGGGAGCTGGCGTCCGTACGGGCGTTCCGCTCCCGGACGGGGGCGCGGGCCAGGGGCGCGCGAACGCCCCCGGCCAACCCGCCGCACGGCAAGGCGCCGGCGCGCGGCCGGGCGCCCACAGCCACCACCGACGGCGACCGGGGACGTGGGGTGGGTTCGGTGGGCGGGGCGGCGGCTGGCCGCGTGGTCAGACGACGACCTGACCGCGCAGCACCACCCGCCGCGGCCGGGCCAGTTCGGACAGGTCCGCGCGCGGGTCGTCGGCGTAGACCACCAGGTCGGCCGGCGCCCCCTCGGTGAGCCCCGGCCGGCCGAGCCAGGCGCGCGCGCCCCAGGTCGCGGCCGAGAGCGCGGCCAGCCGCGGCAGACCGGCGGCGGCCAGTTCGGCGACCTCGCGGGCGATCAGGCCGTGGGCCAGGGAGCCGCCCGCGTCGGTGCCGGCGAAGATCGGGATGCCGGCGTCCCAGGCGGCACGCACCGTTTGGTAGCGGCGGGCGTGCAGCCGGCGCATGTGCGCCGCCCAGTCCGGATAGCGCCGCTCGCCGCCGGCCGCCAGGGTGGGGAAGGTCGCGATGTTGACGAGCGTGGGCACGATCGCCACGCCCCGCTCGGCGAAGAGCGGGATGGTCTCCTCGGTCAGCCCGGTGGCGTGTTCGACGCAGTCGATGCCGGCCTCGACCAGGTCGCGGAGCGAGTCCTCGGCGAAGCAGTGGGCGGTGACCCTCGCCCCCTCCTGGTGGGCGGCGGCGATGGCGGCGCGCAGCGCGTCGGCCGGCCAGCAGGGCGCCAGGTCGCCGCGGTCCCGGTCGATCCAGTCCCCCACCAGCTTGACCCAGCCGTCGCCGGCACGGGCCTCCCGACGTACCCGGTCCGCGAGTTGGGGCGGTTCGACCTCGTGGGCGTAGTTGCGAATGTAGCGGCGGGGGCGGGCGATGTGCCGGCCGGCCCTGATGACCCGGGGCAGGTCGGCGCGGTCGTCGAGCCACCGGGTGTCGGCGGCCGAGCCGGCGTCCCGCAACAGCAGGGCACCGGCGGCCCGCTCGGTGCGGGCCTGCTCCTCGGTGGTGGCCGTGTCGACCGCGCCCTCGGGGCCGAGGCCGACATGGCAGTGGGCGTCGACCAGCCCGGGCAGCGCGAAGCCGCGCACCGTCGTCACCTCGCGGGCGCCGGTCGGCGGGGTGAGGGACACCCGGCCGCCGACGACCCAGATCTGGTCGCGCACCTCGTCCTCGTCGGTGGCGGCGCCGGGGCCGGTGAGCACCCGGCCCACCACACGCAGTACCTGCCCGTCGGTCAACTGGACCTCCTGGATCGGCGTCGGCCGCGCCCAGGCCCGGCGGCTGCCGGCTGGCCCGAGCCCGGATCGGTCGGGTCGGGCACCGGCCGGAAGACGTCCGGGAACCGGCCCGTTCACGAGCCTCGGCAGCCTACCGATCGCCTGCTACGCTCCCAACTCCCGGGGCTGGGCGGATATGCGAACGGCGAACGACCTGTCGAACAAGGATGAGTAGTCCCCCCAACGACGAGCCGCACACCCGAGGAGGCCGGCGTGGCCAGCCCCACCGAAGACTTCCACGCCTTCTTTGACCGTCACCATGTCGAACTCTCCCGACTGGCCTATCTGTTGCTGGGCGGCGACGGCGGCCGGGAGAGCGCCGACGATCTGGCCGCCGACGCCCTGCTGGCGATCTGGCACCACTGGGACCGGGTGACCGGCGCCGAGCGACCGCTGGCGTACGCCCGGGGGGTGGTCGCCAACCTGGCCCGCTCCCAGATCAGGTCCCGTATCCGGGAACGCCGCCGGGTCGCGCTCTTCTGGGCCCGGCCCGCCGAGCACGTGGACGGGCCGGACGTGCCGGCGGTGCTGGACGTGCGCGCCGCGTTGGCCCGGCTCCCCTACCGGAAGCGGGCGTGCGTGGTGCTGCGGCACGCCTTCGACCTCTCCGAGCGGGAGACCGCCCGCACGCTCGACATCTCGGTGGGTACCGTGAAGAGTCAGACCTCGCGCGGACTGGCGGAGTTGCAGCGGCTGCTGCGCGAGCCGGGGGTCCGCGCGGAGGGCGAGGGCGGGGCCCCGGAGATGCTCCGGGCGCTGTCCACCGGTCCTCTCCAGCGGCGCGGCTGGTGAGCTTCCCGTTCCCGCCCCCAATCCGCCGACCGTGGGAGGGGACCTCGATGGGCGACCACCGGGACGCTCGGGAGCTGTTGCGCGCGGCCGCCGCCGAGCACCGGCCGGACCGGGCGCGGATGCTGGCACGCGTCCAGGCCGGGATGGCGGAGGAGGCCGGGCCGGCCTCGGCCGCCCGCCCGGGCCCGCGGTGGCGGGTGCTGGCAGCGACCGCCGCGGTGGCGTTGGGCTGCGTGCTCGCGGTGACGCTGCCGGCCGTCGGCTGGCTGGGCGAGGGGGGTGGCGCCGGCCCGGCCGAACGGGGCGCGCCGGCGGCCGTGCTGTCGTCGGAGGGCGCGATCGACCCGGGCAGCGGCCCCTACTGGTCGCAGAGCAACGTCACCCTGGAAACCAGCCAGCCGTTGACCGCGCTGGCCGTGGAGCTGCGGGTGGTGGCCGAGGACGGGATGCGGCCGACCGGGGGCTGGCGCACCCTGCCGACCGACGACTTCACCCTGTCGGTCGTACACGAGGGCGGTGACCTGGTCTTCCGCTGGGAGCTGCGGCCGGGGGCCGAGGTGCCGACGGGCTCGCACGTGTTCGCCGGGCAGTACGACCACGACGCCGGCCCGCGCGCGGCCGCGCTCGACCGCTACCTGGTGACCGGCGAGGGGCCGGCCGGTCCGGTGACGGCGAGTGGCGGGTTCAGCTGATCGGCCCAGCACCGCTGGCATTCCGCGAGAATCCTCCGGATAATCTTTTGCGCGTCTCTCTCGCCGCTTCCGCAACATCCGTTCCCGGCTCGCTCCCGAGGAATTCGACGGACGTTTTCCAGAGTTTATCGAGGCGAGGTCACGAGGCGCTTCTTCCCGGTTTCGCGGACCCTAAACCGGCCCATCCGGAGGTCGGTCCATCGTCACACCAGCAGGTCAGCGAGGTCACATCGTCGTTACCAACATGTGACCCATCGCACGGAGGCGCCCTTTTTGCCCGGTATTCACCGGACAAAACCCCATCTTTTGCCGATGCTCCGCGCCCCTGCGTACGCGCGCGCGATAACACATTCCACACACACCTGTTAACCCCTGCCGGCGATGCAATCTCAACTCATGCTGGGTAAATTCGATTCGCATGACCCCCGCACAAGCAGACCATGCAGGTGCCGTCGATTACCTGGAAATACCTGGAACAGTGGAAGTGCCAGAAGGGCTCACGCTCGACAAGCCGCGACCCGAGCACGGGTCCGCCCTGTGGCGGATCGCCCGGGACTCGCGCGCACTTGACCTGAACTCTTCGTACAGTTACCTACTGTGGTGCCGCGACTACGCCAGCACCTCTATCGTGGCCAGCGACACGTCGGGCGCGCCGACCGGCTTCATCACCGGATACCTCCGCCCGGACGAGCCGACGACGCTGCTCATCTGGCAGGTCGCCGTGGACCACGCACAGCGGGGACGTGGCCTCGCCGCCGCGATGCTGAACGCCCTCGTCCGCCGAACGGGCGAGGAGCTGGGGGTGACCACCATCGAAACCACCGTCACACCGGACAACACCGCCTCCAACCGACTGTTCGCCGCCTTCGCGGAGCGCCACCAGGCCGCCGTGCGTCGCGAGGTGCTGTTCGACAGTGAGGCGTTCCCCGAGAGCGGCCACCAGCCGGAAGTGCTGTACCGGATCGGCCCCATCCGCGTCCCCGACGTCGCCGCCGCGCGCTGACCCGACGACCTCTTCCCCGCCTCACCAGGAGTTCCGCTGTGACCATCACCCAGCCTGACCTGAGCATCTTCGAGACCCTGGAGTCCGAGGTGCGCAGCTACTGCCGCAACTGGCCCACGATCTTCGACCGTTCCCGGGGCAGCTACCTGTACGACGAGGACGGCCGCACCTACCTGGACTTCTTCATGGGGGCCGGCTCACTCAACTACGGCCACAACAACCCGGTGCTCAAACGCGCCCTGATCGACTACCTGGAGCGGGACGGCGTCACCCACGGCCTGGACATGTCCACCACGGCCAAGCGGGCGTTCCTGGAGACCTTCCGCGACGTGGTGCTGGTCCCCAGGGAGCTGGACCACAAGGTGATGTTCCCCGGTCCCACCGGCGCCAACGCCGTCGAGGCCGCGCTCAAGCTGGCCCGCAAGGTCAAGGGCCGGGAGTCGATCGTCTCCTTCACCAACGGCTTCCACGGGATGTCGCTGGGCGCGCTCGCCGTCACCGGCAACGCGTTCAAGCGCGCCGGCGCCGGCATCCCGCTGGTGCACGGCACCCCGATGCCGTTCGACGACTACCTCGACGGGCAGACCCCGGACTTCATCTGGTTCGAGCGGCTGCTGGAGGACGCCGGCTCCGGCCTCAACCAGCCGGCCGCGGTGATCGTGGAGACCGTGCAGGGCGAGGGCGGCGTCAACGTCGCCCGGCCGGAGTGGCTGCGCGCGCTCGCCGACCTGTGCCGGCGGCACGACATGCTGCTGATCGTCGACGACATCCAGATGGGCTGCGGCCGGACCGGTGCCTTCTTCTCCTTCGAGGAGGCCGGGATCGTCCCCGACATCATCACCGTCTCCAAGTCCATCAGCGGCTACGGCCTGCCGATGTCCCTGACGCTGTTCCGGCCCGAACTGGACGTGTGGGAGCCGGGCGAGCACAACGGGACCTTCCGGGGCAACAACCCGGCCTTCGTCACCGCCTCCGCCACGCTGAACACCTACTGGGCGGACGGCCAGATGGAGAAGCAGACCCTCAGCAGGGGCGAGCAGGTGGAGACGGCGCTGCGCGCGCTGACCGTCGAGCACGCGCACGCCGGCGCGAGCTACCGCGGGCGCGGCCTGGTCTGGGGCCTCACCTTCGACGAGGCGGACCGCGCGCGCCGGGTCTGCCAGCGCGCCTTCGAGCTGGGCATGCTGGTGGAGACCTCCGGGCCGCAGAGCGAGGTCGTCAAGCTGCTGCCCGCGCTGACCGCCACCCCCGAGGAGCTGGAGGAGGGGCTGCGGGTGCTGACCCGCGCCGTTCGGGAGACCGACTGACCCCTCCCCCGCACCCACCCTCCGCAGGCAGTACAGAGGAAAGGAAACGCACCAACGTGATCGTCCGATCGCTCAGTGACATCGACGGTACCGACCGGGACATCGAGTCGGCCTCCGGCACCTGGCGCAGCAAGCGCCTGGTGCTCGCCAAGGAGAAGGTCGGCTTCTCGTTCCACGAGACGGTGCTCTACGCGGGAACCGAGACCACAATGTGGTATGCCAACCACATCGAGGCGGTCTTCTGTGTGGAGGGCGAAGCCGAACTCACCAACGAGGAGACCGGCGAGAAGCACCTGATCAAGCCCGGCACGATGTACCTGCTGGACGGCCACGAGCGGCACACCGTCCGACCCAGGTCGGACTTCCGTGTGCTGTGCGTCTTCAACCCCCCGGTCACCGGACGGGAGGACCACGACGAGAACGGCGTCTACCCGCTGCTGACCGAGGCGTGAACGATACGAAGGGAGCATCATGACCACCGCACCCGAACGCACCGCCGACCTGTACCCCACCCGTGGGGAGACCGAGGTGGCGACGCCCCGACAGGACCCCGTGGTGTGGTCCGAGCCGGGCGCGTCCGGGCCGTTCAGCGGCGAGGAGCTGTCCTCGTTCGAACGGAACGGCTTCGCGGCCATCGACCAGCTGATCACTCCCGAGGAGGTGGGTCGCTTCCGCGCCGAGCTGGATCGGCTGGTGACCGATCCCACGGTGCGGGCCGACGAGCGCTCCATCGTGGAGCCCGGCTCGGGTGAGATCAGGTCGGTGTTCGAGGTGCACAAGATCAGCCAGGTCTTCGCCGAACTGGTCCGTGACCCCCGGGTCCTGGACCGGGCCCGGCAGATCCTCGGCTCGGACGTCTACGTCCACCAGAGCCGGATCAACGTGAAGCCCGGGTTCGGGGCCAGCGGGTTCTACTGGCACTCGGACTTCGAGACCTGGCACGCGGAGGACGGCCTGCCCCGGATGCGCACGGTGTCGGTCTCCATCGCGCTCACCGAGAACTACGACACCAACGGTGGGCTGATGATCATGCCAGGGTCGCATCTGACGTTCCTGGGGTGTTCCGGCGAGACCCCCAAGGACAACTACAAGAAGTCCCTCCAGATGCAGGACGCCGGCACCCCGTCGGACGGGGCGCTGACCCGCTTCGCGGACGAGCACGGCATCCGGCTGTTCACCGGCAAGGCCGGCTCGGCCACCTGGTTCGACTGCAACTGCATGCACGGCTCGGGCGACAACATCACGCCCTACCCGCGCAGCAACGTGTTCATCGTCTTCAACAGCGTGGAGAACGCGGCCGTCGAGCCGTTCGCCGCCCCGGTGCCACGCCCGGAGTTCATCGGCGCCCGGGACTTCACCCCGGTCCGCTGACCCGGTAGCGGTCGTCGTTCGACGCCCGGTCCCGCGCCACCCGGCGTGGGGCCGGGCGTCGGCGCGTCCGGCGTCCGCCCGGCCGGGGCGTCGCCCGGGAGCTAGGGGGTGCCGCCCAGCAGCTCGTCGTTGACCGCCCGGGCGGCGGCGGCCAGTTCGGGGCGTTCCAGGACGGTGACCCCGGCCGCCCGCAGCCGGCTGGCGCCGGCCCTGGCCACGAAGAGCGGCGGCTCGCGCCAGGCGTAGACCACCGTGGGCACGCCGGCGGCGATGATCAGCTCGGCGCAGGTGGCGGGCCGGGAGGCCCGCTCGCCGCAGGGTTCCAGCGAGCTGTAGAGCACCGCGGTGGCCAGCCGGGGATCGCCGGGGACGAGCTTGGCCAGCGCGGCCTCCTCGGCGTGGTCGCGCGGGTCGCCCTCCCGGGAGAACCCGGTGGCCAGTGGCACGCCGTCCGCGCCGACCAGCACCGCGCCCACCGCGAAGGCGGTGGCGCTCGGCGGGCAGCGGCGGGAGAGCGCGATGGTCTCACGCAGCCAGCGCAGTTGTTCCTCGATCGGTGGGTGCCCCGGCGTCATCGCGCGGCCTCCTCGGGGGTCGGGCCGCCCGCCGGGGCGGCTTCGGTGTCCGGCAGGTAGCGGAGCAGCACGTGGTCCCCCAGCGGCCGGGCCTCCGCCAGCCGCATCGGGCGCGCGGGGCCCTGCGGGAACGCGGCTGGCCTGGTGAACCGCGGCCCGCCCGCGTCGCCCAGCAGGAACGGGGCGATGACCAGCTGGATCTCGTCCACCAGGCCAGCGCTCAGGAAGGCGGTGTGCACGCCACCGCCGCCCTCCACCATCAGCCGCCGCACCCCGCGACCGTGCAGGTCGGCCACCACGCGTCGCAGGTCGAGCGGGTCGCCGCCGGCGAGCACCGTGGCCCCGGCGGCCAGCAGGGCGCTCGTCGCCGCGACCCGGCCGTCCGGGCAGAAGACCAGCGGGGGGCGGTCGCCGGTGGTGAAGATCCGGGCGGCCGGGTCGAGTCGGCCGCCGGTGGTGAGCACCACCCGGTCCGGGTGGGCGGGCCGCCCGGCGGCGGACCTGGCCGCCCGCCGGGCGGCCGAGCGCACCAGCAGCCGGGGATCGTCGGCCCGGACCGTGCCGGCGCCCACCAGGATCGCGTCCGATGCGGCCCGCACCGCGTCCACCCGGTCCAGGTCCTCGGCGTGCGAGAGGAGCAGCCGGTGCTCGCTGGTGTCGTCGATGAAGCCGTCCACCGAGGCCGCGCAGGAGAGCAGCACCCGGGGACGGCCGGCCGGGAGCGGGGCGGGGCGATCCATGCCGCTCACCGTAGCGGGCCGCCGGCCGGCCGCGGCGCCGGCGGTCAGCCGGCGAGCGGCCGCGCCCGGGACGCCGGCGGTACCGGAGGCGGGGCGAGCAACGTGGCCTCGGTCGGGACGCGTTCGAGCACGCCGCCGGCGAAGGCGTCGTACAGCGGCAGCGTCTCCAGGTGGACGTAGCCGATGTGGCAGTCGCAGACGGCCAGCGGACAGGCCCGAGGGGCGAGCGCCGCGCGGTAGGAGCCGTCGTAGAGGTTGCCCAGCTCGGCCTTCACGAAGTGGCACCGCCGCACCGTGCCCTCGCCGTCCACGGATATCACCGTCTCGCCGGTGCGGCAGGGGCGGCCGGCCGAGCGGTGCGGCTCCCGGCTGAACGGGAAGAGCGGGTCCAGCTCCGTCCACGTCGCGGCCTGCTCGTCCGTATACCGGTGGCCGTCGGCCGCGTTCACCCAGAGGTAGACGTGCGAGGGCAGCGCCGCCCGCAACCGGCGGGCGCGCGCGAGGTGTTCCGGCAGGCCGACCATCCCCACGCTGAACCGCACGCCCAACTCGGCCAGCCGGCGCGTCTTGTCCAGGAAGCGCTCGTAGGGGGTCTGCCCGGGGTGGTAGGTGCACCACAGGGCCACCGTGTCCAGGTCGGCCTCGGCCAGCCAGTCGGTGCGGCAGCTCAGGTTGGTCTGGATGGCGACCCGCTCGACGTGCGGCTGGTGCGAGAGGTCCACCAGGGCACGGCGGTACCAGGAGCGGGTCAGGCCCTCGCCCCACGGGGTGAACAGCACCGACAGGCGCTCCTCCGGCCGGGCGGTGGCCCAGCCGGTGAACCGTTCGAGAGCCGCCCGGTCCGCGCGCAGTTGCGCGGTGGTGTCGCGGCGCTTGGCGAACGGGCAGTAGGGGCAGTCGTAGTCGCAGGAGGCGAGCGGCCCGCGGTAGAGGATCGTCAGATGCACGGCCGGCTCACCTGGGCTCGTGCGCGGCCATCGCGGCACGCACCGCGGGCGAGAAGAACAGCGGCCCCACCGCGTCGGAGTGGGCCAGGCCCTCGGGGGACAGCCGCAGCCGGCCGGCGGCGGGCGGCGCCAGCCAGCCCCGGTCGGCCAGCGTCGCCAGCTCGACGGGGAAGTCGTCGGCCGGGGCGGCACCGAACCTGCGCCGGTAGTCGGCCTCGTCGAAGCCGCCGGCCTGGAGCAGCGACTGGAGCAGGTGGCGGCGCCTGGCCTCGTCCTCGTCGACGGCGCGGCCGTGCAGGGCGCGGCTGAAGTCCTCGGTCGCGGTGTAGGCGTCGATGATGCCGCGGATCTCCCGCATCGCCACCGCGTAGTCGAACGAGTAGTGCAGCGTGGCGGTGTAGGAACGGGCGCCGCAGCCGAGGCCGATCATCCCGTCGGTCTGGCAGGCGTAGTCGTCGGGGCCCTGCGGGGGCGCGTCGACGCGCCGGAACATCCGCATGGACAGCTGCTCGTAGCCGTGCGCCAGCAGGTGGTCGCGGCCCTCGCGGTAGCGTCGCAGCCGCTGCTCGTCCCAGGCCAGGTCGGCGGTGTGCGGGTCGGTGTGCCGGCCGAGGCCGGTCAGCGGGCGGACGTAGAGCGGGTAGAGGTAGATCTCCTCCGGCCGCCAGGCCAGGGCCGCGTCCAGGGAGAGCCGCCAACTGGCGGCGGTCTGACCGTCGATGCCGTAGATCAGGTCGATGTTGAGGACCGGGATACCGGCCTCCCTGACCCGTGCCAGCGCGGCCTCCACGTCGGCGCGCCGCTGCGGGCGCACGGCGGCACGTGCCTCGGCCTCGACGAAGCTCTGCACGCCGAGGCTCAGCCGGGTGGCGCCCCGCTCGGCGAGGACGGCCAGCCGGTCGGCCGTCGCGGTGGCCGGGGACGCCTCGACGGAGAGCGGCACGGCCCGCAGGTCGGCGCCCATCCGCCGCTCGGCGATGTCGCACAGCCGGGTCAGCTCGTCGGCCTCCAGGAAGGTCGGGGTGCCGCCGCCGAACGCGGCGTTGGCGAACCGGACCGGCTCGTTGTCGCCCAGCGCCTCCCGGACGGCGATGGCCTGCCGCTCCAGGGCGTCGAGGTAGCGGCCGGTCAGCCCCTCGGGGGCGCCGACCCGGGTGAAGAGGTTGCAGAAGCCGCAACGCACCTCGCAGAACGGGATGTGGGCGTAGAGCGAGAGCGCCTGCCGGGACTCGCCGGCCCACAGGTCGGCCAGCCGGGGCCGGCCGGGCAGCGGCCGGTAGGCGGTCTTGTGCGGGTAGGCGTAGACGTAGTGCTGGTAGGGGCGGATCAGCTCGGTCGCGGTGGTCATGCGGTGGGCTCCAGGAAGAAGTGGCGGTAGGGCACGGTCCAGACCGCCGGGTGGCCGATGCGGTGGCCGGTGTAGCCGTCGTCCCCGTACGCGGTCCCGTGGTCGGAGCAGACGATGGCGAAGCAGCGGCGACGGGACCGCATCGCGGCGAAGAGCCGACCGATGTGGCGGTCCACGTATCTGAGGGCCGCCGCGTGGCTGGCCCGGGTGTCGCCCGACTCGCGGGTGGCGCCCGGCAGATGGAACCAGTTGGGCTGGTGCAACGCCGAGACGTTGAGGAAGAGGAAGAGCCGGCGCTCGACGGGGAGGCGGGCGACGATCTCCTCGACGCGGGTCACCTGCGCCTCGAAGGAGGTCGGGGAGGCGACGGAGAACTCCGGCGCCCAGTGGCTCTCCTGGAACAGGCCGGGCAGCACGCTGCCCAGCGCGCCCCGCTTGTTGAAGAAGCCGACGCCGCCGACGCAGGCCGTGTGGTAGCCGCGTGCGGCGAGCGCGGTCACCAGGTCGGGGGCGTCGAAGACGAAGGTGCGCCCGGCCGTCGTCTCGCTGCCGGCGAACCGGCTGGCGAACAGCCGGGGATGGCGACCCGGCGCGGCCGGGGTGGGCAGGAAGCCGGCGAAGATCGCCTGGTGGGAGGCGTAGGTGAAACTGCCGGGGGCGTGCCGCTCCTCCCAGCGGCCGCCCGGCAGGTGGGCCGCCAGGTGCGGCAGCTGGCCGGCGGCGGCCAGCTCAACGGCCACGTCGTACCGGAGGGTGTCGAGGGTGAGGAGCAGCAGGTCGTCGCGGCCCACCACCTCGTTCATGTCGGGGTCGACGGCGGGCGGCGTCTCGGGCGCGGCCGGCGGGGGGCCGGCGTCAGTGGCTGGCATGGGCGTTCCTTGTGCGGTGGTACGGGGCGCCGGCGGGAGCGGGCGGGCCGAAGGGCGGGGCGCCGCGGGCGGCGGCGATCTGGGCGCCGTAGGTGTCCAACTCCTCGGCGCCGCTGCCCGGGAGGCCCGGCAGCCCGGGCAGCAGGTCGCCGAAGGCGTTGACCTCGCCGACGGCGAACCGGCGCCAGCCGACGGCCGGCAGCAGGTCGACACCGACGCAGAGCGTGCCGGGGAAGCAGGCGGCGGCCCGCTCGGCGGTCTCCAGCGCGGCCGGCCAGTGCGCGCCGGCCGCGGCGCGGACGGCCGCCAGGTCGCCCCGGGCGCCGCCCAGGTGCAGGTTGGTCAGGGGCAGGTCGCTGGTGCGGGCCACCGCGTGGGTGGCCCGGCCGGCGACCACCACAATCCGCAGGTCGGCGGGCCGGCCGTGGAGCGTGGCCTTGGGCAGCCAGCGTTCGAGGTGCAGGCCGTCCGGCGCGAGGGTGTCGATGATGGCGGCGATGGCCGACTCCTCGGTGAGGCGGCGCACCCGCAGGGTGTTGTGCAGCCGGCCACCGGCCGCGACCTCCACCGGGGTGGTGGCCCGGACCCGGCCGGCGCGGTTGGTCTCGACGGCGAGGATGCCGGAGCCGGAGGAGCCGTGGGCCGGCTTGACGAAGAGGCGCGCGAGGCCCGGCTCCCGGGTGACGGCGCGCACGTCGGCCCAGCCGCGCACCGGCCGGGCCAACCCCGAGGTGGGCGAGGGCGGCACCGGGACGCCGGCCGCGGCCAGCCGGGCGTGGCACCGTCGCTTGTCGAACAGGACGGCCAGCTCGTCCGGGTCGTCCAGCCGTGTCCCGCCGCGCAGCGAGCGGACGGCGGCCAGGAAGCCGGCGTACCAGGCGGCCGAGCCCTCCACCCTGGTGGGCTCGTCGACTCCCCGCAGCAGGCGGTCGACCTCGGCGTTCTCGCCCGGGGAATCCAGCCGCACCAACTCCCCGTCGGCGAAGGCGTGGCCGCCCTCGCGCAGCACCTGGAGCCAGGAGACGACGCGGGGCGGGGCGTCGCCGGCGGCCTCGGCCGCCGCCAGGAACCGGGTGACCCGACGGTTCTCCGGGTTGCCGACGACCACCCAGGGGCGCGCGCGGGCCGCCGGCGACGTGCTACTCACCCACCGCGACCCATCGCCACTCGGTGCCGTCCGGGTCCTCGTCGCTGTCCGCGTCGTCCGCGTCGAGGTCGAGGCGGACACCGGCCGGCTCCAACGTGTCCGTCAGCCGGGCCCGCATCTTCTCGGACAGGTAGTTGTGCCGCATGTTCAGGAAGGAGAGGTGGGTCAGCGGCTGTCCGGCGAGCAGCGCGGCGGCGCCCTCGTCGCTCAGCACCCCCATCGAGACGTCGAGCACCTCAAGCCGGGCCACCACCGGCGCGGAGGCCAGCGCGGCGCAGACCTCGTCCTGGATCTGGCTGTTGCACAGCCCGAGGTGTTGCAGGGACGGGAGCTGGGCGCCGGCCAGGATGGGCGCCAGGTCGGTGACGTTGGAGTCGCCGCCGTACTCCGGGGTGCCCAGCCAGAGTTCGAGGTGGGTCAGGGCGGGCAGCTCGCTGCCGGCCACCCCGCGGACCACCTCGGCCGGCAGGCCGCCGGACTCGATGGTCAGCCGGCGCAGCCGCTGGTGCCGCACCGGGCCGAAGGAGAGGGAGTTGCCGCCGCGGACGGTCAGCTCCTCCAGCTCGGGGAAGCCGTCGAGCAGCGGCGCCACCGGCCCCTGGGTGATCCAGGAGATCTCGGCCTCCTCCACCACGATGTCGCCGAGGAAGACGGCGCGCAGCGCGGGCAGCCGGTCGCGCGCCGCGACCAGGGCCTCGATCGCCGCCTGGGGGCCCTTGTCGTACACCTCGCCCCAGGCGCCGACGACCAACGCCCGCACCCGGGTGGTGTCCACGGCGGCGAGGAACCGGGCCAGGGCGTCCGGCCACTCCTCCTTGTTGTCGTAGGAATCGACCCTGATGCGCCAGGCCACCGCGTCGGCGGCCGGCAACTCCCCCGCGTCGTCCGGGCCCTGGACGGTCTCGGGGAACTCGAAGACGGGAAGCTCGTGGAACTCTTCCGCGTGGTCTCCGACAGTCATGTGCGCCGCTCCTCGGTGTTGTTTCGGTTGGCGTACGGGAGTTCTACCAAGCCCGACTGACAGTTCCGCCGGCCGCCCCGTCCCGGCCGGTGGTGTGGGCGGGCTACTCGCCCACCGCGACCCAACGCCAGACGGATCCGTCCGGCTCGTGGTGGCTGTCGGCGCGCCCCCGGTCGAGGTCGAGGCGGACGCCGGCCGGCTCCAACGCCTCCCTCAGCCGGGCGCACATCCCGTCGCTGAGGTAGTGGTGGCGCATGTCCAGGGCGTCGAGGTGGGTCAGCGGTTGCCCGGCGAGCAGCGCGGCGGCGCCCTCGTCGGTGAGCACGCCCATCGAGACGTCGAGCGCGGCGAGCCGGGCCACCACCGGCGCCGAGGCCAGCGCGGCGCAGACCTCGTCCTGGATCTGGCTGTTGCGCAGCCCGAGGTGTTGGAGGGACGGGAGCCGGGCGCCGGCCAGGATCGGCGCCAGGTCGGTGACGCCGGCGTCACCGCCGTACTCCGGGGTGCCCAGCCACAGGTCGAGATGGGTCAGGGCGGGCAGCTCGCTCGCGGCCACCTGCCGCACCACCTCGGCCGGCAGGCCGCCGGACTCGATGGTCAGCCGGCGCAGCCGCTCGTGCCGGAGCGGGCCGAAGGACAGCTCCTGGGCCCCCCGGACGGCGAACTCCGCCAGCTCGGGGAAGGCTTCGAGCAGCGGCGCCACCGCTCCCTGGACGATCCAGGAGATCTCGGCCTCCTCCCCCACGATGTCGCCGAGGAAGAGGGCGCGCAGCGCGGGCAGCCGGTCGCGCGCCGCGACCAGGGCGTCGATCACGTCCTTCGCGCTCGTGTCGTAGACCTCGTTCCAGGCGCCGACGACCAGCGCGCGCACCGCGGTGGTGTCCACGGTGTCGAGGAACCGGGCGAAGGCGTCCGCCCAGGGCTGCTCCTCGTCGTCGGTGTCGATCCGGACGCGCCAGGCCACCGTCTCGGGCGCCGGCAACTCCCCCGCGCCGTCCGGCTCGTGGAGGAGGTCGGGGAACTCGAAGACGGGCAGCTCGTGGAAGTCCCGCAGGTGCTCGTGGATGGGCATGGCGCTGCTCCTCAGCTGTGCTGTCGTACCGCGTACGGGAGTTCTAGCAGGGCCGACTGACAGTGCCTCGAACAGTCCGGCCGACCGGTGGCGGGGTGATTGTCAGTGCCCGCCGCTACCTTCTGAGTCGTGGCACACCGGGTGCCGCGGACGAGGGGAGAAACGCGCATGTATCGCCAAGGAGACGTCCTGATCGCGCCGTTGGCGGAGGAAGCGGTGCCGCTGGCCGCCCTGGAGGCCGAGTCGGAGCGGCGGGACGGCCGTGGCCGGCTGGTGCTGGCCCTCGGCGAGGTCACGGGGCACGCGCACGCCGTGGTCGGCCCCGGCCGGTTGGTCCGGGAGGCCGGCCCGTTCGACCCGATGCTGCTGCACGTGCCGGACGGCGCGCGGGTGGTGCACGAGGAGCACGCCACGATCGAGCTGCCGCGCGGCTGGTACCGGGTGGTGCGGCAGCGCGAGTACGTGCCGGGCGCGGTCCGGATCGTGGCGGACTGAGCGGCGCGCGCGCCGGCTGACGGGGATTTCGGGTCAAGGAAGAGGACGGTCAATGAACGAGCGGGTGGACTGGCGGTCGGTGGCGGTCGCGACGGGGGCGGCCGAGCGGGCGACCGCCGAGGCGGCGGTGCGGGCGGCCTATCGCCGGGCCGGGCTGCCGGAGCCGGAGCAGGTGCTGTGGGTCGCCTCGCCGCTGGCCGCGGTGCGGCTGTTGACGGGGGCGCCGGCGGCGGACGGGACGGCCGGGCGGCCGGCGCCGGTGGCCGGGCGGAGCGTTCGGGCCGAGCTGCGGGACCGGCCGATCGCCGCGCGACGCGGCCTGGTGCACCAGGAGTTGGGCCCCACCGGCTGGGGCGCGCACTGGCGGGCGACGGGCGCCGATCTGTGGGAGACGTCGACCCCGCTGGTCGAGCAGGTGAAGACGGCGGTCCTGGCGGAGGCGGAGGGCTGGGCGACGCGGACGGAGCTGCGGCTGCTGCTGTTGGACGCCGTCCTCGGCCCGCACGAGGCCGCCTGGTTGAGCGCGCTGGGCGACGAGCCGGGGACCGGGCTCGACGAGTTGGCCGCAGTGGCTCGCGCGGCCGGCTGGTGGTGGCCGTACGAGCGGGTCGCGGTGCTCAGCGAGCGCCCGACCGAGCTGCACCGGGACGAGGCCGGCCGGCTGGACCGGAGCGACGGCCCGGCGCTGGCCTACGGTGACGGCTTCGCCCTGTACGCGTGGCGCGGCATGGCGGTCTCCGGCGAGTTCTTCACGGAGCTTGCCGCGTTGACGCCGCAGCGGATCAGGCGCGAGGCGAACGCGGAGCTGCGCCGCGTGATGCTCGAACACTACGGCTACGAGCGGTACCTGTCGGAGTCCGGCGCGGAGCCGGTGCACCGCGACGAGACGGGCGTGCTCTGGCGCATACCCCTCTCCGACGACGAGGACGTGGTGATGGTCGAGGTGGTCAACTCGACGCCGGAGCCGGACGGCACCTTCAACACCTACTGGCTGCGGGTGCCCCCGGCGACCCGGACCGCCCGGGAAGGCGTGGCCTGGACGTTCGGTCTGGATGCCGAGGCGTACGCGCCGCTGCGGCAGACCTGAGCCGGGGGCGTCGCCGGCCGGCCCGGGTGGTTCCGGAGCCGGCCGGCGCCGGGCGGCTACCAGCCGGCCGCCGGGAGGACCCGGCCCGTGTAGTCGAAGAGCGCCTGGTTCTCCCAGGCGTTGCCCGAGGCCGGGTCGGCCGGGTCCCAGCCGTTGCCCGGCACCGCGGTCCAGGCCGGCTCCCAGTAGAAGACGCCCAGGCCCCGGCCGTCGGGGACGCCGTCGACCACGGCGCCGAGGTCGGCGAGCCAGCGCCGCTGGCCCTCCGGGGTGGCCGGGTAGCCGGCGACCAGCTGGGACTCCTCGCCGATGATGTCCTCGTGGTCGTCGTCGCTACCCAGCCGGAACGGGTACGCGGTCTCGACCACCACCACGTCCCGGTCGTAACGGGCCACCAGATCGTGCAGGTTGTGCTCCAGCTCGCCCAGCGTGCCGTGCCAGTAGCCGTAGAAGGAGAGCGCGATCACCTCGAACGGCACCTCGCGGGCCACCGCGTTGTCGAACCACCAGCGGAAGGCCCCGTTGTCGCCGCCCTCGGCCAGGTGCAGCGCCCGGGCGGTGCCAGGCGATGCCTCGGCCGCCGCCCGGGCCGCCACCGTCAGCAGCTGGGCCAGCCGGTCGAAGTCGTCGGTGGAGCCGTCGGGCCAGAGCATCCCGGCGTTGATCTCGTTGCCGAGCTGCACCAGGTCCGCCGGGGTGCCCTGGTCGACGAGCGCGCCCAGCACGGCCCCGGTGTGGTCCGCGACCGCCCGGTCCAGTCCCGCGGCGTCCAGCCCGGCCCAGGCCGCCGGCTTGTGCTGCTGCCCCGGGTCGGCCCAGCTGTCCGAGTAGTGGAAGTCCACCAGGGTCCTCAGCCCCAGCGCCGCCGCCCGGCGGGCGACGGCGCACACCCGCGCCGCGTCGTGGTAGCCGTCCGGGGAGTTGACCCAGACCTTCAGCCGCACCCAGTTGGCGCCGTTCTCCGCGAGGATGGTCAGCGCGTCGGCGGTGCTGCCGTCGGCCCGCCGGTAGACCGCGCCCAGGTCCTCCGCCTTGGGCAGCGAGGAGACGTCCACCCCCCGGATGGGGCCGTCGACCGCCGGTCGCGGCGCCCCGGCGGCCAGGGCCGGCCCGCCCTGGAGCAGCGGCCAGGCCAGCGGTGCGGCCAGGGCCGCACCGGCCGTGCGGAGTACGGTTCGCCTACTGGTGCTCATCTGAACTCCCTTGTCCCGTCGGGTCGTTCCGGTCTGTGGTGCCAGTCGGTCGGCCTGCTCGGTGGTGCGTTCGGGTCAGCTGTCGAGGCGCACCACCCGCACCCCGCCGGCCGGGACGACCAGCTTGTCGGCGGCCCGCTCGCCGGTGAGCAGTTCCCGCCCCGGCTGGCCGAGCGGCAGGGCGCAGTCGGCCTCGGTGTGGTTGATGGCGAAGAGGTACTCGCCGTGCTCGCCCCGGCGGCGCACCACCTCCAGGTCGCGCGGCAGCTCGTCCTGTTCGGGCAGGCCGGCGTCGGCCAGTGCCCGGGCCAGCACGGCGTCCAGGTCGGCGCGGCCCAGCCGGGCCGAGACGTACCAGGCGGTGCCCTCGCCCAGCCGGTGCCTGGTCACCGCGGGGCCGCCGGCCGCCGGGCCGTCGGTGTAGTGCCAGACCGGCTCGGCGCCGCGGCAGACGACGGTCTCCGCCCAGGTGTCGGCGGTGAGTTCGGCGCCCTCGGGGCCGGTGAGCCGTACGGTGCGGCCGGCGTGCAGCGGTTGGAACTCCTCGACGGTCAGCCCCAGCACGTCGCGCAGCGCGCCCGGGTGCGGGCCGGCGTGGACGGCGTCGTGCTCGTCGACGATCCCGGAGAAGTAGGAGACCAGCAGGGTGCCGCCGCCGGCCACGTAGCGGCGCAGCTCCTCGCCGGCCGCCGCGGTGGCCAGGTAGAGCGCCGGCACGACGACCAGCGGGTACCGCGAGAGGTCCCCCTCCGGGGGGACGAAGTCCACGGTCAGGTGTCGGTCGAAGAGCGCCGCGTAGTAGGACTCGGCGCGCTCCCTGGTGTCCAGCTCCTCGCTGGGCCGCCACTCCAGCTTCTGCGCCCACCAGGACTGCCAGTCCCACACCAGCCCGACGTCGGCGACCGTGCGGCTGCCCCACACCTCGGCCAACTGGTCCAGGTCTGCGCCGAGTTGCACGACCTCGCGCCAGATCCGGCTGTCCGTGCCGGCATGCGGCACCATCGCCGAGTGGAACTTCTCGGCGCCGAACCGCGAGGCCCGCCACTGGAAGAAGAGCGCGCCCTCCGAGCCGCGGGCGACGTGGGCGAGGCTGTTGCGCGCCATCTCGCCGGGCCGCTTGGCGATGCCGCGCCGCTGCCAGTTGACCCCGCTGGTGGAGTGCTCCAGCAGCAGCCAGGGCCGGCCCTCGCCGACGGAGCGGCTGAGGTCGGCGGCCATCGCCAGGTTGATGTGATTGCGGTCCTCCTCGGCCACCAGATAGTGGTCGTTGGTGACCAGGTCCACCTCCTGGCCGAAGGCCCAGTAGTCCATGGTGTCGCACTGGGTGGGCGAGACCATGAAGTTGGTGGTCACCGGGGTGCCGGGGGACAGCTCGCGCAGCAGCTCGCGTTCGCGGCGGAAGTTGGCGATCGCGCTGTCGCTGGCGAAGCGCGCGAAGTCCAGCCGGTGGGCCGGGTTGGCCACGGTGGGGGTGAGCCGGGGCGGCTGGATCTCCTCCCAGTCGCCGTACGCCTGACCCCAGAAGGTCGTGCCCCAGGCCGCGTTGACCGCGTCCAGGGTGGTGTACCGCGCGCGCAGCCAGCGGCGGAAGTCGGCGGCTGAGACGTCGCAGTAGCACTCCAGCACGGGCACGCCGTACTCGTTGTGCACGTGCCACATGGCGACGGCGGGGTGGTCGCCGTACCGCTCGCCGAGGGCGCGGACGACGCGGGCGACGGCCTCCTGGTAGGCGGGCGAGCTGTGGCAGATGGCGCCGCGCGAGCCGAAGGCCAGGCGGGTGCCGTCCCGGCTCACGGGCAGCGCCTCCGGGTGCTCCCGGTAGAACCAGGCGGGTGGGACCACGGTCGGGGTGGCCAGGTCGACGCGGATGTCGGCGGCGTGCAGCAGCTCGATGATCCGGTCCAGCCAGCCGAAGTCGAACTCGCCACGGCGGGGCTCCAGCTTGGACCAGCTGAAGATGCCGAGGCTGACGAGGTTCACCCCGGCCTCGCGCATCAGCGTGACGTCCTCGCGCCACACCTCCTCCGGCCACTGCTCCGGGTTGTAGTCGCCGCCGAAGGCAAGTCGGCGCAGCCCCTTGGGGGTGGCGTGCGGCATCGGTCCCTCTCCCAAGATCATGTGAACGTGCACAGCCTGAACACCGTGCGCCTCTCACATAACCGCAAAGCCACAACGGTTGACAAGTGCCTGAAACATTTCTCTACTGTGCACGTTCACAGCAGGGGAGGCACTATGAGACACCGCGCCATCGCGGTGGGGACCGCGGCGCTGCTCGCGGCCACCACGCTCGCCGGGTGCGGCTCGGCCGGCGACGACGGGACCGTCCACCTGACCTACTGGGCCTGGGCGCCCGGCATGGAGGAGGTCGTCGAGCTCTGGAACGAGGCGAACCCGGAGATCCAGGTCACGGTCAAGAAGCAGGCCAGCGGCGACGACCTGGTCACCAAGACGATCACCGCCGCCCGGGCCGGCAACGCCCCCGACCTGCTCCAGGCCGAGTACCAGGCGCTGCCCACGCTGGCCAGCAACAACGTGCTGGCCGACATCGCCGAGGAGACCGCCACGGCCGAGGCGGCGTTCACCCCCGCCATCTGGCGGCAGGTCACCCTGGGCACCGACGCGGTCTACGCCATCCCGCAGGACTCGGGGCCACTGATGTTCTTCTACCGCGCCGACCTCTTCGAGGAGTACGGGCTGACGGTGCCCACCACCTGGGACGAGTTCGCCGAGACCGCGCGCGAGCTGCGGGACGCGGCCCCCGAGCTGCGGCTGACCACTTTCTCGGCCAACGACGCCGGACTCTTCGCCGGCCTCGCCCAACAGGCCGGCGCCCAGTGGTGGACCACCGAGGTGGACCGCTGGCGGGTGGCGATCGACGACGAGCCGACCCGCCGGGTCGCCGAGTTCTGGGAGGGCCTGGTCGCCGAGGACCTGGTGGACAACCAGCCGATGTACACCCCGGCCTGGAACCAGGCGCTCAACGAGGGCCAGCAGATCGCCTGGGTCAGCGGCGTCTGGGCGCCCGGCACCCTGGCGACGGCGGCTCCCGACACGGCCGGCCGCTGGGAGATGGCGCCGCTGCCCCAGTGGGAGGCCGGCGAGAACGCCACCGGCAGCTGGGGCGGTTCGTCCACCGGCGTCACCGTGGACTCCGACCACCCGGCGGCCGCCGCCGAGTTCGCCACCTGGCTGAACACCGACCCCGAGGCGTTGACCGCGCTGGTCGCCGCCAGCGGCGTCTACCCGGCGGCCAGCGCGGCGCAGAGCGGCGGCGCGCTCAGCGAGCCGCCGGAGTTCTTCGCGAACCAGCCCGACTTCTACGAGACCGCCGCGTCCATCGCCGCCGGCACCGCCCCCGCCGCCTGGGGGCCCAACGTCACCGTGGCCTACAGCGCGTTCAACAACGCGTTCGGCCAGGCCGCCGGCCGCCGCGCCGGCTTCGGGGAGGCCCTGGCCACCATGCAGCGCACCGCCTTCGAGGACATGGACCGACTGGGATTCGAGGTGGTCCAGTGAACGGCCGACCCGACGCCGCCAAGGCCGACACCGCCGACGTCTCCGTGGCGGCCACGCGCACCCGCGCCAACCGGCGCCGCGGCACCGGAGGGCGAGGCGCGCCGTTCGGCTTCCTGGCCCCGGCCGCGGTGCTCTTCCTGCTGTTCTTCGCGCTGCCGATCGGCTACGCGCTCTACCTCAGCGTGCGGAAGGTGCAGATCGTGGGCCTCGGCCTGGGCGCCGACGGCCGGGAGGAGGTCTGGGCCGGGCTGGCCAACTACCGCCGGGCGCTGACCGACTCGGAGCTGTTGGACGGCGCGTTCCGGGTGCTGGGCTACGGCGCCATCGTGGTGCCGGTGATGCTCGGCCTGGCGCTGTTCTTCGCGCTGCTGCTGGACGCCGACCGGGTCCGGGGGCGCCGCTTCGGCCGGCTGGCGATCTTCCTGCCGTACGCGGTGCCCGGGGTGATCGCCGCGCTGCTGTGGGGCTTTCTCTACCTGCCGTCGGTCAGCCCGGTGCACGACGTGCTCGACCGGCTCGGCCTGCCGGCCCCCGACCTGCTCCAGGGCACGCCGCTCTACGGGGCGCTGGCCAACATCGCGATCTGGGGCGGCACCGGCTTCAACATGATCGTGATCTACACGGCGCTGCGCGCCATCCCGGTCGAGGTGCACGAGGCGGCGCGGCTGGACGGCTGCTCGCAGTTCCAGATCGCGCTGCGGATCAAGATCCCGATGGTGCTGCCCTCGCTGGTACTCACCTTCTTCTTCTCGATCATCGCCACCCTCCAGGTGTTCAACGAGCCGACCACACTGCGGCCCCTGACCAACAACCTGTCCACCACGTGGAGTCCGCTGATGAAGGTCTACGAGGACGCGTTCACCGGGGGTGACATCCACTCGGCCGCGGCCACCTCGGTGGTGATCGCCCTGGTCACGCTGGCGCTCTCGTTCGGCTTCCTGCGGATCGCCAACGCCCGTAACCGCAGCGAGGAGTCCCGATGAGCGCCCCGACCACCGCGCCCAGGGCGCCCAGGACCACCGCGCCGAAGGCGCCCCGACCCGCCCCGCGGCGCCGGATCGCCCTGCTGCCCAGTGCCGCCCTGCTGTTGGGCGCGCTCTACTGCCTGCTGCCGGTGGCCTGGGTCGTGGTGGCGGCGACCAAGGCCGGCGACGAGCTGTTCTCCACGTTCACCTTCGCGCCGGGCACCGGCCTGCTGGAGAACCTGGGCGACCTGAACGCGTACCGGGACGGGATCTACTGGCGCTGGATGCTCAACTCGCTGCTCTACGCGGGGCTGGGGGCGCTGCTGTCCTGCGCGGTCTCCGCGCTGGCCGGCTACGCGTTGGCGATCTACCGGTTCCCGGGCCGGGAGGCCTTCTTCAACGTGCTGCTGGCCGGCGTGCTGATGCCGCCGGTGATCCTGGCGGTGCCGACGTACCTGCTGCTGGCCGAGGCGAACCTGACGGACAGCCATCTGGCCGTGCTGCTCCCGGTGTTGCTGTCCCCGTACGGCATCTACCTGGCCCGGATCTACGCGGCGGCCGCCGTGCCGAACGACGTGGTGGAGGCGGCCCGGATGGACGGCTCGGGCGAGTGGCGGATCTTCCGGGCGGTCGCCCTGCCGATGATGCTGCCCGGGCTGGTGACGATCTTCCTCTTCCAGTTCGTGGCGATCTGGAACAACTTCCTGCTGCCGTACATCATGCTGAGCGACGACGAGAAGTTCCCGATCACGCTGGGGCTGTTCACCCTGCTCAACCAGGGCTCGAACACTCCCGCGCTCTACACCCTGGTGATCACCGGGGCGTTGCTGGCGGTGCTGCCGCTGATCGCGCTCTTCCTCTTCATCCAGCGCTTCTGGAGTCTTGACCTGCTCTCGGGCGCCGTAAAGTCGTGAGCATGCGCAACCCGGTGAGACGCGAGCGGCCGACGATCCACGACGTGGCCCGGGTGGCCGGCGTGTCCCGCGGCACCGTCTCGCGGGTGCTGAACGGCGGGCACCACGTCAGCCCGGCCGCCGCCGAGGCGGTGAACGCCGCCATCCGCACGACCGGGTACGTGGTCAACCGGCACGCCCGCAGCCTGATCACCGGGCGCTCCGGCTCGGTGGCCTTCCTGCTCACCGAGCCGCAGGAGCGGTTCTTCGAGGACCCCAACTTCAACGTCCTGCTGCGGGGTTGCACCCAGGCGCTGGCCGCCCACGACATCCCGCTGCTGTTGATGATCGCCGGCTCCCGGGACGAACAGCGGCGCATCGTCCGCTATGTCTCGGCTGGCCATGTGGACGGGGTGCTGCTGGTCTCCAGCCACACCGGGGACCCGGTCGCCGCCCAACTGGCCCAGGCCGGCATCCCGGTGGTGGCCTGCGGCAAGCCGATGGACCCGCGCGCCGGCCGGCTGGCCCACGTGGCGGCGGACGACCGGGAGGGAGCCAGGGACATGGTGCGCCACCTGCTGGCCGGCGGCCGGCGCCGGGTGGGCACCATCACCGGGCCGCAGGACACCCCGGGCGGCGTCGACCGGCTGGCCGGCTACCGGGAGGTGCTGGCGGAGGCGGGGCTGCCGTTCGACGAGTCGCTGGTGGAGACCGGCGACTACGGCCGGGACAGCGGGGCGGTCGCCGCCGCCCGGCTGCTGGACCGCCACCCGGACCTGGACGGACTCTTCGTCGCCTCCGACCTGATGGCACGCGGCGCGCTGGAGGCACTGGCCAGGGCCGGCCGGTCGGTGCCTGACCAGGTGGCGGTCGGCGGCTTCGACGACTCGTCCGCCGCGCTCGCCTCCCACCCGGCGCTGACCACGGTGCGGCAGCCGTGGGACCGGATCAGCCAGGAGATGGTCCGGGTCCTGCTGGCCCGCATCGCCGGCGAGGACACCTCGGCGGTGATCCTGCCGACGCGGCTGGTGGTCCGCGACTCGGGCTGAGCACGACGGGCGGGGGCGGCGGGGCGCGCCCCGGCTCGGTCGAGGGCGGCCGCCCGGCACCGCACCACCGGGAGGGCCGTCACGGGTGGGCCGCGGTCCGGCGCAGGGCGGGTCGGTACCGCCCCAGGAGCGCGAGCGCCGCGGCGCGGTCGGGTATCGCGAGCGGCTCCCCGGCATCCCCGGCCGCGCCGTCGCCGGTGTCCCAGTCGTCCCAGCCGCCCCAGTCGTCCTCGTGGCACACCAGGGCGGGCTCCGGCGCCTGCCGTGGGGCAGCCCGACCGCGGCGAACACCGCCTGCTGGCAGGCGGTGTTCGCGGTGGGTGCCGCGGGCGAGGCGGTCTGCGACCGGTCGTGTCGTGCTCTCATGCCCGCATTATGGGTTCCGCCACTGACAGCGGCCCGGCGTGGTGCGACCGCCCAGGCGCCTCCCGTATCTGGCGTCACGCCGGTTCCAGTTCTACAACGAATCGGTTACGATAACGCTCAGTTCGGTGAGCCGGGCCGGCCAGGGGCCGTCTCGCCGTCCGCATGTTCATGCCGCCGTTGTCCGCTGGTCGCCCGGGTCGGGGGAAGCCGATAACGCGCGCTCCCTACCGTTCCCGTGCCCGTTCTGCCCTCACTTCATGGGAGAAGCGCGTGTCTCAGGCCAGGTTGCTCCTTGTCGCCGCTCTCGCCGCCGCCGGATTGGCCGTCGCGGCCACCCCCACCGCCCAGGCGGCCCCCACCACCACGACCACCCCCGCCGCGGCCACCGTTCCCACCACCCCGAGAACCACGCTGGAGCAGGAGACGCCCAGCGCCATAGACGGCCCGTACCCACCCCGCTGGCCCGAGTACGTCAACGGCGGCACGTGGCCCACCAGTCACGTGCAGGGCGTCGCCGTGGACCACGAGAACGGCCTGGCCTACTGGTCGTTCACCCAGATGCTGGTCAAGACCGACCTGGCGGGGAACGTCATCGGCACGGTCGAGGGGATCACCGGACATCTCGGGGACATCGACCTCAACCCGGAGGACGGCCGGGTCTACGGCTCGCTGGAGTACAAGGCCGAGGAGGCCTTCTACATCGCGATCATCGACGTGGCCGCGGTGGACCGGATCGGCATGGACGCCGAGACGGACGGCGTGCTGACCACGGTGCACCTGGCCGAGGTGGTCGAGGACTTCACCGCCGACATGAACGGCGACGGGGTCTTCGACGGCGACACCGGGGACACCCCCGACCACCGTTACGGCTGCAGCGGCATCGACGGCGTCTCCTTCGGCCCCTCCTTCGGTGCCCGGCCGGAGAGCCGGCAGAAGCTGATGGTCGCCTACGGCGTCTACGCCAACACCGAGCGGACCGACAACGACCACCAGGTGATCCTCGAGTACGACATCCGGAACTGGCAGCGGTACGAGCGTCCGCTCTCCGAGGCCGACCCGCACCGCAGCGGCCCGCGCCGGGTGGACGACAAGTACTTCGTGCACACCGGGAACACCACCTACGGCGTGCAGAACCTGGAGTACGACGCGCACACCGGCAACTGGATGCTGGCGGTCTACCCGGGCACCAAGGCCGAGTTCCCCAACTACCCGCTCTTCATGGTGGACGGCGCCGAGCGGCCCACCCGCGGCGAGATCGTCGGCCAACCGGAGTACGAGCGCGGCCAGTTGCTGAGCCTGCTGCCGGAGGGGCAGCACGACGCGGCGACGGACACCTGGGGCTGGGAGTTCGACGCCTCCTACGGTCTGGAGTCGCTGGGCGACGGCTACTACTACGCCGCCGAGGGCCGTTCCGTCCCGGGTGAGGACCGGCCGCTGCAGGAGGGCGAGATACATCTCTACCAGTGGACGGGCCGCTCCCCGACCCCGTTCGACCGGGTCGCCGAGACGGGCGCCCCGTAGCGGGCGGGGCGTCCCGAACGGCCTCGCCCCACGCCGCGAGAAGCGCGGCGTGGGGCGAGGGGCGGGGCCGGCGGCCCGGGTCAGGCGCCGATCTTGCCGCCGTCGAGGCGGGTGATGGCGACGGTGGCGGAGCGAGGCCGGCCGTCCGGGTCGAAGTCCGGCCAGTTGCTGACCGCCCGCGGGTTCTCGTGGTTGGCCTCGCCCCAGTGAGTGGTGCTCTCGCCCGGGTGCTGGACGTTGACGAAGAGCGTCCGCTGGTCGGGGGTCGCCGTGGCACCGGTGATCTCACAACCGCGCGGGCCGGTCAGGAAGCGGCGGATCTCGCCGGTCTCCGGGTCGGCGGCCAGCATCTGGTTGTTGCCGATGTTGTCGTACCCCTTCGAGGCCAGGTGCTGGGAGCTGTTGGAGACGTCGGTCTGGATCCACAGCCGGCCGTCCGGGTCGAACCAGACGCCGTCGGGCGAGCCGAAGCGGTTGCCCTCGTCCAGCTCCACCTGCGGGTCGTAGGCCGGGTCACCGGCCAGGACGAAGATGTCCCACTCGAAGGTGGTCGCGGTGTGGTCGCCGTTCCGCTCGCTCCACCGGACGATGTGCCCGTACGGGTTGGGGTCCCGCGGGTTGACCGCGTTGCCCCAGCCGCTGCCGTTGGTGAGGGTGCAGTAGACGTCGTTGTTCTTGGGGTTGATGGTGATCCACTCGGGGCGGTCCATCTTGGTGGCGCCCACCGCGTCGGCCGCCTCGCGGGTGCGCAGCAGCACGTCGGCCTGGTCCTGCCAGCCGTTGGCCTCGGTCAGCTCGCCCTCGCCGAAGACCAGCGGCAGCCACCGGCCGCGGCCGTCGTCCTGGAAGGTGGCGACGTAGAGCGTGCCGTGGTCCAGAGGGCTGCGGCCCCGGGCGCGCTGGAAGCGCCAGTTGCCCTCGCCGACGAACTTGTAGATGTAGTCGCCGTCCTGGTCGTCGCCCGTGTAGGCGACCACCCGGCCACGGGACTCGGTGACGGTGCAGCCCTCGTGCTTGACGCGGCCGAGCGCGGTGCGCTTGACCGGGGCGGAGCGAGGCCGCTGCGGGTCGATCTCGACGATCCACCCGAAGCGGTTGATCTCGTTGGGGTTGGCCGCCAGGTCGAAGCGCGAGTCGGCCAGGTGCCAGTCGAAGCCACCGCCGGAGGCGGAGACGCCGTACCGCTCCTGTGTCGGGGTCGGCTGCCAGCTCTCGTCGGTGGTGCCGAAGTAGTTGTTCCAGTTCTCCTCGCAGGCCAGGTAGGTGCCCCAGGGGGTCACGCCGTGCGAGCAGTTGTTGAGGGTGCCGCGCGGCCGGCCCTGGGCGCGCAGCGCCGGGTGGTCTCCGCTGACCGGGCCGGAGAACTCCACGGGCGTGTCGCCGGTGACCCGGCGGGCCCGCCGGGAGTCCACCCGCTCCCAGCTGCCGTCCCGGCGCCGCTCGATCTCGACCACGGAGACGCCGTGCGCGGCCAGCGCCTTGCGGACCTTCTCCTCGGTCATCTCGGCCGGGCCGTCGGGGAAGAGCAACTCCTGGTCGATGTACTCGTGGTTGAGCACCAGCAGTCCGCGCCGGCTGCCCTCGCGGTGGTTGCCCAGCGGGAAGAAGTGCATCCCGTCGTGGTTCATCCCGATCTGCTCGGCCTGCTCCTCGGCGGTGTTGCCGCCGTCCTTGCGCCAGGCGGGGCCGTCGGGGCGGATCGGGGTGCCCCAGGGGATCAGCACCTGGGCCTGGTACCCGTCGGGCACCAGGAACTCGTCGGTGTCGCTGGTGCCGACCGGCTCGAAGCCCAGGAGCCGCCGCCCGCCGCCCGGCCGCCCCCCGCCGGGCCGCCCGTGGCCGCCGCCGTGTTGGGGCGCCGCGGCGGCCGCGCTGCCCAGGCCGGGGCCGACGAGGAAGGCGGCCGCGGCGGCGGTGCCGCCCAACAGCGCGTTGCGCCGGGACATCCGGCGCTGGACGACCTCGCCGAAGGACTGGTTGTCGGAGCTGTTGGAGCTGACGTCGTCCGGGTCAACCTCGGGAAAGACCGGGTGCTGTGCTGACATCGCGAGTCCTCACGTGACTGATATGGCGGAACGTAGGTTCCGGGTGAGGCTAGGAGTCAACAGTGGCGCGAAGTGGCCACCAAGGTGAACGCGCGGCCACCGCCACCCGTACGGCTGATTCACCCTGTTGGTTCACTCAGCCGTCGGGAACGGCGCTGGCCGCGCGCCCCGAAATCCGGGTCGGATCAGACCTCGCGGGTCCCGTTGACCCGGCGGGGGACTCCCAGCGGGTTGTCGTCGCGCAGCTCCGCGGGGAGCAGCGCGTGGGGTGCGCTCTGGTAGCTGACCGGCCGCAACCACCGCTCGATGGCGGTGGCCCCGACCGAGGTGGAGCCGGAGGTGGAGGCCGGGTAGGGCCCCCCGTGGTGCTGAGCCGGGGTGACCGCGACCCCGGTGGGCCAGCCGTTGACCAGCACGCGGCCGGCGAGCGGGGTGAGTTCGGCCAGCAGCCGGGCGGCCGCGCCGTCCGCCTCCTCGGCCTCGTCCGTGCCCAGGTGCAGGGTCGCGGTGAGGTTGCCGGGGAACCGGGTGAGCAGGGCGGTCAGTTGCTCGGTGTCGGCGTAGCGGACAACGACCGTGATCGGGCCGAAGCACTCCTCCAGGAGCAGGTCGTGCTCGCCCTCGGCGAGCAGCCGCTCACCGTCCACGGTGAGGAAGCCGGCCGCGACCGTGCGGCCCTCGCCCTCGCCGGCGGCGACCGGAGCCCGCACCCCGTCGAGCCGGGTCCGCTCGTCCACGCCGGCCAGGAAGGCCTCCCGCATCCGGCCGTCCAGCAGCACGCCGGGGGACACCTCGGCCAACTGCTTGCCGAGGCTGGCGACCAGCTCGTCACCCGGCTCCCCGGCGGGCGCCAGGACCAGCCCCGGCTTGGTGCAGAACTGGCCAACTCCCATGGTCATCGAGCCGGCCAGCCCGGAGCCGATCTCGGCGGCCCGCTCGCCGGCCGCCCGCTCCGTCACCACCACCGGGTTGAGGCTGCCCAACTCGCCGTGGAACGGGATCGGCTGCGGCCGGGCCGCCGCCGCGTCGAAGAGGGCCCGCCCGCCGCGCACCGAGCCGGTGAAGCCGGCGGCGCTGACCAGCGGGTGCTTGACCAGCTCGACGCCGGCCTCGAAGCCGTGCAGGACGGTGACGATCTCCTCGGGCAGCCCGACCCGGACCGCCGCCCGGCGCAGCGCGGCGCCGGCCAGCTCGGAGGTGGCCGGGTGGTCCGGGTGCGCCTTGATCACCACGGGGCAGCCGGCGGCCAGCGCGCTGGCGGTGTCACCGCCGGGCACGGAGAAGGCCAGCGGGAAGTTGGAGGCCGAGTAGACGGCGACCACGCCGAGCGGGACCTTGTAACGCCGCAGGTCGGGACGGGGCGGGGTAAGCGAGGCGTCGGCGTGGTCGATGATCACGTCCAGATAGCCGCCGTCCGCCACCTCGTCGGCGAAGGCCAGCAACTGCCCCGTGGTGCGGCCGAGTTCGCCGGTCAGCCGGGGCTGACCGAGGGCGGTCTCAGCGTCCGCCGTCGCCCGGAGCCGCTCGCCGTCGGCGGTCAACTCCTCGGCCGCGGCCCGCAGCAGGGCGATCCTGACCCCCCGGTCGGCCAGGGTGTGCCGGACCGCGTGGGCGGCGCGCACGGCCGCGTCCACGTCGCTGGCGGTGGCCTCGACGGCCACCTGCTCGCGCTGGTTTCCGGTTCGGGGGTCAACGCTCCACACTGGTACTGCCACCGGAATCGTTCCTCCTGAACGGCTACTCCCGCCGGGACGATGATTCGCTATAGTGCTGTTCGAGATTCTGAACATCGTCCCGATATGTGAATTACCCTGGGGACTCTATGCGTTTCGGACAAGGGGGTCAAGGTCGAATGTCAGCCGGTGAGACGGGGAGTTCGCAGGTCAAGTCGGCGGTCCGCACGGTGGAGCTGTTGGAGTTCTTCGCCGGCCGGCCGGGGATGCACTCGCTCGCCGACGTCCAGACAGCCGTCGGGTACCCCAAGTCCAGCCTCTACATGCTGCTGCGCACCCTGGTCGATCTGGACTGGGTGGAGACCGACGCCACGGGCACCCGCTACGGCATCGGCGTGCGAGCGCTGTTGGTCGGCACCTCCTACATCGACGGGGACGAGGTGGTCGCCGCCGCCCGCCCCACGCTGGACCGGATCGCGGACGACACCGGCGAGACCATCCACCTGGCGCGGCTGGACGGCACCAACGTGGTCTACCTGGCCACTCGCCAGTCCGAGCACTACCTGCGCCCCTTCACCCGGGTCGGCCGCCGGCTGCCGGCGCACTCCACCTCGCTGGGCAAGGCGCTGCTGGCGACCCACCCCGACGACCGGGTGCGGGAGTTGCTGCCCGAGAAGCTGGAGCCGCTGACCGAGCACACGCTCACCGACCGGGAGGAGCTGATCGAGGAGCTGGCCGTGATCCGGGAGCGGGGCTACGCGATCGACCGCGAGGAGAACACCCTGGGGCTGCGCTGCTTCGGCATCGCCATCCCCTACCGCAGCCCGGCCAGGGACGCGATCAGCTGCTCGGTGCCGGTGGCCCGGCTCACCCAGGGGCACGAGCAGTTGATCAAGGAAGCGCTCTTCGACGCCAGGGACCGGCTGAGCCTGGCCACCCGCCACCTCTGAACCGGTCCAACACCGGTCCAACCCGGACCCAACCCCGACCCATAGCCCGGTCCACCGCACCGTCCGCCCCACCCGCGGTACCCGTCCCCGCCATGGCCCGACCGGGCCGCCGCCCCCGCGCCGGCCCGGGCTCAGTGGTGCCAGGGCAGCCGGACCGGGGTGGCCGGGCGGTGGCCGGCGAGCAGCTCGGGCAGCAGCCCGGCCAGCCCGAGCGGCGCGACCGGCTCCGCCGCGGCGGCCAGCTCGGCCGGCGACCACCAGCGGTCCTCGGCGATGGCCTGGCTCTCGTGCGCCTCGCGATGCCGCGGGTCCACGGCGTGCGCCTCGACCCGGTGGTAGAAGAAGTGGTCCTCGAAATAACCGCTGCGCCAGCCGAGATCGGCGTGGCCACCGGTCCAGGCGACCGGCGCGCCCAGCGCCTTGGCGGGCACCCGCAGCCCGGTCTCCTCCCACAGCTCGCGGGCGGCCGCCGCGGCCAGCGACTCGAAGCGGCGCACCCCGCCGCCCGGCGTCATCCACAGCGGCTCCTGGCCCGCCGTGCCGGCCAGCCGCAGCAGGAGCACCCGCTCCCGGGCGTCCACCAGCAGCACCCGCGCCGATCTGCGTCCCATCCGCCCTCCCCAGCCGATCCGTCGAGTATGCCGGAGCCGACCGGGGAACGACGGCCGCGTGATCAGGATCAGTCGACGCCGAGCAGCTGACGCAACGGGTCGATCGCGAAGTAGACCAGGAAGAGCAGGGTGGTGATCCACACCAGCCAGTTGATCTCCCGGAACCGGCCGGTCACGCACTTGAGCACCACATAGGCGACGAAGCCGGCGCCGATGCCGTTGGTGATGGAGAAGGTGAAGGGCATCACGGCGATGGTCACGAACGCCGGGATGCCGAGCGCGTGGTCGGACCAGTTGATCTGCGCCACGTGGGCCATCATCAGGAAGCCCACCGCGACCAGCGCCGGGGCGGCGGCCTGGGCCGGGACCACGGTGGCGATCGGCGAGAGGAAGAGCGCGATCCCGAAGAGCGCCCCGGTGACCAGGTTGGCCAGGCCGGTCCTGGCCCCCTCGCCGACGCCGGCGGCCGACTCCACGTAGGAGGTGTTGGAGGAGGCGGAGGCGGCGCCACCGGCGGCGGCGGCCAGACCGTCGACGAAGAGCAGCCGGCCCAGGCGCGGCACCCGGCCCTCCTTGTCCAGCAGGCCGGCCTCACTGGTGACACCGACCGCGGTGCCCATGGTGTCGAAGAAGTCGGTCAGGAAGAGGGTGAAGACGATGAGCAGCACGGTGATGGCGCTGATCTCGCCGAAGGCGCCGAACAGGCTGAACTCGCCGACCAGGTTGAAGTCCGGGGCGGCCACCAGGGCGTCCGGCCAGCTGGGCGCGGTCAGGCCCCAGGCCTCGCCCGGCACGTCGGCGACGGCGTTGACGATCATGGCGAAGACGGTCGTCACCACGATGCTGATCAGGATGGCGCCCTTCACCTTCCGGGCCAGCAGCGCCAGGGTGAGCAGCAGCCCGACGCAGAAGACCAGCATCGGCCAGCCGGTCAGTTCGCCGTTGGCGCCCAGGCTCAGCGGCGGGGAGCCCGCGTGGCCCGTGGTGAAGCCGGCGTTGACGAAGCCGATCAGGGCGATGAAGAGGCCGATGCCCACGCCGATGGCCTGCTTGAGCGCCATCGGGATCGCGGTCATCACGGCCTCCCGGAAGCCGGTCAGCGAGATCACGCAGAGCAGCAGCCCTTCCAGGACCACCAGACCCATCGCGTCCGGCCAGCTCATCAGGGGCGCGATCTGGAAGGCGACCATGGCGTTGATGCCCAGGCCGGCCGCCAGTGCCAACGGCAGGTTGGCGGTGAGCCCCATCAGGATGGTCATGATGCCGGCCACCAGGGCGGTCACGGTCAGCACCTGCTCGACGGAGAGCTGGTTGCCGTGCACGTCGGTGGCGCCACTGAGGATGATGGGGTTCAGCACCAGGATGTAGGCCATGGTGAAGAAGGTGGCGACGCCGCCGCGCACCTCGCGGCCCAGGGTCGAGCCGCGCTCCGACAGCTGGAAGAACCTGTCCAGCGGTGAGCCCGGTGTGCTGACCGTTTTGGTAAGCCGATTGACCGGCATTGTTGAATCCTTGACTGAGCGGGATCGGGACTCAGGGATTGTCCCTGCTCAGCCCGGTGCATGGGTTTTGGGTAGGTAACAAAGCCCGATAACGTTACGAAATTGCGTCCTGTTGGGGGAACCATCGGCCGCCACCCCGGTGGCTCCCCACTTGCCAGGTCAGGACAGGGTCCGCACCGCCTCGGCCACCGCTCGCAGATCCGCGTCGTTGGCCAATCCGGCGTGGTAGAGGCGCAGTTCGGTGGCGCCCAGGCGGGCCGCGTGCGCGGCGTCCGCGGCCAGGGTGCCGGGCGAGCCGCCCATCCCGGCCACCACCGGGAAGTTCGCCGCGATGGTCCGCCCGCCGTCGCCCGCCTCGGCGAACGGAACGAGCGCGGCCTCCCGGGCCGCCTCGCCCCCGCCACTGGGCACCACCACGCCGTCGGCGTGCGCCAGCACGGCGGCCGGCCGGACGCCGACGTTGGCGCCGCAGCGGTGCGGCGCCGGGTCGGCGTGCAGCAGCACCGGGAAGGCGGCCCTGCCGGCCTCCGCCGCCCGGGCCCGCACGGCGGCCACCGTCGCCCGCTGGAAGTTGTCGGCGACACCGAACCGCCAGTCGGCGACCGCCTCGGCCAGCTCCTCGCCGAGCGCCGCCACCACCCCGGCCCACTCGGCCGCCCGGTCCCCCGCGGCGGGCGCCGGGGCACCGGCCCAGCTGGGCGCGAGCGCCGAACGCACCCGGTCGCGCAGCCGCTGTGGGTCGGCGCCGGCGGCCGCGTAGCCGTCCCGGCAGACCGAACAGAAGCAGAGCGACATCAGCAGACCGCCGACCCCACCCAGCGCCGCGCCACCGATCTTGTCGTGCGCGTGCAGGTGGTCCAGGCCGTACCAGCCGCAGGACTCCAGCTCCACGCCGGCCGTCCCGGGCCGCACCGCCGCCTCGGCGGCCAGCGTCTCCGCGTAGGCCAACACCTCGGGCCTGGCCACACAGGGGGCCCACGGGTAGTGGTCGCCGAAGGCGTTGACCACGGTGCTGTCCTGGTGCTCCTCGCCCAGCCGCGAGTTGTGGGCCAGGATCACCCAGGAGTGCACCTCAAGGCCGGCGGCGGCCAGCGCCCGGGCCGCCTGGTCGTACGGGTCCGCCTCGGCCAGCCACCGCTGCGGGTAGGGGCGCAGCCGGCGGCCGGCCCACCGGGCCTCGTCCGCCGGGTAGTAGACGGCGGAGTGCCGGGCGGTGACCACCCGGTGCGCCGGGTGGCGCGGGGTGAGCGCGCGGGTGGTGTGGTAGGCGGCGGCCAGGGTGACCTGCCGCACGCCCAGCGCGGCGATCCGCTCGGCGGCGGCCGGGTCGCCGAGCACGTCCCAGGGGTAGACGAAGGCTCCGGCACGCATCAGCCGCGCACCAGCCCCAGGCCGCGGTCGACCAACTCGGCGAGCTGGTCCAGGTGTTCCGGCAGCGGCTCGGCGAGCGGCGAGCGGACCTCGCCCACGTCCAGGCCGCGCATCCGCACCCCGGCCTTCACCAGCGAGACCGCGTACCCCCGGCCCCGGTTGCGCAGCTCGACCAGCGGCCGGTAGAAGCCGTCCAGCAGCCGGTCCAGCGTCGCCCGGTCGTCCTCGGCCAGGGCGGCGTGGAAGGCGAGGGCCACCTCGGGGAGGAAGGCGAAGGTCGCCGACGAGTAGAGGGTGACCCCGAGCCCGCGGTAGGCGAGCCCGGTCAGCTCGGCGGTCGGCAGCCCGTTGAAGTAGCGGAACCGCTGGTCGAGGTCGGCGGAACGGACCGCGGAGATGGTCCGTTGCAGCAGGTCGAGGTCGCCGAGGCCGTCCTTGAGGCCGACGATGCCGGGGATGGCCGCCAGCTCGACGACGGTCTCGGGGGCCAGGACCACGTTGTCCCGCTGGTAGACGATCACCTCGAGCGAGGTGGCGGCGGCGAGCGCGGCGAAGTGCCGCACCAGACCGCGCTGGTCGGCGACCACCAGGTAGGGCGGCATCGCCAGCAGTCCGTCGGCGCCGGCGCGTTCGGCGCGGCGGGCGAAGTCGGTGGCGAGCGCGGTGCCGTAGCCGGCGCCCGCCACCACGGGCACCGCGCCGGCCGTCTCGTCGACGGCGACCGCCACGCAGGCCTCGAACTCCTCGGGGGTGAGGGCGTGGAACTCGCCGGTGCCGCAGCAGGCGAAGACCGCGCCGGCGCCGGCGTCCAGGCCGGCGCGGAGATGGGCACGGTAGGCCGTGAGGTTGAGGGAGCCGTCGGGACCGTAGGCGGTCACCGGAAAGAACAGCAGGCCGTTCAAGCGCTGGCCGAGTGTGGCGTCGGTCATGTGTCTCTCCCCGGGCCGTACATGATGATGACCCTTGTCCATACTTCTGAACAACCCACGCTAGTTCAGCGGAGTTTGGACGGTCAACCCGCCGTTGACTACGACGAGGTCAGCGCCTAGCGTGACCTCGAAAAGCGCGTTACCTGAGGCCACTTCTCACGATGGAGCACCCATGCCGGCAGATCAGCCCGCTGAACAGGACACCGCTCAGGCCGACCGCCGGCCGCTGGTTCTGCTCACCGGCGCGGCCGGTGGCGTCGGCACCCTGATGCGGGAGCTGCTGCCCGCCCACGGCTACCGGCTGCGGTCGCTGGACCTGGTGCCGGTCCCCGGCGAGCCGGACGCGGTGGTCGCCGACCTGGCCGACCGCGACGCGCTGCGGGAGGCGGTGCGCGGGACGGACGCGATTCTCCATCTGGCCGGCATCTCCCTGGAGTCCACCTTCGAGAAGATCCTGCGCGCCAACATCGAGGGCACCTACCACCTCTACGAGGCGGCCCGGGAGGAGGGAGTGCGTCGGATCGTCTTCGCCTCCAGCAATCATGCCGTGGGCGTGACGCCGTGGCCCAGGCCCGGTGAGCCGCCGATCCCGGTGGACGTGCCGCACCGACCGGACACCTTCTACGGCCTCTCCAAGTGCTTCGGCGAGGACCTGGCCCAGCTCTACTGGGACAAGTACGGCATCGAGACGGTCTCCGTCCGGATCGGCTCCTGCTTCCCGAAGCCCACCTCGGTGCGGATGCTCTCGGTCTGGCTCAGCCCCGAGGACGGCGCCCGGCTCTTCCACACCGCCCTGAGCGCGCCCGGGGTGGGCCACACCGTGGTCTACGGCTCCTCGGCCAACACCCGCAACGTCTGGGACCTCTCCACGGCCGAGGCCCTGGGCTACGTCTCCGCGGACGACTCGGAGCGCTTCGCCGCCGACCTGATCGCTGCCGACGGGGAGCTGGACCCCAGCCGCCCCGAACAGGCCCACCTGGGCGGCCACTTCGTCACCGACCCGCCGATCTGGCCGCACTGACCCCGCCGCCGCGGGCCGGCACCCGGCCCGCGGCGAACGGTCAGCCGGCCGCCCGCGCCGCCCGCGCGGCGACCGCCGCCAGGTGGTTGCCCTCGGGGGCGAAGCCGCCGGCGAAGCGGCGTCGGGTGTAGCCGAAGGCCAGGTCGGCGGCGGGCGCGGCGAAGGCGACCGAGCCGCCGGCGCCGTCGTGGCCGAAGGTGCCGGCCGGCAGGTGGGCGCCGGACAGCAGGAAGCCCAGGCTGTGGGTGCGCTGCATGCCCAACACCAGGTCGTGGCCGGTGGTGTGCGGCTGCCCGCACAGCCACACCGTCTCCCGGTCCAGCAGCGGCTCCCGGCCGTCCACCCCGGTCACCGCCGCCGCGTAGAGCCGGGCCAGGCCGCGTGCCGAGGCGAGGCCGGCCACCGAGGACTGGCCGCCGGCGCGCATCAGCCGGGAGTTGGGCAGCTCGTGCAGCACGGTGGGCGCCGCGCGGTGGTGCCGGTTCCCCGAGATCCCGCCCAGGCTGTCCGGTGCCTCCGGGAGCTGGTCGGACGGCGGGGCGGGCCGCGGCGGCAGGATCGACCGGACCCTGGGCTCCTCGGCCGCCGGCAGCCCCAGGTGGCAGTCCACCCCGAAGGGCTCGCGTATCCACGCGTCGTACGCCGCGCGCAGGGTCAGCCCGGAGACCCGGCGGACGATCTCCGCGGTGAGCGCGCCCATGGTCAGCGCGTGGTAGCCGAAGGCGGCCCCGGGCCGCCAGTAGGGGCGGTGGCCGGCCAGCCGCTCGGCGATGGCCGCGTCGTCCGCCAGCTCCTCGGGGGTGAGGCCGCCTTCGACGCCGATCGCGCCGGACTGGTGGGAGACCAGCTGGTGGACGCTGATCTCCCCCTTGCCGTGCGCGGCGAACTCCGGCCAGTAGTGGCGCACCTCGCGGTGCACGTCGAGCTCCCCGCGGCTGACGAGCAGGGCGAGCACCAGGGCGGCGACGCCCTTGGACGAGGAGAAGACGCCGGTCAGCGTGGTGCCCGCCAGCTCGGGCCCGCCCCACAGGTCGGCCACCAGCCGGCCCCGGTGGTAGACCGCCAGCTGGGCGGCGTGCTCCGGGTCGGCCGCCAGCACGGCGGCGAACTCCGCCTGCAGCGACTCGAATCCGGGACGCACGGTGCCGCGCACCGCCGTCTGCTCCTCGTCCGTCATGTCCGTCTCTCCCTGGTGCTCGCAGCGGGGTGGCGCCCCCGCCCGCCGCTCAGAGGCGGCCGGCGCCGGCCCGCAGGTCCAGCAGCAGCGGCAGGAGCAGCGGGTGGTGGATCTCCCGCCGCAGCTCCGGGCGCCATCCGGCATCATCGCCCAGGGTGTTCTCCGGGTTCGCGGCGCGGTAGGCGTCCAGCAGGTCAACCGGCCGGCCGTTGACCCAGTTGCCACGCTCGGTGACGGCGGTGTTGGCCGTCCACTGGTGGATCACCCGGTCCGGGGTGATCTCGGCCGGCAGCGTCACCGCGTTGTGCTCGGCGACCAGCGCGGACTCCTTGCCGATGCCCCAGCTGTAGCCGTAGGCGACGCCGGCGTCCTGCCGGTAGTGGTTGTTGTAGACGTCGACCTGCCCGAACCGGACGCGCGGCGCCCGCTCGTTGACGTTGTGGAACAGGTTGTGGTGGAACGTGGTCCGCAGCTTGCCGCGGTCGTCGGCCTCCGCGGAGTCGCTGTTGCCGAGCAGGATCGTCTTGTCGTGGTCGGTGAAGACGTTCCAGCTGACGGTGACCAGGTCGGCGCCGCGCACGATGTCCAACTGGCCGTCGTGCTGCTGGAAGAGCCGGCCGAAGTAGCGCGGCTGGTCGGCGTCGGGACGGTCGCCGTCGGTGAAGGTGTTGTGGTCCACCCAGACGTGCCGGGAGCCGTAGAGCACCACGCTGTCGTACTCCGAGTTCCACTCACCGAACTCGCCGTCGGTGGGGTCCCACTGCGGGAAGCAGTCGAAGGTGTCCTCGAAGGTCAGGTTGCGGATGATCACGTTCTCCACGCCCCGGACGTCCAGGGTGGCGCCGTGCACCGTGGCGTCACGGCCGACGCCGATGATCGTGGTGTTGGACGGCACGGAGAGGACGATCTGCTCCTTCTGCCGCTCCGCCGAGGCCGCCCTGGCCTCCTCCAGCGGGCCGCTCGGGTCCTCCCGACCCCAGGTCTCCGGGTCGTACTCGGCCAGGTAGGCCTCCAGCGAGTAGCCGTCGGTGGCGTAGTCGGCGCAGTCCAGCGGCCGGCCCTGGTCGTCGGCGTTGGCGTCGATGTCGCCGCGGACGCGGATCACCCGCGGCTCGTCGCCCGGCTCGGCGAGGGCGGCGGCCAGCTCCGCCCGGTCGGTGACCGTGCTGATCCGCTCCGGGGAGGCGCCCGAGCCGCCGGTGACCCCGCCCTCGGCGGCGCCCCAGCCGTCCCGCGCGGGGAGCACCGCGTGGGCCAGCCGGTCGGACGGGCGGTGGGTCGGCTCGGCCGCCGACGCCGTCGGCGGCAGCGAGGTCAGGGCGAGCGCGGCGCAGCCGAGCACGGCGGCGCCGGCCAGCGCGCCGGACCGGCCGCTGGTTCTGGAGATGAGACGGAAAGCGGACATGGCGACTCCAGGGGTGGGCGAGACGGACGAGAGGTGAGAAACACAGGAAGGGGGGACGAAGCGGCGGGGGCCGGTCCCGACCAGCCCCCGCCCGGGGGCGTCACTGCTGTTCGAGCCACTCCGCCTGGGCCTCGTTGAGCTGCTCGGCGAGGTCGTCGGCGAACTCCTGGGCCGTCATCTCACCCAACAGCAGCCGCTGGAAGTTGGGCTCGGTGCCGGCCTTGGTGATGTCGTTCCAGTCGGGCAGGTAGTAGGGCAGCTGCACGATGGTGGTGTTCTCGTCGTTGAGCGCCTCGACGGCCGCCCGGGTGGGCGGCAGCTCGGCCAGCCACGGGTCCTCCAACACGTTGGTGTTGGCCGGTATCTGGCCGGCGGACTCGTTCCACAGGCTGTTCATCGCGTGCGAGGCCGCGAACTCGATGAACGTCCAGGCGGCTTCCTTGTTGTCGCTGGCCCGGAAGAGACCGAGACCGTCGACCGGGTTGGAGACGAAGGTGTGGTGGCCGTCCTCCGAGTCCGCGGGCATCGGCAGGCCGTCGACCACGCCCTCGCCGAAGGCCGCGGTGTGGTCCGGGTAGGAGCCCAGGTTGTGCTGGAGCATCCCGACGGCACCGCCGGTGAAGGTGGCGACCATGTTGGTGAAGTCGCTGTTGAGGTCGGCCTGCGGGGTGACCGTGTTGTACAGGCCGACGTAGCGCTCCAGCGCCTCGACGTTGGCCGGGTCGTTGACCGTGGTCTGGTCGCCGTCCCAGAAGTTCTCGATGCCGGACTGGGCGTACATCATGTCCAGCGCCTGGGCCACCGAGCCCTCGCCGCCCCTGATGGTGTAGCCGAAGGCGTTGTTCGCCCGGTCGGTCAGCGCCTCGGCGGCGGCGAAGAAGTTGTCCCAGGTGGTCGGCGGCTCCAGGCCGGCCTCCTCGAAGAGGTCGGTGCGGTACCACAGCACGCCCTGGTTGGCCGAGGTGGGCACCGAGTACAGCTCGCCCTCCTCCCCCACCGTGGACCGCACGCTCTCCAGCATGTTGGGGACCAGCTCCGCCTCCAGGCCGCTGTCGGCCAGCCGGTCGCCGACCGGTTCGAGCGCGCCCTGGGCGACCAGGTTGGCCAGGTAGGCGGTGGAGACGCCGCCGACGTCCGGCAGGCCGTCGCCGCCCTGGATGGCGGCGTCGTACTTGGACTGCACGTCCGTGATCGGCACGCCCACGTACTCCACCTCGATGTCGGGGTGCTCCTCGTGGAAGGCGTCGATGATCTGGTTCCAGACCTCGGTGCGCGCGCCGCCGTTGTTGTCCCAGAAGACGATCTTGCCCGTGCCGTCGCCCTCGGCGCCGTCGCTGGTGCCCGAGTCCCCACACGCGGTGGTGGTGAGGGCCAGGACCAGGCCGGTGGCGACGACGATGGCGCCACGGGTCCGCTGTGTTCTCATCTGTTGCTCCCTGGTTGGCAAAGGTGTCGGTATGGGTCAGTGCTCGGTGCCGCCGGTGGCCCGGCGGGGCCCGGCGAGTCGGAAGGCCCGGAACTCGGCGTGGCCGGGCGGGTCGTCCGGGTGGTGCGGGGCCGGCCGGTCGGGCGCGGCGTCGGCCGGCGCCGCGGACGACGGCGCGGCCGGCGCGGCCGCCGATGTCTCGGGCGCGGTGGCGAAGAGGCCCAGCTGGGCGCCGACCCAGCGGCGCGGCTGGGCCGCGAACTCGGGCCCGGACCGAACGAACGCGCCGTCCGCGCCGCCCGGTTCGGCCGGGGTGGCGGCCAGGAACGCGCAGCGGCCGTCGGCGGTGACCGTGACCCGCAGCCGGGCCGTGCCCGCCGGCGCCGGCCGGGGTGGCGCGGCGTCCCGCTCCGCCTCGGCCACCGGCTCGGCGAATCGGTGCACCAGGGCGACGCCGCCGTCCGCCGCGCGCTCCAGGCCGATCCAGGAGCAGGCGTCGCCCAGCACCAGCAGCCCGGCCCGGGCCCCGGGCGCGGTGGCGCGCAGGGTCAGCTCGACATCGACGGTGACCGGCCCGATGGGCAGCCGCTGCGCCAGCACGGACGGCTGCCGGCGCGGGTCGTCGGCCACCGGGCTCGGGGCGGCCACCAGCCGGAGCCCGGCGCCGTCGTGCGGCTCGTACCAGCCCGGGGCCGGGTTGGCCTGCCAGCTCCACTGCGGGCCGAACCGGCCACCGACGAAGTCGTCGTCGGTGGCCGGGTGCCGCACCGGCTGGCCGGGGACCGGGAGCCGGTGCCCGGGCACCGGCTGCCCCTCGTCGCCCAGCACCGGCCAGCCGTCCTCGGCCCAGCGCATCGGCTGGAGGTGGGCCACCCGCCCGAACGCGCCACGCTGCTGAAAGTGCAGGAACCAGTCCGTGCCGTCCTCGGTGTCCACCCAGGCGCCCTGGTGCGGGCCGTTGACCTCGGTGGCGCCCTGCGCCAGCACGATCCGCTCCTCGTAGGGGCCGGTGATCCGGCGGGACCGGAACGCGCCCTGCCAGCCGGTCTCCACCGACCCGGCCGGGGCGAAGATCCAGTACCAGCCGTCCCTGCGGTAGAGCTTGGGGCCCTCCAGGGTGAACCAGCCGGGCAGCCGGTCCCCGTCGATCAGCAGCGTGCCGTCGTCCAGCAGTTGTCGGCCGTCGGGGCTCATCCGGTGCAGCGTGAGCCGGTTCTTGACGCCGGAGCGGGAACGCGCCCAGCCGTGCACCAGGTAGGCCGAGCCGTCGTCGTCCCACAGCGGGCAGGGGTCGATCAGGCCGAGGCCGGCCTTGACGGTCACCGGGCGGCTCCAGGGGCCGTCGATCGCCGGGGCGTTGACCTGCTGGATGCCGTGGTCGGGGTCGCCCCAGAAGATCCAGAACCGGCCGGCGTGATGCCGCAGCGCCGGCGCCCACACCCCGCAGTCCGGCCGGGGCTCGGCGTACACCTCGGCGGGCTCCAGGGTGGTCAGCGCGTGGCCGACGAACCGCCAGTGCACCAGGTCCAGCGAGTGCAGCAGCGGCAGCCCGGGCGCCCGGCCGAAGCTGGACGCGGTCAGGTAGAAGTCGGCGCCGACCCGGATCACGTCCGGGTCCGACCAGTCGGCGGGCAGTACCGGGTTGGTGTAACGCTCCTCGGTCACCGCTCACCGCCTTCCCCGGCGGGGCCGCTCGCCCAGGGCGCGCCCAGCTCGGAGTAGAGCGCCAGCCGCTGGGCGCCGTCGGCGGTCAGCTGGTCGATGCCGGGCAGCACCCGGCGGACGCCGCCGTCGACCGGCTCGGTCCGCCAGTGGGTGGGGTCAAGCCGCACCGGGTCGGGCGCGGTGCGGACCGCCTCGACCAGCCGCATGAAGCCGCCGGTCCGCGCCGGCGGCACCAACAGCGGGACCCCGTCACGCAGGTGGTCCACCAGGTTGGCGAGCAGGTCGGTGCGCGGGTGCTCGGTGGTCTCGGGGGCGTGCCCCGGCCGCTCCAGCAGCACCCGGTCGGCCTTGTACCAGAAGGTGATCCGGCCGGCCTCGCCGTGCACCACCACATAGGGCTCGCCCGGCCGTTCGGCGCAGAGTGTCACCGCGGTGACCAGCTCGACGCCGTCCCTGGTGCGCAGCCGCGCGCAGGAGGTGTCGTCGGCGTCGATCTCGTTGATCCGGTACAGCTCCAACTCGATGCTGGCCAGGTCCTCGGCGCGGTCGGCGCCGGCGATCCGCAGCGCGGTGGCCACCGCGTGCGCCAGCGGGTTGGTCAGCACCCCGTCCACCACGTCGCGGCCGTCGAGCCGGCGCAGCCCGCCCCAGGGGGCGCGCTGCCAGTAGGCCTCGTCCCTGACCCAGGCGCCGGCCGCGCCCATCCCCCGCACCGGGCCGATCGCGCCGCTGGCGACCAGCGACCTGATGTGCTCGATGGCGCCCGAGCCCAGCGACTGGAAGCCGATCTGGCAGGCGGTGCCGGCCTGTTCGATGCCGTCGGTGAGCCGGTGGAACGCGGCCAGCGACGGCGTCGGCGGCTTCTCCAGGAGCAGGTTCACGCCCCGGGCCGCGGCGGCCAGCCCCAGCTCGGCGTGGGTGTGGATGGGGGTGCAGATGATGGCGGCCTCGGCGCCGGTGCTGGCCAGCAACCCGGTGAGGTCGTCGGACTGTTGGGGACTGCCGAGGCCGGCCAGCTCCTCGGGCGCCAGCGGGGTCAGCTCGCACACCCCGACCAGTCGCACCTGACCGGCCTCGGTCAGCCGTCTGATGTTCGCCAGGTGCCAGTGGCCGTGGCCTCTGGCCCCGGCCAGCACCAGCGATACGGGCTCGCTCATCCCTTGACCGCCCCCGCGCTGAAGCCGGTGATCAGCCAACGCTGGATGAAGGCGAAGATGATCACCACCGGCACGGCGGCCACCACGCCACCGGCCGCCAGCGCCCCCAGGTCGACGCTGTCCGAACCCAGCAGGGTGTTGAGCCCGACCGGAATGGTCTGCTTGTCCTGCGAGTTGAGGAACATCAGGGCGAAGAGGAAGTGGTTCCAGCTGTGCACGAAGGCGAACGAGCCGACGGCGATCAGGCCGGGCCGCAGCAGCGGCAGCACCACGGCGAGGAACGCCCGCAGCCGGCTGCAGCCGTCCACCCAGGCGGCCTCCTCCAGACTCGGTGGCACGTTCCGGATGAACCCGCTGATCAGGATGATCGACAGCGGCAACTGGAAGACCGTCTCGGCGATGATGACGCTCCACAGCGAGTTCAGCATCTGCAGCTCGCGGAAGATCTCGAAGAGCGGCACCAGCATCAGCGCGCCGGGGATGAACTGCGAGCACAGCAGCGCCAGCATGAACGGCATGCGCAGCTTGAACTTGAAACGCGCCAGCGCGTAGCCGCCGGTGAGCGCCACGAAGAGCGTCATCAGCATCGAGGCGATGCCGACGTACATGCTGTTGAGGAAGTAGGTGTCGAATCCGCGCTCGTTCCACACCTTGGCGAAGTGCTCGCCGGTCATCGGCCAGGGCACCAGCGAGTCGGAGCCCGGCTCGCGCAGCGCGAAGAGCAGCATCCAGTAGAAGGGGACCAGGACGAACAGCAGGTAGATGCCGAGCGGCACATAGATCTGCCAGCGGGGCGGCTCGTCGAAGGCGCGCTGCCGGCGGCGCTTCGAGCCGGACGAGGGCGGAGGCGGGGCGAGGGCCGGCCGTGGCTCCGTGAGTGCGGCGGTCACTTGTCGTCGCCTCCGAACTTGCTCAGACGCAGATAGAGGATGGAACAGAAGAGAAGAATCACGAAGGCGACCGTGGTGAGTGCCGCCGCGTAACCGAACTCGTTGCCGTGGATGCCGGTCTGCGCGACATAGAGCGGCAGGGTGGTCGTCTCCCCCGCTGGTCCCCCGTTGGTCAGGGTGTAGAGCAGGTCGACGTTGTTGAACTCCCACACCGCGCGCAACAGCGTGGACAGCACGATCGCGTCCCGCAGGTGCGGCAGGGTGATGTGGAAGAACTGCCGGAACCTGCTGGCCCCGTCCACCGAGGCGGCCTCGTAGAGGTCCTTGGACACCGACTGGAGGTCGGCGAGAATCAGGATCGCGAAGAACGGCACCCCACGCCATAGTTCCGCGATCACCGCGCCCCAGAAGACCGTCCCGGTATCGGAGAGCACGGACGTGCCGTACTCGCCGATCCCGGCGTCCGCGAGGTAGCGGCTCAGACCGGTCGACGGGTTGTAGAGCAGGATCCAGATCGTGCTGGTCAGCACGCCGGACACGGCCCAGGGCGAGAAGACCAGGGCGCGGGCGACGGCCCGGCCGACGAAGGTCTGGTTGATGATCAGCGCCAGCGCCAGACCGAAGACCAGCTGCAGCGAGACCTCGACGAAGACCCACTTGGCGCTGAAGGCCAGCGTGTCCCAGAAGAAGGGGTCGTCGAAGAAGATCTCCCGGAAGTTCTCCAGGCCGGCGAAGCCGTTCCGCCAGGGCTTGGTGACGTTGTAGTCCTGGAGGCTGTAGTAGAGGACGCTGAACATCGGATAGGCGATGAAGCCCAGCATCAGTAGCCCGGCGGGCGCGAGCAGCAGGTAGGGCAACGAACGCGGGGAGCGTCCGGCGCGGCGGCGCCTCGGCCGGGTCCGTGCCTTTACGGCGTCGGCCATGACCGCTTCTCCGTTCTCACGGGCGGGGCGGCGCGTGGAAGCGCTCCCGCGATGGGGTCCGTGGACCCCGGGTCGGTTGGGAAAGTGACACGGATCGGTGGTCCGATCCGGGTCGGTTAGCCCGCGTGGGGCTCGGGGACCTCTCCCTCGCGGGAGAGGAAGGCGAAGTCGCAGCCGGTGTCGGCCTGCGTGATGTGTTCCTGATAAAGCGCGCCGAAGCCACGCCCGTACCGCGGCTCGGGAGGCGTCCAGGCCGCGCGCCGACGCTCCAACTCGGCGTCCTCGACCTCCAGACGCAACGTCCGCGCCTCGACGTCCAACGTGATCAGATCCCCGTCCCGCACCAGGGCCAACGGCCCACCGACATGGGACTCCGGCGCGATATGCAACACACAGGCGCCGTAACTGGTGCCACTCATCCGCGCGTCCGAGAGCCGCACCATGTCCGTCACCCCCTGCTTGAGGAGGTAGTCCGGGATCGGGAGCATCCCGTACTCCGGCATCCCCGGACCGCCCAACGGCCCCGCGCCACGCAACACCAACACACTGTCCGCCGTGATCTCCAACGCCGGCTCGTTGATCGTCGCCTGCATCGTCTGGTAGTCATCGAAGACCACCGCCGGACCCGTGTGCTTCAACAGGTGCGGCTGCGCCGCGATGTGCTTGATCACCGCCCCGTCCGGCGCGAGATTCCCCCGCAACACCGCCAACCCACCCTCGGCCAACGGCCGATCCAACGGCCGCACCACCTCGGTGTCATGCGTGGCCGCCCCCACCAACTGCTCCCGCAACGACGCGTGCCCCACCGTCGGCCGATCCAGACACAGATACTCCTCACCCAACCGAGCCAACAGACTCGGCACCCCACCCGCGTAGTAGAAGTCCTCCATCAAAAACCGCCCACCCGGCCGGAGATCCGCCAACACCGGCACCTCACGCGCGATCCGATCGAAATCCGCCAACGACAACGGCACCCGCGACCGACCCGCCATCGCGATCAGATGAATCACCGCGTTCGTCGAACCACCCAACGCCAACACCGTCGCGACCGCGTCATGATAGGCATCCAACGTCAAAAACCGCGACAACCGCGCATCCGACCACACCAGATCAACAATCCGCCGCCCCGCCGCCGCCGCCATCCGACTGTGCGCCGAATCCACCGCCGGAATAGCCGCCGCCCCCGGCATCGTCACCCCCAACACCTCAGCCACCGACGCCATCGTCGAAGCCGTCCCCATCGTCATACACGTCCCAGGCGACCGCGCCAGACCACACTCCAACTCACCCAACTCACGATCCCCGATCCGCCCCGCCCGCCGCTCATCCCAGTACTTCCACATATCCGTACCCGAACCCAACGTCTCCCCCCGCCAATGCCCCCGCAACATCGGCCCCGCCGGCACGAACACCGCCGGCAGATCCACACTCGCCGCCCCCATCAACAACGCCGGCGTCGTCTTGTCACACCCCCCCAACAACACCGCCCCATCCACCGGATACGAACGCAGCAACTCCTCCGTCTCCATCGACAACAAATTCCGATACAACATCGGCGTCGGCTTCTGAAACGTCTCCGACAACGTCGCCACCGGAAACTCCAACGGAAACCCACCCGCCTGCCACACACCCCGCTTGACCGCCTCAGCCCGCTCCCGCAAATGCTGATGACACGGATTGATATCCGACCACGTATTCACCACCGCGATCACCGGCTTACCCAGATGCTCCTCCGGCAGATACCCCAACTGCCGCGTCCGCGCCCGATGACTGAACGAGCGCAACCCCTCCGTGCCCCACCACCGGTGGCTGCGCAACTCCTCGCTGGTCAGCCGCCGCTCACCGGCCACCACCTGGCCCGTCTCCGACTCCTCGCTCACGACAGCTGCCATCCCTTCACCATCTCCGCGACCCGCTCCCGATCAGCCGCCGGCAGCAGCGAGCTGGGCGGCCTGACCTCCCGCCGGCACAGCCCGAGCGCCGCCAGCGCCTCCTTGACCACCGTCACGTTGTTCGCCGACTGACTGTCGGCCCGCAGCTCCTCGAACGGGCGGATCGACTCCCACACCCGCATCGCCGCCGGATAGTCCCCGGCCCGCAGCGCGTCCCGCATCGCCAACGACACCTCCGGCGCCACATTGACCAGACCCGAGGTGAACCCGGTCGCCCCACACGCGAAGTAGCCCGGCGCCGACAACTCCGCCAGACCGGCCACCCACACGAACCGCTCCAGCCCCGCGTCCCGCGCCACCGAGGCGAACCGCACCGGATCAGGCACCGCGTACTTCACCCCGATCACGTTCGGACAGGCATCGCCCAGCCGGGCGATGGCCGCCCCGTCGATCAACGGATTCCTGATGTAGGGCACCACACCCAACTCGGGCACCGCCTCCGCGATGGCCCGGTGGTAGTCCACCCAACCGTCGAGCGAGACATACGGGTGCACCGGCTGATGCACCATCACCAGCTGGGCGCCGGCTGCCCGGGCCTCCAACGCCGCCGCGACCGCGGTGCGTTCGTCATGACCGACGCCGACGAGAATCTGTGCCGTGCTGCCGGCCGCCTCCACCTCGGCAACCGTCAGCTCGACCTCCAGCCGCCGCTCCTCGGCGGTGAGGCAGTAGAACTCACTGGTGTTGCCGTTGGGGGTAAGCGCTTGCACGCCGGACGCGAGAAGTCGCCGCAGGAGCGAGCGGTATTGCTCCTGGTCGAGTTGGTCGTCCTCGGTGAACGGGGTGACGGGGATCGCCACCACATCGGCCAACGCCGCACGCTGCGCCTTGAAGTCGGTCACGCCGACACCTCCCCCTCACTGGGCGCCTCCGCGGGGAACGCCCGATTGACAAAGCCCCTGATGTGCTCGGCCAGCAACTCGCCCGCCCGGTCCGGCTCCCCGGCCTCGGCGGCGGCCAGGATCAGCCGGTGCTCCTCGGCCTCCCGCTCCCAGGTGGGAACGGTCTGCCAGACGAACGAGGAGACCAGCGCCGCCTGGTCCCGCAGGTCGTCCAGCATCCGGATCAGCAGCGGGTTCCCACAGGGCAGGTAGAGCGCCCGGTGGAAGTCCCGGTTGGCCAGGGATCGTTCGGCGCTGTCGGCCGCCGAGTCGGCCCGCCCGAGGGCGGTGTGGGCGGCGGTGAGCGCGGCTCCGTCCCGCACGGTGCGGCGCATCGCCTCCGGCTCCAACAGCAGGCGGACGTCGTAGATCGCACGCGCCATGTCGGCGTCCACGCCCCGCACCGAGGCGCCCCGGTACTCGCTCATCACCACCAGACCCCGACCGGCCAGCGTCTTGAGCGCCTCCCGCACCGGGGTCTTGGACACCCCGAACCGCCCGGCCAACTCGGTCTCCACCAGCGCCGTCCCGGGAACCAGGCCCCCCGTCAGGATGGCGTGCGTCAGATGCTCCAGGACGAACTGCGTCCGGGAGGGAATGGGCACCGGTGCGGCGCCCGACAGGGGTGCTTTCATGCGGGATGGCCCTCAGTTCTCGGGTCTCAGATCGCACATATGGCATCTCGTATATGACATATGGCGTACGACGAGCGGTCCGATGAAAGTAGGACCCGGAGCCGACGCCGTCAACAGTTCTGACAAAACCAGGTTCCGTTTCTGGATCGGACCTGGGGCGGAGGCCGCGGGACCGGGGCGGGCGCCTGGCCAACACGCCGACCGACAGGGGCACTTGACAGCGATCCCGATGGCGGGCCCGGCCGCCGCGTCGAGCACCGGCGGGGGCCGCGGGGACCCGATCGGGCACCCGAAACCGGCCGGGACATCGACCGCACGGCACTCCCTGACACGAGCTCACCATCCGGCCGGGGCCCGGCACGGACAGCACCCACAGGACGGACTCGATGACGGGCCAAAGAAAGACGCGCAGCAGACACATGACACCCTCCGTAACGAGATCCCCCGAGCGGCCACCATTTGGCAACGCTCGGTAACCATTAGGCGGCATGGCGTCGCGGCCGTCGAGGGCGTGCGGAGGTGCCGGACAGCGCGCGCGGACCACGTGCGCGCCCGTGGTGGCGCGCCCGCATCGACGCGGGCGGGCGCCCCGGTGGACAGGTCGCCACACCGGGCCGCCGGCCCGCCACACCCCCACGTTCAGGCCGTGGCGACCAGCCCCACGTCGCGGCAGTTGTCGATCAACACGGCGTCGCGGCCGCCCCCCAGCAGAACGATCCGGCCGATCTCCGCGCCGCCACCCAGCGCCCCGGCGTCGCCGCCCGCCACACCGCAGCGGACTCCGCCGCCACCGCCCCTGGCGATCACTTCTCCCACCCAGATGCTCACCGGGCGCCCGGTCCCCGCCCGACCGTCCAGGCCGGCGATCCGGAACGCCGCGTACCCCGTCCCGCCCCCGCTGCCCTCGCCGTCGACCCGCCCGACGCGGACGTTGCTCGCCCCCTTGAGCAACAGCCCCGACCTGGCCGTGTCCCGGGTGGTGACGCTGCCGACCCGCAGCCCGTCAACGGCCAACGCCTGCACGGCGTGACCGCCGCCTCCCGACACGAAGAGCCGGTCGATCCGCACCCCGTGGTCCCCCACCGCGTGCCGGGCGTGGACGTGGTTGTCGATCCGAACGCCACGCCCCCCGGAGAGCCGCAGGTCGATTCGGCCGAGCCGGATGTCGGTGCTGTCCCGTACCAGGACGCCGAAGTAGGGGACCCCGGTGACCTGGAGAGAACGGATCTCGACACCGGTCGCGTTCCTGATCCGGACCGGCGCGTGGCCGACGCCGAACGAGCCGGTCACCGCGATGCTTCCGCACACCTCAAGCACCGTGTGACTGGGCAGGTCCAGGGACTGGTCAGCGGGCACCGCGCCGGAACCGCGCACCACCACGGCCTGCTTCCCGCTCCGGTCCGGGTCCAGGCTGGCCACCGCGGACCGCATCGCGGAAAGCATGTCGGACCCGGTGTAGCCGGGGGCGGTCCAGGTGTCGCCGCGCCGGACCGCCTCCGCCTGGTAGACACCGACCCCGCAGGGCGGACCCTGCGCCGCCGCGCTGAGCCCGGCGTCGAGAGCGGCACCCTGACCGGCGACCGGGGCCGCGACTCCCGGAGCCACACCTCCGCCGGGGGTGGCGAAGGCGAACGCGCTCGGCGCCGGGCTCGCCCCACCGGCGGTGCCGGTCAGCGTCGCGACACCGGCGACCAGGGCCAACAGCGCGACGGCGCCCCGGCTTCGGCGGCCCCACGGGGGGACCGCGTGGCCTCGGTGGAACGGGCGGACGCGGCGCGCGGCCTCGCTCACGTCCGGCGCGCGTTCCTCGGTTGTTCCCATCGGGCACTCCTCGTGGGGGTCGGAGGCCAAGCGCCGCGACGCCGACCGCCGGGGCGCCGATGCACGGCGTCCTGGACCGGGCCGGGAGGGGGTGAATCGATTCACGATGAGACCGTCCTCGTCCAAGGGGGCTCTTCGATCCAGCGGATGTCGACAGCCGGGGCCGGCGTGCGCCGACCGGACAGGCATCGGGCACACCGTGGCCGTCGGGGCACCGACCCATAGGCATGTAAGCGCTTGCTGACTGGCGGTGAGTATGCCGACGCCGCCGGAGGGCGTCAATAAGAGCGTCAGGGCGAGGAGCATCGGCCCAGTTGAGCGGCCTCGGTCAGGGACACAGGCGACCGGCGGGCGGGAGCGGCGCGGCCGGGGTGGTGGCACGGGCCGGTGTCCCGCTCTCCGGCGCAGACCTGCCGGCCGATCAGTACCGGCGGCCGGTACGGGCGGCCCCGCGGGGTGGACGGCCGGGGCCGCAGCGGACGTCGCGCGGGAACGGTGGGCCCCTCCGCCGGCCGGCCGGCGACCGCGGACAGTCCGCACGGGCGGCCGGCCCCGACGGCCGGTCAGTCGTGACCGACCGGCCCATCGACCGACCGGCCCACGACCGCCCGCACCACCGGGCCGCGCCCAGCCGGTCAGGCGGGCAGCAGGGGAAGGTCCAGCGCGGCGATCCTGGCCGGGTCGGACAGGACGGTCATCGCGACCACGCGGCCACCCGCCACGGTGAACGCCGCGATGGAGGACGGCCGGCCGTCCCGCAGCGCCACCGAGCCGAGGGCGCCGTTGACCAGCATCGGCCGCACCTGCTCCGTGACCCGCGCGAACGCCGTCGCGCCGCTGGCCACCGAGTGCGCGCCACGGACCAGCGCGCTGGCGCCCGTCGCCCCGCCGTCCACCCGCAGCACCACCTCCGGGTCCAGCACCGCCAGTAGCGCCTCGAAGTCGCCGTCCCTGGCCGCGGCCAGGAAGGCGCGGACCACCCGCCGCTGCTCCGGCGGGTCGGCGTCCGCCGGCGGCTCGGCGCCGCGAACCCGGCGCCTGGCCCGGCTCGCGAGCTGCCGGGTGGCCGGCCCGCTCCGGCCGACGACGGTCGCTATCTCGTCGAAGGGCACCGAGAAGAGGTCGTGCAGGACGAAGGCCAGCCGCTCGGCCGGGCTGAGCGCCTCCAACACGACCAGCAGGGCCAGGCTGATCGAGTCGGCGAGCAGCGCCTCCTCCTCCGGCCCGCCCTCCGCGTCGGCGTCGGTCTCCCCCACGATCGGGTCCGGGACATAGGTCTCCAGCGACTCCTCCCCCCGGCGGCGGCGCGACCGCAGCATGGTGAGGCAGACCCGGCCCAGCGCCGTGGTCAGCCAGCCGCCCAGGTTCACCACCTCGTGGTACTCGGCGCGGCCAAGCCGCAGCCAGGTCTCCTGGACGGCGTCGTCGGCCTCGCTCAACGAGCCGAGCATCCGGTAGGCCACGGCCCGCAGGCGGGGCCGGTGCTCCTCGAACCTCTCCGCCAGATACTCACGTTCGTTCATCCGTCGCATTCCCTCCCTGACCCCCGTCACCAGAGATGACGCGCTGGGCCCCGGAAATGTGACACGGAGATCAGGATCGCGGGGAAAAGGGGTCGATCCCCCGGCGGGACCGGGTCAGGCAGCCCACCGGACACCGTCAGGCGCCGGCGGGGCGCTCCGCGAAGAGCGGCAGGAGTTCGTCGAGGGCGCGGATCGCGGGCACGCCCCCCGGGAGCGTGCCGTGTCGGACCAGGGCCAGCCCCCGGTAGCCGAGGGCGAGCGCGGCGGCGACCAGTTCCGGCCGGTCATCGACAAAGAGACATTCCTGGGGAGCCAGCCCCAGCCCCTCGCTGGCGTGCGCGTACATCCGGGGATCGGGCTTCTCGCAGCCGAGTTCGGCCGAGATGGCGTAGACCTCGAAGAAGGTGCGCAGGCCCAGGCCCGCGTGCAGGTCCCGCAGCTCGGGCCAGGCGTCGGAGACCACCGCCATCGGCACGCCCCGGGCCCGGAGCGCCGTCAGGGTGGCCAGCACCTCGGGGAACGGTTCCAGGACGGCGGCGGGCGGCACCGCCCGGTCCAGTTCGGCGAGCAGCTCCGGGCCGGGGGCCACGCCGAGGTGGCGGAGCATGGCGGCGTGGTAGGCGTCCCGGTCCGGCGTGCGGTCCTGGGCGGCCAGGAAGCGGTCGCCCACGGTCACCGCCTCGGCGAGCCGCTCGACCGTGAGCCAGGGGGCGTGCCGGGTGACGGTCTCCTCGAAGTCCGCTCGCGGGTTCCAGCGGCCGCCGATCGGCCGCACCAGCACACCGCCGGAGTCCAACAACACGGCACGAGGCGGGGGTTGAGTGGCCATCCGGCCAGTATGGCAACGGTTGGCCGGGGCCGGCCGCCCGGTCAGCCGGCCGCCCGGTCAGCCGGCGGTGGCGTACTCCTCGGTGATCGCCCGGAGCACCGCCCCGGTCTCCTCGACCTGTCGGTCGTCCCCGCGCTCGCGCGCCGACGCGTGGCCGACCAGCGCCTTCCAGAGAGCCCAACCCCGCCCGCGCGCCCAGGTGTCGGCGGTGACGCCGAGCCGCCGTCGGAAGACCTGCCGGCTCGCTGCCGGGAACAGGGTCCAGGCGATCGCCAGGTCGCAGGCCGGGTCGCCGACGCCGCAGGTGCCGAAGTCGATGACGGCGGCCAGCACCCCGTCGTGGACCAGCAGGTTGTCCGGTGCCACGTCGCCGTGGAACCACACCGGGCGGCCGTCCCACCGGGCGCCAAGCGCGGCCGCCCAGATCTCCCGGAGCAGCCGGTCGGGCAGCCGGCCGTCGAGAGCCGCCAGCGCGCCGCGCACCTGGGCGTCGTAGGTGGTCAGCGGGCCGCCGCGGAACCAGTTGTGCTGGCCGGGGGCCGGCCCGTCGGTGGGGTCGACGGCCTGGAGCACGGCGAGGAAGGCGGCCAGGTCACGGGCGAGCCGGGGCAGGTCGGTGACGGTCAGCGGGTCGACCGGCTCGCCGGGCAGCCAGCGGTAGACGGACCAGGGGTGCGGGTATCCGGCGGCCGGGGTGCCCAGCGCCACGGGCTCGGGGACGGGCAGCGGCAGGGCGGCGGCGAGCACCGGCAGCCAGCGCTGCTCCTTCGCCACCGCCAGCGCGTAGGGGGCGGCGCTCGGCAGGCGCACCAGCAGTTCGGCGCCGAGCCGGAAGGTGCGGTTGTCCCAGCCCTCCCGGGCCACCCGGCGGACCGGCAGCCCGGCCCACCTCGGGAACTGGGCGGCCAGCAGGTCGCGGACCAGCCGCTCGTCGGCCGGGAACCTGGCCGGCGGCGGAGGCATCTCGGGGGTGGCACACACCGGTGGGGAGTCCTTCCGTGGCTACCGACGACGGCCGCCGGGACCGCTGCCGGCGGCGGTCCACTGACACCCGCGGCCGATCCCGGGCCCGGCCGTCAACCCTACGCGCCCGCCGCTGAGTCGTCCGGTTTGACCGGTGGCCGGAGGCCGGTGGCTTGTGGCCAGAGGCCGATGGCCGGAGCCAGGGACCGGGGACCGGGGGACGGCCGGCTCAGCTCTCGCCGGTGTAGAAGGCGGTGGTCTGGGCCGCCGCCCGCTGCGCCACGTCGGGCGGGGCGCCGAAGGCGACGTGGGCGGCGCGCCAACGCTGGCTCGTGTTGACCACGAACTCGCGCCCCTCGGCGGCGGCTGCCCAGCTCTCCGGGTCGGCTGGCCCGGTGCCGGCCAGATGCCAGGAGAGGCCGAGCAACGAGAGGTCCCAGCCGACGCCGGCGGCGCCCGGCCCGTACCGCTCCCAGAACGCCGGGTCGCCGACGGCCGCGTGCTCCAGCTCGAAAAGCGTGGCGCCGTACTCCTGCGGCGACAGCCGGAGCGTCACCTCGGAGACGTCGGCCGGGGTGATGTCCTCGCCGAAGACCCAGGTCACCCGCAGCAGCGTGGGCCGCTCGCAGAGCAGGATCTCGCCGTGCGCGTTCCCCGTCAGCTGGTAGGAGCCCCCCGGCCGCAGGTCGCCGGTGACCGGAGTCAGCCAGCGGGCGACGCGCTCGGGCGTGGTGCAGGCGTTCCAGACGTCCTCCAGGGTGGCGTCGTAGCGCCGGCTGAGCAGCACCGTGGTGCTCGCCCCGGCGGGGATGTCGCGCCGGCCCACGGCCCGGTGGACGGCGTTGATCTCGTCAAGCAGCTCAGCCATCGTCGGCCGTTCCTCTCGTCTCTCGCTTGTCCTGGTCGTGTTCGCCGTCGGCGCGCTCGGCCCGGCCGGGGCGGCCCCGGCCCCGGGCGCCACGGGCAACTCGGTGTCCAGCGTGTCCAGGCGCTGGGCCCAGAAGGCCCGGAAGTGGTCCAGCCAGGCGTCGACCTCGCGCAGCCGCTCCGGCCGGACCGCGTAGAGCCGGCGGGCGCCCTCGGGGCGGACGGTGGCGAAGCCCGTCTCGCGCAGGACGCGCAGGTGTTGGGAGACGGCGGGCTGGGAGATGCCGAACTCGGCCCGGACGACCTCGGTGACGGAGCCGGCCGGCCGCTCGCCGCCGGCGAGCAGTTCGAGTATCCGCCGCCGAACGGGATCGCCCAGCACATCGAGTGCGTGCATGCCGACCAACCTAGGAGTTGGCGCTTATATAAGCCAGGACTTAAGACGGCACGGCCGCGGAGCGCGGAGAAGACGCCGCGGAGCGCGGAGAAGACGAGGCGCGCGGGGCCGCCCCGAGCGGGGGGCGGCGCCGCGCGCCAGGCCGTGCGAGGCCGTCAGGCGTCGACCATGGGGGCCGCCGAGCCGGCCCGGTCGACGGCGGCCGGGGACTCCGGACGCCCGGTCGCCGGGGAGGTGACCGGACGCCGGCCGGACGGACGGGGGACGCCGTGCCGGATAGCGTGCCCGACATGCACCCCTTCCGCGAACTCCTTGAACGACCTGGGCAGTTGCCACCAGATTCGCCGCATCACACCCTCCTCCTATACTGGTCTGTGAAGTTACTGACAGACTAGGTATACCGATCTGTATATGCAAGGGGAAAGCACGCCATGACCACGGACTCGTCCGAGGCGCAGCGGACCGAGCTGACGCCCGGTGCCCAGCGCATCCTGGAGGTCGCGTCGGAGCTGTTCTACCGGCGCGGAATCCACGCGGTGGGGGTGGACACCATCGCCGCCGAGTCGGGGGTCACCAAGCGCACGCTGTACAACAGGTTCGGTTCGAAGGACAACCTGTTGCGCATCTACCTGGAGACCCGGGACCGCCGATGGCGTGATCTGGTCGCCGACCGGCTCGCCGCCGAGGACGCCGGGGCCGCGGACCCGGTGCGCCGGGCGCTGGCGCCGTTCGCGGTGTTGCCGGACTGGCTGCACGAGTCCGACCGGGGATGCAGTTTCGTGAACGCCTTCGCCGAACTGCCCGAGCCGGAGCATCCCGGCAACAAGGTGATCGTCGCCGAGAAGAAGTGGCTGCGGACGTTCTTCCACGACCGGCTGGTCGAGGCCGGGCTGCCCGGGCCGACCGCCGGGACGCTGGCCGTCCAGCTGCTCAGCCTGCACGAGGGCGCCATCGTCAGCAGCGCCATCGCCGAGGAGCCGCGCGCCGCGCAGGCCGTGCACGACGCGGCCAGGACCCTGGTCAGCGCGGCGCTCGCCCAGGACTGACCGGGGGCCGCCGGGCGCCGGGGGCGGCCGCCCGGTACCCGGCGGGCCCGGGAACGGGAGGCCGGCTCGACCGGGAGGCGGTCGGCCCCGACAACGGGACGCCGGTCAGCCCCGGGAGCGGGCCTTGAACGCGGCCTTGCGGGCCTGCTTGGCCAGCGAGCGGTCCGGATGCATCCGCCCCACCGCCTCCAACACCTCCGCGGTCGCCGGGTGTTCGGTCCGCCAGGCGCGGTCGAAGAACTCGGTGTGCTGATCGACCAGACCGGTGACCAGCTCCCGCAGCTCGGGCCGGCTCTCCTCCTCACCCTCGCCGCCCAGCTGGGCGGCGAGGGTGTCGATGGTCAGCCAGAAGACCATCTCCTCGGACGGCGGCGGCACGTCCGCGGCGCCCCGCTCCACCAGCCAGACCCGGGCCAGCCCGCCCAGCTCCGCGTCGGCCAGGACCTCGCGCAGCGCGGGCTCGGCCTCGGCGCCCAGCAGCGCCAGGGTCAGCTGCGCGCCCAGCCGGCGGCCCGGCCCGGCCGGGTCGTCCCCGCGCGCGGCCACGAGCAACTCCCGCGCCGCGGCCAGCGGTTCCCGCTCGGCCAGCCAGCCCTGGGCCTCCTCGGTCGCGGCCGCCGCCGCCCGCTCGATCAGCGCCTCCAGCAGCACCCCGGCCGGGGCCTTGGCCAACTCGCCGACCAGCGGCGCCTCGACGCCGGCTGACAGCATCCGGGACCTGATCCCGTGGAAGCCCAGCGGCGTCAGCCGCACCTGGCCGTAGCGGGTGAGGTCGTCCAGGTCGGCGTCGCCGATGTCCTGGATGCCGCCGGCGGCTTCCGCCGGGTCCTCGTCCGCCTCGTCCTGGAGCACCGCCGCGTCCATCGGCTGGTACTCCACCAACCCGGTGCCGACCAGCACCCGGAACCACTCGTCGAGCCGGACGACCAGGGCGGAGACGTCGTCCAGCGCCTCGTCGGTCAACTCCTCGACCTCCTCCGGCAGCAGGACGGCCGCGGCGAGCATCGGCAGCGGCAGCGGGGTGACGCCCTGCCCCTCCTCGTCGGTGACGCCGAGCAGGTAGAGCTGGCCCAGCACGCTGTCCACCAGTCCGGAGGCCGCCTCGGTGTCCCAGTCCAGCGCGTCCAGGTCGATGGCGTCCGGGGCGAGTTGGCCGTTCTCGTCGAGCAGGGCGCCCAGGTCGTCGCCGAGCAGCTCCTCGAAGCTGGGGGTGGCCACGTCCGCGAGCACCGCGTCCACGCCGTCGCCCCAGATCTCCAGGATCTCCTCGGGGTCGCCGTCCGCCAGGTCCAGCAGCCCGTCCTCGCGCGTCGCGACGCCGATGGCCGTCTCCCCGGCGTCGTCGGTCCCGGCCGCGTCGCCGGCCTCCTCGGTCTCGGTGATGGTCACCAGCCCGGTGTCCACCGCGAAGTTCCAGGCCTCGACCGTCTCGGCCTCGCCCTCCGGGGCCTCCGCCAGGCGCAGTTCCGCGACGGCCTCGGGCAGCTGGGCGTCCAGCAACTCGCCCCCGGCGCCCACCGGCACCCCGTCGGCGGCCCAGCCCGCCAGCCGCAGCGCCCGGGCGAACAGCGGGGCGGCGAGCGCCTGCCGGGCCAACTCGGCCTCGGACGGCAGCCGTACGGCAGGCAGGACGGGACGGTCGTCCTTGATGTCGAGCGACATGACGGCAGACTCCTCAGGCGGGGGGCTCCCGCCGGCGGTGGGACGGTCGGGCAGGTCTACAGCGTAGACGGGATCGGGCCGCGGTCGGCACGCTTCCGGCCGGTTCCGCCTGGCTTCACCCGCTGGTCGCCCAACGGACGGACCCGGCACCGCCCGGGCGGCGGCCGGCACGGCGCGTGGCCCGGCCGCCGCCCGGCCGCTCACCCACCCGTCAGGAGTTGGTTGGCGTACCGCAAGAACCCTGCCCGGTAAGGCGTTACCCGCGTAGCGTTGGCTGGCGGCAAGCCATCGAGTCCCCCCAGGAGTGTGCCCAGTGAAGACCACTCGACCAGTCGACCGTCGCTCCCCGTTCCGGCAACCGCCGCGGGGCTCCGTCGCGTTGGCCGCCGCCGTGGCCGGCGGGCTGTGCGTTCCGTTTCTGGCCGGGCCCAGTTCGGCGGCCGACGGGCCGAGCACGACGCGGGTGCACCAGATCCAGGGCGACACCCGGATCTCGCCGCTGCTCGGCGAGCGGGTGACCGGCGTCTCCGGCGTGGTCACCGGGGTGCGGGCGTTCGGCGCGCGGGGCTTCTGGCTCCAGGACCCGGTGGGCGACGGCGACCCGGCGACCAGCGAGGGGATCTTCGTCTACACCGACGAGCCGCCGACCGTGGCGGTCGGCGACGCGGTGCTGGTCGACGGCACGGTCGAGGAGTACTACCCGGGCGGGGCCGACGGCGGCGCCCAGTCGGTGACCCAGCTGACCGACCCCGCGACCACGGTGGTCTCCTCGGGCAACGAGCCGCCGGCGCCGGTGGAGTTGACCGGTGCCGACCTGCCGAGGCGCTATGCGCCGAGGGGCGACGAGACGGCCGGGGGCAGCATCGAGGGCCTGCGGCTGGAGCCGGAGCGCTACGCGCTGGACTTCTACGAGTCGTTGGAGGGCATGTCGGTGACCATCGCCGACGCGCCCGTGGTCGGGCCCAGCACCGAGTACGGCGAGCTGTGGGTGACGCTGCGCCCGCAGGACCACCCCACGCCGCGCGGCGGCACCCGGTACGCCTCCTACGCGGCGAGCAACCCGGGCCGGCTGAAGGTCGAGTCACTGATCCCCTACGCCGAGCGGCCGTTCCCCGAGGCGAACGTGGGCGACCGGCTCGACGGCCGCACCACCGGCCCGCTGGACTACGACTCGTTCGGTGGGTACACGCTGGCCGCCCGGGAGTTGGGCGTGGTCGGCGACGGCGGTCTGGAGCGGGAGCGGACCCGGCCGCAGCGGGGCGGCGAGTTGGCGATCGCGGCCTACAACGTGGAGAACCTCCACCCGGGCGACCCGGCGGAGAAGTTCGAGCGGCTGGCCACCGCCGTGGTGGAGAACCTCGCCGCGCCGGACGTCCTGGCCGTCGAGGAGATCCAGGACGACAGCGGGCCGACCGACGACGGCACGGTGTCGGCGGAGGAGACGCTCCGGCTCTTCACCGAGGCGGTGGTCGCCGCCGGCGGCCCGCGCTACGCATGGCGCGGGGTGGACCCGGCGGACGGCGCGGACGGCGGGCAGCCGGGCGGCAACATCCGCAACGTGCTGCTCTTCAACCCGGAGCGGGTGTCCTTCGTGGACCGGCCGGGCGCGGACGCGGACACCCCGACCGAGGTGGTGACGCGCGGCGGGCGGGCCACGTTGAGCCACTCCCCCGGCCGGATCGCGCCCGCCGACGAGGCGTGGACGGACAGCCGCAAGCCGCTGGTCGGCGAGTTCCGGTTCCGCGGCGAGACGGTGCTGGTGGTGGCCAACCACTTCGCCTCCAAGGGCGGCGACCAACCGGCGCACGGCCGCTTCCAGCCGCCGGACCGCGGTTCGGAGCGGCAGCGGCTGGAACAGGCCAGGGCGGTGCGGGAGTTCGTGCGCGAGGTGCACGAGGTCGACGGTGCCCGCCGGCCGGCGAACGTGGTGGTGCTGGGCGACCTGAACGACTTCGAGTTCTCCGCCACGGTCGCCGAACTGACCGCCGACGGCCTGCTGGAGAACACCCTCGACTCGCTGCCGCCGTGGGAGCGCTACACCTACGTCTTCGACGGCAACGCGCAGGTGCTCGACCAGACGCTGGTCTCGCCGGCCATCCGCCGCTACGAACTCGACGTGGTGCACATCAACGCGGAGTTCGCCGACCAGGCCAGCGACCACGACCCGCAGGTGCTGCGCTTCCGTCCGTGACGGCGGCCGGCACGGTTAAGCATCACTGAAGCGTGCCGCGCAGCACTACGAAGTGGACCAGAAGGGCCCCGGGGGCCCAGACTCCGTGCCATGCGTCTGGGACCCCTGGGCCGCTGTGCGGCCGCCATGATCACCCCCTTCACCGAGGACGGTGCCCTCGACCCGGCCGGCGCCGAACGGCTGGCCGGCCATCTGACCCGCCGGGGTGGCTGCGACGCCCTGGTGGTCAACGGCACCACCGGCGAGTCGCCGACCACCAGCGACGGCGAGAAGGCCACCCTCGTCCGGGCGGTCAAGGGCGCCGTCGGCGACGACGCGCTGGTGGTGGCGGGCGTCGGCACCGCCGACACCCGGCACTCGGTCGAGCTGGCGAGGTCCGCGCAACAGGCGGGTGCCGACGGCCTGTTGGTGGTCACGCCCTACTACTCGCGGCCGACCCAGGAGGCGATCACCCGGCATCTGCTGACCGTCGCCGACGCCACCGAACTGCCGGTGATGCTCTACGACATCCCGGCGCGCACCGGCGACGGCACGGCGCTGAGCCTGGACGCGCTGCGCCGGCTGGCCGAACACCCGCGGATCGTCGCGGTCAAGGACTGCTCCTTCGACCTGCTCAAGGCGGGCCTGGTGCTCGCCGAGACTGGCCTGGCCTACTACTCGGGGAGCGAGGAGCTGAACCTCCCGCTGCTGGCCATCGGCGGCAGCGGCGTGGTCAGCACGGCGGCGAACGTGGCGGGCCCGCAGGTCAGGGCCGTGCTGGACGCGTACGCCGCGGGCGAGACGGAGACCGCGGCGCGGCGCCACCTGGCCCTGCTGCCGCTGGTCTCGGCGCTGACCGGGAGCGTGCCGGGAACGGTCGCGGTCAAGGCGCTGTTCCGGGCCGCCGGGCTGCCGGGCGGCCCGGTCCGCCCGCCGCTGCTGCCCGCCGGCCCGGAGCTCACCGAGCAGCTGGCCACGGAGCTGCGCGCCGCGCTGACCGCCGCGACCTGACCGCCGGGCCGGCGCCGGGCCCGAGCGGGGCCGGGGCCGAGCGGGGCCGGGGCCCGACGTCCGTCGCCGGGTGGGCCGGCCCGTCGCCCGGCCCGGGCTCGGGACTCTGGTCCGGGTCCGGCGGGGCGGCCGGGCGCCACCCCGCCGGTCAGTCGTCCAGGCGGACGGGCATCAGCAGGGTGAGCCGGTCGGCCGCGCCGGGCCCGGCGGCCGGTCGGATGGCCAACGGCGCGACGGGGTCGCCGACCTCGATCTCCACCCGGTCCGTCGCCAGCGCGGCGAGCGCCTCGCCGAGGAAGTCCCGGTTGACGCCGATCCGCTGTTGGCCGGGGATGGCCGGCCCGTCCACCGGCCGCAGGCCGCCGTCCTCCGTGACGGCGAGCACGCTGACGTGGTGCCGGGCCCCGTCCGCCGCGCCCGGCTCCGCGCGGACCGGGCCGGCGGCCAGCTCGGCACGCAGCGCCACCTGGTCCACGGTGACCCGCCGCCCGGCCGGCAGCCGGACCAGCCGGCGGTAGTCCGGGTACTCGTGGTCCAGGGTGGGCCCGCTGGCGACCCGGCCGGCGACGTCCAGCGCGACCTCGGCGCCGCCCAGCGTCAGCCGGGCCCGGCTGGCGTCGGTGAGCAGCGCGCGCATCGCGTCCACCAGCGGGGCGGGCACCAGGGCACGGCCCGCGGGTACGGCCGCGTCGCCGGCTCCGGTGGCTGGGACGCCGGCCAGCGCCAGCCGGAACCGGTCGGTGGCGACCAGGCGCAGGACGCCGTCCGCCACGTCGAACAACACCCCCCGCAGCGAGGGAAGTTCGGGATCGGAGCCGACGGCGAAGCGGACCGCGTCCAGCGCGGCGGCCAGTTCGGCGCCGGGCAGGGTCAGGGTGCCGCCGATCGTGCGGGGCTCGGCCATGGGGTTCTCCTTCGGTGCGACCAGGGTGTGCAGTCGGGAGAGTTCCTGTCGGGCGGCGGCCAGGCCCAGTTCCAGGCGGCGCACGTGGGCCGCCAGCAGCCGTGCCGTCAGCGTCGGGTCGCCGCCGGCGTGGCCGGCCAGCGCCAGCCGGATGTCGGCCAGCGGCATCCCCACCCGACGCAGGCCGGCGACCAGCCGGGCCTCGTCGAGCTGCCGGGGCGCGTAGCGGCGGTAGCCGGTCGCCGGGTCCACCCAGGCCGGCACGAGCACGCCGGCCCCGTCGTAGAACCGCAGGGCGCTGACCGGCAGTCCGCTCGCCCTGGCGACCTCGCCGATGCCCAGATCTTCGCTCTCCACGTCGCTCACCCTGGGGCCTGAAGCAGGTCGAGGGTCAAGCCGCCGGCCCCGGGGAAACGATAGGCCGGGCCGGACGCGACGGCTCGGTCCCCGCCGCCTGGCGGGCGACGGGGACCGGCGAACGGTGGCGACCGGGCCGCGGCCGGGCCGCGGCCGGGTCAGTTGTGGCTGTGCAGCGCCTCGTTGAGGCCGCCCCAGCTGCCGGACCTGGTCAGCGCCTGCACGGTGCCGGTGGTGGAGTGCCGCCGGAAGAGCAGGTCGTTGGCGCCGGACAGCTCACGGGCCTTGACCACCTGGCCGTCGGGCAGGGTGACCCGGGTGCCCGCGGTGAGGTAGAGGCCGGCCTCCACCACGCAGTCGTCGCCGAGCGAGATGCCGAGGCCCGACTGGGCGCCGAGCAGGCAGCGCTGGCCGATCGAGATGGTCTCCTTGCCGCCGCCGGAGAGGGTGCCCATGATCGAGGCGCCACCGCCGACGTCGGAGCCGTCGCCGACCACCACGCCGGCGCTGATCCGCCCCTCCACCATCGAGGAACCGAGGGTGCCGGCGTTGAAGTTGCAGAAGCCCTCGTGCATCACGGTGGTGCCGGCGGCCAGGTGGGCGCCGAGCCGGACCCGGTCGGCGTCGCCGATCCGGACGCCGGTGGGCACCACGTAGTCGGTCATTCGGGGGAACTTGTCGACACTGGTGACGGCGAAGCTCTGGCCGGCGGCCCGGGCGGCGAGCTGGGCGCGGCCGACCTCGGCGGCCGGCACCGGCCCGATGGTGGTCCAGGCGACGTTGGCCAGCAGCGCGAAGACGCCGTCCAGGTTGAGACCGTGCGGACGGATCAGCCGGTGGCTGAGCAGGTGCAGCCGCAGGTAGACGTCGTGGGCGTCCAGCGGCTTGTCCTGGACGGAGGAGATGACCGTGCGCACGGCGACCACCTCGACACCCCGGCGCGGGTCGGGGCCGAGCGCGTCGGGGGCGTCGGGGCCGAGCAGCAGGGTGGCGCGCTCGGCGGTGAGTCGTTCGGTGCCGGCGGGGCCGGGCTCCTCGGTCAGTTCGGGCGTGGGGAACCAGGTGTCGAGCACGGTGCCGTCGGCGGCGAGCGTGGCGAGCCCGGCGGCGACGGCGCCGGTGGTGGTGCGGTTGGTCTCGTCGGTCATGGTGCCGACGCTAGCCGGTGCCGGGGCCGGGTCGCGAACCCGTCCCGGGGAACAGCCGGCCCAACGTCGCCCGGACCTCGTCCGGCGACTGCCGTCGGCCGCTGAGCAGCTGTTGGATCACCATCCCGTCGAGGAGCGCGATCGCCGCCCTGGCGGTGGCCGGGTCGCCGGCCAGCGGCTCGACCAGCCGGACCATCTCGTCCAGGCAGTGCGCGGCGAGCGGGCGCAGGGCGGGCCGTTGGAGGCCGGCGAAGTACAGCTCGTAGAGCAGCTCGGTGGCCGCCCGGCGCGGGCCGAGCCAGTCGTCCAGCAGCGCCACCACGTGGTCGCCGAGCGGGGCCCCGGCGTCCCTGGCCGGCGCGGCGACCTCGGTGATCCAGCGTTCCAGCGCGCCGAGCCAGTCGGCGTTCACCCGCTCCAGCGCGGCCACCAGCAGCGCGTCGCCGCCGTCGAAGTGGTAGGTGGTCGAGCCGAGCGGCACCTGGGCCTCGGCGGCGACGGCGCGGTGGGTCAGCCCGCCGATCCCGCGGTGTTCCAGCACCCGGACGGCCGCCGCCACGATCCGCTCCCGCCGCTCCGGGTCGTACCGCCGGGCCATCAGTGCGCCCCGCCGAGGTTGAGCACCACCACGCCGGCGATCACCAGGGCGACCCCGACGACCCTGGCCAGGGTGGCCGGCTCACTGAGGAAGAGCATCCCGATGGTGGCGATCAGCGCGGTGCCGACGCCGGCCCAGATGGCGTAGGCGGCGCCGACATCCAGGGTCTTCAGGCTCTGGGCGAGCAGCGCGAAGGCCACCGCGTAGCCGCCCAACGAGCCGACGCTGGGCCAGAGTCTGGAGAAGCCGTCGCTGTACTTCATCAGGGTGGTCGCCATGACCTCCAGCAGGATGGCGCCGGCGAGCGTCAGGTAAGCCATGTGGACGACGGTACACAACGTTATGGACAGCCGTCCATAACGTTGGCCGTCGGGAGGCCACCCCCGCCGGGCGGGTGAGCCGCCCCGCCCCACCGGGGAGCCGCGCGCCGCCCGGCGGCCCCGCCGGGGAGGGTGAACCGGACAGCTTGTCGGACAAGCGAGAGGGAGTGAACGACGATGGCTCAGTGTGAGGTCTGCGGCAACGACTACCGCATGGCCTTCGAGGTCCGCGCCGCCGGTCAGGTCCATGTCTTCGACAGCCTGGAGTGCGCGGCCCAACGAATGGCCCCCATCTGCGAGAACTGCGACTGCCGCATCCTGGGCCACGGCCTGGAGACCGAGGACGGCCACTTCTTCTGCTGCGCCCACTGCGCCCGCGTCAAGGGCCACGCCCAGTTGGTGGACCACGCCTGACCGGTGCCCCGCCGGACCGGAACGCCCAGGACCGCCAGCACACGACCACGCCGAAGAGCCGAGGCCGCCCCTTCCCCCCAGGGGGAACGGACGGCCTCGGCACGTCACACGGGCCGGCTCACGCCGGCTCGGGGGTCAGACGTTGAACCCCAGGGCACGCAGCTGGTCGCGGCCCTCGTCGGTGATCTTGTCGGGACCCCACGGCGGCATCCAGACCCAGTTGATCTTCAGCTCGTTGACCAGGCCCTCGGTCGCCGACCGCGCCTGGTCCTCGATGACGTCGGTCAGCGGACAAGCCGCCGAGGTCAGGGTCATGTCCACGGTCGCGACATTGCCGTCGTCGACGTGCACCCCGTAGATCAGGCCCAGATTGACCACGTCGATCCCCAGCTCGGGGTCGACCACGTCCATCATGGCCTCGCGGACCTCTTCCTCGCTCGCCGGGGTGGCGACGGTCTCGGTCTCGGTCATGCGACAGCACCTCTCTCGTTCGCCTCGGATGTCACGGCTGCTCGCCCCGCACCGCGTCGTCCCCCACCGCCTGCGCCGTGGCGTCCTTCCACGCCATCCAGCTCAGCAGGGCGCACTTGACCCGCGCCGGGTACTTGGAGACTCCCGCGAAGGCCACCGCGTCCTCCAGCAGCTCCTCCATCGCGTCGTCCGGCGTGAGCTGGCCACGCGACTGCATCAGCTCCAGGAAGGTCCGCTGGATCTCCAGGGCCCGCGGCAGCTCCTTGCCCACCAGCAGCTCGTTCAGCACCGAGGCGCTGGCCTGGCTGATCGAGCAGCCCTGGCCCTCGTAGGAGACGTCCGCCACGGTCCCGCCCTCGTACCTGACCCGCAGGGTGATCTCGTCCCCACAGGTCGGGTTGACGTGGTGGACCTCGGCGTCCCCCGCCCGCAGGCCCTGGCCATGCGGGTTCTTGTAGTGGTCCAGGATCACTTCCTGGTACATCGACTGCAGCTGCACGTCCTCGTCCCGATTCTCATCCGTCGGGTCTCGCCCGTCGCGATCCTCATCTCCGGCAGGTCACCCGAAGAAGCCACGCACGTACTCCAGCCCGTCGGCCAGGGCGTCCACCTCGGCCGGCGTGGAGTACAGATAGAACGACGCCCGCGTGGTCGCCGGAATTCCGTAGCGCAGGCAGACCGGCCGGGCGCAGTGGTGGCCGACCCGGACCGCGATACCCTGCTCGTCCAGCACCTGGCCCACGTCGTGCGGGTGTATGTCGCCGAGCGTGAAGGAGATCGTCGCGCCCCGGTCCTCCGGAGTGGTCGGGCCGATGATCCGCAGCCCGGGCACCGCCGCCAGCCGCTCCAGCGCGTAGGCGGTGATCGCGTGCTCGTGCGCCGCGATCCGCTCCATGCCGATGCCGGTGAGGTAGTCCACCGCGGCCCCCAGCCCGACCGCCTGGGCGATCGGCGGGGTACCGGCCTCGAACTTGTGCGGCGCCGGCGCGTAGGTGGACGAGCTCATCGTCACGGTCTCGATCATCTCGCCACCGCCCAGGAACGGCGGCAGGTCCTCCAGCAGCTCCTGCCGGCCCCAGAGCACGCCGATCCCGGTGGGACCGCACATCTTGTGGCCGGTGAAGACGACGAAGTCGGCCTGGAGGGCCTGCACGTCCAGCGGCATGTGCGGCGCCGCCTGCGAGGCGTCGATCAACACCAGCGCGCCGACCTGCTGGGCCCGGCGGACGATGGCCTCGACCGGGTTCAGCGTGCCGAGCACGTTGGAGACCAGCACGAACGAGACGACCTTGGTCCGCTCGGTGATCACCTCGTCGATCCGGGACAGGTCGAGCCGGCCGTCCTCGGTGAGCCCGAACCACTTCAGCTGGGCACCGGTGCGCTGCGCCAGCAGCTGCCACGGCACGATGTTGGAGTGGTGCTCCATCTCGGTGATGACGATCTCGGTACCCGAGTCCACCCGGTACGGCTCGTCGGCCAGCCCGAGCATGTTGGCCACCAGGTTCAGCGACTCCGAGGCGTTCTTGGTGAACACCACCTCGTCCCGGCTCGGCGCGTTCACGAACGCGGCGACCTTGTCCCTGGCGCCCTCGTAGAGAGCGGTGGCCTCCTCCGCCAGCACGTGCACCCCGCGGTGCACGTTGGCGTGGTGCCGCTCGTAGTAGCCGCTCAGCGCGTCGATCACCTGGCGCGGCTTCTGCGAGCTGGCCGCGTTGTCCAGGTAGATCAGGGGCTTCCCGTCGTGGACCGTGCGGTCCAGGATCGGGAAGTCCTTGCGGATGGCTTCGGTGTCCAGCAGACCGGACACCGGGCGCCCGTCGGTCATGAGGCAGCCCCCTTGGTGTACTGCTCGTAACCCTCCGCCTCCAGCTGGTCGGCCAGCTCGGCGCCGCCGGAGCGCACGATCTTGCCGCCGGCGAAGACGTGCACGTGGTCCGGCTTGATGTAGCGGAGGATGCGCGTGTAGTGCGTGATCAGCAGGGTGCCGACCTCACCGGTCTCGCGGACCCGGTTGACGCCCTCGGAGACGATCCGCAGCGCGTCGATGTCGAGGCCCGAGTCGGTCTCGTCGAGGATGGCGACCTTCGGCCGCAGCAGCTCCAGCTGCAGGATCTCGTGGCGCTTCTTCTCGCCGCCGGAGAAGCCCTCGTTGACGTTGCGCTCGGCGAAGGCGGGGTCCATCTCCAGCCGCGCCATCGCCTCCTTGACCTCCTTGACCCAGGTGCGCAGGCGGGGCGCCTCGCCCCGGATCGCGGTGGCCGAGGTGCGCAGGAAGTTGGAGACGGAGACGCCGGGGACCTCCACCGGGTACTGCATGGCGAGGAAGACGCCGGCCCTGGCGCGCTCGTCGACGGACATCTCCAGGACGTCCTCGCCGTCCAGCGTCACGCTGCCACCGGTCACGGTGTACTTCGGGTGGCCGGCGAGCGAGTAGGCCAGGGTGGACTTGCCGGAGCCGTTCGGCCCCATGATGGCGTGCGTCTCGCCCTGCTTCACGGTCAGGTCGACACCGCGCAGGATCTCGGTGGAGCCGGTCTCGGTCTCGACGGAGACGTGCAGGTCGTGGATCTCAAGCGTTGCCATGGGGATGCCTCAGGACTCCTGGGTGAGGGAGACGAGCACGGTCGCCGCCGGGCCCTCTCCTTCGATCTTGACGGGGTAGGTGGGGATGTGGCGGGTGGCCGGCGGGCCGGAGGGCTTGCCGGTGCGCAGGTCGAAGCTGGAGCCGTGCAGCCAGCACTCGATCTGGCAGTTCTCCACCTCGCCCTCGGACAGCGAGACGTTCGCGTGCGAGCAGATGTCGCTGACCGCGAACACCTCGCCCTCGGTGCGGACCACGGCGACCGGGGTGCCGGCGATCTCCACCCGGCGCGGGGTGTCGTCGGCGAGGTCCCCCAGCGCGCAGACCGGCTGGAAGTCGACGGCGCTCATCCGATGGACTCCGCCAGCTCGGCCTCCAGCTTGGCGATCAGCCGCTCCTCGACGTCCGGCACGCCGATCTGCTGGACCAGCTCGGCGAAGAAGCCGCGCACCACCAGGCGGCGGGCCTCGTCGGCCGGGATGCCCCGGGCCATCAGGTAGAACAGCTGCTCGTCCTCGAAACGGCCGGTCGCCGAGGCGTGGCCGGCGCCGACGATCTCGCCGGTCTCGATCTCCAGGTTCGGCACCGAGTGCACCTGGGCACCGTCGGTCAGCACCAGGTTGCGGTTCAGCTCGTAGGTGTCGGTGCCGGTGGCCTGGGCCCTGATCACCACGTCGCCGATCCACACCGCGCGGGCGGTCTCGCCCTGGAGGGCGCCCTTGTAGGCCACGTTGCTGCGGCAGTTGGGCGCGTTGTGGTCGACCAGCAGCCGGTGCTCCTGGTGCTGCCCCTCGTCGGTGAAGTAGACGCCGTACAGCTCGGCCTCACCGCCGGGCCCCGCGTAGCTGACCCGGGGGTGGACCCGGACCACGTCGCCGCCGAAGGTGACCACGATCGACTTGACCGAGGCGTCCCGGCCGACCAGCACGTTGTGCTGGGTGACGTGCACCGCGGTGTCCGCCCAGTCCTGCACGGAGACCACGGTGAGCTTGGCACCGTCCCCGACCAGGAACTCGACGTTGGCGGCCCGCACGGTGTCGCCCGTGTGGTCCAGCACCAGCACGACCTCGGCGAAGGCGCCGATGTCGAAGACCGTGTGCCCGAAGGAGACCCCGCCCTCGCCGTGCAGGCTGAGCCGCACCGGCTCGCTGAGCACCGTCTCCCTGGGCACCGAGATCACGGTGGCCTTCTCCACCGAGCTGAAGGCCTGGGCGGTGACCCGGTCGGCCGGCGTGCCCGCGCGCCCGACGCGGGGGTCGTCGAGACCCACCGTCTCGGTGGTGACCGCCTCGGGCGCGGACAGCTCGACCTTCACCGAGCCGTCCGCCGTGGCGGTGCCGTCGTGCAGGCCCCGCAGCCGGTCCAGAGGAGTGAACCGCCACTCCTCCTCACGGCCGTTCGGCACGGGGAAGTCCGCCACGTCGAAGGACGGCGGCGCGCTCGTCCGGGTGACCACGGAGGACTCGACGGCCGCCGCGACCGCCTCTCCTGCGCTGTCGGCACCGGGCATACTCTGGGCCTCAGCCATGGGTGTCGTCGTGCTCGCTCTCTTGATTCAGGGCCGGGGCCGTGAGGTGCGCGGCGCCAGACCACGTCGGGTGGCTCGGAGAAGACGGCCGGTCAGCCGACCGCGCCTTCCATCTGCAGCTCGATCAGCCGGTTCAGCTCCAGGGCGTACTCCATCGGCAGCTCCTTGGCGATCGGCTCGACGAAGCCGCGCACGATCATCGCCATCGCCTCGTCCTCCGACAGACCCCGGCTCATCAGGTAGAACAGCTGGTCGTCGCTGACCTTGGAGACCGTCGCCTCGTGCCCCATGGTCACGTCGTCCTCGCGGACGTCGGTGTAGGGGTAGGTGTCGGACCGGGAGACCGTGTCCACCAGCAGCGCGTCGCAGAGCACGTTGGACTTCGAGCCCTCGGCGCCCTCGGCGATCTCGATCAGCCCGCGGTAGGAGGTCCGGCCGCCGCCCCTGGCCACCGACTTGGAGACGATGTTGGACGAGGTCCTGGGCGCCATGTGCACCATCTTGGCGCCGGCGTCCTGGTGCTGGCCCTCGCCGGCGAAGGCGACGGAGAGCGTCTCGCCCTTGGCGTGCTCGCCCATCAGGTAGATCGCCGGGTACTTCATGGTGACCTTGGAGCCGATGTTGCCGTCGACCCACTCCATGGTGGCGCCCTCGTGCGCGACGGCCCGCTTGGTCACCAGGTTGTAGACGTTGTTCGACCAGTTCTGGATGGTCGTGTAGCGGCAGCGGCCGCCCTTCTTCACGATGATCTCCACGACCGCCGAGTGCAGCGAGTCCGACTGGTAGATCGGGGCGGTGCAGCCCTCGACGTAGTGCACGTAGGCGTTCTCGTCGACGATGATCAGCGTCCGCTCGAACTGGCCCATGTTCTCCGTGTTGATCCGGAAGTAGGCCTGGAGCGGGATGTCGACGTGCACGCCCGGCGGGACGTAGATGAACGAGCCACCGGACCAGACCGCCGTGTTGAGCGCGGAGAACTTGTTGTCACCGGAGGGGATCACGGTGCCGAAGTGCTCCTGGAACAGCTCCGGGTGCTCCCGCAGCGCGGTGTCCGTGTCCAGGAAGATCACGCCCTGCTTCTCCAGGTCCTCGCGGATCTGGTGGTACACGACCTCCGACTCGTACTGTGCCGCGACACCCGCGACCAGCCGCTGCTTCTCCGCCTCGGGGATGCCCAGCTTGTCGTAGGTGTTCTTGATGTCCTCCGGCAGGTCCTCCCAGCTCTGGGCCTGCTTCTCGGTGGACCGCACGAAGTACTTGATGTTGTCGAAGTCGATGCCGCTCAGGTCGGAGCCCCAGGTCGGCATGGGCTTCCTGCCGAAGAGCTTGAGCGCCTTCAGCCGCATCCTGAGCATCCACTCGGGCTCGGACTTCTTGCCCGAGATGTCACGGACGACGTCCTCGGACAGGCCCCGCTTGGCGGTGGCACCAGCCGCGTCGGAGTCGGCCCAGCCGTACTCGTAGGTACCCAGCCCCTCCAACTCGGGGTGGGCGGTCTCCGTAGGGGAAGTCATGCGGGGTTCCTCCCGGCGATGCGTGCTTGTGCGGTGGTCTTGGGCGGTGTGACGGTGCGGTGCGTGGAACTGTCGGCCGGCCGCCCCCTGACACGCGGGGCGTCAGCCGACCGGCCGCTCTCCGCCGGGGCGGCGGCCGAGGTGTGGGGCACGAAGGTGGTGCAGACGCCGTCGCCGAGCGCGATCGTCGCCAGCCGCTGCACGTGGCTGCCCAGCAGCTCGGAGAAGACCTCGGTCTCCGCCTCGCAGAGCTGGGGGAACGAGGCCGCCGCGTGCGCCACCGGGCAGTGGTGCTGGCAGAGCTGCTCCCCGGCCGGCGTCGCCACCTCGCGCGCCGCGGCCGCGTAGCCGTCCCGCGAGAGCGCCTCGGCCAGCGCCCTGGCCCGCTCCTTCGGCGGGACCCGCTCCACCAGCGAACGATACCGCTCGGCCTGGGCCGCGGCCCGCGCCCTGGCGAAGTCCAGCACGGCGGCGGCACCGCGCTCGCCGCCGCCGGCGGCACGCTCGATCCAGCGCAGCGCCTCCACGGCCAGCTCGTCGTAGGCCTGGTCGAAGGCGTCCCGACCGAGGTCGGTGATGGCGAAGGCCTTGGCCGGACGGCCCCGGCCGCGCGAGCCGTAGACCCGCTTCTCCCGGGGCTCCACCAGCGCGTCGGCGACCAGCGCGTCCAGGTGGCGGCGGACGGCGGCCTGGGTCAGCCCCAGCCGCTCGGCCAGCTGCGCGGCGGTGGAGGGCCCGTGGTCCAGGATGGAGCGGGCGACCCGGCGGCGCGTGTTCGACTGCTCGTCGGGCGCGGTGGGCAGCGCGGAGCCACCGGTGGCACGGCTGGCCATCGGGGTCTCGCGCCGGTCGCTCCCGTTTTTCACAACGTCATTGTTGCGTAATTCCGGCGAGGCGAGCAAGCCGCGTGCTGACCAGCCTGGATGCAGTACATCACGTAAGGCGACCCTAACCGGATGGCCGCCCCCTCCTCCCTGGCTCGCGAGGGCGCACCGGGGCCCCGGGTGGGGGCGGGAGGGGCACCGGGGCCGGGACACGGGGCTGGCGGCGCGTCGGCGAGTGCTTCCCGGGAGTGACGGTCCCCGCCGTGCCGGCGGCCACCCGCGGCGCGTCGCCCCACGGGCAGCGAGGCTAGGGGGCCGGGGCAGGCCGGGGCAGGGGCCAGGGGGCTTTGGCGGCAGGGGCAACGGGCCGGCCCGGCCCGCCCACCGACTGGCCCGGCCCGCCCGGCCGAACGCCCGGGCGAGCGGCCCGCGCGCACCCGGGCGACGGCCGGCCGCGCGAGCCGACCTAGACTCCCCCCATGCGTAGCGCGGGGGCTCCACCGGCGGTCGAGGCGGTCGGACTGGTCAAACGGTACGGAGAGCGGACGGCCGTGGACGGCCTCGACCTGACCGTGCCGGCCCACTCGGTGACGGCCGTGCTGGGGCCCAACGGAGCCGGCAAAACCACCACGATCGAGGCCTGTGAGGGCTACCGGCGGATGGACGCCGGGCGGCTGCGGGTGCTCGGTCTTGACCCGGTGGCCGAAGGGGCGGCGCTGCGCTCCCGCATCGGTGTGATGTTGCAGGAGGGGGGCGTGTACCCCGGCGCGCGCGCCGGGGAGATGCTGCGGCACATCGCCAGCCTCTACGCCCACCCCCTCGATGTCGCCGCGCTCAGCGAGCGCCTCGGCCTCGGCTCCTGCGGCCGCACGCCGTACCGCCGACTCTCCGGCGGCCAGCGCCAGCGGCTCGCCCTGGCCATGGCCGTGGTCGGCCGCCCCGAGCTGGTCTTCCTCGACGAGCCGACGGCCGGGCTCGACCCACAGGCCAGGCAGGCGACCTGGGAGCTGGTCCGGGAGCTGCGGACGGACGGCGTCACCGTGGTGCTGAGCACCCACCTGATGGACGAGGCCGAGGAGCTGGCCGACCGAGTCGCGATCCTGGACGGCGGCCGGGTGATCGCGGACGGCAGCCCGGCCGAGCTGTGCCGGGGCGGCGACGCCGACGTGCTGCGCTTCGCCGGCCGCCCGGGCCTCGACCTGGCCTCGCTGCGCGCCGCGCTGCCGGACGACAGCGAGGTCACCGAGCCCACGCCGGGGAGCTACCGGATCACCGGCGACGTGGGGCCCCGGCTGCTGGCCACGGTGACCGCCTGGTGCGCCCAGCACGGGGTGCTGGCCGACCGGATCACCACCCGGCGGCACACCCTGGAGGACGTCTTTCTCGAACTGACCGGCAGGGAACTCCGATGACCGCCGACACCGGCCGCCACACCCCACGCCCGGGCGCCGCCCCACTGCCCCGGATGATCCTGGCCCAGACGGCGCTGGAGACCCGGATGCTGCTGCGGCACGGGGAGCAGCTGCTGCTCACCATGATCATCCCGGCGCTGCTGCTGGCGCTCTTCAGCTCCGTCGACCTGATCGACACCGGTCCCGGAGACCGGATCGACTTCCTGGCCCCCGGCGTGCTGGCGCTGGCGGTGCTCGCCACCGCCTTCACCGGACAGGCCATCGCCACCGGGTACGAGCGCCGCTACGGGGTGCTGAAGCGGCTCGGCGTCTCCCCCCTGCCGCGCTGGGCGCTGCTGCTCGGGAAGACCGGGGCGGTGCTGGTCACCCTGCTGCTCCAGGCCGCGCTGCTGAGCGTGGTGGCGCTGTCGCTCGGCTGGTCGCCCCGGGGGAACCCCCTGGCCGTCGTGGGGCTGATGCTGCTGGGCACGGCCGCGCTCTCCGGCCTCGGGCTGCTGATGGCGGGCACGCTGCGGGCCGAGGCGACGCTGGCCGCCGCCAACCTGCTCTTCGTGTTGCTGCTCTTCTTCGGCGGGGTGGTGGTCCCGCTCACCGAGTACCCGGACGGGCTGCGTGTGGCGCTGGAGCTGCTGCCGGTCCCGGCGCTGGCCGACGGGCTGCGCGAGGTGCTGCGGGAGGGCGGCTGGCCGGAGATGGCCGACGTGGCGGTGCTGGCCGGCTGGTCCGTGCTCGGGCTGGGGCTGGCGGCCCGCTTCTTCCGCTGGGAGTAGGCGTCGCGGCGGCTTCCGGTGGGGCTCGTGAATCCGCGCACAAGCGGGGGCCTACGATGAGCGGGTGCTCAAGGAAGTCGTGCGAAACCCCCTCGCCTTTGTGGCCGCCCGCTGGACTCCCCGACCCGGGACGGTGCGCCGAGCCGCGCTCGCCGCGCTGGTGATGAGCGTCGTCATCGTGGTCACCGGCGGCGCGGTCCGGCTGACCGGCTCCGGACTCGGCTGCGACACCTGGCCCAAGTGCAGCGACGAGAGCCTGGTCGCGACCACGGAGATGGGCTTCCACGGCGCCATAGAGTTCGGCAACCGGATGATGACCTACGTGGTCTCTGCCGCCGTCGGCTGGTTCATCGTGGCCGCCAGGTCGGCCAAGCCGGAGCGGCGCTCGCTGACCCGGCTGGGCTGGGCGCAGTTCTGGGTGGTGGCCGCCAACGGGGTGGTCGGCGGAATTACGGTGCTGACGGAGCTGAACCCGTTCATCGTGGCCGGGCACTTCCTGGCCGCCACCGCGCTGGTCACCGTGACGACCCTCGCCTGGGTGCGGGCCCGGGAGGGCGACGGACCGCCGCGGCCGCTGGTGGGGCCGCCACTGCGGCGCGCCGTGTGGGGGCTGACGTTGGCCGCCGCCGCGCTGGTGATCGTGGGCACCGGGGTGACCGGCTCGGGCAAGCACGCCGGCGACGACAGCGACATCGAGCGGATGCCGTTCGACTGGGAGGTCATCACCCGGCTGCACTCCGCGCTCGCCTGGCTGGTGGTGCTGGGCGCGGTGGCCATCTGGCTGGGGCTGCGGGTGCTGGACTCGCCGCCGGCGGTGGTGGCCAGGGCCAGGGAGCTGGTGATCGTGCTGCTCGCCCAGGGCGTGATCGGCTACGTGCAGTACTTCCTGGACGAGCCCGAGGTGCTGGTCGGGGCGCACCTGCTGGGGGCCACCCTGATGTGGATCTGCATGCTGCGGCTGCTGCTGGCCGTCCGGGAGCGCTCGGACGTCCAGCCGACCGACCCGCCCGCGACCGCCCCCACGCTGGCCAAGGCCTCCTGAGGCGGCCCGGCACCAGCACCGGGTGGCCTCGGCGCCGACCGGTGCCCACCCGGCCAATTCCGTTGCGATCGGCCGACGCCGGGGAGAGCCTCTCCTCATGCACGACAACAACTCCCGTCACCGCCGGGCCGACGCCTACCCCGATCTCGATCACGTCTACGCCCAGTGCAGCGGCCCCGGCGGGCTGCGGCTGGCCGAGCACATGGCGGAGGCGATGGGCCTGCGGGCCGGGGCCACCCTGGTCGACATCGGCTCCAACCGCGGCCTCCAGACCTGCTTTCTCGCCAGGGAGTACCAGGTCACCGCGCTCGCCCTGGACCCCTGGGAGGACCGGGAGGACGGCCGCCCGATGGTGGAGCACGTCATCGACAACGCCCGCTCCTGGGGCGTGGCGGACCGCGTGCTCGCGCTCAGGGCCGGCGTGCCGGAGACCGGATGTGCCACCGGCGCCTTCGACTTCGCCTACTCCACCACCGCCCTGGAGATGATCCGCGCCCTGGAGGGCCGGGATGGCTACCAGGCCGCGTTGGGCGAGATCCTTCGGATCCTCCGCCCGGGTGGGGTGTTCGGCCTCGGCGAGCCGATGCACCTGGAGGTGCCCATCCCCGAGGACCTACGCCCCTACGTGACGCGTGGGGAGTTCTCCTGGGCCGCCTGCTTCAGCGACCTGACCACCACCGTCTCCCAGGTAACCGAGGCCGGTTTCGAGATCGTCCACGCCGAGTACGCCGCCGACGCCACCGCCTGGTGGGACGAGTTCGCCCGCCACGACCCCTTCGCCAAGACCGATCCCGAGGGCGACCCCACGACCCTGCGCGTGGACGCCGGGCGGTGGACCAGCTTCGGCGTCGTCATCGCCCGCAAGCCGCTGGACTGACCGACTCGCCCCGCCGGGGCCGGCGACGGCCCGCTCCCCCGGGGCTCAGACCGCCTGGTCGTCCTGGGGATCGGATATGCGCAGCCGGTTCCCGGCCGGGTCGGTCAACTCCAGCTCCCGCCCCCAGGGCTCCGCACGGACGGGCACCCCGAACTCCTCGGCCACCGCGTCAAGATCGGCCAGCCTGAGGTAGACCAGGCCGCCGGGCCTGGCGTCCCCCTCGTGCTCGGAGAGGAACAGCCGCAGCGGACCACGGCCCAGCTCGGCGAAGACGGGCAGCCCGGGCTCGAAGCGGTGCTCCCAGCGGAGTCCGAAGCCGAGCCGGAGATACCAGCCGAGCACGGCGGCCACCTCCCGCACCCACAGCACCGGAATGGCCTCTTCGACAGCGACGCGCCTACTCATGACCGACATGGTGCACCACACCACTGACAGTCACCCGTGCGCCGGCGGGCGCCCACCGGCTCAGCCCTGGTTGGCCTCGCCGCCGAGCTGCGACCCCGCCATCCGGGACCACTCGTAGGGCCCGGTGCGGACCCGCGCCGCCAGCTCCCCGTCGAAGGCGTCCCGCAACGGCACCCCGGCCCGCTCGGCGGCCCGGGTGAGGATCTCCTCGCTGGCCGCCACCTGGTCGCCGAAGGCGCCGTCCTGGCCGACCAGCACCAGCCGGTAGCCGCGCGCCCCCAGATAGCTGATCTGCCCCTCGGTGCCCGACCCGTGCCGACCGGTGAACGCGGTCAGCCGGCGGGCCACCCGCGCGATCCGACGCTCGGTCGCGCGGTCGTGGCCGGCCTCCTCGGGGACCGAACCAGGCTCGGTGTTCTCCGCGGTGTCAGTCATGGCCCGTATGCTACCCGCCGGTAGGGCGCGGTGGGTGGTGTCGGGTCAGCGGAGGAACGGGTCGATGGCCACCGCGAGGAAGAGCAGTGAGACGTAGGTGATGGACCAGTGGAAGAGCCGCATCTCCTTGAGCTTCGCTCCGGTCGCCCCGGCCCGGGCGCGGGCGTGCAGCGCGTGCGCCTCCCAGAGCCACCAGGCGCCGGCCGCCACCGCCACCACGGGGTAGAACCAGCCGGTGTAGCCCAGCGGCCAGAGCAGCAGCGAGATCGCGACCATCACCCAGCTGTAGACCACGATCTGCCGGGCGACCGCGCGGTTGCCGGCGACCACGGGCAGCATCGGCACGCCGACCCTGGCGTAGTCGTCCTTGACCTTCATGGACAGCGGCCAGTAGTGCGGCGGCGTCCAGAAGAACATCACCAGGAAGAGGATCACGGCGGCCCAGGAGACCTCGCCGGTCACCGAGGACCAGCCGATCAGCACCGGCATGCAGCCGGCGATGCCGCCCCACACGATGTTCTGCTTGGTGCGCCGCTTCAGCAGCATCGTGTAGCCGACGACGTAGAAGAGCAGCGCGCCGAGGGCCAGCCCGGCCGACATCCAGTTGACCGTCAGGCCGAACCAGACGGTGGAGACCACGGTCAGCGTCAGGCCGAAGGCGAGGCACTCCCGCGGCGAGACGACCCCGGTGACCAGCGGGCGGTTCCGGGTGCGCTCCATCAGCGCGTCGATGTCCCGGTCGTACCACATGTTCAGCGCGTTGGCGCCGCCGGCCGACAGGTAGCCGCCGAGGCAGGTGGCCAGCACCAGCCACAGGTCGGGGACGTCCTGCGCGGCCAGGAACATGACCGGCACGGTGGTGATCAGCAGCAGCTCGATGATCCGGGGCTTCGTCAGAGCGACGAAGGCCTTGATCCGATCTCCCGTCGTCCAACAGTGCGAGCCCGAAGCGGACCCAGCCACTGGGCGGGAATCAACGGCCGTCACGGGCACCTCTGGATGTGCGACATCAGCGATCGGAAGGCGCCTGCCGCCCCGGAAGGGCAGGTGACGCCGCCGGTGGTCTCGGCGGGCCTCGGCCGGCGCCCGGCCGGACGACGAGGTCCGCACATACCGCGTCACTTTAGTCGCCCACCCCGTTCCCCCTGTCGCGGGGGGTGCCGTGTGGCGCCGACCGACCTCGTCCCGTGGTCGAAAGTCTTTCGACCGGCGGAAGGGCCGAGCGACCGGGAGGCGCTGTCCTGGCCAGAGGTAGGCTCGACTCGGCCGGGTGAGAAGACTCCGCCGCCAGGCGGAAATGTCATGTCACCAGCTATATACCGCCGGAGAGGAGCCCTGACGCAGGGTGAGCAGCAAGCCGACGACCTCAGATCTCGAATGGACCGAACTGGACCAGCGGGCCGTTGACACAGCCCGCGTCCTGGCCATGGACTCCGTGCAGAAGGTCGGCAACGGCCATCCGGGCACGGCTATGAGTCTGGCACCCGCCGCCTATCTGCTCTTCCAGAAGCTGATGCGGCACGACCCGTCGACCCCCGACTGGGCCGGCCGGGACCGTTTCGTGCTCTCCGTCGGGCACTCCAGCCTGACCCTCTACATCCAGCTCTACCTCGCGGGCTACGGCCTGGAGCTGGAGGATCTGAAGTCCTTCAGGACCTGGGGCTCGCGCACCCCGGGGCACCCGGAGTTCGGCCACACGGTCGGGGTGGAGACCACGACCGGCCCGCTGGGCCAGGGCGTGGCCAACGCGGTGGGCATGGCGATGGCCGCCCGTTACGAGCGTGGCCTCTTCGACCCGGAGGCGGCCCCCGGCACCTCCCCGTTCGACCACACCGTCTGGGTCATCGCCGGCGACGGCTGCCTCCAGGAGGGCGTGGCCGCCGAGGCCGCCTCGCTCGCCGGCCACCAGCGGCTGGGCAACCTGGTCCTGCTCTACGACGACAACCACATCTCCATCGAGGGCGACACCCAGACCGCCTTCTCCGAGGACGTGCTGGCGCGCTTCGAGTCCTACGGCTGGCACGTGCAGCGGGTCGCCCCGCAGGAGAACGGCGACCTGGCCCCGGCCGCGCTGCACGAGGCGTTCCTGGCCGCCCAGGCCGTCACCGACCGGCCGTCGATCATCGCCGCGCGGTCGATCATCGCCTGGCCCGCGCCCAACGCGCAGAACACCGAGGCCGCGCACGGCTCGGCGCTCGGCGCCGCCGAGGTGGCCGCCACCAAGCAGGTGCTGGGCTTCGACCCGGAGGCGCACTTCGCGGTCGCGCCCGAGGTGCTGACCCGCGCCAGGACCGCCGTGGAGCGCGGCCAGACGGCCCGCGCCGACTGGGAGAAGCAGCTGGTCGGCTGGCGCGCGGCGAACCCGGAGCGGGCCGCGCTGTTCGACCGGGTCCAGGCCGGGGAGCTGCCGGAGGGCTGGGAGCAGTCGCTGCCGACCTTCGAGCCGGGCACCGACGTGGCCACCCGCAAGGCCTCCGGGCAGGTGCTCAAGCGGCTGGGCGGGGTGCTGCCCGAGCTGTGGGGCGGCTCCGCCGACCTGGCCGGCTCCAACAACACCACGATCGACGCGAACTCCTCCTTCCTGCCGGGGGACAACCCGCTGTCGGAGGCCGACCCGTACGGCCGCACGGTGCACTTCGGTATCCGTGAGCACGCCATGGGCTCGGCGATGAACGGCGTGGCGCTGCACGGCAACACCCGGATCTACGGCGGCACGTTCCTGGTCTTCTCGGACTACATGCGCCCCGCGGTCCGGCTGGCGGCCCTGATGAAGCTGCCGGTCACCTACGTCTGGACGCACGACTCCATCGGTCTCGGCGAGGACGGCCCGACCCACCAGCCGGTGGAGCACCTGGCCGCGCTGCGCGCCATCCCCGGGCTCAACATGGTGCGCCCGGCCGACGCCAACGAGACGGCCATCGCCTGGCGGGAGATCCTCCGCCGGCACGGCGCCGCGCCCGCCCCGCACGGCCTGGCGCTGACCCGCCAGAACGTGCCGACCTACCCGGCCAACGAGGACACCGCCAGGGGTGGCTACGTGCACACCGAGGCGGAGGGCGGCGCACCGCGGGTGATCCTGATCGGCACCGGCTCCGAGGTGTCGCTGGCGGTGGCCGCCCGGGCCGAGCTGCAGGCCGCCGGGGTGCCCACTCGGGTGGTGTCGATGCCCTGCGCCGAGTGGTTCGAGGAGCAGGAGCAGGCGTACCGGGATCATGTGCTGTTGCCCGAGGTGCGCGCCAGGGTCGCGGTCGAGGCCGGTGTCGGTCTCACCTGGCACCGGTATGTCGGCCAGGCCGGTCGGGTGGTGTCGCTTGAGCACTTCGGCGCTTCGGCCGACTACCAGACCCTCTACCGCGAGTTCGGCATCACCCCGGAGGCCGTGGCGGCCGCCGCGCGGGAATCCCTGGCCGCCGCCGAGCGCTGACACCGACACACACGACAGCAGGAGACGCGAAATTCCATGACTGACGCACTCAAGCGCCTCTCCGAGGAGGGTGTCGCGATCTGGCTGGACGACCTGTCCCGCCGTCGGATCTCGTCGGGCGACCTCGCGGAGCTGCTCGACCAGCAGCACGTGGTGGGCGTGACGACCAACCCGACCATCTTCCAGAAGGCGATCTCGCACGGCGACGGCTACGAGGAGCAGTTGGCCGACCTGGCCGCGCGCGGGGTCACGGTCGAGGAGGCGGTGCGCATGATCACCACCGCCGACGTCCGGGACGCGGCCGACGTGCTGCGCCCGGTGTACGACGCGACCGGCGGGCTGGACGGCCGGGTCTCGATCGAGGTGGACCCACGGCTGGCACACCACACCCGGGCGACCATCGCCGAGGCCAAGCAGCTGGCCTGGCTGGTCGACCGTCCCAACACGTTCATCAAGATCCCGGCCACCAAGGCCGGGCTGCCCGCCATCACCGAGACCATCGGGCGGGGTATCAGCGTCAACGTCACGCTGATCTTCTCGCTGGACCGGTACCGCGAGGTGATGGACGCCTACCAGAAGGGCCTTGAGCAGGCCCAGGCCCGCGGCCTCGAACTGGACAAGATCTACTCGGTGGCGTCGTTCTTCGTCTCCCGGGTGGACACCGAGATCGACAAGCGGCTGACCGCGCTCGGCGCCCCCGAGGCCGAGGCGCTGCGGGGCAAGGCCGCGGTGGCCAACGCCCGGCTGGCGTTCCAGGCGTTCGAGGAGGTCGTGGCCGCCGACCGGTGGCAGGCCCTGGCCCGGGCCGGTGCCAACGTGCAGCGTCCGCTGTGGGCCTCGACCGGCGTGAAGGACCCGAACTACCCGGACACCCTCTACGTCACCGAGCTGGTGGCCCCCGGCACCGTCAACACGATGCCCGAGGCCACCCTCAAGGCCACGGAGGACCACGGCGAGATCGCCGGGAACACCGTCGCCGGCACCTACGAGCAGGCACGCGCCGACCTCGACGCGCTGGCCGCGGTCGGCGTCGACTACGCCGACGTGGTGCAGCTGCTGGAGGACGAGGGCGTGGAGAAGTTCGAGACCGCCTGGGTCGGGCTGCTGGAGTCGACCAAGGCGGAGCTGGAGCGCCTGGCCGGCGAGGAGGGTTGAGTCTCAGGTGAGCGGTATCGAGCCCGAGACCAACCCGCTGCGTGACGCCCAGGACCGCCGACTGCCCCGCATCGCGGGGCCGTCGGGCCTGGTCATCTTCGGGGTCACCGGCGACCTCTCCCGCAAGAAACTCATGCCGGCCGTCTACGACCTGTCCAACCGCGGGCTGCTTCCGCCGGGGTTCTCCCTGGTCGGCTTCGCCCGTCGGGACTGGGCGGACGAGGACTTCGCCCGCGTGGTGCACGACTCGGTCAAGCAGCACGCCAGGACCCCGTTCCGCGAGGAGGTCTGGCGGCAGCTCGCCGAGGGGATGCGCTTCGTCCAGGGCACCTTCGACGACGACGACGCGTTCACCCGGCTGCGCGGCACGATCGAGGAGTTGGACAAGGAGCGGGGCACGGGAGGGAACTTCGCGTTCTACCTCTCGGTGCCGCCCAAGTTCTTCCCCACGGTGGTGCGGCAGTTGAAGAAGCACCAGCTCTCGGAGGGGCCGGGGGACAGCTGGCGGCGGGCCGTGATCGAGAAGCCCTTCGGGCACGATCTGGCCTCCGCGCAGGAGCTGAACCGGGTGGTGCACGACGTCTTCCCGGCGCACGAGGTGTTCCGGATCGACCATTACCTGGGCAAGGAGACGGTCCAGAACATCCTGGCGCTGCGCTTCGCCAACACCATGTTCGAGCCGCTGTGGAACCGCTCTTACGTGGACCATGTCCAGATCACCATGGCCGAGGACATCGGCATCGGCGGCCGGGCCGGGTACTACGACGGCATCGGCTCCGCGCGCGACGTCATCCAGAACCACCTGCTGCAACTCCTGGCGCTGACGGCGATGGAGGAGCCCTCCTCGTTCGACGCCGACACCCTGGTCACCGAGAAGCTCAAGGTGTTGAACGCGGTGAACCTGCCGGCCGACCTGGGCCGGCACACGGTGCGCGGGCAGTACGCGGCCGGCTGGCAGGGCGGCGAGAAGGTCGCCGGCTACCTGGAGGAGGAGGGGATCGACCCGGCGTCGGTCACCGACACCTACGCGGCCATCAAGCTGGAGATCGACAACCGGCGCTGGGCCGGCGTCCCGTTCTACCTGCGGACGGGGAAGCGGCTCGGCCGGCGGGTGACGGAGATCGCGGTGGTCTTCCAGCGCGCCCCCTACTCCCCGTTCAACACCACGGACACCCAGGAGCTGGGACGGAACGCCCTGGTCATCAGGGTGCAGCCGGACGAGGGGATCACCGTGCGGTTCGGCTCCAAGGTGCCGGGGACCCAGATGGAGATCCGGGACGTCACGATGGACTTCGCCTACGGCGAGTCCTTCACGGAGTCCAGCCCCGAGGCGTACGAGCGGCTGCTGCTCGACCTGCTCCTCGGCGACACCAACCTCTTCCCCCGGCACCAGGAGGTCGAGCGCTCCTGGGAGATCCTCGACCCGGTCGAGGAGTACTGGGCCAGCCACGGCAAGCCGGAGCCGTACACCGCCGGCACCTGGGGCCCGAAGGCGGCCGACGACATGCTGGCGCGCGACGGACGGAGCTGGCGGCGACCATGAACATCGATCTCACGGACACCACGTCGAGCCAGATCAACTCCGCGCTGGTCAGGGCCCGTCGGACGACCGGCTCGCCGGCCGTCGGCATGGTGCTGACCATGGTCATCGTCACCGACGAGGGCAACCACTACGACGCGCTCCGGGCGGCCAACGAGGCGTCCAAGGAGCACCCGTCCCGGACCCTGGTGGTCATCCGCCGGCCGGGCCGTTCCCCGCGCGAGCGGGCCTCGGCCCGGCTGGACGCCGAGGTCCGCGTCGGTGGCGACACCGGCATCGGCGAGACGGTGCTGCTGCGGCTGCACGGCGAGCTGGCCGGCCACGCGCACAGCGTGGTCCTGCCGCTGCTGCTGCCGGACGCCCCGGTGGTGGTCTGGTGGCCGGAGGAGGCGCCGGCGCACCCGTCGGACGATCCGCTGGGCGCCCTGGCGCAGCGGCGGATCACCGACGCGGCGGCGGCCGAGGACCCGACGGCCGAGCTGTCCCGGCGGGCCGCGGTCTACTCCCCCGGCGACACGGACCTGGCCTGGACCCGGATCACCCCGTGGCGGAGCGTGCTGGCCGCGGCGCTGGACCAGAAGCACACCCGGATCACCGGGGCCGAGGTCGAGGGCGAGGAGCACAGCCCCAGCACCGAGTTGCTGGCGCTCTGGCTGGGCGAGCGGCTCGGCGTCGACGTCACCCGGACGGTGACGGCCAGCCCGGGGATCAGCGCCGTGCGGCTGACCGTCGAGGACGGGGCCATCTGCCTGGACCGGCCCGACGGCTCGATGGCGAAGCTGGCCGTGCCGGGCCAGCCGGACCGCCACGTGGCGCTCAACCGGCGCGCCACCTCGGAGCTGCTCGCCGAGGAGCTACGCCGGCTGGACCCGGACGAGGCCTACGCGCGGGCGGTCCGCGCCGGCGGCCGGCCCGCCGCCGCGGGTGCCTCGTGACCGCGCCCGAGCTGCTGGTCCACCGGGACCAGCGGCTGATGGCCGAGGCCACGGCGGCCCGGCTGATCACCACGGTCCAGGAGGCCCAGGCGGCCCGCGGGTCGGCGTCGGTGGTGCTGACCGGGGGGCGGAACGGCAACGGGCTGCTGGCCGCGTTGGCCGCCGCCCCGGCCCGGGAGGCCATCGACTGGTCCCGGCTCGACCTGTGGTGGGGGGACGAGCGCTTCCTACCGGCCGGTGACCCGGACCGCAACCACACCCAGGCGGCCGCCGCGCTGCTGGACGCGGTGCCGCTGGAGCCGGGCCGGGTCCATGTGATGCCCGCGTCCGACGGCCCCTACGGGACGGACGCGGAGGCCGCCGCCGAAGCGTACGCCGCCGAGCTGGCCGCCGCGGGCGGCCCCTTCGACGTGCTGCTCCTCGGCGTCGGCCCGGACGGCCATGTCGCCTCGCTCTTCCCCGGGCTGCCCGGGGTGCGCGAGCGGGACCGGACGGTGGTGGCGGTGCGGGAGGCTCCCAAGCCGCCGCCCACCCGGCTGAGTCTGACGCTGCCGGCGATCGCCACGGCCCGGCAGGTCTGGCTGCTGGCCGCCGGGGCCGACAAGGCCACGGCCGCGGCGCGCACGCTGACGGCCACCGACCCGGCCGAGACCCCGGCCGCCGGCGCCCGGGGCACCGCCCGCACCCTGCTGCTGGTCGACCAGGCGGCGGCAGTCGAGCTGCCTCCGGCGGCCGCGGCCGGCTGACGCCACCCCGCCGACCGCCGGAGGCCGTCGCTCACCTGCCGCGCAGCGCGCGGTAGCGGGCGACCAGCCCGGCGGTCGACGGGTCCAGGCCCGGCACCTCGGCGCCCTCGACCAGCGCCGGCTCGACCCGCTTGGCGAGGACCTTGCCCAGCTCGACACCCCACTGGTCGAAGGAGTCGATGTCCCACACCGCGCCCTGCACGAACACCTTGTGCTCGTAGAGGGCGACCAGCTGGCCCAGGACGGACGGCGACAGCTCGTCGGCCAGGATGGTGGTGGTGGGCCGGTCGCCGGGGAACGTCCGGTGCGGGACCAGCTCCTCGGCCACGCCCTCGGCCCGCACCTCGTCCGGCGTCTTGCCGAAGGCCAGCGCCTGCCCCTGCGCGAAGAGGTTGGCCATCAGCAGGTCGTGCTGGTCGGCGAGGACCGGCGACAGCTCGGCGACCGGGCGGGCGAAGCCGATCAGGTCGGCCGGGATCAGCTTGGTGCCCTGGTGCAGCAACTGGTAGTAGGCGTGCTGCCCGTTGGTGCCGGGGGTGCCCCAGACGACGGGCCCGGTCTGCCAGCTGACGGGCTCTCCGTTCCGGTCCACCCGCTTGCCGTTGGACTCCATGTCCAACTGCTGGAGGTAGGCGGTGAACTGCGAGAGGTAGTGGCTGTACGGCAGCACCGCGTGCGCCTGGGCGTCGAAGAAGGCGCCGTACCAGACACCCAGCAGCCCGAGCAGCAGGGGCGCGTTGCGCTCCGGCGGCGCCGTCCGGAAGTGCTCGTCCATCAGTCGGAAGCCGTCCAGCATCTCGCGGAACCGGTCGGGACCGATCGCGACCAGCAGGGAGAGGCCGATGGCCGAGTCGTAGGAGTACCGGCCGCCGACCCAGTCCCAGAACTCGAACATGTTGGCCGTGTCGATGCCGAAGGCCGCGACCTTCTCGGCGTTGGTCGAGACCGCCACGAAGTGCCGCGCCACCGCCGTCTGGTCGCCGCCGAGCCCGTCGAGCAGCCACTGCCGCGCCGAGGTGGCGTTGGTGATGGTCTCGATGGTGGTGAAGGTCTTGGACGCGACGATGAACAGCGTGGTCGCCGGGTCCAGGTCGCGCAGCGCCTCGTGCAGGTCGGCGCCGTCCACGTTGGAGACGAAGCGGAAGTCCAACTCCCGCGCCGTGTAGGGCAGCAGCGCCTCGTAGGCCATGGCGGGGCCCAGGTCGGAGCCGCCGATGCCGATGTTGACCACGGTCCTGATGGGCTGCCCGGTGTGGCCCCGCCACTCCCCGGAACGCACCCGCTCGGCGAACGCCGACAGCCGGTCCAGCACCGCGTGCACCGCCGGCACCACGTTCTCGCCGTCCACCTCGATCACCGCGTCGGCGGGGGCACGCAGCGCGGTGTGCAACACCGCGCGGTCCTCGGTGACGTTGATCCGCTCACCGCGGAACATCGCCTCCCGCAGCCCGGCCACCTCGGTGGCGCCGGCCAACTCGCGCAGCAGGCGCAGCGTCTCGTCGGTCACCAGCTGCTTGGAGTAGTCCAGGTAGAGCCCGCCGACGGTCAGCCCGTAACGCTCGGCCCGCCGCGGGTCCCCGTCGAACAACTCCCGCAGGCTCACGTCGCCCAGCTCCGCGCGGTGCTGCGCGAGCGCCTGCCACGCGGGCAGTTGATCGAGCCTGACCCGGCCACCATCAGTCATGTTCGCCTCGGTTATCCCTTGTGCTTGCGTCCTGGCCCACGCTAGCCGATGCGGCCTCGCGGCCCGCTCGGGTACCGGCAGCCGGACAGGGACAAGGGCACGGGCCCGGGGGCCGACCGGACGGTCGGCCCCCGGGCCCGTTCACCGAGGACTCGTTCGCTCAGATCTCGCCGCGCAGCTTGGCGAGCGCCTCGGCGAGGATGGCCTCGCCGTCCGCGTCGCTGCGCCGCTCACGGACATAGGCCAGATGCGTCTTGTAGGGCTCGGTGCGTGGTGGGTCCGGCGGGGCGTCCCGCTCGGTGCCTGCCGGGAAACCACAACGGGGACAGTCCCAGGTGTCCGGGATCTGTGCGTCGCTGGCGAAGCTGGGCTGTGTCTCGTGCCCGTTCGCGCACCAGAAGGAGACCCTCAGCCGAGGCGCGGTCTCACCGCGCTCGGCCTCACCCATGGGCCCCGCCCCGACCCGGCTGCCCCGGATCGCGTTGCCACCTGCCACGGTCGTTACTCCCTGCCTGCCATCCTGCGAAGTCCTCAGTCTATGCAAGGCTCAACGCACGTCCAGTGCTGGGAGTTACTGACTTATGACTTCATCAGCAGACCGAGCACCACCACGATCGCGGCCCAGACGAGGCCGACGACCACGGTGATCCGGTCCAGGTTCCGCTCGGCGACCGAGGAGCCGCCGACGGAGGACTGCATACCCCCGCCGAACATGTCGGAGAGGCCGCCGCCCTTGCCCTTGTGCATCAGCACGAGAAGCGCCAACAGGGCGCTGAAGACGATCAGGGCGATCTGGAACGCCGTTTCCACGACTGGACCAACTCTCTGCAACGACGGACAACGGACATTTCCGGGAGTGCCTCCGGGAGCCGGCCCACGGCGACGAGCACCGGTCGCCGGCTCCCGGACAGGGTACCGCTAGCGCGGCCGATGCCCCCAGGCCCTACTGATCACGGAACCTGACGATCTTGACGAACTCGTCGGCGTCCAGCGCCGCCCCACCGATCAGCGCACCGTCCACGTCGGGCTGGGCCATGATCGCCGCCACGTTGCCCGACTTGACCGAACCGCCGTACTGGATGCGGACCGCGTCGGCCAGGGCGCCGTCGTACAGCTCGGCGAGCCGGCCCCGGATCGCCGAGCAGACCTCCTGGGCGTCGTCGGGGGTGGCCACCTCGCCGGTGCCGATGGCCCACACCGGCTCGTAGGCGATCACGATGCTGGCCGCGTGCTCGGCCGGCAGGTCCTGGAGCGCGCCGTCGAGCTGGGCCAGGGTGTGCGCCACCTGGGTGCCGGCCTTGCGGACCTCCAGCGGCTCCCCGACGCACAGGATCGGGGTGATGCCGTGCCGGTAGGCCGCCTTGACCTTGGCGTTGCAGGACTCCTCGTTCTCCCCGTGGTACTGCCGGCGCTCGGAGTGGCCGATGACCGCGTACGAGCAGTTCAGCTTGGCCAGCATCGGCCCGGAGATCTCGCCGGTGTAGGCGCCGGAGTCGAAGGCCGAGATGTCCTGGGACCCGTACTTGATCTTGAGCTTGTCGCCGTCGACCAGGGTCTGCACGGACCGCAGGTCGGTGAACGGCGGCAGCACCGCCACCTCGACCTCTTCGAAGTCCTTGTCCGAGAGACCGAAGGCGAGCTTCTGCACCTGTGCGATGGCCTCAAGGTGGTTGAGGTTCATCTTCCAGTTGCCGGCCATCAGCGGAGTGCGACTCACGCGCCCGCCCCTTTCTTCACTGCTCTGCTGGCTTGGTCGGACGCGCCCTCGCGTCCGCGGATGGTGTGGCGACGCGGGGACATCTCAGTCCTCCAGCGCGGCCAGACCCGGCAGGGTCTTGCCCTCCAGGTACTCCAGGCTGGCGCCGCCGCCGGTGGAGATATGGCCGAAACCGTTCTCGTCCAGGCCGAGCAACCGCACCGCGGCGGCCGAGTCGCCACCGCCGACCACGGTGAAGGCGGAGCTGTCGAGCAGGGCCTGCGCCACCGCCCGGGTGCCGCCGGCGAAGTCGGGGTGCTCGAAGACGCCCATCGGGCCGTTCCAGAAGACGGTGGCCGCGTCCGCCACCTTGGCGGCGAACAGCTCCTGGCTGCGGGGGCCGATGTCCAGGCCCTGGAGGCCGGCCGGGATCGCGTCGGCCGCCAGCTCCACCGGCTCGGCGGGAGCCTTGGTCCGCAGGTCGGGGAACTCCTTGGCCGCGATCACGTCGACCGGCAGCACGAACTCCACGCCCAGCTCGTCGGCGCGGCGCAGGTACTCCTGGACCGCCGGGACCTGGTCGGCCTGGAGCAGGGAGTCGCCCACCTCGTGGCCCTGGGCGGCGAGGAAGGTGTAGGCCATGCCGCCACCGATCAGGATGCGGTCGGCCCGCTCCAGCAGGTGGTCGATCACGCCCAGCTTGTCGGAGACCTTGGCCCCGCCGAGCACCACGACGTAGGGGCGCCGGACGTCCTCGGTGAGCTGCTTGAGCACCCCGACCTCGGTGGCGATCAGCCCGCCGGCGGCGTGCGGCAGCCGGGCGGGCAGGTCGAAGACGGAGGCGTGCTTGCGGTGCACCGCGCCGAAGCCGTCCCCCACGTACAGGTCGGCCAGGGCCGCGAGCTGGTCGGCGAAGGCGCCGCGCTCGGCGTCGTCCTTGCTGGTCTCGCCGGGGTTGAAGCGGAGGTTCTCCAGCAGCGCCAGCTGGCCGTCGGCCAGGCCGGCGACCGCGTCCCGCGCGCTGTCCCCGACCGTGTCGGTGGCGAAGGCCACGTCCCGGCCGAGCAGTTCGCCGAGCCGGCGGGCGACCGGGGCCAGCGAGAACGCCGGGTCCGGCGCGCCCTTGGGCCGGCCCAGGTGCGAGGCGACGACGACCCGGGCGCCGGCGTCCAGCAGCTTGGTGATGCTCGGCACGGCGGCCCTGATCCGGCCGTCGTCGGTGATGGTCCCGTCGGCGAGGGGGACGTTGAGGTCGGCGCGGACGAACACCCGCTGGCCCGCGACCGCGAGGTCGTCAATGGTCTTCATGATGGTTGGCTCCTTGAGGCTCTCGGATAACCCGCTCATCTCCGCGTGCGGCGCGCGCCGGCCACGCGCGAGGGCCCGCCGAGCGCTGTGCGCGCTCCGCGGGCCCCTTGGCCGTTGCCATCCCGGCGGCCGGTCGGCGCCGCGCTCAGCTGCGGGTCAGAGCCGCTCGCCCACGTAGACCGTCAGGTCCACCAGACGGTTGGAGTAGCCCCACTCGTTGTCGTACCAGCCGACGATCTTGACCTGGTTGCCCTGGACCATCGTCAGCGAGGCGTCGAAGGTGCAGGAGGCCGGCCAGTTGACGATGTCCGAGGAGACGATCTGGTCCTCGGTGTACTCCAGGACGCCCTTGAGCTGGCCCTCGGCGGCGGTCTTGAAGGCCGCGTTGACCTCCTCCTTGGTGACCTCGCGGTCCAGCTCGACCACCAGGTCGGTCACCGAGCCGGTCGGCACCGGGACGCGCAGCGAGATGCCGTCCAGCTTGCCCTTGAGCTGCGGGAGCACCAGCGCGGTGGCCTTGGCGGCACCGGTGGTGGTGGGGATGACGTTGACCGCGGCGGCCCGGGCCCGACGCAGGTCCTTGTGCGGGAAGTCGAGGATGCGCTGGTCGTTGGTGTAGGCGTGCACCGTGGTCATCAGACCCTTGACGATGCCGAAGCTCTCGTCGAGGACCTTGGCCATGGGGGCCACACAGTTGGTGGTGCAGGAGGCGTTGGAGATGACCTCGTGCGCCGCCGGGTCGTACTTGTCCTCGTTGACGCCGATGACGACGGTGACGTCCTCGTTCTTCGCCGGGGCGGAGATGAGGACCTTCTTGGCGCCGGCGGCGAGGTGCTTGGCGGCGTCCTCGCGCTTGGTGAAGATGCCGGTGGACTCGATCACGATGTCGGCGCCCAGCTCGGCCCAGGGCAGGTTCGCCGGGTCGCGCTCGGCGAGCGTCTTGAAGGTCTGGTCGCCGACCGTGATGGTGTCCTCGGTGTGGCTGACCTGCTCCTTGAGGCGGCCGAGAACGCTGTCGTACTTCAGCAGATGCACCAGGGTGGCGTTGTCGGTCAGGTCGTTGACACCGACGATCTGGACATCCGCCCCCTGTTCAAGGAGCGCGCGGAAGTAGTTGCGGCCGATACGGCCAAAGCCGTTGATTCCTACGCGGATCGTCACGAACCGATCTCCTCGTTGGTACGCCGGTGAAACAGACACCGGCGATGCTGTATTGGGATGTCCCCGACCGCTTCCGACCCTACCCCGCCCGGGTCCTCCGGGTGACATCGCCCAGCCGTGTTCGCCCTCGGGAGAGCGCGGCCGCGCCGGCCGGGACAGCGGCGGTCAGCCCACCATCTCCTCGGTGAGATTGGACTCGGTCCCGGGGATGCCCAGGTCCTGCGCCCGCTTGTCGGCCATCGCCAGCAGCCGGCGGATCCGGCCGGCCACCGCGTCCTTGGTGAGCGGCGGATCGGCCAGCGCGCCCAGCTCCTCGAGCGAGGCCTGCTTGTGCTCCATCCGCAGCCGGCCGGCCGCCGCCAGGTGCTCGGGGACCTCCTCGCCCAGGATCTCCAGCGCGCGCTGCACGCGGGCGCCGGCGGCCACCGCGGCCCGCGCGGAGCGGCGGAGGTTGGCGTCGTCGAAGTTGGCCAGGCGGTTGGCCGTGGCCCGCACCTCGCGGCGCATCCGGCGCTCCTCCCAGGCGAGCACCGACTCGTGCGCGCCCAGCCGCGTCAACAGCGCGCCGATCGCGTCACCGTCCCGGACGACCACCCGGTCGACGCTGCGCACCTCGCGCGCCTTCGCCCCGATCTGCAGCCGCCGCGCGGCACCGACCAGCGCGAGCGCCGCCTCCGGGCCCGGGCAGGTCACCTCAAGGGAGGAGGAACGCCCGGGCTCGGTGAGCGAGCCGTGGGCCAGGAAGGCTCCGCGCCAGGCGGCCTCGGCGTCGCAGGTGGCGCCGGAGACCACCTGCGGCGGCAGGCCCCGGATCGGCCGGCCCCGGCCGTCGACCAGGCCGGTCTGCCGGGCCAGCTGATCGCCGCCGGCGACCACCCGGACCACGTACCGGCTGCCCCGGCGCAGCCCGCCCGGGGCCATCACCACCAGGTCGGAGGAGTGGCCGAAGATCTCCAGAATGTCCCGGCGCAACCGCCGGGCGGCGATGCCGGTGTCCAGCTCCGCCTCGATCACGATCCGCCCGCTCACCAGGTGCAGGCCGCCCGCGAACCGCAGGATCGACGACACCTCCGACTTGCGGCAGCAGGTGCGGGTGACAGGAAGACGGGAGATCTCGTCCTTCACCGCAGCCGTCATCGCCATGGGCCGATCCTTCCATGCATCCGAAAAACACGGTCATACGCGGCGGCCAGCAGCTCGGGATCGTGCCGGGCCGAGCCGGCGCCGCGGCCCGAGCCACCGCCCGCGGCCACCGGGGCCAGCACCACCTCGGCACCCAGCCGCTCGGCGGCGACCCGGCTCAGACTCTCGCCGTCGGGGACGGCGGCCCGATCGGCGAGCACCACGTCAAAGGCGAGTTTAGGGGCGTGTTGTACCAAAACCTCCACATGACGCTGCGGTGAGAAGCCATCAGTTTCGCCGGGTTGGGGAGCGAGGTTCAGCGAGAGCACCCGCCGGGCCTTCGTGCTGACCAGCGCGTCCAGCAACTCGGGCACCAGCAGGTGGGGGATGACGGAGGAGAACCACGAACCCGGGCCCAGGACCACCCAGTCGGCGTCCATCACCGCGGCCACCGCCTCGGGCACCGCCGGCGGATCGCTGGGCACCAGCATCACCTCGCGGACCTCGCCCGGGGTCAGCGCCACCGCCGCCTGCCCCCGCACCCGGGCCAACTCCCCGGGACTGGCCGGGTCGTGACCGAGCACCAGCGCCTCAAGCGCCAGCGGGACGGCCGACATGGGCAACACCCGGCCGTGCGCGCCCAACAGCTTGCCCACCAGGTCGAGCGCGCCGACGTGATCGCCCAACTGCTCCCAGAGCGCGACGATCAGCAGGTTGCCCACCGCGTGGTCGTGCAGCGCGCCCTCGCTCTGGAAGCGGTGCTGGATCACCTCCGACCAGGTGCGGCCCCACTCGTCGTCACCACAGAGGGCGGCCAGCGCCTTGCGCAGGTCGCCGGGCGGCAACACCCCCAGCTCGTCGCGGAGCCGACCGCTCGACCCGCCGTCGTCGGCGACCGTGACCACCGCCGTGAGGTCGCCGGTGATCCGCCGCAGCGCGGTGAGCGAGGCGGACAGCCCCATCCCGCCGCCCAGCGCGACGACCTTGGGCTGGGCACCCCGCCGGACCCCGCGCAGCGTCCGGCCGGCGCGGCGGCCGACGGTGGGGGCACCGCCGGCCGCGCGCTGTCTTGCTCCCTTCCGCGGCATCCCTACTCGCGTCCCATGTCCCGGTGGACGATCACGGTCTCCACTCCCTCCTCGGCCAGCCGGCGGGCCAGCCGCTCGGACATGGCCACACTGCGGTGCTTGCCGCCGGTACAGCCGACGGCGATCGTCACATAGCGCTTGCCCTCACGCCGGTACCCGGCCGCGACCAGCTGGAGCAACTCGGCGTACCGGTCCAGGAACTCCTTGGCGCCCGGCTGGTTGAAGACGTAGCCGGCGACCTCCTCGCTGGTGCCCGTGAACGGGCGCAGCTCCGGCACCCAGTGCGGGTTGGGCAGGAACCGGCAGTCCACCACGTGGTCCGCGTCCACCGGCAGGCCGTACTTGTAGCCGAAGGACATCACGGTCGCCCGCAGCTCGGGCTCGTCGCCGCCGGCGAACTGGGCGTCCATCTTGGCGCGCAGCTCGTGGACGTTGAGGTTGGAGGTGTCGATCACCAGGTCGGCGTCGCCGCGCAGCTCACGCAGGAGGTCACGCTCGGCGGCGATGCCGTCCACGATCCGGCCGTCGCCCTGGAGCGGGTGTGGGCGCCGGACCGACTCGAACCGCTGGACCAGGGCGTTGTCCGAGGCCTCCAGGAAGACGATGCGGCGGGTGACGCCCTTGGTCTCCAGGTCGGTCAGGGACTCCCTGAGGCTGTCGAAGAAGCCGCGTCCGCGGACGTCGACGACCACGGCGATCCTGGCCACGTTGCCCTGCGAGCGGGCGCCGAGGTCCACCATGGTGGGGATCAGGGCGGGCGGGAGGTTGTCCACCACAAACCAGCCGAGATCCTCCAGGCACTTGGCCGCCGTGCTGCGGCCGGCGCCGGACATCCCGGAGATGATCACCAGCTCCGGGGTGGTCGCGGCCTCGTCGCCGCCGGCCGGGGTGGTCGGTTCCTCGCCCCTGCTGTGTTCGCTCATCATGCTCAATCCCCCGCCTGTCCTTCGGTGTGTGGGTCGTTGTCGGTGGCCTCTTCCGCGCTCGCTCAGTACTCGACGATCTCTCCGGTGGCCGTGTTGACCGCGGGGGCGGCCTGGGCCTGACCGGCGAGCGCCGCGGCGACCGTCTCGGCGGTCTTGCGGCCTATGCCGGGCACCTCGCTGATCTCCTCGACCGTGGCGGCCCGAAGCCGCTTGACCGAGCCGAAGTGCTTGAGGAGCGCCTTCTTACGGGTCTCCCCGAGGCCGGGAATGGCGTCGAGGGGACCCTTTCTTATTGATTGTGACCGCTTGCCCCGCTGATAGCGGATCGCGAACCGGTGCGCCTCGTCCCTGACCCGCTGGAGCAGGTAGAGCCCCTCGCTGGTGCGGGGCAGGATCACCGGGTCGTCCTCGCCTGGCAGCCAGACCTCCTCCAGGCGCTTGGCCAGGCCGCAGACGGCGACGTCGTCGATGCCCAGCTCGTCCATCGCCCGCCGGGCCGCCGCCACCTGCGGCTGCCCGCCGTCCACCACCACCAGCTGGGGCGGATAGGCGAACCGCTTGGGCCGGCCGTCGTCCTCCACGGGCGGGGCGAGGTCGTCCGCGCCCTCCTCGACGGCCCACTCCCCGGTGCGCTCCCGCTCCCGGAGATAGCGCCGGAACCGGCGGGAGACCACCTCGTGCATGGAGCGGACGTCGTCCTGCCCGGCGAAGCTCTTGATCTGGAAGCGGCGGTACTCGCTCTTGCGCGCCAGGCCGTCCTCGAAGACCACCATCGAGGCCACCACGTCGTCGCCCTGGAGATGGGAGATGTCGAAGCACTCGATGCGCAGCGGCGCCGAGTCGAGCCCCAACTGCTCGGCGATCTCCTCCAGCGCCCGCGACCTGGTGGTCAGGTCGGAGGCGCGCTTCGTCTTGTGCAGGGCCAGCGCCTGCTGGGCGTTGCGCTCGACGGTGGTCATCAGGTCGCGCTTGTCGCCGCGCTGCGGCACCCGCAGGCTGACCCGCCCGCCGCGCCGGGCGGTAAGCCACTCGGTGACCGGCTCGGCCGGCTCGGGCAGCACCGGGACCAGCACCTCGCGGGGCACGCTCTCGCCGCTCTCCTCGCCGTAGAGCTGCTGCAGCGCGCTCTCCACCAGCCCACCCGTGGTGACGTTCGCCACCCGGTCGGTGACCCAGCCGCGCTGGCCGCGGACCCGGCCGCCGCGGACGTGGAAGATCTGCACCGCCGCCTCCAGCTCGTCCTCGGCGAGGGCGATCAGGTCGGCGTCGGTGGCGTCGGCGAGCACCACCGCGCTCTTCTCCATGGCGCGGCGCAGGGCCTCGATGTCGTCCCGCAGCCGGCCGGCCCGCTCGTACTCCAGGGCCTCGGCGGCGGCGAGCATCTCCTCCTCCAGCCGGCGGACGTAGGCGCCCGTGCGGCCGGCCATGAAGTCGCAGAACTCCTCGGCCAGGGCGCGGTGCTCGTCGGGGCTGACCCGGCCCGTGCAGGGGGCGGAGCACTTCTCGATGTACCCCAGCAGGCAGGGGCGGCCGATCGCCTGGGCGCGCTTGAAGACGCCGGCCGAGCAGGTGCGTACGGGGAAGACCCGGAGCAGCAGGTCGACCGTCTCGCGGATCGCCCAGGCGTGCGCGTACGGGCCGAAGTACCGCACGCCCCGGCGCTTGGCGCCGCGCAGCACCTGCACCCGCGGGAACTCCTCGTTCATCGTGACCGCGAGTGACGGATAGCTCTTGTCGTCCCGGTACTTGACGTTGAACCGGGGGTCGTACTCCTTGATCCAGGAGTACTCCAGCTGGAGCGCCTCGACCTCGGTACCGACCACCGTCCACTCCACGGAGGCGGCCGTGGTGACCATGGTGGCGGTGCGGGGGTGCAGGCCGGAGAGGTCCTGGAAGTAGGAAGACAGGCGCTGGCGCAGGCTTTTCGCCTTCCCGACGTAGATCACCCTGCGGTGCTCGTCGCGGAACCGGTAGACGCCGGGCGAGTCGGGGATCTCGCCGGGCCTCGGGCGGTAGCTGGAAGGATCGGCCATGACGGCAACCCTACTGCCGTGAACTGACAGTGAGCGTCACGCGCGGTCAGCGTGGCCCGGGTCGGCGACCGCTACCAGCCACGCGCGCGCCACTCGGCCAGCTGCGGGCGCTCCGCGCCGAGCGTGGTGTCGGCGCCGTGGCCGGGGTACACCCAGGTCTCGTCGGGGAGTTCCGCGAAGAGCTTGGTCTCCACGTCGTGCAGCAGGCTGGCGAAGGCGGCCGCGTCGCCTCGGGTGTTGCCGACGCCGCCGGGGAAGAGGCAGTCGCCGGTGAGGAGATGGGGATGGCCGTCGGGGTCGTCGTAGACCAGCGCGATGGAGCCCGGGGTGTGCCCGACCAGGTGGCGGGCGGTGAGCGCGCAGCGCCCGACCGTGATCCGGTCCCCGTCGTCCACCGGGACCCGGGTCGGCACGGGGATGCCCTCGGCGTCGTGCCGGCCGGCGTAGGTGGTGGCGTCGGTGGCCTCGACCACCGCCGCCAGCGCCTGCCAGTGGTCCCCGTGCCGGTGGGTGGTGACGACGCCCGCCAGCCCGTCGGCGCCGACCAGCGTCAGCAGGGCGGGGGCGTCGTTGGCCGCGTCGACCAGCAACTGCTCGCCGGTGGCCCGGCAGCGCAGCAGGTACGCGTTGTTCTCCATGGGGCCGACGGCGATCTTGCTGATCACCAGGTGGGCCAGCTCGTGCACGTCGGCTGGCCCGCCCACGGTCACGTCTCCGGTGTACGCCATGACCGGCAGTCTGTCAGAGCGCGGGCGGCTTGGGCAGCGCGGCGGGGGCGGTCAGCCCACCGCCCTCGGTCCGGCCGCTGAGCCAGCCGACCAGCGCGGCCGGGGTGCCCACCACCGGCAGCGGGATGCCGCCGGCGGCCCCGGTGCGCCAGTGCCGGCCGTCCTCGGCGCGCAGCTCCAGGGCCGGCAGGTCCGGGCGGCCGGCGTAGCGGTCGGCGAGGTAGACGACGGCCCGGTCGAGAAAGGCCCCCGGCAGGTCGGCCACGGTGGGGCCGGCGTCCAGGTCGATCCGGTGCAGCTCGACCTCGACCCAGCGGCGGAAGGGCAGCGTGGCGGCCACGTCGGTGACGCCGTTGCGCAGGGCGACCCGCTCCCCCCAGCGCTCCTCTGGCAGGCTCTCCGCGGTGGCGACGAAGCGGGCCCAGCTGGCCCGCAGGTCGGCCAGGTGCGTCTCGCGGGGCCGGTCGGCGTCCCGCGCGATGTCGGCGTCCCTGGCCGTCTCGCTGGGGTACATGGGGCGGCCGCGCAGCACGTTGTCGAGGGCGTCGGCGTTGCGTGCGAGGTGCGCCAGGACGTGGCCCCGGGTCCAGCCGGGGAGCTGGGAGGGGCCGGCCAGGTCGGCCTCGGGCAGCTCGGCGACGGTCCGCAGGAGTCGTTCGGTGGCGTCCTCGACGGCGGCCAGGTCCGCTACGGGTCGGGTCATGGGCTCACGCTAACGCGCGGAACCGACACCGCCACTCCATCGAGTGAATACGGCGGAAACCCGCCGGCAATCGAACGCACGTGCTATAGGGTGCGGACGCGGCTCTCGGCATTCGACGACGTTTGTCAGAGGGTCCCCATACCCTGGGACGGGTCGGCCGCGCAGCGCGGGCGACCCCCTCAAACAACGAAAGGTGCCATCCGGCGTGGCCGACCGACTCATCGTTCGTGGCGCACGCGAGCACAATCTCCGGAATGTCTCGCTCGACCTGCCCCGCGACTCGCTCATCGTCTTCACCGGGCTGTCGGGATCGGGCAAGTCCTCGCTCGCCTTCGACACGATCTTCGCCGAGGGCCAGCGGCGTTACGTCGAGTCGCTGTCCGCCTACGCCCGGCAGTTCCTCGGGCAGATGGACAAGCCGGATGTGGACTTCATCGAGGGGCTCTCCCCCGCGGTCTCCATCGACCAGAAGTCCACCTCACGCAACCCGCGCTCCACCGTGGGCACCATCACCGAGGTCTACGACTACCTCCGGCTGCTCTTCGCCCGGATCGGCAAGCCGCACTGCCCCGAGTGCGGCCGGCCCATCGCCCGGCAGTCGCCGCAGGCGATCGTGGACAAGGTGCTGGGCCTGGCCGAGGGCAGCCGGTTCCAGGTCCTCTCGCCGCTGGTGCGGGAGCGCAAGGGCGAGTTCGTCGACCTCTTCGCCGACCTCCAGGCCAAGGGCTACAGCCGGGCCCGGGTGGACGGCGCCGTCGTGCAGCTGGCCGACCCGCCCAAGCTGAAGAAGCAGGAGAAGCACACCATCGAGGTGGTGGTGGACCGGCTGACCGTCAAGGAGAGCGCCAAGCGGCGGCTGACGGACTCGGTGGAGACGGCGCTCGGGCTCGCCGGCGGGATGGTCATCCTGGACTTCGTCGACCTCCCCGAGGACGACCCGGGCCGGGAGCGGATGTACTCCGAGCACCTCTACTGCCCCTACGACGACCTCTCCTTCGAGGAGTTGGAGCCGCGTTCCTTCTCCTTCAACTCCCCGTTCGGCGCCTGCCCCGAGTGCACCGGCATCGGCACCCGGATGGAGGTCGATCCGGAGCTGATCATCCCGGACCCGGAGAAGACCCTGGAGGAGGGCGCCATCCATCCCTGGTCGCACGGCCAGACCAGGGGCTATTTCAACCTGCTCATCGGCGCCCTCGGCGACGCGCTGAACTTCCGCACCGACATCCCCTGGGACGGCCTGCCGCAGCGCGCGAAGAAGGCCCTGCTCAACGGCCACCGGTCGAAGATCGAGGTCCGCTACGAGAACCGCCACGGCCAGGAGCGGGCGTACACCACCGCCTTCGAGGGCGTGCTGCCGTTCATCCGCCGGCGGCACGCCGAGGCCGAGACGGACTCCGGGCGGGAGCGCTTCGAGGGCTACATGCGCGAGGTGCCGTGCGCGGCCTGCCAGGGCACCCGGCTCAAGCCGCTGGTGCTCGCGGTGACGGTGCAGGGCCGGTCCATCGCCGAGGTGGCGGGGATGTCGATCAGCGAGTGCGCCGAGTTCCTCAGCCGCATGGAGCTGTCGCCGCGCGAGAAGACCATCGCCGAGCGGGTCCTCAAGGAGGTCAACGAGCGGCTGCGGTTCCTGGTCGACGTCGGCCTCGACTACCTCTCGCTCAACCGCGCGGCCGGCTCGCTCTCCGGTGGCGAGGCCCAGCGCATCCGGCTCGCCACCCAGATCGGCTCCGGCCTGGTCGGGGTGCTCTACGTGCTGGACGAGCCGTCCATCGGCCTGCACCAGCGGGACAACCACCGGCTGATCGAGACCCTGGTCCGGCTCCGTGACCTGGGGAACACGCTGATCGTCGTGGAGCACGACGAGGACACCATCAAGACGGCCGACTGGGTGGTGGACATCGGCCCCGGCGCCGGCGAGCACGGCGGCAAGGTCGTGCACAGCGGCAGCTTCGCCGAGCTGCTGACCAACACCGAGTCGCTCACCGGCCAGTACCTGTCGGGAGCGCGCGGCATCCCGGTCCCGGAGCTGCGCCGTCCGGTCGACCCGAGCCGGTTGATCACGGTGCACGGTGCCCGCGAGCACAACCTGCGGGGCATCGACGTCAGCTTCCCCGTCGGCCTGCTGACCGCCGTCACCGGCGTCTCGGGGTCGGGGAAGTCCACCCTGGTCAACGACATCCTCTACACCCACCTGGCCCGCGAGCTGAACGGCGCCAAGTCGGTGCCCGGGCGGCACACCAGGATCACCGGGGACGACCTGGTCGACAAGGTGGTCCATGTGGACCAGTCGCCGATCGGCCGGACCCCGCGGTCCAACCCGGCCACCTACACCGGAGTCTTCGACCACATCCGGCGGCTCTTCGCGGAGACCATGGAGGCCAAGGTCCGCGGGTACCAGCCGGGCCGCTTCTCCTTCAACGTCAAGGGCGGGCGCTGCGAGAACTGCTCCGGCGACGGCACCATCAAGATCGAGATGAACTTCCTGCCGGACGTCTACGTGCCCTGCGAGGTCTGCCACGGCGCCCGGTACAACCGGGAGACCCTGGAGGTGCACTACAAGGGCAAGTCCATCGCCGAGGTGCTGGACCTGCCGATCGAGGAGGCGCTGGAGTTCTTCGCCGCGGTGCCGGCCATCGCGCGGCACCTGCGCACTCTCAACGACGTGGGCCTGGGCTACGTCCGGCTGGGCCAGCCGGCGCCCACCCTCTCCGGCGGCGAGGCCCAGCGGGTCAAGCTGGCCTCCGAGTTGCAGCGGCGGGCCACGGGCAGCACGGTCTACGTCCTGGACGAGCCCACCACCGGGCTGCACTTCGAGGACATCCGCAAGCTGATCTCGGTCCTCTCCGACCTGGTGGACAAGGGCAACTCGGTGGTGGTCATCGAGCACAACCTCGACGTGATCAAGACCGCCGACTGGGTGCTCGACATGGGCCCCGAGGGCGGGCACGGCGGTGGCCAGCTGATCGCCGAGGGCACCCCGGAGGAGGTCGCCTCGGTGCCGGCCAGCCACACCGGGAAGTTCCTGCGGGACATCCTGGGGGACGCGGTCAGCGACGCCGCGCCCGCCACCGGCCGGCGGAAGGCGGCGCGGGGCGGCGAGGCGAAGGGCGCCGCCAAGGCCGGCGCGAAGGCCGGTGCGAAGGCCGGTGCGAAGGCCGGTGCGAAGACGGCAGCCGCAGCGAAGACCACGGCGCGGGGCGGCCGGAAGGCGGCCGCCGCCGAGCCGGAGGGCGGGGCCAGGCCGGCCAGGAAGCGAGCCGCCGCCAAGCGCTGACCTGCCAGGCCACGTTGTTCTCCGGGAGTTTCTGAGCAACCCCTGGCAGCGGGTCAACTCCCTTGGAACGCTGTGCCGCTGGCGCACACCGCGCCAACAGCACGCGTTTCTAGGGAGTTCCCTTGCCAAGAATCGCGGTGCGCGAAGCCCTTCGCGCGCCTTCACTGATCGCGGCCGGGGCCGCGCTCGCCCTGACCGGCGGGCTGGTCCCGCCGGCGCACGCCGCCCCTTCCCCCACTTCGGCCACCGCCGTCGCCTCGGCGATCCCCACCGGGGTCGTCGAGGGTGACGGGCTGGAGCTGTCCCGGACCGAGCAACCGCTGGCCCCGGGCGCCGAGCTGACCAGCTTCCACCGGCTGGAGTCCGACAAGTGGCTCAGCGCGCACGCGCTCAGCCTCGACCTGACCGCCGACCTGCGGGTGGACTACCTCGCCCCGGAGCAGGTGGCCGACGCCGCCCCGGTGAGCGAGTTGGTCGCCGGGCACGACCCGGGCGCCGGCCGGACCACCGTGGCTGCCATCAACGCCGACTTCTTCGACATCAACGCCACCGACGCCCCACTGGGCCCCGGGATCTCCGAGGGCGAGCTGGTGCACGGCACGTCCGGGGGCGCCTCGCAGGCGGTGGGGATCTCCGCGGACGGCGCCGGTCGCATCCTGGACCTCTACTTCGACGGCACCGCGACCCTCCCGAACGGGGAGATCGGCCTCGCCGGCTACAACTCGCCGGACCTGCCGCCCGGCGGGATCGGGGTCTTCACCCCCCGGTGGGGCGAGGCCGACCGAGGGCTGCCGGTGGTGGACGCCGAGGAGACCACCGAGGTGGTGGTCAGCGACGGCGAGGTCACCTCGGTCTCCGAGAAGCCGGGCAGCGGCCCGATCCCCGAGGGCGCCACCGTGTTGCTCGGCCGGGAGGCCGGCGCCCGCGCCCTGGAGGAGCTGGCGGCCGGCGACCCGGTGTCGCTGGAGTACGCCCCGCGCACCGACGACGGCTCGGAGCTGCCGCGCACCGCGGTCGGCGGCCGGGGCCTGCTGGTGGTGGACGGCGAGCCGCAGAACTGGGAGGGGCTGCCCAACAACGCCACCGCGCCGCGCACCGCCGTCGGCTTCTCCCGCGACGGGCAGCAGATGTACGTGCTGAGCGTGGAGGGCCGCCAGGCCCACTCGGGGGGCACCACTCTCACCGAGCTGGCCGTCCTGATGGCCGACCTGGGTGCCCACAGCGCGCTCAACCTGGACGGCGGCGGCTCCAGCACGCTGCTCGCCCGGCTGCCGGGCGGGGCGGCGCCCGAGTTGGTCAACCGCCCGTCGGACGGGGCGGAGCGCCCGGTCCCCAACGGGCTGGCCATCACCGCCCCGGTGGGCAGCGGCGAGCTGTCCGGGCTGCGGGTGGGCACCACGGCGGATCCGGAGCTGGCGCCGACCTCCGATGCCGTGCCCGGCGGTCACCCGGAGCGCGTCTTCCCCGGCCTGACCCGGCAGTTGACCGCGATCGGGCACGACGAGAGGTTCGGTCCCGCGGCCGCCAGCCCGCGTTGGCACACCGACCGGCCCCGCGTCGGCACCGTGCGGGACGGGGTCTTCCTGGCCCGGTCCCCCGGCACCACCGAGGTCACCGCGCGGGAGCGCGGCGCGCGGGGCGGCACCGAGCTGACCGTGCTGGGGGAGCTGACCACCCTGTCCACCACCACCCGTCGGCTGGGCCTCGCCGAGCCGGGTGACACCGGCACCTTCGGGGTGCTCGGGACGGACGCGGCCGGCACCTCGGCGCCCATCGAGCCCGCCGACGCGGAACTGACCTACGACGCCTCGCTCTTCACCATCGAACCGGACGCCGCCGGCGGCCGGTTCACCGTCACGGCCGGTGCCGGCGGGTCGGCCTCCGGGCTGGTCACGGTCACGGTCGGCGGCCTCAGCACGGTGCTGGCCGTCACGGTGGGCCTGGACGACACCACGGTGGCCGACTTCTCGGACGCCGCCGAGTGGACCTTCGCCCATGCCAGGGCGGACGGCTCGGTGGCCCCGGAGCCGGCGGGACGGGAGGGTGAAGGGCTGCGGCTCGCCTACGACTTCTCACTGAGCACGGCGACCCGGGCGGCCTACGTCTACCCGCCGGCGCCCCGCCCGGTACCCGGTCAGCCGGCCCGGTTCACCCTCTGGGTGAACGGCGACGGCCACGGGGCCTGGCCCTCGCTCCAGCTGCGGGACGCCCGGGGCACGGACCTGGTGCTGCGGGCCGAGCACCTCGACTTCGAGGGCTGGCGGCAGTTGGTCTTCGAGGTGCCGCAGGGCACGGCGTACCCGGTGTCGGTGCACCGGCTGTACCTGGCGGAGACCCGGCCCGACCAGAGCTACACCAGCGAGGTGGTGCTCGACGAGCTGCGCGCGCTCACCCCGCCCGAGGTGGAGCTGCCCGCGCCGCCCGCTTCGCACCAGCCGTTGATCGACTCGGCGGCCGGGACCGACGGGCGGGACTGGCGGTTCGCCGTGGTCTCCGACGCCCAGTTCGTGGCCCGCGCGCCGGAGAGCGAGCTGGTCCAGTCGGCCCGCCGCAGTCTGCGTGAGGCCCGGGCGGCCGACCCGGACTTCGTCCTGATCAACGGAGACCTGGTGGACGAGGGGGCACCGGAGGACCTGGCGTTCGCCCGCACCGTCATCGAGGAGGAGCTGGGCGACGAGCTGCCCTGGTACTACGTGCCGGGCAACCACGAGGTGATGGGCGGTTCCATCGACGGGTTCCGTGCGGAGTTCGGCGCGACCCAGCTCACCTTCGACCACCGGGGCACCCGCTTCGTCACCCTGGACACCTCGGCGCTGACCCTGCGGGGCGGCGGCTTCGCACAGATCCGGGAACTGCGTGCGCAGTTGGACGCCGCGGCGGAGGACCGGTCGATCGACTCGGTGGTCGTGGTCGGCCATGTGCCGCCGCGGGACACCATGGCGCAGCCGGCCAGCCAGCTCACCGACCGTTGGGAGGCGGCGCTGCTGGAGCGGTGGCTGACGGACTTCCGGCAGCGCAGTGGCAAGGGCGTGGCCTACTTCGGCGCCCACGTCGGCGTCTTCGACACCTACCGGCTGGACGGGGTGCCGTATGTGATCGGCGGCAACGCCGGCAAGGAGCCGGCCACCGTGCCCGAGGAGGGCGGCTTCAACGGCTGGCTGCTGGTCGGGGTCGACGGGGTGTCGCGGGGTGCGCAGCGGGAGGTCCAGCGCTCGCCCGAGCGGCCGGGCCCGGACTGGCTCTCCGTGCGCACCATGGCGCGGGTGGACGGCCTGGAGCTGCGGGCCCCCGCGTCACTCACGGTCGGGGAGGCGGCGACCGCCGGGGCCGTGGTGACCCAGGACGGCGCGGGCGAGGCGCGCGAGGTACCGGTCGGGCCGCTGGTCAGCGCGGACTGGTCCGGCTCGCGGGGGCTGCACCTGGGGCCGGCCGACGAGGCGGGCCACCGGGCGGTGGCGGCCTTCGACCCGGCCACCGGCGAGCTGACCGGGCTGCGCCCCGGGGAGGCAACCCTGGAGGTGACGGTCAACGGGGAGAGCCGTCGGGCGACCGTGGCGGTCGCCCGGCGCTGACCCGGCCGCGGGTGGGCCGTCGGCGACGGCGGCCCACCCGCTCCAGGGGGCCGCGGCCCGGATCACTTCAGGCCGACCTCCCGCATCTGGCGCAGCTCGCGCTTCATCTCGGAGACCTCGTCCCGCAGCCGGGCAGCGATCTCGAACTGGAGCTCGGCGGCCGCCGCCCGCATCCGCTCGGTGAGCTGCTCGATGGTCTCGGCCAGCTCGGCGGCCGGGCGGTCGGTCAGCTCCTTGCCGCCGGCACCCTGGCCGGCGGCCTCGGCCGCCCGGCCGCCCCCGGACGGCACGCTGGGCACCGGGGCCTTGCCCTTGCCCCGCTCCGCCGGCTGCCGGAAGCCCGTGCCCAGCAGCTGCTGGGTGTCGACGTCCTCCCGGGCGATGGCGGCGACGATGTCGTTGATCTTCTTCCGGAGCGGCTGCGGATCGATGCCGTGCTCCTTGTTGTAGGCGAGCTGCCGCGCGCGGCGGCGGTTGGTCTCGTCGATCGCCCGCTCCATCGCCGCGGTGGTCCGGTCCGCGTACATGTGGACCTGGCCCGAGACGTTTCGCGCGGCCCGCCCGATGGTCTGGATCAGCGAGGTGCCGGAGCGGAGGAAGCCCTCCTTGTCGGCGTCGAGGATGGCGACCAGGGAGACCTCGGGGAGGTCGAGGCCCTCCCGGAGGAGGTTGATCCCCACCAGCACGTCGTACTCGCCGGACCGCAGCTCACGCAGCAGCTCCACCCGGCGCAGGGTGTCCACGTCGCTGTGCAGGTAGCGGACCCGGATGCCCAGCTCCAGGAAGTAGTCGGTGAGGTCCTCGGCCATCTTCTTGGTGAGGGTGGTGACCAGGACCCGCTCGTCGCGCTCCGCGCGCAGCCGGATCTCGTGCACCAGGTCGTCGATCTGGCCCTCGGTGGGCTTGACCACGACCTCCGGATCGATCAGGCCGGTCGGCCGGATGATCTGCTCGACCACTCCGTCCGCCCGGGACAGCTCGTAGGAGCCGGGGGTGGCCGAGAGGTAGACCGTCTGCCCGACGCGTTCCAGGAACTCCTCCCAGCGCAGCGGGCGGTTGTCCAACGCGGAGGGCAGCCGGAAACCGTGGTCGATCAGGGTGCGCTTCCGCGAGGCGTCGCCCTCGTACATCGCGCCGATCTGCGGCACGGTGTTGTGCGACTCGTCGATGACCAGCAGGAAGTCGTCGGGGAAGTAGTCGAGGAGGGTGTAGGGCGGGCTGCCGGTGTCCCGGCCGTCGATGTGCAGCGAGTAGTTCTCGATGCCGGCGCAGGTGCCGATCTGGCGCATCATCTCGATGTCGTAGGTGGTGCGCATCCGTAGCCGCTGGGCCTCCAGCAGCTTGCCCTGCTGCTCCAGGGTGGCCAGCCGCTGCTCCAGCTCCGCCTCTATCCCGGAGATCGCCCGCTCCATCCGCTCGGGACCGGCGACGTAGTGGGTGGCGGGGAAGACGTAGAGGTGGTCCTCCTGGGTGATGACCTCGCCGGTCACCGGGTGGAGGGTGGAGAGGGCCTCGATCTCGTCCCCGAACATCTCGATCCGGACGGCCAGCTCCTCGTAGACCGGGAAGATCTCGATGGTGTCACCCCGCACCCGAAAGGTGCCCCGGGTGAACGCCAGGTCGTTCCTGGCGTACTGGATGTCGACAAAACGACGGAGCAGCGCGTCCCGGTCGATCTCCTCGCCGACCCGCAGCGGCACCATGCGGTCCACGTACTCCTGCGGAGTGCCCAGGCCGTAGATACAGGAGACGGAGGCGACCACGACGACGTCCCGCCGGGTGAGCAGCGAGTTGGTGGCGCTGTGCCGCAGCCGCTCGACCTCCTCGTTGATCGAGGAGTCCTTCTCGATGTAGGTGTCCGTCTGCGGGACGTACGCCTCCGGCTGGTAGTAGTCGTAGTACGAGACGAAGTACTCCACCGCGTTGTTCGGCAGCAGCTCACGGAACTCGTTGGCGAGCTGGGCGGCCAGCGTCTTGTTCGGCGCGATCACCAGCGTCGGCCGCTGGAGCCGCTCGATCATCCAGGCCGTCGTGGCCGACTTGCCCGTGCCGGTGGCCCCCAGCAGGACGACGTCCTTCTCACCTCCCGTGACGCGCTGCTCCAGCTCGGCGATGGCCGCCGGCTGGTCGCCGCTGGGCTGGTAAGGACTGACCACCTCGATCGGGGTCGAGGTGCGTTCGATCTCTGAAACGGGCCGCATGTCCCCCACCGTACGACCCCCCACTGACAACCGTGGTGATGACGAGGGCTGGCCCCGCGCGGACGCACTCTGTTCAACTGACAGTCACTGACCACGTACCCAGTGGTTCCCCCCGGCGGGCAGGCTTCCCGCGTTCCGCCCCACGGATTCGAGGAGTTCCTCATGAGCAACGCCACCCCCACCTGGCCTGGTTGGCTTCTCGGCGCGATCACCCTGACCGTCGTGCCGGTCGTCTCGCTCCCGCCCCTCGACTTCGCCCCCAGCAGCGCGGCGGCGTCCACCGCCGAGCCGGCCGCGACGACGGCCGGGCACGGCCGCGGGCCGCTGCTGGTGGCCCACCGGGGCGCGTCCGGCTACGCCCCGGAGAACACCCTGGCCGCCGCGGAGGCCGCGGCGGAGACGCGCACCACCTGGGTGGAGACCGACGTCCAGCGCACCGCGGACGGCGAGCTGGTCCTGATGCACGACACCACGCTGGCCCGGACCACCAACGTGGAGGAGGTCTTCCCCGACCGGGCGCCCTGGCGGGTGGCCGACTTCACCGCGGCGGAGATCGCCCAGCTGGACGCCGGCAGCTGGTTCGGCGAGGAGTTCGCCGGCGAGCCGGTGCCGACGCTGACCGAGTTCCTCGACGAGCTGGCGGGCAACCGGCAGCGACTGCTGCTGGAGCTGAAGTCGCCCTCGCTCTACCCCGGGATCGAGGCGGACATCCTGGACGAGCTGGGCGAGCGGGGCTGGCTGAACGAGTGGTACCCGGGCCAGCGCGTGGTGCTGCAGAGCTTCGAGGCCGACTCGGTGCGCACCGTGCACGAGCTGGCCCCCCGGCTGGAGACGGGCTTCCTGGGCACGCCGCCGGTGGCCGAGATCCCCGAGTACGCGGAGTTCGCCGACCAGATCAACCCCCGGCACGCGGACCTCACCGCCGAGTACGTGGCCAGCATCCAGGCGGTGCGCGGGCCGCACGGCCGGCCGCTGAAGGTCTACACCTGGACGGTCAACGACGGCGAGCTGGCGACCCGGGTGGCCGGGCTCGGCGTGGACGGCATCATCTCGGACGTCCCGGACGTGGTGCGCGCGGCGTTGCGTTGACCAGCGGCGGGCGGTGGGCGGCGCGCGCTGTCAGTGCGTCGCCCTAAGCTGCCCGGCATGAGTGAGGAGAACGGCTGCGTCTGGTCGGTGGAGCGGACGCCGATCGGTCCGCTGCTGCTGGCGGCGACGGACCGCGGTCTGGTCCGGGTGGTCTTCCACGCGGACCGGCGCCGGGTGCCGGCCGCGCTGTCCGCGCTGGCCGGCGGGCTCGGTGGCCGGCCGGAGCCGGCCCCGCCGGGGCATCCGGTGCTGACGGCGGCGGCCGGGCAGCTGGCCGCGTACTTCGCGGGCCGGCTGCGGGCCTTCGAGCTGGCGCTTGACTGGTCGCTGGCGTCCGGGTTCACCGAGCGGGTGCTGCGCGAGCTGGCCACGGGCGTGCCGCTGGGCAGCGTCGTCTCGTACCAGGACCTGGCCCGCCGGGTGGGTGAGCCGGGGGCGGCCCAGGCGGTGGGCGCGGCGATGGGGGCGAATCCCCTGCCGGTGGTGGTGCCCTGCCATCGGGTGGTGGCGTCCGACGGGGGGATAGGTGGCTTCGGCGGCGGCGTGGAGACCAAGCGGCAGCTGCTCGCCCTGGAGGGGGTACTGCCCAGCCCGCTGTTCTAGGCGCCCGGCCCACGCGGCCGCGCGGGGGCGCGGGGTCCCGCCGCGCGCCTGGCGGGGCGACGGCCCTCGGCCGCCTCGGCGGGGGCCAGCGGAGGCGATCAGGCCCGTTCTGGCCTGATACTGGCAGCTCGGGACCGAGAGCGACCGTCGGGCTCGTTGGTCGTGCCGGGACGGGGACGGCGCGCGGGGTGGCGGCGCGTCCACGGTCTCCGGGCAAGGAGGGCGACGATGGCGCTGTCCCAGGATCGGCCGGCGATCACCTACTGCTCGCTGGAGGCGCTGCGGGCGCGCGGCTGGACTCCCCTGCTGGTGCGCTCCTTCCTAGGCGCCCCGGACCGGACCGAGCCTGTGGAGCTGTTCCTGAGCGACCGGGTCCGGCAGACGGAGCAGTCCGCCGAGTTCCTCGCCGCCCGGGAGTTGCGTCGGCGGCGGGCCCGAGCGCAGCGGGAGGCCCAGGCCCGTCGGCGGGCGGCCGGGCTGGCCGCGATCCGGGACGCCCGGCTGGCGCTGCCCCGGCTGACCACGGCGGAGCTGGCCGCACGGGCGGTGGCCCACCGGAACCTGCTGGACGCCCGCCGGGCCACCCTGTCCTGGGGGCATCACCCGCGCGCCGTCTCGGCGGCCGAGCTGGGGCCGGCCGAGCTGGCCCGCTGGCAGGTGCGCTGGCTGTTCGAGCAGCTGGCGCCGCACGCGGCGCTGGTGGACGCACTGCCGCCCGGTGCCAGCCGGGCCGAGGGCCAGCGGCTGCTCACCGGGCGGTGCTGGGACGCGATCGCGGCGGCCTACCCGGCGCTCCGTGCGGAGTGCGCCAGAGCGCGGGCCGCCGCGTCCGGGGACGACCGGCCCGAGGCGGGCCGGTCGAGCGGGCTTCAGTGATCAGCCGACTCACACATCGGCGTCCTGGGCACGCAGGAACTTCATCGGGTCGATGGCGGTGCCGTAGTCGGCGCTGGTGCGGACCTCGAAGTGCAGGTGGGGGCCGCTGCTGTTGCCGGTGTTACCGGACAGCGCGATCTCGTCGTTGGTGGAGACCTCGTCGCCCACCGCGACCTCGACCTCGGAGAGGTGCGCGTACTGGGTGAAGGTGCCGTCGTCGTGCTCGATCACCACGGCGTTACCGTACGCGGGGCCGTCACCGGCGCCGTTGCCACCGGCCTTGACCACGGTGCCGTCGTGCACGGCGCGCACCTCGGTGCCGTTCGGCACGGCGAAGTCCTGGCCACTGTGCTTGGCGGTCCAGCGGTCACCGCTGTTGCCGTAGGTCGCCGACAGCTCGTAGTCGTCGGCGATCGGCGACACCCAGTCCTTGTCGCTCTTGTCGCTCTTGTCGCCGTCCTCGCCGGCCTGGGCGGCGGCGGCCTGCTGGGCCTCGGCCTGGCCGTGGGTCGCGTCGGCCAGCTCGGTGGCGGGCTGGTTGGCGAACAGGTCGGGGCTGGTGCTGCTGCTGCCCTCGGCCGCCACAGCCGCGCCGGTCAGGGCCACCGTGGCGCACGCGCCGGCCGCGACAGCGGCGGCGGCACGGGTACGGAGCGACTTCGCGACACGGTTCACGGTGGTGGTCGTGGTGCTGTTCAGCATGAGACAACCTCTGCGATTCGGGGCGTCCGACCGAAACCGGCCGGGCGAATCTCATTGATAACCGGCGACTCACCCGGAGACAAGAACCCCTGTTACTACGCGTCTCCGTAGTCGGATAACCCGGAATAAGCCCTCACGGAGAACCCGAACGAAACAGCACCGGCGGCTTCCGGCGCGCCTCCACCACCACCCCTGAGCCGACCTGGACCGCGTTGACCTGTATGTTCTTCCGACTGTCCGGAAGTCTTCGAGCGGCCCGGCAGAAATTCCCCGCCCACATCGACGAAAGTCCCGGGACCTTTGTAACATTCCACTGCTATACGCGGCCGTAGGCCGGAAAACGGCTGTGCCGAGCGTCACGTGAAGGCCCCCGAAAGGCGCCGGAAAAGGGAGACCGGGGGCGGCCTGGAAGGCTGCGTGAGAGTGGGAAAAGGGCGGATCTCAGCGCGGGAAGACCTCGAAGGTGGCGCAGCGCCGGCCGCCGAACCGGGGCGCCTCGGCGTCGGCGGCGTCGGTCAGCAGCCGCCGGGCGTAGCCGGCCGGGTCCGCCTCCCCCAGCCCCGAGACGTAGGCGCGGTGCTCGACCAGCGAGGCGATCCCCCGCTCCAGCGCCGCGTCGTCCAGCGGCTGGGCGTGGGTCGGCCGTGGGGAGGCGGCGACGGCCACCCACCGCACCCCGTCCCAGGGCGCCAGGTCGCCCGCCGCCAGCTGCTCGGGGAAGATCCAGCGGTTCCCGGCGTCGCCGGCGGCGTCCAGCACCGCCCGCCCCACGACCCGGTGGTCGGGCGTGTTCCAGGCCCGGCCGCCCCAGGTGTCGTGGTGGTTGATGGTGATCAGCAGCTCGGGACGGTGCCGGCGGACGGCGGCGGCCAGATCGGCGCGGAGCGCGCTTCCCGGCTCGATCACCCCGTCGCGGTGGGCGAGGAACTCCACGGTGCGCACCCCGACGGCCGCCGCGCTGGCCCGCTGCTCCGCCTCCCGGACCCGGGCCGACTCCACCGGCGGAATGCCGTCGATGCCCGCCTCTCCCCTGGTGACCAGGACATAGGCGACCTCACGGCCGCCCGCGACCCAGGCGGAGATCGCCCCGGAGGCCCCGTACTCCAGGTCGTCGGGGTGGGCCACGACGGCGAGCGCGCGGCTCCAGTCCAGCGGCATGGGGGCGAGCTGCTCGGTCACGGTGGCTCCTCGTCCTGGTGGGCACGGCGCGCGGCCCGTGGCACGGGCCGCGTTCACCGACCGACCCTATGTGTCGGCCCAGCCGTCGGCGGTCTCCGGCTCGGACGGGGCCGGCGCCGGCAGGCCGGCGAGCCGGCGGCGGCACCGTGCGGCGCGCCGGGCCAGCGCCTCCCAGACGGCGCGGGCGCCGGCGCCCCTACGGTGGGCCAGACCCCGCTCACAGAGAGCCAGCGCGGCATGGTCGTCCCCGGCGCGTTCGTGGCCCAGCGTGAGCCGGTTGAAGACGACCGGGTCGCGCGCGCCGTGGTCGACCGCCCACTGCCACAGGCGCATGGCATCCGCCGGGCGCCCCCGGCGTTCCATGCCCTGCCCGGCGTACCGGGCGGCCCGCCCCAGGGCGGCCAGGTCACCGGCGTCCCGCAGGGCTGGCAGGGCCGCAGACAGCTCGTCCGCCCAGGCGGGGTCGGCACCGTAGTGCGAGACCAGGGCGGCGCCGACGCTGCCGGTGGTGCAGAGCCCCAGGGCGGCACAGGACCAGCAGTGGCCACACTCCGGCAGTCCGGCGACGGCGGCCGCCGGCTCGGGGAAGAGGGACAGCAACCGTCGCGGGCGCTCCGCGCCCCGGTCCAGGGCGGCGACCCAGCTCACCGCCTGGGCCACGTCCTCCCGGCGGGCACCGGGCGCGGCCAGCAGCAGGTCGAGGCCGGTCCGCAGGGCCTTGGCCGCCCAGTCGGGGCGGGGCGGGCCGAAGGCCGCGGTGGGCCCGCCCAGCGTCCCGCCGAACCAGGCCCACAGCCGGCCGGCGTCCGGGCAACCCGCGCGCTGGAGGGCACGGAGCGCGGCGCGGCAGGCGTCCGCCTCGCCGGCCCAGCCGGCGAGCACCCGGTGCGCCGCCCGGTGCTCGTCGGCGAGCCCCGGGGTCTCGGCCGAGCAGCGGACCCGCGCGCGACGCTCCCGGCGCAGCACCTCGGCGCCGGGCTCGACCAGTTCCTCAAGGTCACGGTGGCCGTCGGCGGCCGCTCGACGCAGCAGCTCCAGCAGCAGGACGGCGGTGACCTCGGCGTCGGAGTCGGCCCGGTGCGCCCGGTGCGGGATGCCCAGGAACTCGACGCAGGTGGTCAGGCGGTGGTTGGGCAGCTCCGGCAGGTAGCGGCGGGCCAGGGCGAGTGTGTCGAGGGTGGCCGGCGGCGGTGCCCCGCTGCCGGCCAGCTCCAGCTCCATGGCGAGGAAGCGCAGGTCGAAGCCCACGTTGTGGGCGACGAGCACGGCGTCCCGCAGCCGGCCGAGTACCTCGGGCAGTATCTCGGGAAAGCGCGGTGCCGAGGCGCTCAGGGATTTGGTGATGCCGTGGATGTGTACCGGGCCGGGGTCCCGGCCGGGGTCGAGCAGGCTGGAGAACCGGTCGGTGACCCGGCCGTCGGCGACCGTGACCAGGGCGAGGGAGACCATGCGGTCCCCGCGCTCCGGCTCGAATCCGGTGGTCTCGCAGTCGAGCACCACGAAGCGGCGGCCGCTGACGAGGTCGCCGGGGACGGCGGGGTCGGGTATGTCGGTCTGCATCGGGGTCCTGGTTGGGACGGCGCGGCGGCGGGCGGCTCAGCGCCAGCCGTGGCGCGCCTGGAGGTTGTGCACGACCCGGTTGAACCGGGCGCGGTCCAGCGCGCACGCCTCCCGCCGCATGCCCTCCGGGTGGACCCGGAGCACCCGCTCCAGATGGACCCAGGAGTCCCGGCCCGTGCGGTCCCAGGGGCCGGAGCCGAGCGGCAGCCACTCGTCGTCGTGGCCGCGGTCCTGGCTGGTGAGCTGCACCGCCAGCAGGCTCTCGCGGTCCTGCTCACGCGCCACCACCAGCACCGGGCGGTCCTTGCCCCGGCCGTCGCCCTCCTCGTAGGGCACCCAGGTCCAGACGATCTCCCCCGGGTCCGGGTCGCCGTCCGGCTCCGGCGCGTACTCGGTACGCACCCGCCCCACGCGGCGGGGATCCACCTCGACGGTGGCGGCGGCCCCGAAACGACCATGTATCTCGTCTGACTGGGTGTGGTCCATGGAGCCACGGTATCGCCGCCGTCCAACGCGACTGTCAGTGGCGGCCCCTACGGTGGGGGACGGTCGAACACCGGCCCCGGGCCGGTCGAGTTGGAGGAGGTGTTCCGGTTGCCCGCCGTGTCCCGTCGTGCCCGCTCGCCGGCGCTCCGGCCGCTCGTGGTCAGAAGTCGGCGGAGCGCAGGGTGCGTTCCCGGATGCCGTCGAGGAAGCGGGGCACGTCCGCCATGTTCGTCCCGGTGCACTGCACGATCAGGTCCATCACGTCGCCGGCCGAGAGCGCGCCGACCACCGGGTGCACGTGGGCCAGCGCGACGCGCTCCTCCATGCGTTTCAACACGTGGATGGCGAGGTTGAGTTCGGGGACCCGGTCGGTGTGCCCGAAGTCCAGGTTCCGGCGGATGACCCACATATCGGGGATGACCTGGCCGAAGACGATCAGATGCGCCAGGGCGAACATCGAACGCGCGCACTGCCTGGCGCTCTCGTCCGACTCGTCCTGAAGGGCCCGGACCCCCTCCTCGTCCTCCGCCAGGTGAGCCTTGATCAGCGCCACCGCGTGCAGCACTTCGTCCCTGGTGTACGGCCTGACCGCGTCGTCCACGCGCCAACTCCCTGCTCACTGTGCGCTGATGATGGGAGTACCCAGTGTGTCAGCTCGCCGTGCGGCGCGGGTCGCTTCGGGGCAGCTCGCCGCCTCGGGAGGCGCGGGCCGGGCGGTCAGGCCCGGCCGGCACCGCCGTTCCAGGCGGGCCGCTCCGGGCGGTCCATCCGCACCACCACGTCGGCCGACTCCAGGGGGTGCCGCTCGGCGTCGTAGTGGGCGAAGGCCGGCAGTGTCCACCGCTGGTCGGCGGGCGTCCGCCGAGCCAACGCCCCCGCCGAAAGCCCGAGATGGACGGACAGCTCGGCCGGGAACCATCGCCCCAGCAGGAAGGTGCCGTGGAGCAACAGCAACCCGCCGGGCGGCAGGGTGACGTAGTCGCTGCGGGTGGCCCGATCCCGTTCCGCGTCCCACAGATCGGGCAGCACCCGTCCGCCGCCGCCCGGGTCCAACGGGGTCAGCACCTCCCGCCAGAGGGCCCCGACGTCCAGCCAGGACTCCCGGTAGGAGTCCGGGTCCCGCCGACCGAACTCGTAGCGCAGGGAGGCGGCCCGCAGGAAGCCCGCCGCGTCCACCACCAGCGCCGGGTGCCCGCCGAGCCGCAGCTCCTGGGCGACGGCGCCGGCCAGTCGGTCACCACCGGCGACCGGGGCGCCGTCGATCAGCACCCGCCGCCAGCCCTCCGGGCCGGCCACCTCGGCCCCGAGCGCCCGCTCGGCGACCGCGGTAACCAACCGGTCCCAGGTGATCGGTTCCAGTCGCATTCCCTCATCATCCTTGCCCGCCCCGGTCGGGCACCCCCGGGGACAGCGTCCCGGAACCACCCGTCGCCCAGCGCGTTCTTCCCTTCACGCCCCGGGCACCGCACGATAGAACCATGACCGACGAGAGCACCGGTCCCACTCAGCTTGAGCCCTATGTGGAGGCGCTGCGCGCCCGACTGCCGGCCGCGCGGTTCATCCTGCTGATGCGCGTCTTCAACGCCTGGCAGACCGGCGGCGGCCGGCTCGGCGCGCCCCAGCTGCCGCACCAACGAACGGCGGAGGAGCCGCTCGGCGCGGACCTGCAGAACGAGATGCTCATCCTGATGCGGCTCACCGGCACCCCCTGATCCCCGCCCCCTACCGCACGGCGCGATCACTCCCCCGCGCACCGGGACGCGCAGAGCTTCCCGGGATTCGCTCCGTCAGCCCCGCCGGGTGACATCTTCTTGATCAGATGTTTCCCGTATAACAGCATAGGGAGCGAAAGGGGAGATATATGCCGGATGTCTCCGAGCATATCGCCGGCCTCGCCAAGCGCAGCAGCGAGCCCGTGGTCGTCCAGACCCTCCGGTCCGCCACCGCGGCGACCCTCGCCTACATGGCCGCCCGCTGGCTGACGGACGTGGCCGCCCCACTGCTGGCTCCGCTCACCGCCCTCCTGGTCGTGCAGGTCACCCTCTACGCCACCCTCACCACCGGGGTACGCCGGGTGAACGCGGTGGTCACCGGAGTGCTGCTGGCCACCGCCTTCAGCGCCGTGGTCGGCCTGAGCTGGTGGAGTCTGGGGCTGCTCATCCTGGCCGCGCTGAGCGCCGGTCACCTGGTGCGGGTCAGCGAGTTCGTGCCCGAGGTGGCGATCAGCGCGATGCTGGTCCTCGGCGTGACCCAGGTCGCGGAGACCGCCCTGGACCGGGTCGTCGAGACCGTGATCGGCGCCGTGGTCGGGCTGCTGTTCAACCTGGTCTTCATCCCACCGGTGTGGGTGCGCTCCGCCGGCGAGGACATCGAGGAACAGGCCCACCGGATGCGGCAGCTGCTGCTCCGGCTGAGTGAGGAGGCCGACGAGCGGGAGCCACGGGCCCCCGGGCTGTCCGACAAGCTGGAGGAGGCCAGGCAACTCGACCAGGACGTCGCCCAGGTGGACGCCTCACTGACCCAGGCCGAGGAGAGCCTCCGGTTCAACCCGCGCGCCAAGGAACCACTGCTCACCCGGATCGTGCTGCGCACCGGCCTGGACACCCTGGAGGTCTGCGCGGTCATCCTCCGCACCCTCTCCCGCAACCTCGCCGACCTGGCCATCCGCCGCGGCGACGAGCCGGTCTTCCCACCGGACGTGGCCCCGGCGGTGCGCGAACTGCTGAGCAACCTGGCCGGCGCGGTGGACAGCTTCGCGACCGTGATCACCAGTCAGGTCAGCAGCACCGCCGACGAGGCCGAGGCCTTCCTGGAGATCGAGCTGGAAGCCGCCCGGATCAGCCGCGAACACGTCGCCAACCTGCTCCTGGCCCGGGTACAGGAGCACCCCAAGCAGTGGCAGTGGCACGGCTCGATGCTCGCCGAGGTGGACCGCCTGCTGGAGGAGCTGGACACCGAGCGCCGCTCCACCAACCTGGCCAGGGAGCTCGACCGGGTCTCCCGCGAGGAGCGCGAACGCAACCCACGCCTGCACCGGTTCCAGCGCCGACTGCGCCGGCTCCGCTCAAGGGTCTCGGACCGGCGCGCCAGGGCAGCGGGCTGAGCCAGCGTCCCGCGCGCCGCCCCCGGCCGGACCGAGGCCGCGGTCAGGAACCGAAGTGCAGGTCACCCGTGATGGTCTGGGCCTGGATCAGCGGGCCGTTGACCTGGGCGTCCCCGGAGACCTCGTTGTGCACCGTGCCGTGCCGGGCGTCCAGCGCCGGCTGGTGCGTCGCGGCCCAGTCGCGCAGCTGCGCGGCGAACTCCTCGTCCGTCTCGGCCCGGCCCCTGATCTGACCGATCAACACCCGCACCGACTCGTCGTCGGCCGGGTCGGGCGGCTCGGCCTGACCGGTGACCCGCCGGGTCAGCGAGACCAGGGAGTCCCAGGCGTGGCGGCCGGCCTCGGAAGCGACACTACTGGCGGCAGCGGTGACCAGAGCGAGGGCGGATTGAAGGTCCATGCCGCCACGGTAGCCTGGCACACCCCGGCCGCGCCACGAGATCGGCGGGCTCAGCCACGCTCCGCCAGTGCCACCAAACGTGGCCACAACTCCCCTGTCTGGGCGTCGAGTTCGTCCAGGGTGCCGTTGTTGTCCAACACGAAGTCGGCGATCGCCAGGCGTTCCGCGCGGCTGGCCTGGGCCGCCATCCGGGACCGGGCGTCCGCCTCGCTCATGCCCCGCGCACCCGTCAACCGGGCCAGCCGGGTCTCGTCCGAGGCGTCCACCACGATCACCGCGCGGTAGCGGTGGGCCAGCCGCTCCTCCGCGAGCAGCGGCACGTCGTGCACCACCACCGCGCCCGGGCCGGCCGCCGTCTGGAGCTCGGCCGCCCGCCGCGCCACCAGGGGGTGCACGATGTCGTTGAGCTTCCTGCGCCGCTCGGGCTCGGCGAAGACCAACCGGGCCAGGCCCGGTCGGTCCAATGCCCCGTCCGCACCCAGCACCCTGGGGCCGAACTCCGCGACCACCGCCGCCAGCCCCGGGGTGCCGGGGGCGACCACCTCACGGGCGAGCACGTCCGAGTCCACGACCACCGCGCCCCGCCGCGCCAGACAGCGCGCGGCCGCGCTCTTGCCGGCGCCGATACCGCCGGTCAGGCCCACTGCCACCATGCCGGCAGGCTACGCTACGGCTGCGCGTCGCCCTCCTCGCGCTCCGCCAGGAAGCGCTCGAAGACCTCGCCCAACTCGTCGGCGGACGGCAACTCGACCGGCTCGGCCACCAGGTTGCCCCGGGTCGCCGCCCCGGCCACCGCGTCGTACTGCTGCTCGAGTCCGCGCACCACGGCCACCAGGTCCGACTCGCCCTCCGCCAGCTCGCGCTCGATCTCGTCCTGGGTCCGCAACGCCTGCACCCGCAGCGTGTGCACCACCTCCGGCAGCACCAGCCCGGTCGCCCCGGTGATCGCCTCCAGCACCACCAGCGCCGCGTCCGGGTACCGGGACCTGGCGATGTAGTGCGGCACGTGGGCCGCCACGCCCAGCACGTCGTGCCCGCTCTCCTGCAACCGCAGCTCCAGCAACGCCGCCGCGCTGCCCGGCACCTGCGCCTCGTCGAACAGGGCGCGCTGCGCCGGCACCAGATCGGCACGGTTGCCGTGCGGGGTGAGCCCGACCGGCCTGGTGTGCGGCACGCCCATCGGGATGCCGTGGAAGGTGACCGAGAGCCGCACCCGCAGCCGCTCCACGATCTGGCGCACCGCGGCCGTGAAGGCCTCCCACTCCACATCCGGCTCCGGCCCGGAGAGCACCAGGAACGGCTGGTGGGTGGCGTCGTGCGCCAGCCGCAGCTCCAGCGCCGGCTGCTCGTAGGCCACCCAGCTCTGCCGGTTGAAGGTCATGATCGGCCGCCGGGCCCGGTAGTCCACCAGCCGGTCGTGGTCGAACCTGGCGACCAGCGTGGTCGGCCCGGTCAGCAGCTGCTCGGCCAGCTGGCCACCGGTCTCCCCCGCGTCGATGAAACCGTCGAAGTGGTAGAGGAGCACCGGTCCGATGCTGTCGGGCCCGCCGACGGCCTCCTCCACCCGGGCGACCCCGTCAGGCTCCCATGCGTACAACTCCCGCGGATCACGCACTGTCCCCGCTCCCCTTCCGCTGTCGCTCTGAGACGTCAACACCCCGGCCCGGCCCGGCATTCCTCAGCCGTCCGGCGCCGCACCACCAAGCCACCACGCCCACCCGCCGGGCCACCCGTGCCGGTCCATCCGGCCGACAAAGGCCAAGGGCCCGTCTCCCACAGGAGACGGGCCCTTGGCACGGGTTGACTCACACCCGCGACGGCTGACTCAGCTCTGGCCGCCGGCGAGCTTCTCGCGCAGCGCCGCGAGGGCCTCGTCCGATGCCAGGGCACCGGAGTCCTCCGCGGGGCTGGAGGAGTACGAGCTGCCACCGCCACCGCCGCCCGACTGCGGGGCGCCGCCGCCACCGGCGGCCTCCGCCTCGGCCTGGGCGTCCGCCTCGCGGGACTTGATGACCTGCGCCTGGTGCTGCTCGAAGCGGCTCTGCGCCTCGGCGTACTGGCGCTCCCACTCCTCGCGCTGCTTGTCGAAGCCGGGCAGCCAGTCGTTCGCCTCCGGGTCGAAGCCCTCGGGGTAGATGTAGTTGCCCTGGTCGTCGTAGGACGCCGCCATGCCGTAGAGAGTCGGGTCGAACTCGACCACCATCGGGTCGGGCCCGAAGTTCTCGTTGGCCTGCTTCAGCGAGAGGCTGATCCGGCGACGCTCCAGGTCGATGTCGATGACCTTGACGAAGATCTCGTCGTTGACCTGGACGACCTGCTCCGGGATCTCCACGTGGCGCTCGGCCAGCTCGGAGATGTGGACCAGACCCTCGATGCCCTCGTCCACCCGGACGAACGCGCCGAACGGCACCAGCTTGGTGACCTTGCCCGGGACGACCTGACCGATCTGGTGCGTCCTGGCGAACTGCTGCCACGGGTCTTCCTGGGTGGCCTTCAGCGACAGGGAGACGCGCTCGCGGTCCATGTCGACGTCGAGCACCTCGACCGTGACCTCCTGGCCGACCTCGACGACCTCGGAGGGGTGGTCGATGTGCTTCCAGGACAGCTCGGAGACGTGCACCAGGCCGTCCACGCCACCCAGGTCCACGAAGGCACCGAAGTTGACGATGGAGGAGACGACGCCGGAGCGCACCTGACCCTTCTGGAGGGTGGTGAGGAAGGTCTGGCGGACCTCGCTCTGGGTCTGCTCCAGCCAGGCACGGCGGGACAGGACCACGTTGTTGCGGTTCTTGTCCAGCTCGATGATCTTGGCCTCGAGCTCCTTGCCGACGTACGGCTGGAGGTCCCGGACCCGGCGCATCTCCACCAGGGAGGCCGGGAGGAAGCCACGGAGGCCGATGTCGAGGATCAGGCCGCCCTTGACGACCTCGATGACGGTACCGGTGACGATGCCGTCCTCGTCCTTGATCTTCTCGATGGTGCCCCAGGCACGCTCGTACTGAGCGCGCTTCTTGGAGAGGATGAGACGGCCTTCCTTGTCCTCCTTCTGGAGGACCAGGGCCTCGATCTCATCGCCGACAGCGACGACCTCGTTGGGGTCGACGTCGTGCTTGATCGACAGCTCTCGCGAGGGAATGACACCCTCGGTCTTGTAGCCGATGTCGAGCAGGACCTCGTCCCGGTCGACCTTCACGATGACGCCGTCGACGATGTCGCCGTCGTTGAAGTACTTGATCGTCTCGTCGATCGCGGCGAGGAAGGCTTCCTCGGAACCGATGTCGTTGACCGCAACCTGCGGGGTGGTCGCGGTGGTCTCGGTGCTGCTCGTCATGTGGTAAAGGGCTCCGGTACGGACATATTGGTAGGCACTGCTACGCCGAAGACCAATATCGCATCGCCGTAGACCGGACAGCCCGAGAGACGCGATCCCCGAATCCCGAAGGACCGAATCACGCCTCGCCAACCGAGAGGACAACAACAGATGCGAGCGCGACCTGCTCCGTCCGAGGCGCGCAAGCCCGCAGCGCGTCTTATAGCATACGGGGGCTTGCGATCAGGGTCAATGCGCGGTTCGCCCCACGAGGGGCGCTATTGGGCCAAACCTGGCGCTTTTCCTGCGACCGGCTGCCCGCCGGGTGGGCCACCGCGCTCCTGACGGGGCGGTGGCCCGCCCGGTCAGAGGGCGCGGCGGGTGGCGAGGGCCGGGTCGGTGGCCGCCGGGCCGCCGTCCTCATCGGTCTCCCCCGTGTCCCCGGCGGGGTCGTCCTGCTCGGGGCTCTCCGGATTCTCGGGGTCGGCGGGGTCCTCGGGGCTCTCCGGGTCCGGGCACTCCTGGCCGTCGTCCGGATCCTCGCCCTCCCCGGGCTCCTCGCCGTCGTCCGTCCCGCCGTCGCCCGACTCGTCCCCACCGGGCTGCTCCGGGTCCGTCGGCTCAGTCGGGTCCGCCGGCTCGTGGGGGTTCGCCGGCTCGTCCGGGGCTTCGGGGCTCTCGGGCGCCTCGGGGTCGTCCGGGTCCGGCTCGGCCTCCGGGTCCTCGGGGCACTGGGGCTCCCCCGGCTCCTCGGGCTCGCCAGGCTCTTCCCCCGGTTCCCCGGGCTCCTCCCCCGGCTCGCCAGGCTCCTCTCCCGGTTCCCCAGGCTCCTCCCCCGGCTCGCCAGGCTCCTCCCCCGGTTCCCCAGGCTCCTCCCCCGGCCGCTCCGGCCCTTCGCCCGCCTCGTCCGGATCCGTGGGGCGGACCTCGCCGTCGGACTCGGCCGGGGGGCGGGGGGCCGGGTCGGCCGGGGTGGCCGGGGTGCGGTCGGGCCGCTTCCCTCGGTCGGCCGGAACGTCGACCGGCTCGTCCGGCCGGCCCGGGCCGGGGCTGTTCGGCAGCGATCCCTCGCCGTCCGGGACCTCGTGGGCGCCCTCCCGGTAGTACTCCAGCCAGGAGCGGACCGTGTGGACGTAGTCCCAGGACCGGTTGTAGCTCAACAGCGCCTGGTCGAGGTCGTCGGAGTCGGAGAGGTCCCGGCCGCCGGCGCAGAGGTAGTTCCCCGCGGCCAGGGCGGCGTCGTAGATGTTGTTCGGGTCCATGACGCCGTCGCCGTTGGCATCGGCGCCCCAACTGGCCCAGGTGGAGGGGATGAACTGCATGGGGCCGACCGCGCGGTCGTAGCGGGTGTCGCCGTCGAAGGCACCGCCGTCGGTGTCCGAGATGTTGGCGAAGCCGTCGCCGTTGAGCACCGGGCCCAGGATGGGGTTGATCGTGGTGCCGTCCGCCGTGACGTCACCGCCCCTGGCGTGGCCGGACTCGACCTTGCCGATCGCGGCCAGCACCTGCCACTCCAGCCGGCAGTCCGGCGTGGTCTCCCGAAGCCGCGCCTCGGCCTGGCGGTACGCGTCCAGCACGGTGGCGGGGATGCCCGCCTCGTCCTCCAGCGGGGCGCCGCCCTGGCCGTCCTCGACGCCGTCCTCGTCGGGCTGGACGGTGTCCAGGGGCGGCAGGTCCGTGTGGTAGGGCGGCTCGACGACCGGCTCGGGCTCCTCCGCCGGCCGCTCGGCCGCGGAGCGCTCGGCCGGCTCGGCCGGCGCGCTGTCCTGGCTGAAGATGTCCGAGGACTGCGAGGCCGTCAGCGCCGCCATCGCGGCGGCGGCCACCGCCGAACCCGAGACACCCCTGCGAATCCTGCTGATGCGCAACCCCACGCTGGTTTCCCCTCGTTGACACTCCCCCGTGACCGACGACCGTACGACACGGTTGGTTCCCGGGGCCAGAACGCCGGACGAGGTCCCCGTGACGACGCGGGGAACGGCGCGGGGGCGCGCCGGGCCGCCCGTCAGTGCGCCGCGGCCTCCCAACTCGCGCCGGCGCCGACCGACACGTCCAGCGGCGCGCGCAGCTGAACCGCGCCGGCCATCTCACGCCGGACCAACTCCTCGACCCGGGCCCGCTCGCCGGGCGCGACCTCCAGCACGATCTCGTCGTGGACCTGGAGCAGCATCCGGCTGTCGAGCCGCTCGCGGGTGAGCGCCTCGGCCACCCGGAGCATGGCGACCTTCACGATGTCCGCCGCGGTGCCCTGGATCGGGGCGTTGAGCGCCATCCGCTCGGCCATCTCCCGGCGCTGCCGGTTGGAGCTGGTGAGGTCCGGGAGGTAGCGGCGGCGGCCCATCAGGGTCTGGGTGTACCCGACGATCCTGGCCTCCTCGACCACCCGGTGCAGGTAGTCGCGCACCCCGCCGAAGCGCTCGAAGTAGGTGTCCATCAGCTTGCGCGCCTCGTCCGGGGCGATGGCCAGCTGCTGGGAGAGGCCGAAGGCGGACAGGCCGTAGGCCAGGCCGTAGCTCATGGCCTTGATCTTGCGGCGCATCTCGGCGTCCACGCCGTCCTTCTCCACGGAGAAGACCTGGGAGGCGACCGTGGTGTGCAGGTCCTCGCCGGAGGTGAAGGCCTCGATCAGGCCGGCGTCCTCGGAGAGGTGCGCCATCACCCGCAGCTCGATCTGGCTGTAGTCGGCGGTCAGCAGCGTCTCGTACCCCGAGCCGACCACGAAGCCGCCCCGGATGGCGCGGCCCTCGTCCGTGCGGACCGGGATGTTCTGGAGGTTGGGGTCGGTGGAGGACAGGCGGCCGGTGGCGGCGACGGTCTGCTGGAAGGTGGTGTGGATCCGGCCGTCGGCCGCGATGGTCTTGATCAGCCCCTCGACCGTGGTCCTGAGCCGGGCCTGCTCGCGGTGGCGCAGCATGATCACCGGCAGCTCGTGCTCGGTCTGGCCGGCGAGCCAGAGCAGGGCGTCGGCGTCCGTGGTGTAGCCGGTCTTGGTCTTCTTCGTCTTGGGCAGGCCCAGCTCGCCGAAGAAGACCTCCTGGAGCTGCTTGGGCGAGCCGAGATTGAACTCGTGGCCCACGGAGGCGTGCGCCTCGCTGACGGCCTGCCGCACGGCGACGGCGAACTGCTCCTCCAGGGCCGCGAGATGGGCCCGGTCGGCGGCGATGCCGGCGCGCTCCATCTGGGCGAGCAGGGCGGAGACGGGCAGCTCCAGGTCGGTGAGCAGCTCGGCGGCGCCGACCTCGGCGAGCCGGCCGACGAACAGCTCGCCCAGGTCGAGGATGGTGCGGGCCTGCCGCATCAGGGTCTCGGCCTCGGCCGTGTCGTCCGCGCCGAAGGCCAGCTGACCGTTCTCCTCGGCGGGGGCGGCCAGCTCGCGGCCGAGGAACTCCACGCTCAGCCCGTCCAGGGCGAAGGAGCGGCGGCCCGGCTGGACCAGGTAGGCGGCGAGCGCGGTGTCCATCGTGACGCCCTCGACCCGCCAGCCGTGCTCGGCGAAGACCCGGAAGACCTCCTTGGCGCCGTGCAGCACCTTGGGCCGCTCGGCGTCGGCCGCCCAGGCGGCGAAGGCCGCCTCGTCCTCGGCGGTCAGCGCCGCCGGCTCGAACCAGGCGGCCGGCCCGTCGGCCGCCGCCAGCGCCACCGCGGCGACGTTGCCGGCGCCCAGCTGCCAGCTGTCCAGCGTGGCCAGGCCCAGCGGGGCTCCGGCGCGGGCCGCCAGCCAGGGGGCGAGGGCGCCGTCGGCGAGCACCTCGGCGTCGATCTCCACGCCGGCGGCGACCGCCACCTCACTCTCCTCGGCGCCCGGGTCGACCGCGAAGAGGCGCTCCCTGAGGTTGGCGTTGCGGAACTCCAGGGCGTCCAACAGGCCGGTGACGGCGGCCACGTCGTAGGGCTCGCGGGCCAACTCGGCCGGCCCGCGGCCCAGCTCGACCTCGCGGTCCAGCTCGGTCAGCACCCGGTTGAGCTGGACGGCGGCCACGTGGTCCCGGAAGTTCTGCCCGGCCTTGCCCTTGACCTCGTCGGCGCGGGCCACCAGGTCGTCGAGCGAGCCGAACTGGTTGATCCACTTGGCGGCCGTCTTCTCGCCGACGCCGGGGATGCCCGGCAGGTTGTCCGACGGGTCGCCGCGCAGCGCCGCGAAGTCCGGGTAACGGGCCGGCGGCAGGCCGTACTTCTCCAGGACCTTCTCCGGGGTGAAGCGGGTCAGCTCGGAGACGCCCTTGGTCGGGTAGAGGACCGTGATCTGTTCGCTGACCAGCTGGAAGGCGTCCCGGTCGCCGGTGACGATGGAGACCTGGAAGCCCTCGCCCGCGGCCTGGGTCGCGAGGGTGGCGATGATGTCGTCGGCCTCGAAGCCGGCGACGGCGAAGCGCGGCACCCGCATCGCGTCCAGCAGCTCGCCGATCAGCTCCACCTGGCCCTTGAACTCGTCGGGCGTGGCGGATCGGGTGGCCTTGTACTCCGCGTACCGGTCGGAGCGCCAGGTCTTGCGGGAGACGTCGAAGGCGACGGCGAGATGGGTGGGCGCCTCGTCACGCAGGGTGTTGGCCAGCATCGAGGTGAACCCGTAGATCGCGTTGGTCGGCTGGCCGACCGCGGTACTGAAGTTCTCCGCTGGGAGGGCGAAGAAGGCGCGGTACGCCAGGGAGTGCCCGTCCAGCAGGAGCAGGCGGGGCGTCTGGGTGCTCTGCGATGCGTTCTCAACCACGTCGCCGATCCTCCCACGGACCACTGACAGTCCCGGTCGGCCGTGCGACGATCGGCGCAGCGGAGGTCCCCGGCGCCGGCCGTGTCCGGCGGGCCGCCCGCGCAGCCGCCCCCAGCAGAGTCGAGGATGACAGCCATGGCAGCGAAGCCGCCCGCCGACGATCCGGCCCAGGACGCCCCCGAGATCGGCGCCCCCCAGCACGCGGCGGCTGGGCTGCCGGCCGTCGGGCACACGCTCCGGATGGCCGGCCGGCAGATGGGGGTGCGGCGCACCGCGTTGACGCTGCTGCGGGTGAACCAGCCGGACGGCTTCGACTGTCCGGGCTGCGCCTGGCCGGAGCCGGCGAAGCCGCACCGGGCGGAGTTCTGCGAGAACGGCGCCAAGGCGGTCGCCGAGGAGGCGACGCTGCGCCGGGTGACGCCGGCGTTCTTCGCCGAGCACCCACTGGCCGAGCTGGCCGAGCGCTCCGGCTACTGGTTGGGGCAGCAGGGCCGGCTGACCGAGCCGATGTACCTGGCCGAGGGGGACACCCACTACCGGCCGATCGGCTGGGACGCGGCGTTCGACCTGGTCGCCGAGGAGCTGGCGGCGCTGGACTCGCCGGACGAGGCGGTCTTCTACACCTCGGGGCGGACCAGCAACGAGGCGGCCTTCCTCTACCAGCTGTTCGCGCGGGAGTTCGGCACCAACAACCTGCCCGACTGCTCCAACCTGTGCCACGAGTCCTCGGGCGCCGCGCTGACCGAGACCCTGGGGGTGGGCAAGGGCAGCGTGCTGCTGGAGGACCTGTACCGGGCGGAGCTGATCATCGTGGCCGGGCAGAACCCGGGCACCAACCATCCGCGGATGCTGACCGCGCTGGAGCGGGCCAAGGCGGCGGGGGCGCGGATCATCACGGTCAACCCGCTGCCGGAGGCGGGGCTTGAGCGGTTCCGGAACCCGCAGACGGCGCGCGGGCTGGTCGGCGGCGGTACGCCGCTGACCGATCTCTTCCTCCAGGTACGGATCGGCGGCGACCAGGCGCTGTTCCGGATGCTCAACCGGCTGGTCATCGAGCGCGAGGGCGCCGTGGACCGGGAGTTCGTGGCGGCGCACACGCACGGCTTCGCGGAGTTCGAGGCCGCGGCGCGGCGGGCCGACTGGGCGGAGACGCTGGCCGCGACCGGGCTGACCCGGGCGGAGATCGAGCGGGCGCTGGAGATGACGCTGAACGCGCGGAGCGTGGTGGTGTGCTGGGCGATGGGGCTCACCCAGCACCGCCACGCGGTCCCGACCATCAAGGAGGTGGTCAACTTCCTGCTGTTGCGCGGCAACATCGGTCGCCCGGGCGCGGGGGTCTGCCCGGTGCGCGGGCACAGCAACGTGCAGGGCGACCGGACGATGGGCATCGTGGAACGGCCGGACGCGGCGTTCCTGGACGCGCTGCGGCGGGAGTTCGGCTTCGAGCCGCCGCGGCACCACGGGTTCGACGTGGTGAACGCGATCCGGGCGCTGCGGGACGGCGCGGCCCGGGTGTTCTTCGCGATGGGCGGCAACTTCGTGGCGGCCAGCCCCGACACCGAGGTGACCGAACGGGCGATGCGGCGCGCCAGGTTGACGGTGCACGTCTCCACCAAGCTGAACCGGTCGCACTGCGTGACCGGGGCGCGGGCGCTGATCCTGCCCACCCTGGGCCGCACCGAGCGGGACGTCCAGGCGGGCGGCGAGCAGTTCGTCACGGTGGAGGACTCGATGGGCGTGGTGCACGCCTCCCGGGGGCGGCTGCGGCCGGCGAGCGAGGCGTTGCTCTCGGAGCCGGCGATCGTCTGCCGGCTGGCCCGCCGGGTGCTCGGCGCGGGCAGCGGCACGCCGTGGGAGGAGTTCGCCGGCGACTACGCGCGGATCAGGGAGCGGATCGCCCGGGTGGTGCCGGGCTTCGAGGACTTCGAGGCCCGGGTGGCCGGGCCGCGGGGCTTCACCCTGCCGCACGCGCCGCGGGACGAGCGCCGCTTCCCCACCGCCACCGGCCGGGCGAACTTTTCGGCCGACGAGGTCAGTTACCCCCGGGTGCCGGCCGGCCGGCTGCTGCTCCAGACGCTGCGCTCACACGACCAGTACAACACCACCATCTACGGCCTGGACGACCGCTACCGGGGGATCACCGGCGGCCGGCGGGTGGTGCTGGTGCGGCCGGCGGACGCGGCCGCGCTGGGCCTCGCGGACGGCCAGCTGGTGGATCTCACCAGCGAGTGGACCGACGGCACCGAACGGGTCGCGGCCGGCTTCCGGTTGACGCACTACCCGACGGCGCCGGGCTGCGCGGCGGCCTACTACCCGGAGACCAACGTGCTGGTGCCGTTGGACGCCACGGCGGAGACCAGCAACACCCCGGTGAGCAAGTCGGTGGTGATCCGGCTCACCCCGGCCGCCGGCTGTCAGTGAGAGCTGATAGAACGTCCGCCATGGGAGAAACCAGCGACAACGCGGTCACCGCGTTCCCTCCCCAGGTCATCGACGAGTGGGCGGGCCTCGGCATCGATCTGCCGACCCTCTTCTCGGCCGGGGACCTGGGCACCAGGATGGGGCTCCGGATCAGCGAGGCCAGCCCCGAACGGGTGGTGGGCACGCTGCCGGTGGCCGGCAACACCCAGCCGTACGGGCTGCTGCACGGCGGGGCCTCGGCGGTGCTCGCCGAGACCCTGGGCTCGGTGGGGGCGATGCTGCACGGGGGCCCCCACAAGATAGCGATGGGCGTGGACCTCAACTGCACGCACCACCGGCCGGTGCGCACCGGCACCATCACCGGCGTCGCCACCCCGGCGCACGCGGGACGGACCTCGGCCAGCTACGAGGTGGTGATCACCGACGACCGGGGCAAGCGGGTCTGCACCGCGCGGCTCACCTGCGCGCTGCGGCCGGCGGCCCAGCAGACCGGCGCACCCCAACAGACCGGCGGCCAGCAGCCGGCCGAGCCGGCCTGATCCCCGGCCTCCCCGCCCTCCCCCGGACGGGCGGACGGGCGGACGGGCGGCGGTGCCCCTCGGTCAGTCCGCTTCCCGGGCGTGGCGGCCGACACGCGACGGCGGGCGGTGACCGACGCGGGGTCGGTCACCGCCCGCCGTACGCGGTACGGGGTGAGCCGGTGGCTACTCGACGGTCTCGCCGAGGTAGGCGGCGCGCACCCGGGGGTCGGAGAGCAGCGCGCTGGCCTCGTCGGACATCACCACCGAGCCGGTCTCCAACACATAGCCGTAGTTCGCCAGTTGCAGCGCCTGGGAGGCGTTCTGCTCCACCAGCAGCAGGGTGGTGCCCTGCTCGTTGATCTCCTTGAGGATCTCGAAGATCTGCTGGACGATCAGCGGCGCCAGCCCCATCGACGGCTCGTCGAGCAGCAGCAGCTCCGGCTTGCCCATCAGGGCCCGGCCGATGGCCAGCATCTGCTGCTCACCGCCGGAGAGCGTGCCGGCGATCTGCTTGCGCCGCTCGGCCAGCCGGGGGAAGAGGGTGAAGACCCGGTCCAGGTCGGCGGGGTCGGGCCGGCGCAGCCGGTACGCCCCCATCTTGAGGTTCTCCAGGATGGTCATCCGGGCGAACACCCGGCGCCCTTCCGGGACATGGCCGATCCCGAAGCGCACCAGCTCGTGCGACTTGATGCCGTCCACCCGCTCGCCACGCAGCAGCACGGCGCCGGAGCGCGGCGCCAGCATGCCGGAGGCGGCCTTGAGGGTGGTCGACTTGCCGGCGCCGTTGGCGCCCAGCAGGGCCACCACCTGCCCCTCGGCGACCGACAGGCTGACGCCCTTGAGCGCCCCGATGGCGCCGTAGGAGACGTGCAGGTCCCGCAGTTCCAGCAGCGGGGTGGGCCCGTCCGGCGTGCCGTCGCCGGCCAGGGCCTCCTTCTCCAGGTCGGTGCTCACCCTCGGTCCTCCTCACCCGCGGTGCCGGAGGGCCGGCCGTCCTCGCTGGTCGCGCTGGTATCCCCGGTCCCGCTCGGTTCGCCGTCCCCGGCGGCCCGCTCGGCGGCGGCCTCGACGGCCGCCTCCTCCTGGACCCGGGCGGCCTCGGCGTGTTCGGCCTGCTCCGCCACGAGTTCGGCGATGTCCGCCGACTCCTCCTCGCTGGCGACCCCGAGGTAGGCCTCGATCACCGCCGGGTCCTGCTGGACCTGGCCCGGGGTGCCCTCGGCGATCTTCTTGCCGAAGTTGAGCACCACGACCCGGTCGGCGACGGACATCACCAGCCGCATGTCGTGCTCGATCAGCAGCACGCTCACGTTCCGCTCGCTGTTGATCCGCCGGATCAGCAGCTCCAGGTCGTGCTTCTCGGTCGGGTTGGTGCCGGCCGCCGGCTCGTCGAGGAGCAGCAGCTCGGGCTCGGTGCCGAGCGCCCTGGCTATCTCCAGCCGCCGCTGCTCGCCGTAACTGAGCGAGGAGGCCAGCTCGTTGATCCGGTGGTCCAGGCCGACGAAGGAGAGCACCTCGTGGGCCCTCCGGTCGCTCTCCCGCTCGTCCCGCCGGGCGTTGGGCAGCCCCAGCATGATCGAGATGGGGTCGGTCTTCTGCCGGGTCTCCACCGCGATCTTGACGTTCTCCAGCACGGTGAGCGCGCCGAAGAGCCGGATGTTCTGGAACGTCCTGGCCACGCCGAGCCGGCTGACCTTGTGCGGCTTGCAGCCCCGCAGCTCGTGCTGCGTCCCGCCGGTGGGCCGGAACGCGATCTGCCCCTCCTGCGGGACGTAGGCGCCGGTCAGCGAGTTGAACAGGGAGGTCTTGCCCGCCCCGTTGGGGCCGATGACGGCGAGGATCTCGCCCCGGCCGACGCGGAGTTCCACGTTGTCGAGGCTGGTCAGCCCGCCGAAGCGGAGCGTCACCCCGGTGGCGTGCAGCACGTCGGGCGACAGCTCGGCGGCCGGTCCGGTGGTCTTCTTGGTGGTCTTGGTCGTCATCCCTGCGCACCTCCCGGCTGCGCGCCCAGGGCGTCGGCCGAACCGGTGCCCTCCTGGGTCATCCGCAGCTCCCGCTGCCTACGCCGCGAGGGCCACAGGCCCTGCGGCCGGTAGATCATCATGACCACCAGCAGACCGCCCAGATACATGTAGCGGTCCTGCGGGTCGACGGTGTCCCTGAGGTACTCGGGCAGCCACACCAGGATGGCGGTGCCGAGCAGCACGCCGGGGATGGAGCCCATCCCGCCGAAGACCACGTAGGAGAGCGCCAGCACCGACAGCAGCACCAGGAACATCTCGGAGTTGATGAAGCCGAGCTTGCTGGCGTAGATCACCCCGGCGATGCCGGAGGTGGAGGCGCCGATGGCGAAGGCCAGCAGCTTGAAGCGGACGGTGTCCACGCCGGTGGAGGCGGCGGCCACCTCGTCCTCCCTGATCGCCGTCCAGGCGCGGCCGACCCGGGAGTGCTCCAGCCGGATGAAGAGGAACAACACGCCGACGATGAAGGCGAGTTGCAGCCAGTAGTAGGGCGCGGGATCGAGCCCCCACTCGTAGGACCAGAAGCCCAGGTCGATGGAGAACCGGTCCGATGAGGCGCCCCGGGTGCCGCCGGTGAAGTCGGTCCAGTTCTTGGCCGTCAGGTAGACGATCTCGTGGAAGCCGAGGGTCACGATGGCCAGGTAGTCGCCGCGCAGCCGGAGCGTCGGGGCGCCCAGCAGCACGCCGGCGATCAGGCAGGTGAGCACCGCGACCGGGATCACCAGGAAGTTGTTCAGCTCGACCGGCGGCTCGACCGGCAGACCGCCGGTCCAGAACGCCGCGCTGTAGGCGCCGATGGCGAAGAACGCGATGAAGCCGAGGTCCAGCATGCCGGCCCAGCCGACCACCACGTTCAGGCCGATGGCCACCAGCAGGAACATGCCGATCTGGTCGACCATCACCTGCTGCCAGAAGGTGCTGACCAGCAGCGGCAGCACGATCAGCAGGCCCAGCAGGGCGGCCAGCCCGCCCCAGCGGTAGTAGCGCTCCGTGCGGAACAGCTCGGAGAGCAGCCGGGTCGCGCGGGCGACCAGCGCCGGGCCCCACAGGTGCAGGCGCCCGAGCCGGAAGCCGTCGTCCGGCCGCAGCTCGGCCGGCCTGCTCGCGGGCTTGGCCGCCTCCTCCTTGATGCGGGCCACCCCGGCGCGCACCGGGGCGTGCAGGAACTCCCGCACCGCCCAGATGGCCAGGAAGATGCCCAGCCAGATCCACAGGCCGGAGCCGGTGAAGTTCTCCTTCAGCGCGTAGAAGAGGTCCCCACGGGCCCCCTGCTCGCCGGTCACCTGGGCCAGCACGACCGCGGTGAACAACATCGCCACCAGGCGCTTCCAGCGGGCCTGTTGGTACCAGGCCTGCTTCCTCAGCCGAGCCGCGGACGGCGTCTTGGCCGGGGTGTCCTTGAGACTCATGCTGCCCTCCCCACACGCTCGCCGAGCAGACCGGTCGGCCGGAACATCAACACCAGGACCAGGACGGCGAAGGCGCCCACGTAGCGCCAGGCGTCGCTCCAGATCTCCACCGTGAACGCCTCGACGACGCCCAGCAGCAGGCCGCCGAGGACCGCGCCGCGGACGTTGCCGATGCCGCCGAGCACGGCGGCGGCGAACGCGGTGATGCCGGGCAGGAAGCCCATCGTGTACTCGACCTGGAGGTTGGTGCCGAAGAGGAAGCCGGCCACGCCACCGAGCAGACCGCCCAGCACGAAGGTGCGGGAGACCACCTTGTCGATGTCCACGCCCATCAGCGAGGCGACTTCAGGGTCCTGGGCGACGGCCCGGATGCCGGCCCCCAGCTTGGTCCGGTTCACGATCACGTCGACGGCGGCCAGCATCACCAGCGCGGTGCCGACGATGATCAGCTGGGTCACGCTGACCGAGGTGCCGAAGACCGTGAACACGGTCTTGTTCTCGTACATGGTCGGCATCGCGATGGGATAGCGACCGAAGAGCTTGCCCGCCAGGTTGTACAGGAAGAACGAGGCGCCGATCGCCGTGATCAGGAAGACCAGGCGCGGCGCGTTCCGTCTCCGCAGTGGGCGGTAGGCGGCCTTCTCCAGGCCGAAGGCGATCGTGCCACCCAACATGGCGCCGGCGAGTACGCCGAGCAGGACGTACAGCACGGACTGCATACCGGAGGGGTCAACGGCCGGCTCCACGATGGTGAGCGCGATGACGCCGCCGAACCCGCCGGCCATGAAGACCTCGCTGTGCGCGAAGTTCAGGAGTTGCAGGACACCGTAGACCAGCGTGTAACCGATGGCGATGACGGCGTAGAGCGAGCCGAGCACCAGGCCGAGGACGAGTACGTCCCAGCCGTCGGAAAGGGACATGGACGAAACTTCCTTGTGGGAACGAGCGGCGGGGGGAGGTCGAGGAGGGTGGGGCGGGCGCGGTCCGGCCCGCCCCACCGTGGTCCTCGCGGCGGGTCAGCCGCCGACCAGCTCCTCGACGTTGCCCACGTAGCCGCGGACCCCGTCCGCGACCTGGTAGAGGTAGATGCCCTCGTTCTCGAACTCACCGGTGTCGGTGAACGAGAAGGTCTTGGTCAGGCCCTCGTACTCGCCGCCGGCCAGCGCCTCGTAGACGGCCTGGCGGTTCACGTCGCCCTCCAGACCGGCGATGGCCTGGATGATCATGTTGGTGACGTCGTAGCTCTCCGCCGAGTAGGTGCCCGGCGCCTCGCCGAACTCCTCCTGGTAGCGGTCGGCGAAGTCCGCCGTGGCCTCCTCGGCGGTGGCGTCGGTGCAGGGGCAGGTGAGGTACCAGCCCTCGGCGGCGCCGCCGGCCAGGTTGATGAACTCGTCGTCGTTGGAGCCGTCACCGGAGATCCCGATGCCCTCGAAGCCACCCTCGGCGAGACGGCGGGCGAACGGGGCCAACGCCTCGTAGTAACCCGCGTAGATGAGGGCGTCCACGTCGGCGCTCGTCACGTTCCGCGCGGCGCTGCCGTAGTCGACGGTGTCGGCCGGCACGCTCTGCCGCTGGGCCTCGAGCCCGTTGGCGGCCAGCTCCTCCATCGCCACGTCGGCGAGGCCCTCGCCGTACGGGGTGACGTCGTCGATCACCATGACGGACTCCACGCCGTCCTGCTGGGCCAGCCACCTGGCCATCGCGCCGCCCTGGGCGTTGTCGTTGGGCACCGCGCGCAGGAAGGTCGGGAAACCCTCCTCCGTGATGGTCGGGTTGGTCGCCGAGGAGGAGACCGTGGCGAGCCCGGCCTGCCCGTAGAGCGGGGCGGCCACGAAGGTCGGGCCGGAGAACGCGGGGCCGACGACGGCCATCACGTCCTGGTCGTCGATCGCGGACTGGGCCGCCGCGGTCGCCTGACCCTCGGCGCCCTGGTCGTCCGCCGGCAGGTACTCGATGGTGAAGTCGTACTCGCCGCTGGCGTTGGCCTCGTTGATGGCGAGTTGCACGCCGTTCTGCATGTTCTCGCCGAGCGCGACGTTCGTCCCGGAGAGCGGCCCCTGGTAGGCGACCTTGTATGTGGTGCCGCCGCCACCGTCACCGCCGTCATCGTCGCTTCCGCAACCGGTGAGCAGCAACGCGCCGGCGGCCACCGGTATCGCCAGTCGCACGATGGTTTTGTTGAGCACTAGGAAAACCCCCTGGAACGAGCCCAGAACATGTGTCGGCACCGCACGACGTCCATGCACCACGCACACTGGTGCGGCGTGCAGCGGAATCTATTGCCCCGCAAGCTGCGCGAACACACTGCCGCAACAGATGTGATCGCCTCGTGACCTGCGGCACATGCCAGTAACAGAACACAACTGCCCGGTTAACGGACGTACCGGGCAGGGACGCTGGGTGACGACGTGACCACACGTGAAAACGGCGGCGCGCGCCGGAATTGTCCCGACGCGCGCCGCCCGAAGTACCGTTGCCCGGCTCGATCTCACGGGGTGTCGACCCCGGCCGGCGGCCGACTCACTTCGGCGGCTTCTGCCGCTTCTCCTCGGCGTCCTGAATGACCGCCTCGGCCACCTGCCGCATGGAGAGCCGGCGGTCCATCGAGGTCTTCTGGATCCACCGGAACGCCGCCGGCTCGGTCAGTCCGTACTGGGTCTGGAGCACGCTCTTGGCCCGGTCGACCAGCTTGCGGGTCTCCAGCCGCTGGGCCAGGTCGGCCACCTCGTCGGTCAGGCTGCGCAGCTGCTGGAAGCGGGAGACGGCGATCTCGATGGCCGGGACCACGTCGCTCTTGCTGAACGGCTTCACCAGGTAGGCCATGGCGCCCGCGTCCCTGGCCCGCTCGACCAGGTCGCGCTGGGAGAAGGCGGTCAGCATCAGCACCGGGGCGATGTTGTCAGCGGCGATCTTCTCGGCCGCCGAGATGCCGTCCATCACCGGCATCTTCACGTCCAGGATCACCAGGTCGGGGTTGTGCTCGCGGGCCAGCTCGACGGCCCGCTGGCCGTCCCCGGCCTCCCCCACGACGGTGTAGCCCTCCTCCTCCAGCATCTCCTTGAGGTCCAGGCGGATCAGCGCCTCGTCCTCGGCGATGACGACACGGGTGATGTTGGGCGGGACGTGGGCGCTCTCCGAGGTGACCGCCTCCTCGGGGACATCCGGCAGGGTGTCGCGCTCGTCAGGGACGTCGGGGGTGCTCACGTTGCTCCTTGGTTCTTCGCGGATCTCCGCACGCTGGGGCTACCCATGAGCCTACCTAGTCGCCAGCACTCGGCGAGAGCCGGTAGACTGCCGTGGCGCCGCCGGCCGGGTTGGTGGAATGGCATACACGGAGGTCTCAAACACCTCTGCCCGAAAGGGCTTGCGGGTTCGAATCCCGCACCCGGCACCCGATCCCCCCGCTTTCCGGGTTTCCCGCCACGGCCCCGCGCCTTTCCCCGAAATTCCTCCGCGCGCCTTTCGTGATCGCGCTCGTTTCTCCGCACGCTGTCCGTTTCCGGGGCCGACGTCCGTTTTCTGGCGGCCGCGGGTGGGTCGCGCCGCCCCGCGGCCGGTGCCCGATCGTGCCCGGCGCGCCCGGGTGCCGCCGGCCGCCCGGCACCATCCGGGCGCGCCGACCGGGGCGCCCACCCGGAGGCGGACACCCCGGGCCTCGGGCGGGCGCCGACCGCCCGGTCGGCCTCAGCGGGGCGCGTCGTCCTCGCCGACGTGGTGCACCCGGACCAGGTTGGTGGTGAACGGGGTCGCCGGCGGCGAGCCGGCCGTCATCACCACCACGTCGCCCATCCGGCAACGCCCGACCCGCAGCAGCTGATCGTCCATCACCGCCACCATCTCGTCGGTGGAGCGCACCGTCGGCACCAGGTGCGCCTCGACGCCCCAGCTCAGGCTGAGCTGCGCCTGGGTGGCCGGGTCGGGGGTGAACGCGAGCAGCGGGATCGGCGAACGGTAGCGGGAGAGCCGGCGCGCGGTGTCCCCGCTCTGAGTGAAGGCCACCAGCAGTCTGGCGTCCAGGAAGTCGCCGATGTCGGCGGCGGCCCTGGCCACCGCGCCGCCCTGGGTGCGCGGCTTCTCCTGGACCGTCAGCGGGGGCAGCCCCTCGGCCAGCAGCTCGGCCTCGGCCGCGCAGACGATGCGACTCATGGTGCGCACCGTCTCCACCGGGTAACGCCCCACGCTGGTCTCGCCGGAGAGCATCACCGCGTCCGCGCCGTCCAGCACCGCGTTGGCCACGTCGGACGCCTCGGCCCTGGTGGGCCGGGAGGCGTCGATCATGGAGTCGAGCATCTGGGTGGCCACGATCACCGGCTTGGCGTTCCGCTTGGCCAGCCGCACCGCGCGCTTCTGCACCAGCGGCACCGTCTCCAGCGGCACCTCGACGCCGAGGTCGCCGCGGGCCACCATGATCCCGTCGAAGGCGTCCACGATGTCCTGGAGGTTCTCCTCCGCCTGCGGCTTCTCGATCTTGGCGATCACCGGCAGGAAGCGGCCCTCGTCGGCCATCACCCGGTGCACGTCCTTGATGTCGTCGCCGGAGCGGACGAAGGAGAGCGCCACGATGTCCACGCCGGTGCGCAGCGCCCAGCGGAGGTCCTCGATGTCCTTGGCGGACAGGGCGGGCACGGAGACGGCCACCCCGGGGAGGTTGATGCCCTTGTGGTCGGAGACCAGACCGCCCTCGACCACCCGGGTGCGCACCTCGGGCCCGGCCACCTCGACGACCTCCAGCGTCACCCGGCCGTCGTCCACCAGGACGCGCTCACCGGGCGTGACGTCCTGGGCGAGACCGGCGTAGGTGGTGCCACACCGGCGGTGGTCACCGAGGACGTCCTCGGTGGTGATGGTGAATTCGTCGTCGCGTTCCAGCAGGACGGGCCCCTCCGCAAAGGAGCCGAGTCGGATCTTCGGGCCCTGGAGGTCGGCGAGAATTCCGATACTTCGACCACTTTCCCGAGCGGCCTGCCGCACCCGCTGGTAGCGCAACTCGTGTTCGCGGTGCGCGCCGTGGCTGAGGTTGAGCCTGGCCACGTCCATTCCGGCTGCTACCAGCTCGGCGATCCGTTCCGGGGAGTCGGTGGCAGGGCCCAGGGTACAAACGATTTTGGCTCGGCGCATGCCGTAACCCTAGGAGTTACCCGCCAGTACGAGGCTATCGGGAAGTGACGACGGGAAGGCGGGCTTTTCACAAGAGACCGACAATCAACAGAATGAGCGCAACGCCGCTCTTTTGAGCTTTCGCCGCCTTTTCGTTTCGTTTTCCCCGGCCGGGGCGCCGAGAGCCCGGGAAGCGGCGGGGAGCGCGGCGCGCCGCCGGCGATCACCGGCGGCCCCGAACAGCCCTGCCCCGCCGCCCTCCCGAGCAAACCGCGCGCGCCGGTCAGACGGTGATGCCCCGGGGCGGCGGCAGGGTGGTGGAGAACGGCTGGGGGTCGCGCCGCTCGTTCTCCGCGCCCTCGGTCAGCCGGGTGTGCGCCCGCACCCCGAAGGTGGTGAACGCGGACCGCTCCGGCAGCCGGTAACGGGCCTGCCCGGTCAGCGCGTTGACGATGCCGGCGGCCCGGTGCGCGATCAGCCCCAGGTCGGGGGCGCCCACGCCGTGGCTGTGCCGCTCGGCGTTGAGCACGAAGACGCTGCCGCCGATCGACGGGGAGAGCGCCAGCCGGTAGTCCTGGTCGATCACCGGCCGGCCGGCGGCGTCCCGCCGGAGGTCGCCGTCCAGGCTGGCCAGTACCGACTGGAGCGGGCGCTCGCGGTAACCGGTGGCCAGCACCACGGCGTTGGTGAGCAGCCGGCTGCGGCCGCCCTCCGGCTGGTGGTCCAGGTGCAGCTCCAGCTGGTGGGCGCCGACCCGGCCGGCGGTGCGCACCGCCACACCCGGGCTGAGCACCGCGTCCGGCCAACCGTCCGTGACCGTCCGCCGGTAGAGCTCGTCGTGGATGTCGCCCAGCGTCTCCTGGTCGACCGCCCGGTACAACTGCCACTGGTCGCGCAGCAGTTGGTCGCGCACCGACTCGGGCAGCTCGCGGAAGTAGCGGCTGTAGTCCGGGGTGAAGTGCTCCAGCCCGAGCTTGCTGTACTCCATCGGCGAGAAGGCCGGGCTGCGGCTGATCCAGTGCAGGCGTTCGCCGCCGGCCGGCCGGCGGCGCAGCAGGTCGAGGAAGACCTCCGCGCCCGACTGGCCGCCGCCGATCACCGTGATGTGCCCGGCGGCCAGCAGCCGCTCGCGGTGCTGGAGGTAGTCCGCCGAGTGGATCACCGGCGCGGTGGCCGTGGCGTCGATCAACGGGCGCAGCGGCTCCGGGACATGGGGCGCGGTGCCGATGCCCACGGCCAGGTTGCGGGCGTGCACCCGGGCGGTGGCCAGGCCGCCGCCGTCCGCGGCCAGCGGGGTGAGGTCGACGTCGAAGACCTCGTACTCGGCGTTCCACCTGACGGTGTCCACCCGGTGGTGGAAGTGCAGCGCGGGCAGCTGCTCGCTGACCCAGCGGCAGTAGTCGTCGTACTCGGCCCGCGGGCAGTGGAACCGCTCCGAGAAGTAGAACGGGAAGAGCCGACCCTGGTGCTTGAGGTAGTTGAGGAAGCTCCAGGGGTTGGTCGGGTCGGCCAGGCTCACCAGGTCGGCGAGGAAGGGCACCTGGAGGGTGGTGCCCTCGATCAACAGCCCGGGGTGCCAGCGGAAGTCGGGCCGTTGCTCGTACCAGGCGGCTCGCAGGTCCGGGTGGTCGTCCAGGAGCGCGGCCAGCGAGAGGTTGGCGGGCCCGATGCCCACCCCCACGAGGTCGAGGGGGTAGCGGGGGTCAGGGGCGGTCATCCGACGGCTTCCTTTGGTCGGGGAGGGAGGGACTCAGGAGCGAGGGGGTGGAGCGGAGCGCGGCACGACGGACCGCCGGCTGGGGCGCGGACCCGGACGCGGGGACCGGCAGGGGCGCTTCCGCCCGCTCCAGCACCAGCTTCAGCAGCGCCGTCAGGTCGCTCTCCAGCACCCGGGGGTTGAGCAGCGTCGCCTTGAGCCAGAGCCGGCGGTGGCCGGCGCCGTCCAGCGCCCAGGCCCGGCCGAGCACGGTGGCGCCGTCGTCGAGCAGCTGGCGGCGGATCGCCGCCACCCGCGCGTCGTCGGCGCCGGCCGGCCGGAAGAGCACGGTGCTGATGGCGGGCTCGGCGTGCAGCGTCAGCCGGGGCTCGTCGGCGACCAGCCGGGCCAGCCGTCGGGCGGCGGCCAGCACGTCGTCCAGCAGCGCGGCGAGGCCGGCCCGGCCCAGGGCGCGGAGGGTGACGGCGATCTTCAGCACGTCGGCGCGGCGCGTGGTGCGCAGCGAGCGGCCCAGCAGGTCGGGCAGGCCGGCCTCGGTGTCGTCGTCCGCGTTGAGGTAGTCGGCGCGGTGGGCCAGCGGTATCAGGGCCGTCCGGTCGGGAACGGTGAGCAGCCCGGCGGCGATCGGCTGCCAGCCGAGCTTGTGCAGGTCGAGGGTGACCGTCTCGGCCCGCTCGACGCCGGCCAGCAGCGTCCGGTGCCGGGGGCTCAGCAGCAGCGGGCCGCCGTAGGCCGCGTCCACGTGCAGGCTGGTCGGGCGGTGCCGGCGCTGCTCGGCGACCAGGTCGGCGAGCGCCGGCAGCGGGTCGATGGCGCCGCTGTCCGTGGTCCCCGCGGTGGCCACCACCAGGGCGTGCGCCCCGGGCGGCAGCCCCTCGACGGCGGCCCGCACCAGCGCCGGGTCCAACACCCCGTGCGGCGTGGGCACGTTGACCGGCGGGTGCAGGCCCAGCAGCCAGGTGGCGCGGGCGGTGCTGTGGTGGGCGTTGGCACCGCAGACCACCCGCAGTCGGGCCGAGTGTCGCTCCCTGGCGAGCAGCACGCCCAGGAGGTTGGACTCGGTGCCGCCGGTGGTGACCAACGCGTCGGGGGCCGGCCCCGACGGGTGGACCAGCGCGGCCAGCTCGGCGGTGACCTGGGCCTCCAGGGCGGAGGCCGCGGGCGCCTGGTCCCAGGAGTCCAGCGACGGGTTGAGCGCGCTGGCCGCCAGGTCGGCGGCGGCGGCCACGGCCAGCGGCGGGCAGTGCAGATGGGCGACGCAGTGCGGGTCGGCCGGGTCGGCCGCGCCACGCGCCAGCGCGTGCACCAGGGCGCCCAGCGCCTCGTGCGCGCCGGTGCCCTGGGCGGGCAGGATCGTTCCCCCGAACCGTGCCTCCGGGGCGTCCGGGCCGCCGGCCGGGAGCGGGCCGCAGCGCTCGGCCGCCCCGTCGGCCAGCGCGGTCAGCACCGTGTCCAGCAGGGGCCGCAGGCTGGCGGGGCCGGAACAGCCGCCGGCCAGCAGCGTGGGGTCGGGCGGGATGGGGGGAGGCATGGGCGGACTCTCCAACGGCGGGCGGGCGGGGATCGCGTGGACAGCCAAACGCTATGGGCTACTTCGTGCCCCACCCGCCACTTTGGCCCGCTTTCCCCCTATTGAGCGAAGCAGGCCAGCGCGCCACCCCGGGATGATGCTAAGGGGAACCTAACCACCGGCCGGCCGCCCGACCGGCCGGTGGCCCGCCCCGGTGACCGCCGGGGCGTCAACGCGGGCCCCGACGCCGGTTCCGACGCGCGTTCCGGCGCCCGGTTCCGACACCGGCGGCCACGCACGTTCGGCGCGAGCCCCGACGCCAGGTCAGTTGACCGAGCGTACCCGCAACGCCCGCCGCAGCTCGTCGAGTTGGTCACCCAACGCGCGGCGCAGCGCCGGGGACGGCGCCTGGCCGGCCAGGCACTTCTCGCCCAGGGCGAGCGTCTCCGCCTCGACGAACGGCCAGGGGAAGCCCGACTGGCTGACCATCAACGCCAGCGCGTGGCCCCGCCGTGCGGCCAGCTCGGCGGCGGCCGGGAAGTAGCGCGCCACGTAGGGCGCCAGCAGCCCCCGCTGCTCCGACTGCCAGAAGCCCTCGGCGGTCGCCCCGAACAGGTAGTTGGAGAGCCGGTCGGCCGGGTCGAACATGGCTTCCCAGGCTTCCTCCTTGGCCGCCGCGTCCGGCAGCGCGGCCCGGCAGCGCGCGGCGCCCTCCTCGCCGGTGGCGCTGGTGTCCCTGGCCGCCTCGGCGGCGATCTCCGCCCGGTCGGTCGCGCCCAGCGCCGCCAGCCGGTGCAGCATGCGCCACCGCAGGTCCTGGTCCAGCTCGGGGCCACCCGGCACCGCGCCGGCCCGCCACCACTCCAACAGGGTGTCCGGCGTGTCCGTGGCCGCGATCGCGGCCCGCACCGCCGTCAACAGCCGCGCCTGGTCGCCGCCGGCACCGGCCCGCAGCTGCTCGGTGATCCGCCGGATCAGCGCCAGCGCCTCGGCCTTCCGGTCGTCCGGCAGGTAACGGCCGGCCAGCGGCCCGCCGGCGAACCGCAGCACCTCGCTGACGATCACCTGCGCGGCCTCCCCCGGCAGGTGCCGGCGGGCGGCCTCCAGATAGTCGAACGGGGCCAGTTCGCCGTCCCTGACCATGTCGCGCGCCGCGTTCCACACCACGGTGCGGCTCAGCGGGTCGGGCAGGCTGGTCAGGGTGCGCAGCGCGGTCGCCCAGGAACGTTCGTCCAGCCGCACCTTGGCGTAGCTGAGGTCCCCGTCGTTGACCACCAGCAGGTCGGGCCGGCCGCCGGGGAAGACGTGCTCGGTGGTCGCCTCCGCGGCCCCGCCGACCAGTTCGACCTCGTACTGGGCCCGCGGCAGCACCCGTTCCGGCCGGGTCGGGTCGAGGTCGTAGGCACCCAGCCGGAGCCGGTGTGGCCGCCCGCCGGCGTGCGTCAGGTGCAGCCGCCAGCCGTCCTCGCCGCCCTCGGTGCCCAGCGCGGCCCCGACCGGTCGGGGGGTGAGGGTGTCCGGGCCGCTGGTGCGCAGCCAGGCCTCCGCCCAGGTGGGCACGGGACGGCCGGAGGCGCGGGCCATCGAGTCGATGAAGTCGGCCAGCGTGGCGTTGCCGAACCGGTGCCGCGCGAAGTGGTCGTTGACGCCGGCGAGGAAGGTGTCCTGGCCCAGCCAGGCGACGAGTTGGCGCAGCGCCGAGGCGCCCTTGGCGTACGAGATGCCGTCGAAGTTGAGCCAGGCGGACGCGGTGTCCGGCACCGCGTCCGGCTCGGGCGCCACCGGGTGGGTGGACGGGCGCTGGTCGGCGTCGTACCCCCAGCCCTTGCGGACCATGGCGAACTCGGTCCACGGCTGGAAGTCGGTGGCCTCGGTCAGCACCTGGTAGCCGAGGTACTCGGCGAAGGACTCGTTCAGCCAGACGTCGTCCCACCAGCGCAGGGTGACCAGGTCGCCGAACCACATGTGGGCCATCTCGTGCGCGATGACCACCCCGCGCGTCTCGCGCTCGGTGTCGGTGACGGCGGACCGGAAGACGTAGGTGTCCCGGAAGGTGACCAGGCCCGGGTTCTCCATCGCGCCGGCGTTGAACTCCGGCACGAACGCCTGGTCGTAGGAGTCGAACGGGTAGGGCTCGTCGAAGATCTCGTGGTAGCGGTCGAAGCACCGCCGGGTGATGTCGAACAGTTCCTCGGCGTCCCGGTCCAGCTCGGCGGCGAGCGAGCGGCGCGCGTGCAGCCCGAACGGCAGCCCGGCGTGCTCGGTGCGCACCGAGTGGTACGGGCCGGCGGCCACCGCGAGCAGGTAGGTGGAGATCGGCGGGGTCGGCGCGCAGCGCCAGCGGCCCGGCTGGTCCGGCTCCCGGGTGGCGCGGCCGTTGCCCAGCACCGTCCACTCCCCGGGCGCGGTGACCGCGACCTCGAAGACGGCCTTCAGGTCGGGCTGGTCGAAGGCGGCGAAGACCAGCGGCGCGTCCGTCATGCAGCACATGCTGTAGAGGTAGGTCAGCCCGTCGGCCGGGTCGGTGAACCGGTGCATCCCCTCCCCGGTGCGCGAGTAGGGCATCTCGGCGACCACGGTCAACTCGTGCTCGCCCGCGGTGAGTCCGCGCAGCGGCAGCCGGCCGTCCGCCAGCTCGGCCGGGTCCAGCGACTGGCCGTCCAGGGTCGCGGAGCGCAGGCTGGTGGGCCGCGCCTCCACGAAGGTGTCACCGGCCTCCCGGGCGGTGAACCGGATGGTGGTGGTGGAGCCGAAGACGGTGTCGCCCCGGGTGAGGTCGAGGTCGACGAGGTACCGCTCGACGGTCAGCAGGCGGGCGCGGGCCTCCGCTTCGAGGCGGGTGAGTGTAGCCATGGCGCCATGCTGCCGCACCGCCGGCCGCCGACCCAACGGGTTCCCGCCCGGGCGGCGCGCCGAGCCGCTCGGAGGCCGCCCGCGGCGGCCGGGGGCGGCGCGAACACCCAGCTCACTCCGCCGAGTTGGGGCCGCCGTCGGGTGCCCCGCCAGGCACGTTGTCAGTACGCTCCGCTACTCTTCCGCCGCAGCGTTGAGAAGCCCGCGCGGGTGCGTCGGCCCCTCGCGGCAACCGGTCCGCCCGCCAGCAGGTAAGGGAGTCAGATGCGCATAGGGATCACCGGCCACCGAGGTCTGCCGGAGGAGGTCGCCGTCTGGACGCGCGCCGCGCTGCGCGCCGAGGTCTCGCGCACCGCGCCCGAGGCGCTGGTGGGCGTCTCCTGCCTCGCCGACGGGCCCGACTCCTGGTTCGCCCGCACGGTGCTGGAGCTGGGCGGGCGGCTTGAGGTGGTGATACCCGCCGACGACTACCGCGGGCTGCTGCCGGCCGAGCAGCACGCCGAGTACGACGCGCTGTTGGCCGCGGCCGCCCAGGTGCACCACACCGGGCTGGCCGTCGCCGACGACCAGGCGTTGATGACCGCGAGCGAGGTGCTGGTGGGGCTGGTGGACCGGCTGCTCGCCGTGTGGGACGGCGAGCCGGCCCGCGGCTTCGGCGGCACCGGGGACGTGGTGACCTACGCCCGCCAGGTCGACCTGCCGGTGCGGGTGCTCTGGCCGCAGGGCGCCAGGCGCGGCTGACCCGGCGGCGGGCGGTCGGGGGCGGCGGCCCGCCGGCGGCGGGGGGCCGGGGCGGGGCAGTGGCACCGGGGGCGGCGGCGCGGCGATGGGGCGGAGCAGTGGCACGCCGGTGGTGGCGAGGGGGCAGTGGCACGGCGGCGGGGCGGGCAGTGGCGCGGCGGCGATGGCACGGGCGTGCGGCCGGGGACGGCCGGCCGGGGACGGCCGGCGGTCCGCCACGGCGGCGGGGCGAAGGGCCCGGCCGGGGCGGTCAGCCGGCGGCCGCCCCGTCGCCCGCGACGTCACCGGTCAGCCGCTCGCCGGCGATCGTCTCGTGGTGCCGGATGACCTCGGCGATGATGAAGTTGAGCAGCTTCTCGGCGAAGGCCGGATCCAGCTTGGCGCTCTCGGCCAGCTCGCGCAGCCGTATGATCTGCCGGGCCTCGCGGGCCGGGTCGGCGGGGGGCAGCTGGTGGTCGGCCTTGAGCCGGCCGACCCGCTGGGTGCACTTGAAGCGCTCGGCCAGCATGTGCACCACGGCCGCGTCGATGTTGTCGATGCTGTCGCGCAACGCGGCCAGCTCCCCGCGGACGCTCTCGTCCAGGCCGCCCGTCGTGCGGGACCCCTCGCTGTTCTCCATGGCCACCAGCCTAGTCGTGGGCCCCGGTACCGCTTCCGGAGCGGCGCCGGAACCGGCCACCCGGCCCGGCCCATCTCCCGCTCTCTTCGCAGCTGTTCATCGCCGGTGCGACTTAGGATGGGGGACGCCGTCCCGGCGAACCGGCCGGCCGCGGATGCGTGAGACACGAGGAGTGCCCCGATGGAACCGCTGGCTGCCGGTGACCCCAGGACGGTCGGCCCGTACCAGCTGCTGGGACGGCTGGGTGCCGGCGGCATGGGCGAGGTCTTCCTGGGGCGTGGCCCCCAGGGCCGGACGGCCGCCGTCAAGGTGATCCACGCCCAGCTGGCCGCGGACGCCGACTTCCGGCGCCGTTTCGAACGCGAAGTGGGCGCCGCCAAGCGGGTCAGTCAGCGGTGGACCGCCCCGGTCTGGGAGAGCGACACCACCTCGGCGGTGCCCTGGGTCGCGACCGGCTACCTGCCCGGACCCTCGCTCCACCGGGTGGTCGACGGCCTGCACGGGCCGCTGCCCGATGACACCGTCTGGTCGCTGGCCCACGGGCTGGCCCAGGCGCTCACCGACATCCACGCGGCCGGCCTGGTGCACCGCGACCTGAAGCCGTCCAACGTGCTCGTCACCCTGGAGGGGCCGCGGGTCATCGACTTCGGTATCGCGCGCGCCGCCGACGCCAGCCTGGTCACCCGCACCGGCTCGCTGGTCGGCTCCCCCGGCTACATGCCGCCGGAGCAGATACGCGACGAGCCGCTCACCGGCGCCACCGACGTGTTCGCCCTCGGCGCCGTGCTGGCCTTCGCCAGCACCGGCACCGCCCCCTTCTCGGCCGGCCAGCCCCCGGTGCACACGGTGCTCTACCGGGTGCTGCACGAGGAGCCGGAACTCGGCCCGGCGGACGGTCCGTTGGCCGGCGAGCTGCGGGCGCTGGTGGCCCGCTGCCTGGCCCGCGACCCGGCCGAGCGGCCGTCGCCGGCCGAGCTGGTGGAGGCGACCTCGGCGCGTGGCCGGGCGGCGGTGGACACCGACAGCGGGCTGTGGCTGCCGGCCACCCTGACCTCCCGGCTGGGCCGGGAGGCGGCCGGCCTGCTGGCACTCGACACGCCCGCGCCCACCCGGATCGAGCCGACGCCGACACCCCCGCCGGCCACCCTGCCCAACGCACCGGCCACCCCGCCACCACCCGGCCGGCCGCCCGTGGGCCCGACCACCCCGCCGCCGGACGCGCCCACCATGACCGCGCCACCGGCCGGGCCACCGCCCGGGCCGGGACCCGCGCCCGCCGCCGGCCGGCGCCGGCTGGTGCTGGGCGCGGCGGTGACGGCGGCGGTGGTCACGGCCGCCGCCGTCGGCTGGGCGCTCACCCGGTCATCGGACGAGGACGCCCCCGTCGCCGGCGGCCCCCAGACCTCCGCGCCCGCGCCCGGCGACCCGGGCGAGGACGGCGCGGGCGGGCCGGCCGAGCCGTGGGAGGAACCGGAGGCGCCGCTGCACCACCTGCTGCCGCCGGAGATCCAGGAGTCGGACGAGGTTCTGGTGCACACCGCGATCACCTACCCGCCGATCATGTTCGAGGAGGACGGCGCCTGGACCGGCTTCGAGCCCGAGCTGGCGGCGGCGGCCGGCGAGCTGCTGGGCGTCGAGTTCCGGTACGAACGGCGGGACTACACCTGGTTGTTGCAGGACCTCACCAACCTCGCCGGCGCCGACCTGGACTCCGGCATCGTCGCGATGGCCGCACTGCCCTCCGACAGGACGGACCCGGCCGCGGTGAACCTGGACTTCGTCAACCACTTCCAGGAAGGCCAGGTGCTGGTCACCCGGGAGGGCGTGGCCGGTCCCGCCGACCTGTGCGGCGCGACCGTCGCCAGCTGGGGCGGCGACGAGGCGGAGGAGCTGACCCAGGAGCAGTTCGCGGACGCCGGCTGTGCCACGCCGGTCACCTACTCCGGCCACGAGACCCTGGAGGACGCGCTGGCCGAGGTGGCGGCCGGCGCGGCCGACGCCGCCGCCATGCCCTACGGCTCGGCGGCCGGGCTGCGGCCGGAGATCGAGGAGCACGGCCTGACGGTCAGCGAGCCCTACGCGGTCGAGGCGCGCGGCATCGCGGTCAGCGTCGGGGAGCCGGATCTGCGGGACGCCCTCCAGCAGGCCATCCAGACGCTGATCGACGACGGCACCTACGCCGAGCTGCTGGAGCGCTGGGAGGTGCCGGAGCTGGCGGTGGACTCGGTGACGGTGAACACCGGGGAGTGACAGTGGGCCCCCCTATGCTGCGGGGCATGATCGCGAGCCTGCAGTGTGTCGTCATCGACTGTCCCGACCCCGTCGCGCTGGGCGGTTTCTACCGGGAGGTCCTCGGCTGGGAGCTGGACGCCGCCGATCCGGCCTGGGTGAACCTCACCGGGCCCGGCGGCCGGCGCCTCGCCTTCCAGCACGCGCCCGACCACCAGCCGCCGGCCTGGCCGGACCCGGCCAGGCCGCAGCAGATGCACCTGGATTTCGACGTGCCGACGCTGGCCGACATGCCGGCCGCCGAGGCCCGCGTGCTGGCCCTGGGCGCCACCTTCCTGCACGACAGCGGCGGCCAGAACAGCGGGTTCCGGGTCTACGCGGACCCGGCGGGGCATCCGTTCTGCCTCTGCTACGGCCAGGGCCCGGCCGCCCCCAGCCAGCACACCAGCTGACCTGGCGGGCGCCGGGTCAGGCGTCGGCCGGCCCGGCGCCGTCGATCTCGCCGGCCGGATACGGTGTGCGTCTGCTCTCCGTCAGCAGGCGGCGGTGGAACGCGGCCTGGCCGGCCAGCGCCGCCGCGTGCCGGTCCAGCAGCGCGACCGCCGCGGCCGGCAGGCCGGCCGGCCGCTCGCCCGCGAGCCAGCCGCGGAGGAACGCCTCGTACCCGGCGTGGTCGCGCACACCGTCCAGGAGATGGTGGCGGAGCAGGTGGCCGACGACGTAGACCCGGTCGTAGCCGAGGTGCGCGGCGAGGAACGCCCGCTCTGGCGCGGACAGTTCGAACCGCCGGCTGAGAGCGAGGCCGAGGTCGGCGAAGCAGACCAGCCGGCCGTCGGTCAGCACGTTCCGGAAGTGCGCGTCGAAGTGGACGAAGCCCTGGGCCCGCAGGAAGTCGGCGCCCCCGGTGAGCGCGGCCGCCACCTGGCCCGCCCCGCGGTCAGGACCGGCCCGCTCGGTCAGCCAGTCCGCCAGGGTCCACGGCAGGTGTTCGAGGAAGAGCACCAGGCTGGCGGAGGCCGCGCCGATGGCTTCGAGCCGCCGGCGCACCGCCGGCGACCCGTCCCAGTGGGCGACCGCCCCGTCGATGCCGCCGAACTCGTCGGCGAAGCCCGGCGGTGGGGTGTCCGGCAGCACCCGCCAGTGGTGCAGCAGCGGGAAGCCCGGGTGGTCGCCGCCGAGCACCCAGTCGGTGGTCAACTGGTGCGCGGCCAGCTCGCGCCAGGCGCCGAAGCCGGCGGAGCCGATCCCGTACTGGTAGTGGGTCGGCAGCCCGAACACGTTCGCGGTGGACCGCAGGTGCTCGGGCCGCAGTTCGAGGTCGGTCAGCGGGACCCGCTTGACGAACACCCGCACCCCGCCGACCAGCAGCTCCGCCGACCTGCCGCCGATGCCGGAGCCCAACGGGCCGGCGGAGGCGACGCGTTCGCCGAGGCGCCGGTCGCTGGTCAGGGCCAGCTCCAGGGCGATGGAGCGGTGCCGCGCCAGCCGGGTGGCGCGCTGGTCGGCCGGTTGGCGCACCGGTCCTCCCCTCTCCCGGGCCAGGTCAGCGGAGTGCGCCGGCGGCGAGCCCGGCGGCCAGGCGGCGCTGCACGAGGACGAAGAAGACCAGCACGGGCAGCGTGATCAGGGTGGAGCCGGCCATCACCGCGCCCCAGTCGGTGCTGTACTGGCCGAAGAAGCGGTGCAGGCCGACGGCCGCCGTGTACCGGTCGTCGTCCTGCATGAAGACGAACGCGAAGACGAACTCGTTCCAGGCGACGATGAACGCGAAGACGCTGGTCGCGACCAGCCCGGGCGCGACCAGCGGGAGCAGCACCGAGCGGAACATCCGCCACCAGCCGCAGCCGTCCAGGTAGGCCGCCTCCTCCAGCTCCTGGGGCACGGCGGCGACGAAGCCGCGCAGCGTCCAGATCGCGAACGGCAGTGAGAACGCCAGGTAGACGATGGTCAGCCCGAGCAGGCTGTTGAGCAGCCGCAGGTCGCCCATCTGCAGGAAGAGCGGGATGACCAGCGCCTCCAGCGGCACCATCTGCACCACCAGGACCATCAGCAGCACCTTGGTGCGCAGCCGGAAGCGGAACCTGGCCACCGCGACCGCCGCGAAGAGCGCCAGCGCTCCGGCGAGCAGCACCGTGCCGAGGCCGACCAGCGCCGAGTTGGCCAGGTAGCGGCCGAACTCGCCGGTGTCCAGGACGTACCGGAAGTGGTCCAGGGTGAAGCCCTGGGGCAGCACGGCGGCGCCCCGGTGGTCGGCGGCGGGGTCGAAGGCCGAGGAGACCATCCAGTAGACCGGGAAGAGGCTGAACGCCAGCAGCGCGGCCACCGCCGCCCCCAGCCCGATCCGGCGCCACGGTCCGGTGCGCCTCACCGCTCCTCCCCCTCCCTGGCCAGCACCTTCACATAGCCGACGGTGATGACGAGCAGCAGCAGGGTCAGCAGCACCGCGATCGCCGAGCCGGCCCCGTACTCGTTGCGGCCGAACGACTGGAGGTAGGACCAGACGCCGAGGTTGAGCACCTCGGGGTTGGCGCCGTCGCCGCCCGGCATCAGGTAGATCTGCGCGAACACCTTGAAGTCCCAGATGGTGGAGAGGATGGTCACCACGGCGAAGACCGGACGCAGGGTGGGCACGGTGATCCGCCAGAACCGCTGCCAGGCGCCGGCCCCGTCGATCAGCGCCGCCTCCGGCAGCTCCCTGGGGATGGTGAGCAGCGCGGCGTAGACCGTGATGGCCACGAACGGGAAGCCGTGGTGCACCACGTTGAGGGTGGCGATGGCGTAGAACGACCAGCGGTCGGTGAACCAGTTGGTCTCCCGCGGCTCGATCGCGCCGACCGCGTCCAGGCCGCCGCTGACCACGCCGTTGAGCGGGTCGAAGATCCAGATCCAGACATAGGTGCCGGTGACCGCCGGCATCGCCCAGGCGGTCATCACGACGGTGGAGCAGACCAGCCGCCAGGTCCGGCCCAGCCGGGTGAGCAGCAGCGCCACCAGGGTGCCGAGCACCACCGTGAGCAGCACGCAACCGACGGCGAACAGCACGGTGTTGGGCAGCACGGTGGTCCACAGGAAGGAGTCGCCGAGCAGTCGGCGGTAGTTCTCAAGGCCCGTGTAGTCGCTCTCCCCGGTGTTGATCTCGCGCAGGCCGTAGTCCTGGAAGGAGAGCAGCACCACCCGGGCCAGCGGCCACAGCAGCAGCACCGCCAGCACCGCGAGCGCGGGCGCCAGCAGCAGCCAGGGGCGGGCCGCCCGGCGGCGGGCCGCGCGGCGGGCGGTCCGGCTCCGCCCGGGGGCCGGCCCCGCCTCAGTCGGCAAAGGTCTCGTCCATCTCGGCGGCGGCCGTCTCGGCCGCCTCCTGGACCGAGCGCTCGCCGGAGAGGATGGACTGGAGCATCCGCGGCAGGATCTGTTCGCCCTGGATCACCCCGTACCGGTCGGTGACCGGCAGGCTGGCGCCGGCCGACAGCAGTTGCTCGGCGAACGGCGCCACCAGCGGCTCGTCCCGGGCCCGCAGCTCCGCCACCAGCGAGCGCTGCGCCGGGAAGTAGCCGGTCTGCTCGGCCCAGCGGCTGGCGAAGTCGCCGCTGGTCATCAGCGTGATCAGGGTCCAGACCAGGTCGGGGTGCGGGCTGTTGAAGTCGCCCAGCAGCGAGCCGCCGACGAAGGACGGGGCGAGGCCGCCGTGTTGACCGGGGATCGGGACCACGCCGATCCGGTCGGCCCAGCTCGGGTCGGCGGCCAGCAGCGTGCTGACGGTCCAGTTGCCGTTGATGACCATGACGGACTCGCCGTTCTGGAAGCTGGTCAGCTGGTCGGTCTCCCGCCAGGTCTCGGCGGCGGCCACCGAGAGGCCGTGTTCGGTGGCCAGCGAGGTGTAGAAGGCGATGCCCTCGACGGCCGCCGGCGCGGCGACCGTGGCCCGCCAGCCACCGTCCCCGGTCGGCTCGGCGATCTCGCCGCCGGCGCCCCAGATGAACGGGGCCAGCCCGTGCTCGGCGCCGCCGGGCACCGGGAACGGGATCAGCTCCGGCTCCAGCTCGCGTAACGCCAGCCCGACGTCGCGGAGTTCGTCCCAGGTGGTGGGGGGTGCCAGCTGGTGTTCGGCGAGGATGTCGGCGCGGTAGATCAGCGCCCGCACGCCGGCGTACCAGGGCATGCCGTAGGTGGCGCCGTCGAGGGTGCCGGCCTCGTGGAGCGCGGGGAGCAGGTCGGCGTCGAGGCCGTCCTCGGTGATCCGGGGCGCCAGGTCGGTGAGGGCGCCTGCGGCGCCGAACTCGGCCGCCCAGGTGGTGCCGATCTCGGCCACGTCGGGGAGTTCGCCGCCGGCCATGGCGGTGGTGATCCGGTCGTGGGCGTCGGCCCACTGGATGAGCTGCACGTCGAGGCCGACGCCGGTGCGGTCCTCGAACTCGGCCTTGAGCGCGTCCAGATAGGGCTCGGAGTCGGGGTTGGTGCCCGCCATGATCCACAGCCGGAGGGCGTCCGGCTCGCCGGCCGGGCCGCCGCCGCAGGCGGTGGCCGCGCCGAGGGCGAGCGTCGCGGCCCCGGCCGCCAGCCGGCGCCGCCAGCGCGCGCCGCCGTTCCCGTCAGAAGTGTGCGCCATCGCCTGCCCCTTCCTCACCGTGTCGCCACGGTCACGCGGAAGCCCGATGGTGACGACGTTGTCCAGCCGGGACGCCGGCCACACCTGTGTCGGCGCACCGTTTGTGGGCTGGACCTCTGGCGGTGCGTCCGGGGCGGCGGGGAACCCGCGACCACCGGCGCGCGTCAGACCTGAACACGTCAAGGAGGTACATCGTGCGTACGAGGATGATCGTGCCGGTCGTGACGGTGGCCGGTCTGCTGCTCGCCGGTTGCGGGTCCGACTCGGGCACGTCCGACGGGAGCCAGCAGGACGACCCGGGCCGCAGCGTGCCGGACGAGAACGAGGACGACGCCCCGGAGGAGCGGCCCGACGACGGCACCACCGGCGGCGAGGCCACCGGCGGCGAGGCGGGCGGCGAGGCCGGTGGGGGCGAGGCCGGCGAGGGCACCGACCAGGCCGCCGCGGCCTTCGAGGCCCGGGTCAACGAGGTCGCCGAGAGCTGGCCGGAGCCGGCGCCACCGGGTGACGGCCACGAGCAGCTGACCGGGCTGACCGGGATGGACGCCGCCGACTCGACCGCCGACGAGCTGACCGTGCGGGTCGGCCACGGCCAGTGCGACGCCGACTTCGGCGCCTGGGTGGCGGAGACCGAGGACCTGGTCATCGTGGGCGGCTGGTTCGAGCCGGACCCCGAGGTCCAGATGTGCGCCGAGATCCTGCTGGTGGACGAGGTGCCGGTCGAGCTGAACAGCGAGCTGGGCGACCGGACCGTGGTGGACGCCGTCTCCGGCGAGGAAGTGGCGGTCGAGGCGGGCGCCCTGGGCTGACCACCCGCGCCACGTGCGACGGCGCCCGCCCTCGGTCGGGGAGGGGCGGGCGCCGTCAGTGTCCGTACGACGCTGTACGGCACGTCACTGCCGCCCGGCCCCCGCGGGGGGGCCGGGCTGGGCCTCAGACCGCCAGGGCGCGGTCGGTCGGCTTCACCGGGTAGGGCAGGGTGCTCTCCCCGGTGAGGAAACGGTCCACCCCACGGGCCGCGGCGCGGCCCTCGGCGATGGCCCAGACGATCAGCGACTGGCCGCGGCCGGCGTCACCGGCGACGAAGACGCCGTCCACGTTGGTGGCGTAGCTGGCGTCCCGCGCGATGTTGCCCCGGGCGTCCAGCTCCAGGCCGAACTGCCGCACCAGGCCGTTCTCCTGGTCGGTGCCGGTGAAGCCCATGGCCAGGGTGACCAGCTGGGCCGGGATGCGCCGCTCGGTCCCGGGCAGCTGCGTCAGCTTGCCGTCCTGGAACTCCACCTCGACCAGGTGCAGCCACTGGACGTTGCCCTCCTCGTCGCCCTCGAAGTGGGTGGTGGAGACGGAGTAGACCCGCTCGCCGCCCTCCTCGTGGGCCGAGGTGACCTTGTAGAGCATCGGGAAGGTCGGCCACGGCTGGTGGCCGGCCCGCTCCTCGCCGGGGCGCGGCATGATCTCCAGCTGGGTGACGGAGGCGGCGCCCTGCCGGTGCGCGGTGCCCACGCAGTCGGCGCCGGTGTCGCCGCCGCCGATGACCACCACGTGCTTGCCCTCGGCGGAGATCGGGGAGCGGGTGAGGTCGCCCTCCTGCACCTTGTTGGCCAGCGGCAGGTACTCCATGGCCTGGTACACGCCGGTCAGCTCCCGGCCGGGGACCGGCAGGTCGCGGGCGGTGGTGGCGCCGGCGGCGATCACCACCGCGTCGTACCGCTTGCGCAGCTTCGCCGCGTCCAGGTCCCGACCGATCTCCACCTCGGTGCGGAACTTGGTGCCCTCCGCGCGCATCTGCTCGACCCGCCGGTTGAGGTGCCGCTTCTCCATCTTGAACTCGGGGATGCCGTACCGCAGCAGGCCGCCGATCCGGTCCGAGCGCTCGTAGACGGCGACGGTGTGCCCGGCCCGGGTCAGCTGCTGGGCGGCGGCCAGGCCGGCGGGGCCCGAGCCGATCACCGCGACGGTCTTGCCGGAGAGCCGCTGCGGCGGCTGCGGGGTGACGTCGCCGTTCTCCCACGCCTTGTCGACGATGGTCACCTCGACGTTCTTGATGGTGACCGCCGGGCGGTTGATGCCCAGCACGCACGCCGACTCACAGGGCGCGGGGCAGAGCCGGCCGGTGAACTCCGGGAAGTTGTTGGTCGCGTGCAGCCGCTCGCTGGCCGCCGTCCAGTCGCCCCGGTAGGCGTAGTCGTTCCACTCCGGGATGAGGTTGCCCAGCGGACAGCCGCTGTGACAGAACGGCACCCCGCAGTCCATGCAGCGGCCGGCCTGCTTGCTGATGATCGGCAGCAGCGAGCCGGGGACGTAGACCTCGTTCCAGTCCTTGACCCGCTCGGTGACGGGGCGGGTCGTGGCGACCTCGCGCCGGGTGGTGAGAAAGCCCTTCGGATCAGCCATGGGTCGCCGCCTCCATCATCTTCTCGTGGGTCTCGGACTCGCTGAGTCCGGCTCGCTCGGCGGCGTCCTTGGCGGCGAGCACGGCCTTGTAGGTGGTGGGCATGATCTTGCTGAACCGGGCCACCGCGCTGTCCCAGTCCTTCAGCAGCCGGTCGGCGACGGTGGAGCCGGTCTCCTCGGCGTGCCGGCGCAGCAGGTCACGCAGCCAGCCCTGGTCGGCCTCGTCCAGCGGCTCGATCGCCACCATGCCGGGGTTGACCAGATCGGGGTCGAGATCGACCACGTAGGCGGTGCCACCGGACATGCCGGCCGCGAAGTTCCGCCCGGTGTCGCCGAGCACCACGGCCCGGCCGCCGGTCATGTACTCACAGCCGTGGTCGCCCACGCCCTCGGCGACCACGGTGGCGCCGGAGTTGCGCACGCAGAACCGCTCGCCGACCCGGCCACGCAGGAAGATCTCGCCGCCGGTGGCACCGTAGGCGATGGTGTTCCCCGCGATGGTGGAGAACTCCGGCAGGTGGTCGGCGGCCCGGTCGGGCCGCACCACCACCCGGCCGCCGGAGAGGCCCTTGCCGACGTAGTCGTTGGCGTCGCCCTCCAGCCGCAGGGTGATGCCGCGCGGCAGGAACGCCCCGAAGGACTGGCCGGCCGAGCCGGTGAAGGTGATGTCGATGGTGCCGTCCGGCAGCCCGGCGCCGCCGAACCGCTTGGTCACCGCGTTGCCGAGCATGGTGCCGACGGTGCGGTTGATGTTGCGGACGGCGACCTGGGCGCGCACCGGCTGGGCGTCCTCGGCCCGCTCGGCCGAGAGCGCGTCGGCGGCCAGCCGGATCAGCTCGTTGTCCAGCGCCTTGGCCAGCCCGTGGTCCTGCTCGATGACCTGGCGGCGGGCCGCGCCGGCCGGCAGCTCCGGCACGTACAGCAGCGGGGCCAGGTCGAGGCCCTGGGCCTTCCAGTGGTCCACGGCCCGGGAGACGTCCAGCAGCTCCGCGTGCCCGACCGCCTCCGCCAGGCTGCGGAAGCCCAGCTCGGCGAGCAGCTCGCGGACCTCCTCGGCGATGAACTCGAAGAAGTTGACCACGAACTCGGGCTTGCCGGTGAACCGGGAGCGCAGCTCCGGGTTCTGGGTGGCGATGCCGACCGGGCAGGTGTCCAGGTGGCAGACCCGCATCAGCACACAGCCGGAGACCACCAGCGGGGCGGTGGCGAAGCCGTACTCCTCGGCACCCAGCAGGGCGGCGACCAGCACGTCACGACCGGTCTTCAGCTGACCGTCGGTCTGCACCACGATCCGGTCCCGCAGCCCGTTGAGCAGCAGTGTCTGCTGGGTCTCGGCCAGGCCCAGCTCCCAGGGGCCGCCCGCGTGCTTCAGCGAGGTCAGCGGGGAGGCGCCGGTGCCGCCGTCGTGCCCGGAGATCAGCACCACGTCGGCGTGCGCCTTGGAGACGCCGGCCGCGACCGTGCCCACGCCGACCTCGGAGACCAGCTTCACGTGGATGCGGGCCGCCGGGTTGGCGTTCTTCAGGTCGTGGATGAGCTGCGCCAGGTCCTCGATCGAGTAGATGTCGTGGTGCGGCGGCGGCGAGATCAGCCCGACGCCCGGGGTGGAGTGCCGGGTCCTGGCCACCCACGGGTAGACCTTGTGCCCGGGCAGCTGACCGCCCTCGCCGGGCTTGGCGCCCTGCGCCATCTTGATCTGGATGTCGTCCGCGTGCACCAGGTACTCGCTGGTCACGCCGAACCGACCGGAGGCCACCTGCTTGATGGCGCTGCGCCGGCGCGGGTCGACCAGCCGGTCCGGGTCCTCGCCGCCCTCGCCCGTGTTGGACTTGGCGCCCAGCTGGTTCATGGCGATGGCCAGCGTCTCGTGCGCCTCCTGGGAGATGGAGCCGTAGCTCATCGCGCCGGTGGAGAACCGCTTGACGATCTCGCTGACCGGCTCGACCTCGTCCAGCGGCACCGCGGGCCGCTCGCCGGACCTCAGCTGGAACAGGCCGCGCAGCGTCATCAGCCGCTCGGACTGCTCGTTCACCCGCTGGGTGTACTGGCGGAAGACGTCGTAGCGACCCTCGCGGGTCGAGTGCTGGAGCCGGAAGACCGCCTCCGGGTCGAAGAGGTGCGGCTCGCCCTCCCGACGCCACTGGTACTCGCCGCCGATCTCCAGCGTGCGGTGCGCGGGGGCGACCCCGGAGGACGGGTAGGCCTTGGCGTGCCGGGCGGCCACCTCCTGGGCGATCACGTCGAGACCGGCACCGCCGATCTTGCTGGTGGTGCCGTGGAAGTAGCGCTCCACGAACGACTCGTCCAGCCCGATCGCCTCGAAGACCTGGGCGCCCCGGTAGGAGGCGACGGTGGAGATGCCCATCTTGGACATCACCTTGAGTACGCCCTTGCCGAGCGCCTTGATCAGGTTCCGGATCGCGGTCTCGGCGTCCAGCTCGGGAAGGTAGGTGCCGCGGGCGACCAGGTCCTCGACGGACTCCATGGCCAGGTACGGGTTGACCGCGGCCGCGCCGTAGCCGATCAGCAGCGCCACGTGGTGCACCTCGCGCACGTCGCCCGCCTCCACCAGCAGACCCACCTGGGTGCGCTGCTTGGTGCGGATCAGGTGGTGGTGCACGGCCGAGGTGAGCAGCAGCGACGGGATCGGCGCGTGCTCGGCGTCCGAGTGCCGGTCGGAGAGCACGATGACCCGGGCGCCCTCGGCGATCGCCGCGTCCGCCTCGGCGCAGATCTCGTCCAGCCGCGCGGCCAGCGCCGGGCCGCCGCCCGCCACCCGGTAGAGCCCGGAGAGCGTGGTGGAGGCGAAGCCGGGCAGGTCGCCGTCGGCGTTGATGTGGATCAGGTTGGCCAGCTCGTCGTTGTCGATCACCGGGAACGGCAGCGTCACGCTGTGACAGGACTCGGCGGTCGGCGCCAGCAGGTTGCCCTGCGGGCCGAGCGCGGAGTACAGCGAGGTGACCAGCTCCTCCCGGATGGCGTCCAGCGGCGGGTTGGTGACCTGCGCGAACAGCTGGGTGAAGTAGTCGAAGATCAGCCGGGGGCGGTCGGAGAGCGCGGCGATCGGGGTGTCGGTGCCCATCGAGCCGATCGGCTCGGCGGCGCTCCTGGCCATCGGGGTGAGCAGGACCCGCAGCTCCTCCTCCGTGTACCCGAAGGTCTGCTGGCGGCGGGCGACCGAGGCGTGGGTGTGCACCACGTGCTCGCGCTGCGGCAGGTCGGCCAGCTCGATCAGGCCGTCCGCCAGCCACTCCGCGTAGGGGTGCTCGGCGGCCAGCCGCTCCTTGATCTCGTCGTCCTCGATGATCCGGTGCTCGGCGGTGTCCACCAGGAACATCCGGCCGGGCTGGAGGCGGCCCTTGCGGACCACCCGGGCCGGCTCGATGTCCAGCACGCCGACCTCGGAGGAGAGCACCACGAAACCGTCGTCGGTGACCCAGTAGCGGCCGGGGCGCAGCCCGTTGCGGTCCAGCACGGCGCCGACCTGGACGCCGTCGGTGAAGGTCACGCAGGCCGGGCCGTCCCAGGGCTCCATCATCGTGGAGTGGTACTGGTAGAAGGCGCGTCGGGCCGGGTCCATCGAGGGGTGGTTCTCCCAGGCCTCGGGGACCATCATCAGCACCGCGTGCGGCAGCGAGCGGCCACCGAGGTGCAGCAGTTCAAGGACCTCGTCGAAGGTGGCCGAGTCCGAGGCGTCCGGGGTGCAGACCGGGAACAGCCGGGAGAGCCGCTCCGGGTCGCCGAACAGGTCGGTGGCCAGCTGCGACTCGCGGGCCCTCATCCAGTTCCGGTTGCCCTTGACGGTGTTGATCTCACCGTTGTGCGCGACGAAGCGGTACGGGTGGGCCAGCGGCCAGGACGGGAAGGTGTTGGTGGAGAACCGCGAGTGGACCAGGGCGACGGCGCTGGCCAGCCGGCGGTCGGAGAGGTCCGGGTAGAAGGGCTCCAGCTGGCCGGTGGTCAGCATGCCCTTGTAGACGATGGTGCGGCTGGAGAGCGACGGGAAGTAGATCCCGGCCTCCCGCTCGGCGCGCTTGCGCAGCGCGAAGACGACGCGGTCCAGCTCCAGGCCGGCGCGGCGGCCCGCCTGGTCGGCGACGAAGAGCTGCCGGAAGGTCGGCATGACCTCCCGGGCGGCCGCGCCCAGCAGCTGGGGGGCGACGGGGACCTCGCGCCAGCCGAGGACGGTCAGGCCCTCCTCGGCGGCGATGGCCTCGATCCGGGCGACCGCGTCCGGCACCTCGGCGGGCTCGCCGGGGAGGAAGGCGATGCCCACGGCGTAGCCGCCGGCCGGCGGCAGTTCGAAGGGGACCTGCTCGCGCAGGAAGGCGTCGGGGACCTGGATCAGGATGCCCGCACCGTCGCCGGTGTCCGGGTCCGAGCCGGTCGCCCCGCGGTGCTCCAGATTGCGGAGGACGGCAAGCGCCTGGTCAACCAGCTGATGGCTGGGCTCACCGGTCAGCGTGGCCACGAAGCCGACGCCACACGCGTCGTGCTCGTCGCGCGGGTCGTACATCCCCTGCTTGACCGGATGGGACGCAGAACGCATCGGCTCTCCCGTCGTCGTCTTGGTCTGATGACTTCCGAGGGACGACGCTGGCCCTGGCGTTGGTTAAATTTTCGTGCAGGTTACACGATGACCCGATTCCCGGGAAGTGGATACCGCAGTCCACGATACGGACTTCGCCGGCGGGTTCACGCCGGAGATGAGGGGAAATGACCACCCAGACCGGGTGGGGAAGCGGACGCCGCTGTCCGTTCTGGCGTCCAGGCACATGCCCGACGTCCATCAAGTGAAACCACCCGGAAACAAAAGCTCATGCCGTAGCACGCCAAATGGACGAACGTACCCCATCAAGGCCGTATTCCGGACTCCGCCCGATCACGCCCGATCCCGGCGGAGACGTGCTCCAGGGTAGGTCAGCCGGCCGCCCGAGCGAAGACCCTGACAGCAAGCGGTTTCGGCGACCTCGCCGGGCGCCCCGCCGGGGCGCTTCCCGCCGGGTGGGCACGGCGCGCGCGGGGTGGAGTGGGGGCGCCGGTCAGCTGTCGGCGGCCTCCGCCTTGCTGGCCTTGCTGGTCTTGCTGGTCTTGGCGGCCTTGCCGGTCTTCGCCGGCTTGGTCAGCTCGGCGGTCCTGGCCGGCTTGGCGGCCTCGGTGGTCGCCGGCGTGGCCTCGGTGGTGGCCTGGGCCGTGGCCTCGGTGGTGGCCTGGGCCGTGACCTCGGCGGACTGGTCGGCCTCGGTGCGCTCGGCGGTCTCGCCGGCGCCGGCCGTCCCGGCCGCCGGGGTCGCGTCCACCGTGGTCCGGCCGGCCCTGGCCTCGGCCGAAGCGGACCGTTCGGCGTCCTGCGCGCCCTTGCCAGCCGGGGCGTCCTTGGCCAGGTGGGGGCCCTGCGCGTCCTCGCCGGCCGCGGCGTCCGCGGTCGGTCCGGCCGGCTCGTCCGGGTGCGGCTCCACGTTCTCCTCGCGTCCCGGGGAGCGGCGGGCCGAGAGCCACAGGTAGGCCACGGCGGCCAGGAAGACGGCGACCGAGGTCCAGTTGTTCAGCCGCAGGCCCAGGAACTCGTGCGCCTCGTCGATCCGCAGGTACTCGATCCAGAACCGGCCCACCGTGTAGGCCGCCACGTAGAGCGCGAAGGCCCGGCCGTGGCCCAGCCGGAACCGGCGGTCCGCCCAGATCACCAGGAAGCCCACGCCCACGCACCACAGCGACTCGTAGAGGAACGTGGGGTGGAAGGTGCCGACGTCCATGCCGTTGTCGATCTCGACCGCCCACGGCACGTCGGTCTCCCGGCCGTAGAGCTCCTGGTTGAACCAGTTCCCCCAGCGGCCGATGCCCTGGGCGAAGGCGATGCCGGGGGCGATGGCGTCGGCCATCGGCGGGAGCGCGATGCCGCGCCGGCGGCAGGCGATCCAGGCGCCGACCGCGCCACCGGCGATCGCGCCCCAGATGCCGATACCGCCGTCCCAGATGGCGAACGCGTCCCAGGGGTCCTCGCCCTCGGCGAAGTACAGCTGGTAGTCGGTGACCACGTGGTAGATCCGTGCCCCGACCAGGCCGAAGGGCACCGCCCAGACGGCGATGTCCGCGACCGTGCCCGGTTGGCCGCCCCGCTGCACCCAGCGTCGGCCGCCCAACCAGATGGCCAGGAAGACACCGATGATGATGCACACCGCGTAACCGCGCAGTGGCAGCGGCCCCAGCTCGATCTCGCTGGTGCCCGGACTGGGGATAGAGGCAAGGATCTCCATGGTGGGGACGACGCTATCGTGCCGCGCAGGCACAGTGGTATCCCGAGGGGGGGTTGGCCGGCCGTGTCACCCCGGGCCGGCCGGCCGGGCCCCGCTCAGCCGGCCAGCTCGGCAACGCGTTCCCGCAGGTAGTCGGTGGTGAAGGGGGTGTCCGCCTGGCCCAGCTGGTCGCCGTTGAGCAGCACCGTGGGGGTGGCGGCGTGGTCGCCGTTCAGGAAGTCACCGTTGGCACGGCTCACCCAGTCGTCGTGGGTGCCGTCCTCGACACAGGTCTGGAAGGCCGCGCCGTCCAGCCCGTCGACCTGGCGGCCCAGCTCGATCAGCCAGGACTTGTCGCCGAAGGCGTCGTCGGTCTCGGCCGGCTGGTTCTCGAAGAGCAGGTCGTGGTACTCGGGGAAGACACCCTGGTCGCGGGCGCAGGCCGCGGCGTTGGCCGCGTACCGGGAGCCGGTGCCGCGCATGTTGCCGTCGATGATGGTGACCAGGTGGTAGTCGACGCGCAGCTGGCCGGCGTCGACCAGCTCGTTGACGGTCCCCCGGAAGGTGTTCTCGAACTGGGCGCAGGCCGGACAGCGGAAGTCCTCGTAGACCGTCAGCACGGCCGGCGCCGCCGGGTCGCCCACCGCGATCGGCTCGGCCGCCGGGCCGGAGTTGTCGTCGTCGTTCCCGCTGCCGGCGGCGAGGAAGCCGGCGCCGGCGGCGACGCCGAGGACCACCACCCCGATACCGAGCACCTTCGCCAGCCGCAGCCGCCGCTCCCCGGCCCGTCGCCGCTCGCGTTCCTCCCGCAGTCGCTCCCTGGCGCTGCGCTGTCCCTCTCGGTTCCGTGCACTCACGCCTGGCCAACGACACCGGGCCGGCCAGGACACGCCCGGAACGGGCGCGTCCAGCCGGGCGGGGTCAGGTGACGCGGCCCGGCGCGTCTCGTTCGCCCTGGTGTGAGATCCCCGAGTGTGCGGCCCCTGGGCGCGACGGAACCGAAGGAACCGACAGCGGCGGAGCGACCGGTCGGGTCGGTGGTGGTGGAGCCGCCGCCCCCGGCCCCCGACCCGCCGGACGGCGGGCCGCGTGGCGAGCTGGTGGCGGCCGCCGTGGCGGCGCTGCTCTTCGCGGCCTCGGCCGTGATCGGCACGGCGATCAACGACGGCGACCGACTGCGGCTCCAGTCGCCGCCGCTGCTGGCGAGCTGGGCGCCGCACCTGGGCCCCGGGACGGTGCCGGCGCTGCTGCTGGCCGGGCTCGGGCTGCTCTACGGGCCGACGCTGGCGCGCCGACTGCCCTGGCGCTGGCTGCTGCCGGCGACCTGGGCGGCCTCCGTGGGCTGGCTGCTGACCCTGGCCTGGATCGACGGCTGGCACCGTGGGGTGGTCAACAACCTGGAGACCAAGCACGAGTACCTGCGGTCGGTCGCCGAGATCAACGCGATGCCGGGGCTCGGCCACTTCCTCACCGGCTTCGTCGAACGGATTCCGCTGGACGCGGTGGACAACTGGCCGGCGCACGTGGCGGGCCACCCGCCGGGGGCCACCCTGACCTTCGTGCTGCTGGACCGGACGGGGCTCGTCGGCGGCATCTGGGCCTCGCTGTTCTGCGTGCTGTCGGCCGCCACGGTGCCGGCGGCGGTGCTGCTGACGGTGCGGGCGCTGAGCGGGGAGCGGTTGGCGCGGCGGGCCGCGCCGTTCCTGGTGCTGGCGCCGGCCGCGGTCTGGCTCGGGGTGTCGGCGGACGCCTACTTCGCCGCGGTGGCGGCCTGGGCGGTGGCGCTGTTGACGCTGGCGGCCCGCTGGCGGGGCCGGGACGCGGGGCGCGGCTGGCGCTGGCGGGCGGCGGCGCTGGGCTCGGGGGTGTGCTTCGGGCTGCTGGTCTACCTCAGCTACGGGCTGACGCTGATGGCGCTGGTCGGGGTGGCGGTGCTGGCGCTGACCCGGCAGTGGCGGCCGGTGCCCTATGTGCTGCTGGGGGTGGCCGGCTGGGTGACGCTCTTCACCGCCGGCGGCTTCTGGTGGTACGAGGGGTACCAGGTGCTGGTCGACCGGTACTACGCGGGCGCCGGTGGGCAGCGCCCCTACGGGTACTTCGTCTGGGCGAACATCGCGGCCCAGGTGTTGACGGTCGGGCTGGCCACCGCGGCAGCGCTCTGGCACGGCGCGCGCCGACTGCCGTCCGGCCTGCGGGCGTTGGCGCCGGGCCGGCCGGCGCCGGGCGGGCGCCGGGCGCTGGTGGTGCTGGTGGCCTCGGCGCTGGCGGCGCTGCTGGTGGCCGACCTCTCCGGGATGAGCAAGGCGGAGACGGAACGGATCTGGCTGCCGTTCGTGGTCTGGGTGCTGCCGGCGACGGCGCTGCTGCCGGAGCGCCGGGCCCGGTGGTGGCTGGCCGCCCAGGTGGTGATGGCGCTGCTGGTGAACCACCTCTACCGGACCTCCTGGTAGCCCGGCGGCCCCCGGCCCCGGTCCGCTGTCCGGCGGGCCGGGGCCGGGCGTGCCGGGCCCGGGTCAGGCCGGGCGCAGGGCGAGGAACGGGCGGGCCTGCTCGGTCCACCGGGCGACCTGTTCCCAGCCGGCCGCCCTGGCGTGCTCGTACAGCGCCCGCATGCCGACCCTGGCCCAGGGGAAGGGCGGGCTGGTGCCGCCCCGGTCGTCGTCCAGCCAGGCGTCGAACCGCTCGTCCACCTCGATGCCCGCCGCCTCGACCAGCAACAGGCCGCCGGGGGTGACCAGTTGGCCGAGCCGGCGGAGCAGTGCCAGCGGGTCGCCGCCGATGCCCACGTTGCCGTCCATCAGCAGCACGCTGTCCCAGCGGCCCTCGTCCGGCAGCGCGTCGAAGACCGAGCGCAGCAGCGCGGTGCCGCCGCGGTCCCTGGTGTGCCGGACGGCGGCCCAGGCGGTGTCGATGCCGAGCGCCGGGCGGGCCTGCCGGGCGAGCGCGGCGACCATCCGGCCGGGGCCGCAGCCGACGTCCAGGACGGTGCCGACGCAGCGTTCCAGCACGGTCTGGTCGGCGGCGTCGGGGCGGCGGCACCAGCGTTCGACCTCCAGGCGGAGCCGGTGGCCGTCGGCGCGGTGCAGGAAGAGCGGCCCGCGGCCGGCGCGCAGCGCCAGCGTGTAGGGGTCGGTGGACCAGGCGGTGGTGAGGGGGGCCGAGGTGGTCATCGTCCGCCGCCCCCCGCCACCGGTCCGACCGGGGTGGGCCGGCGGGTCAGCTCGTCGAGGGTGGCGGCGAACCGACCGCCGGGGTGCGCCGCCGCCACCAGCGCCGCGTCCAGCGCGGTGTCCACGTCCCGCAGCACCGGCAGTTCGCGCACGTCGAGCCCGGCGGCGCGCAGCCGGCGGCGCTGCTCGCGGCCGGTGTGCGGGGTCGACATCGGGACGCCGAGCACGAGTTCGGGGCGGGGCTCGGCGAGGCCGAGCGCCCAGAACCCGCCGTCCTCGGCCGGGCCGAACCAGGCCCGGCCCGGCGGCCAGCCGTCCCCGCGGGTGGCCGGGGCGAGCAGCTCGGGGGTGAGCTGCGGGGTGTCCATGCCCACCAGCAGGGTGGGCCCGGTACAGCCGGCGAAGGCGGCGGCGATCCGCTGGTCCAGGCCGCCGCCGCACTGCGGCACCACCTGGTAGCCCGGGGGCAGCCAGGGGCCGGGGCGGCCCTGGAGCACCAGCACCCGCCGGGCGGCCGGCACCCGGAGCAGCGTCCGGAGGGTGTCGGCCAGGGCGGCCGCGGCGAGCCGCGCGGCCTCGGCCGGGGTGTAGGGCGGGGTCAGCCGGGTCTTGACCCGGCCGGGGACCGGCTCCTTGGCGATGACCAGCAGCGTGGGGCCGGCCGGCGACGGACTCACTTCAGTACCTCCCGCATGTCGTGCACGGCGTGCCAGGTTCCGCGCCAGGTGCCGGTCACCTTGGAGGTGCCGACCCGGGGCAGGTAGGGCACCTCGGTCTCCCGGACCCGCCAGCCGGCGTCGGCGGCGTGCACCACCATCTGCAGCGGGTAGCCGCTGCGCCGGTCGGTGAGGTCGAGGGCGAGCAGGTCGGCCCGGCGGGCGACCCGCATGGGGCCGAGGTCGCGCAGCCGCAGCCCGGTGCGGCGGCGCAGCAGCCGGGAGAGCGCCTGGTTGCCGACCCGGGCGTGCAGCGGCCAGGCGCCGCGGCCGGTGGGGCGGCGGCGGGCCAGCACCAGGTCGGCCTCGCCACTGGCCACCGGGGCGGCCACCCGGGGCAGTTCGCCGGGGTCGAGGGTGGCGTCGCAGTCGCAGAACGCCACCAGCTCGGCGGTGGCGGCCAGCAGGCCGGCGTGGCAGGCGGCGCCGAAGCCACGGCGGGGCTCGAACACCACCCGGGCACCCAGCCGTTCGGCGATCCGTGCGGAGCCATCGGTCGAGCCGTTGTCCACCACGACGGCCCGCCAGCCTTCGGGGACCCGGCCCAGGACCCACGGCAGGGCCTCGGCCTCGTTCAGGCAGGGCAACACCAGGTCGCCCCGCGGGGATGAATGGTTGGTCACCCCGCACACCCTACGAAGACAAACCCCGCATACCTGGACAACAGCGCTGATTGTTGCCGGCGTTCGATTCGGGGTCCGGCCGGTGGACGGACGGTGCCGGGGAGTGTGCCAGCGGACCCGGCCCCGGGCGGCGGACCGGCGCGCCAACGCGCCGGCCAAGCCACCCGATCCGGTGGTTCCGTCGGCGGCGGGCTGACGCCGGCCGGCCCGGTGAAGCCGGCCGGGACGTTGGCCCGACCGGGTGCGCCGGTCGCCCCGGGCGGGCCGGACGGTCAGCCGGTGCGCAGCGGGGCGGTGGCGAACGAGGCCACCCCGGCGGCGAACTCCACCCGGGGCGACCAGTTCAGCTCCTTGTTCAGGCGCGCCGACGAGGCGGTGACATGCCGGACGTCGCCCAGCCGGAACGCGCCGGTGACCTCGGGCGCCGGGCCGCCCCTGGCCGCCGCCAGCGCGGCGGCCAGCTCGCCGACCGTGTGCGGCTGCCCGCTGCCGGTGTTGTACGCCCGGACGCTGCCTGGCGGGCGGTCGGCCAGCGAGGTCAGCGCCGCCACGTTGGCCCGGGCCACGTCGCTGACGTGCACGAAGTCCCGCCGCTGGGCGCCGTCTTCGAAGACCTGGGGCGGCCGGCCGGCCTCCAGCGCCGACCGGAAGAACGCGGCCACCCCCGCGTAGGGGGTGTCCCGCGGCATCCGGTCCCCGTAGACGTTGTGGTACCGCAGCGCGACGGCCCGGCCGCCGACGTCCCTGGCCCAGGCGGCCGCCAGGTTCTCCTGGGCCAGCTTGGTGCTGGCGTAGACGCTGCGCGGGTCCACCGGGTCGTCCTCGTCGACCAGCCCGGGCACCAGCGGGGCGCCGCACTCGGGACACGGCGGCTCGAACCGCCCCACCTCCAGGTCGGCCACCCGGCGCGGGCCCGGCCTGACCTGGCCGTGCCGCAGGCAGTCGTAACGGCCCTCGCCGTAGACCACCATCGAGCCGGCCAGCAGCAGGTCCCGCACGCCGGCCTCGGCCATCGCGGCCAGCAGGCCGGCCGTGCCCTGGTCGTTGACCGAGACGTACTCGGGCGCGTCCGAGAAGTCCTTCCCGAGGCCGACCAGGGCGGCCTGGTGACAGACCGCGTCCATCCCGGGCAGCGCCCTGGCCAGGGCCTGCGCGTCCCTGATGTCGGCGCGCAGCCAGGGGACTTGCTCGGTGGGCGGGCCGTCGGGCCGCGGCGGGCGGATGTCGAGCACCGTCGGCTCGTGTCCGGCGGCCAGCAGTTCTTCCACGATGTGCGAGCCGATGAAACCGGCTCCTCCGGTGACCAGTACACGCATATCGGTCACGCTAGTCACCCGGCGGCGACGGCGGTGGGAAGTCGGCCCGCGCGTCAGCGTTCCGTCAGATCCACCGCCGGCTGCTCCCACGGGACGCTCAGCCACGGGCTCTCCGGATCGGTGGTCAGGATCCGGAAGGCCGTGACCATCTCCGTGTACCAGTCGCCGAACTCCTCGCTGTCGAAGTGCAGACAGCGCCCCAGCACGTAGCCGGCGGCGAACTCGCCCCAGGAGTCGTAGACCTGGCGGGCGCCCTCGCTGGCGCGCAGCACCGCCCGCTCGGTCTCGGTCAGCTCGGCCAGCCGGGCGCCCAGCCCCCAGCGGGCCATGCAGGAGGCCCGCCCCAGGTCCCACGCCAGTACGGAGCGGACGACGCCGTCCTCGGTCAGCAGCCCGTCGGCCCGGAACCTGGCCTCGTACCGCAGCACCTGGCCGATCAGCTCGTGGGTCAGCCCGATGTCGGCGTCCAGGTCGAAGCCGGGGGGCTTGCCCGTGCGGTCCACCACCTCGGCGGTGCGGGCCAGCAGCACCCGCTCGGCGGCGCCGCGCCAGGCCACCGGGTCCGGCGTGCGGCCGTACTCCTGGACCATCGCCTGCCGCACCCGGAGCACGAACTCCCAGGCCGGGGAGATCACCTGCCCCCACAGCAGGCGCTGCAGCACCTCCTGCCACTCCGTCCGGCTGGTCACCCCCCACCAGGCGCGCAGCAGCTCCTTCTCCTCCGAGTAGCCGCCGCTCTGCCAGCCGAGGTGGTTCCAGATGGCGCCGTTGTTGACCATCAGCAGCGCGCCGCAGGCCATCCCGTGCGCGATGGGCCCGCTGCGGTGCCCCGTCCAGAGGGTCTTCAGCGGGCTCTCCGGCACCGGCTGCCTGGCCTGCCGCTTCCACTTGCGCGGCTCGGCCGGCAGCAGCGTCTCCACCGGGGTGCCCGGGTTGACCGCCAGCCAACGGGCCGGACGCGGCCAGGACTTGGCCAGCCCGGCCAGCTCACTGCGCTCGAAGATCCGGTCGTCGGCCGGCGGCGGCAACATCCCCCGGGTGAAGACCGGCAGACACAGCCCCTTGACCTCCGGGTGGTGGAACGGGCTGAACCGCAGCCGCCCGGGCACCGCGTCGGCCAGCTCCCTGGACATCGGCAGGAAGAGGTCCGTGCTGGCCAGCACCTCGAAGTACGCCGGCCAGTCGCTGCTCAGGCCAGCGTCGTAGAGCCGCTGCTCCACGGTCGTTGGCGGCTGCCACGGTATGTTCTCCGCGGTCTCCTCGAACGCCATGGCCCGACTGTACCGGTCGCCACCGACAGCCGGGGCACGACAGGCGCCCGTGCCCCGGCGAGCGCGGTCAACGGCCGGAACGCGCCCCCTGAGCCAACTCGCGAGCCAGCGCCCGCAGTTGGTCGAGCGCCGCGGCCTCGTCCGCCGGGTTGTCCAGCACCGCCTTGACGAAGGCGGAGCCCACGATCACCCCGTCGGCGAAGCCCGCCACCTCGGCGGCCTGCGCCCCGGTGGAGACGCCGAGGCCCACGCAGACCGGGAGTTCGGTGGTCGCCCTGGTCCGCTCGACCAACCCGGCCGCCTGGGCGCTGACCGCGGCCCGGCCGCCGGTGACGCCCATCAGCGAGGCGGCGTAGACGAAGCCGCTGCCGGCCGCCGTGATGGTGGCCAACCGCTCGTCCCTGCTGCTCGGCGCCACCACGAACACCGTGCCCAGGTCGTGCTGTTCGGCCGCCTTGCGCCAGCCGTCCGACTCCTCGACCGGCAGGTCGGGCAGGATGCAGCCGGCCCCGCCGGCCGCGGCCAGCTCGGCCGCGAACCGCTCCGGGCCGTACCGGTCCACCGGGTTCCAGTAGGTCATCACCAGCACCGGGACGCCGGTCGCCGCGTGCACCTCGCGCACCGTGTTCAACACGTCGGCGATCCGCACCCCGCCGCGCAGCGCGATGTCGTCGGCGGTCTGGATGACCGGCCCGTCCAACACCGGGTCGCTGTGCGGCAGTCCGATCTCGATGATGTCGCAGCCGCCCTCCACCATGGCGATCGCGGCCCGCACCCCGCCGGCCACGGTCGGGAAGCCGGCCGGGAAGTAGCCGATCAACGCGGCGCGGTCCGCCGCCCGGGTCTCGGCCAGCGTCGTGCGCAGCCCCGCCAGGTTCCCGCTCACCGGTCGTTCTCCTCGCCGTCCAGCAGCCCGAAGTACCGGGCCGCGGTGTCCATGTCCTTGTCGCCACGCCCCGAGAGGTTGACCAACAGCACCCCGTCCGGGCCCAGTTCACGGCTCAGTTCGAGCGCGCCGGCCAGCGCGTGGGCGGACTCGATGGCCGGGATGATGCCCTCGGTGCGGGAGAGCAGACGCAGCGCCGACATCGCCTCGGCGTCGGTCACCGGCCGGTACTCGCCGCGCCCGCTGTCCTTGAGGTGCGCGTGCTCGGGGCCGATGCCCGGGTAGTCCAGGCCGGCCGAGATCGAGTACGGCTCGGTGATCTGGCCCTCGTCGTCCTGGAGCACGTAGGAGCGGGAGCCGTGCAGCACCCCCGGCTCGCCGGCGGTCAGCGTCGCCGCGTGCTCCCCCGAGGCCACCCCGTGGCCGGCCGCCTCGCAGCCGACCAGGCGCACCCCGGTGTCGGGCACGAAGGCGTGGAAGAGGCCGATGGCGTTGGAGCCGCCGCCCACGCAGGCGACCACGGCGTCCGGCAGCCGGCCGATCCGCTCCTGGATCTGCCGCCTGGCCTCCACCCCGATCACCCGGTGGAAGTCGCGCACCAGCGCGGGGAACGGGTGCGGCCCGGCGGCCGTCCCGAAGAGGTAGTGGGTCTCGTCCACGGTGGCCACCCACTCGCGGAACGCCTCGTTGATGGCGTCCTTCAGGGTGCGGCTGCCGGAGGAGACCGCCACCACCTCGGCGCCCAGCATCCGCATCCGGGCGACGTTCAGCGCCTGCCGCTCGGTGTCGATCTCGCCCATGTAGATGGTGCACTTCAGGCCGAAGAGCGCGCAGGCGGTCGCGGTGGCGACGCCGTGCTGCCCGGCGCCGGTCTCGGCGATCACCCGGGTCTTGCCCATCCGGCGGGTCAGCAGGGCCTGGCCCAGCACGTTGTTGATCTTGTGTGAGCCGGTGTGGTTGAGGTCCTCGCGCTTGAGGAAGATCCGGGCACCGCCGCCGTGCCCGGCGAACCTGGGCACCTCGGTGAGCGGGCTGGGCCGGCCGGCGTAGTTGACCATCAGGTCGTCCAGCTCGGCGACGAACGCCGGGTCGGCCTTGGCCTTCGCGTAGGCGTCGGCGACCTCGTCCATCGCGGCGCGCAGGGCCTCGGGCACGAAGGTGCCGCCGAAGGCGCCGAAGTAGCCCCGGGCGTCGGGCACCGTGCCCTCGTGGTCGGGAAAGAAGTACTCAGCGGACATCGAAAGTCTCTGCCTTCCGAAAAGGGACAGAAAAGAACGGGGGCGAGCGCGGGGGACGCCACGGCCACGCCCTCCGGGAACCGGTCCAGGAGCGGCCAGCGGGCGTCCGCCCGGCAGGTGAAGGTACATGGAACGGCCGCGCGGCACCGGCGGTCGGCGCCCGCCGCGCCGGCCACCGAGGTGGCGCGGCCCGTCAGACGCGGGCGGCCGGCGGCGCGGGCAGGGCCCGGCCGGCCGGCACGCGGGGGCGGCCGGTCAGCGCGACAGCGCGGGGGCCGGCCATCGGCGGCCGTTGACCTGGCCCGGCTCGCAACCGATGTGGTAGCGGACGCGGCGGCCCAGCACCCGGCGGGCCGGGGCGCGCGGGCCGCGCGGCCGGGCGCCCCTGGCGCCGCGCGCGGCGAGCCGGCCGGCCGCCGGGCGACGGCGGTCGCGCGCGCTGTCCACCCGCCCCGGAGGCATCGGCGTCAGCGCCCCTGCCGCAGCGCCGGGTGCGCCCCGGCGGCGACCAGGTCGGCGACGGCGGCCCGCGGGTCGCGGCCTGTCACCAGCGACTCGCCGACCAGCACCGCGTCGGCGCCCTCGTTGGCGTAGGCGATCAGGTCGTGCGGGCCGCGCACGCCGGACTCGGCGACCCGGACGATGCCGCCGGGGATCTCCGGCGCGACCCGCTCGAAGGTGGAACGGTCCACCTCCAGGGTGCGCAGATCCCGGGCGTTCACCCCGATGATCCGGGCGCCGGCGTCCACCGCGCGCTCCACCTCGTCCTCGTCGTGCACCTCGACCAGCGGGGTCAGCCCGATGGACTCGGCGCGCTCCACCAGGGAGACCAGGGCCGGCTGGTCCAGCGCTGCCACGATCAGCAACACCAGGTCGGCGCCGTGGGCGCGGGCCTCCCACAGCTGGTAGGCGGTGACCACGAAGTCCTTGCGCAGCACCGGGATGTCCACCCGGGCGCGCACCTCGGCGAGGTCGGCGAGGGAGCCGCCGAACCGGCGCTGCTCGGTGAGCACGGAGATCGCCGCCGCGCCGCCCGCCTCGTAGTCGGCGGCGAGCCCGGCCGGGTCGGCGATCGCGGCCAGCGCGCCCTTGGACGGGCTGGAGCGCTTGACCTCGCAGATGACGGTGACGCTGTCCCCCTTGAGGGCGGCCACGCCGTCCTTGGCTGGCGGGGCCGCGGCGGCACGCTCCTTGAGCTGGTCAAGGGAGACCTGTGCCTGCCGGTCGGCGAGGTCGGCGCGGACTCCCTCGATGATCTCGTCGAGCACACTCACGCGACCGGCCCCTTCCTGTCGGTGTGGGGAGAGCAATCCCCACCGATAGTAGCGGGCGTGCCCCAAGCCCTCACCACCCGCCCGCGTCGGGCCCCCGCGGTCGGGTGGTGGTCTAGGGAACGAGAAAGGCACCGACGGGCAGGTTGCGCAGCACCGAGAAGAGCACCACCAGGGCGACCGCCGTCCGGGCGACGACCGGGCCGGAACCGGCCCGCCGCCCGCCGGCCGCCGCCCGGCGGAACACGCCGGCGCGGGCGGCCAGCCGCCGGGGGGACGCCGCAGTGGCGCTGGGCGCTGCCCCGCCTCCGGCGGCGGAGGCGGGGACGGCGGGGCCCGTGCTGACGCCGGAGGCGGCAGGCTCCGGCGTGCTGCCGGAGGCCGGGACCCGGCCGGCAACGGCGGGGACCGAGGCGGAGCCGGCGGCCGGGGCGGCGCCGGGGTCGGGGACGGCACCGGTAGCCCGGGCGGAGCCGGAAACGGCGGCAGCCGGGGCGGAACGGATGGCCGGGGTGACACCGGGACCAGGGGCGGACCCGGTGACCGGGGGGTCACCGATGGCCGGGGCGGCCCCGGCGGCCGGGGCGGCGCCCAAGAGGGCGGACGCCGGGGCTGGGGCAGAAGCGGCGCGAGCCGAGGCGGCGGACGCCGGCCTGGCGCCGGAGGCGGCGAGTGTGGTCAGCAGCCAGCCGAGCAGGACCAGCGCCAGCAGGGGCCCGCCGGCGGCCACCAGCGCGTTGGCGTGCCAGGCGGCCGACCAGTCGCCGTGCGCCAGCGCGTGCGCCGCGCGCAGTCCGCCGCAGCCGGGGCAGTGCAGCCCCAGCTCGTCGAAGACCGGGCAGGGCACGTAACGGCCCGCCACCGTCGGATCGTTGGCCGCCACATAGCCGACCGCCGCGCCCAGCAGGGCGACGGCGGCCAGGGGGGCTCCCGCGTCGAGGAGTCGTTGCCGCATGGGGCCAGTCTCGGGCGCCGGACGCCGGGCGCGCCCGGCGGGATGCGCCGGACGGCGGCACGCTGACCGGGCGGGAGGCCCGGCCGGCGGCGGTCCCCGGAGCGGCCGACGGCCCCAGCGGTCAGCTGGTGGCGGCGGCGGGCTTGGGGGTCTCCGCCTCGGCGGCCTCGACCTTCGCCGTCTCGACCCTGGTGGTCTCCACCCTGGTCGTCCCGGCCGCGGCGGCGGCCGGCTTGGCGGTCCGCACCGGCGCCGGCTGCTGGCCCAGGCCCATCGACTTCATCACCAGGCCGACCACGCCGGCGATCAGCAGCACCACACCGCTGGCCGCGACGCCCCACGGCTGGGCCACGACGGTGAAGTAGCTGCCGAGGCAGAACCCGATGAAGGCGATGGTCACCGCCGTCCAGGCGGCAGGGGTGTGTCCGTGGTCGTGCTGGCCCGCCATGTGTGCTCCTCGCAGAAGTGAAGATCCCGGCGCGCGAGTCCCGCGCTCACCCTCCATTGTGGCAGGCGGTGCCCGCCGTTCCGGGTGGGGTCCGTCACGCCCCGTGCGCCACGGCCGCGACGCGCCCGGGGGGCGTCAGGTCGGGTCCTCGCCCCGGTCCAGGGCGCGCCAGATGTCCTCCGGCCGCTCCGGGTCGCCGCCGCGGCGCCCGGCGCGGCGGCCGTTGCGCTCGTACCGGCTGGACATCGACGGCCACTGCCGGCCGTAGCTGAGCGCCAGCAGCCCGGCGCAGAGCAGCAACAGGCCGCCCAGCGCGGAGAACCACGGCCAGCCGGTGTGGCTGATCGAGGTCACCGCGACGTCGGTGATGCCCAGCATCTCGGCCGCCGCCCGGTCCAGCGCCTCCGTGTCGCCGGCCCCCAGCAGGGCGGAGCCGAGCGCGCCGGCGCCGCTGAGCGCCAGCACCGAGGCGACCACCACCCGGCCGGTGCCGCGCACCGCGAAGACCGCGACCAGCGCGGCCAGGCCCACCAGGGCCAGCGCGCTGGGCAGACCGGAGACGGCGCTGCCGCTGGCGGTGACCGGCAGCTCGGCGCCGCCCCCCTGGGCGTTCCCCTCGCCCCAGGTCTGGCCGGCGGAGATGAGGACGACGGCGGCCCCGGCGGCGCCGCTCAGCAGCGCCACGCCGAGGGCACGGCGCGACGCCCGGGCGCTGTTGGCGGGGTCACGACTCACCCTGCCACGCTACCGCGCAGCCTCCCGGCCGTGGCCACCGCCCTGAGCACCGCCGCCGCCTTGTTGGCGCACTCCGTGTCCTCGGCGGCCGGATCGGAGTCGGCGACCACCCCGGCGCCGGCCTGGACGTAGGCGACGCCGTCGCGCAGCACCGCGGTGCGGATGGCGATCGCGGTGTCCGCGTCGCCGGCGAAGTCCAGGTAGCCGACGCAGCCGCCGTAGACGCCGCGCCGGGTGGGCTCCAGCTCCTCGATGATCTCCATCGCCCGCGGCTTGGGCGCCCCGGACAGGGTGCCGGCCGGGAAGCAGGCGGTGAGCGCGTCGAACGCGGTGCGGTCGGCGGCCAGTTGGCCGGTGACGGTGGAGACGATGTGCATCACGTGGCTGTACCGCTCCACCGACATGAAGTCGACCACCTCGACCGTGCCGGGCACCGAGACCCGGCCCAGGTCGTTGCGGCCGAGGTCGACCAGCATCAGGTGCTCGGCCCGTTCCTTGGGGTCGGCCAGCAGCTCGGTGCCGAGCGCCACGTCCTCGCCCGGGGTGGCGCCGCGCGGCCTGGTGCCGGCGATGGGGTGCAGCATGGCGCGGCCGTCCGCGACCTTCACCAGCGCCTCGGGGCTGGAGCCGACCACGTCGAAGCCGCCCTCGCCGGCCTCGCCGGCGAACCGGAAGAGGTACATGTAGGGGCTGGGGTTGGTGGTGCGCAGCACCCGGTAGACGTCCAGCGCGCTGGCCGCGCAGGGGGCCTCGAAGCGCTGTGACGGCACCACCTGGAAGGCGTCGCCGGCCCTGATGTACTCCTTGGCCGTCTCCACCATCGCCCGGTAGCGGGCGCCGCCCGACCTGGCGGTGAAGTCGGGCAGCTCGCTGGGCGGCAGCTCGACGGCGCTCAGCGCCACCGGCCGGGTCAGGTCGGCGGCCATCGTGTCCAGCCGGGCCACCGCGTCGGCGTGGATCGCGGCCAGGTGGTCGTCGTCCGCGGTGCCCGGCGGCAGGTCGCTGACGGCGTTGGCGATCAGCAGCACGCTGCCGTCCCGGTGGTCCAGGACGGCCAGGTCGGCGGCGAGCAGCATGGTCATCTCGGGCAGCCGCAGGTCGTCGGTGGTCTGCTCGCCGATGTCCTCCAGCCGGCGCACCACGTCGTAGCCGAGGTAGCCGACCATGCCGCCGGTGAACGGCGGGAGCGCCGGGTCGCGCGGGGTGTGCAGCACCCGCAGCGTCTCGCGGAGCGCGCGCAGCGGGTCGCCGTCGGTTGGCACCCCGGCCGGCGGCCGGCCCACCCAGTGGGCCTGGCCGTCCCGCACGGTGAGGGTGGCCGAGCTGCGCACCCCGACGAAGGAGTAGCGCGACCAGGTGCGGCCGTTCTCAGCCGACTCCAGCAGGAAGGTGCCGGGGCGGCCGGCGGCCAGCTTGCGGTACAGGCCGACCGGGGTGTCGCCGTCCGCGAGGAGCCGGCGGGTGACCGGGATCACCCGGCGTTCCTTGGCGAGTGCCCGGAAGCGGTCCAGGTCCAGAGTCGTCATGCCCGCTGAGCCTAGTACCGCGCCGGGCGCGAGGCCTCCGGGACCGGACGGTCAGGCGTCCTGGGCCCGCTCGCCGAGGGGCAGTTGGTCGGCGTCGAAGCAGGTGCGGTCCCCGGTGTGGCAGGCGGCGCCCACCTGGTCGACCCGGACCAGCACGGTGTCCCCGTCGCAGTCCAGCGCCACCGACTTGACCAGCTGCACGTGGCCCGAGGTGTCCCCCTTGGCCCAGTAGGCGCGGCGGCTGCGGCTCCAGTAGGTGCAGCGACCGGTCACCAGGGTGCGCCGCAGGGCCTCGTCGTCCATCCAGCCCAGCATCAACACCTCGCCGGTGTCGTACTGCTGGGCGATGGCCGGAAAGAGGCCATCGGCGTCGCGCTTGAGCCGCGCGGCGATGTCCGGGTCGAGGTGGGGCGTCTGGGTGCTGGACATGCCCCCATTCTGCCCCGACGACGGCCGGGCGGCGGACCGTGGCCGCCCGGTGACCCGGGGTTGTAGGTGCGAGGTTCTACGCTGGACGCATGTCTACCCATGCCAAGCGTGAACGCCTGCTGCTCGCTGATCTGTTGGAGTCCGCCGGGCCGGAGGCCCCCACCCTGTGCGCCGGCTGGACCACCCGTGACCTGGCCGCGCACCTGGTGGTGCGGGAGCGCCGGGCGGACGCGGCCGGCGGGATGGTGATCAAGCCGCTGGCCGCCCGGGGGGAGCGGATCAGGGAGGAGTTCGCCGTCCGCCCCTACGACGAGCTGCTCCAGATGATCAGGACGGGCCCCTCCCGGATGTCGCCGTTCTCCTGGAAGCAGGTGGACGAGGCGGCGAACACGGTGGAGTTCTTCGTGCACGGCGAGGACGTGCGCCGCGCCGGCCTCGAGTGGAAGCCGCGCTCGCTCGACCCGGTCTTCGCCGACGTGCTGTGGCGCCGGCTGGAGTCCTCGGCCAAGCTGCTGGGCCGGCGCAGCCCGGTCGGTCTGGTGCTGCGCCGGCCCAACGGGCAGACGGTGGTGGCGCACAAGGGCGCCCCGGTGGTGACGGTGACGGGCGAGCCGGGCGAGTTGCTGCTCTTCGCGTTCGGCCGGCAGGAGAAGACCCGGGTGGAGATCGAGGGCGACGAGCAGGCGGTGGCCCAGGTGAAGGGGGCCCGGCTCGGCCTGGGTTGAGCCGGTGGGCACGCGGGTCAGGTCCCCGGTCCCGCAGGGGGGTCGGCCCCCGCGGGGCGCGGCGTCCGCCGGCCGGACCGCCGCCGCCCGACGCCCGGTTGACGCCCCGGTGAACAGCCGCCGAAGCCTGCCGCCAGCCGCCTACGGGCCGTCAGTTTCGGCCATACGTTTGACTGGTGGACATCTTTCGGTGGGACGTCTTCCTCACGGTCCTCGGCCTGGTGGTCCCGATCATCGCGGCCCTCTACGAGTTCGTCTTCGTGGGCCGCAAGCGGCTCGGGTACCGGGTGCAGCTGGACACCATCGCCAGCGACGAGGTGCACTCCGCGTACGGCGGCGCCCTGCAACGGCTGCAACGCGCGCCGGACACCCCGCTGACCGACCCGTCCTTCGTGCTGCTGCGGTTCGAGAACAACGGCGCCACCCACATCGACGAGAGCGACTACGCCGTCCTGGACGACGACCGGGTCGGCATCCGGGTCAGCTTCCCGGGGCGGCGGGTGGCGGGGCTGGTGGTCACCGAGCTGAGCCACGACTACCTGCGGCCGTCCTTCGAGGGCCCGTCGGGGCTGCATGTCAGGGACGGCGTCATCCAGTTGCCCAAGGTGCCGATGAACCGGGGCGCGCACTACAAGGTGCTGGCCGCGCTGGAGCGGGCGGAGGGCGAGACCCGGGCGCCCGGCACGGAGTTCGCGCCTCCCCGGGTGATCGGCGGCATCAAGGGCGGGGTCGGCTCCGGCGACATCCCGCTCACCAGGAGCAGGACCGGCGTTGCCGCGCCGGTGATCGCCCTGGTCTGCTTCCTGGTGGCCATCATCGTCACGCAGCTCGGCCTCTCGCTGGCCGCCGAGGACCAGAGCGCGCCCCTGGACTGCGCGTCCGGGGAGCTGACCCTGACCGGGTCCACCGCCTTCGACCCGGTGCTGCGCGCCGCGGCCGACTCCTACCGGGACACCTGCCCGGGCGCCGCGATCGAGGTGCGCACCGACGGCAGCGCCCAGGGGCTGGCCGCGCTGAACCGCGCCGGCCGCGAACACCCCGACGGCGTCCCCTCGATGCTGGCCTTCTCGGACGGCCCCAAGGACGACGGGCTGCCGCAGCTGCTGCCCCGCCCGGTGGCGCTCTCCCTCTTCACCCTGGTGGTCAACGAGGAGGCGGGCGTCGCCGACCTGACGCCCGAGCAGATCCGGGCCGTCTTCGACGGCCGGCACACCGACTGGTCGGAGCTGGGCGGCGCCCCGACGCCGATCCGGCTGGTCGGCCGGCACGACGACTCCGGCACCCGCCGGGTCTTCCAGCGCCAGGTGCTCGCCGGCGACCGGGAGCCGGCCAGCACCTCGGACAACTGCCGCGACCGCGACCCGGGCGCGGCCGACCCGGTCACCCGCTGCGAACGCGGCTCGACGGGCGACCTGCTGGACGCGGTCGCCGCCACCCCGGGCGCCATCGGCTACGCCGAGTTGGGCGCCGCCCTGGGCCACGACGACCTGCCCCGGCTGCGGATCGCCGGCCACGAGGCCGGCGTGGAGGCCGCCGACCACGGCGCCTACCCGTTCTGGGAGACGGAGTACGCCTACAGCTACGGAGAGTTGCCGGCCGACTCGCTGGCCGCCAGCTTCCTGCGCTACCTGACCAACGAGGTCGGCAGGGACCTGATCCGCGCCGAGGGCCACCGCCCGTGCGCCGAGCTCCAGAACCCGGTCCGCTGCCGTCCTCCCAACCCCCAGCCCACCGGCTGACCCGACGCGGCGCGCGGCGTCCTGGGCTGGCGCGGACCGGAGGTGGGTGCCGGTGGGCATGATCGGGCGGCTGTGGGCGGCCGGCGAGGCGCCCTACGCGGACGGGTTGTACCGACCGGACGACACCGCGCGGGAGCTGTGGGTGCCGGGCCCCGGGGCCTGGCACCCGGACGCCGGCCAGCCGATCACGTTCCGGCTCGGTGGGCCGCTCGACGTGGCCCGGACCGTCGCCGAAGCGGGCGGCACCGAGTTGGACCGGTACTTCGAGAGCCGGCTGCCGGCGGACTCCGGCTGGCTGGCCGGTGGCGGCGGCGGGATGGGCAACGTCGGCTGGCTGGCCCGTCTCGACGCCGACCGGGCGCTGCGCTGGGTCGCCTTCATGTGGTCGTCCAACCCGTTCACCGGGGTGCGGGTGCGCGGGACCCGGGCGGTCTTCCGCAACGACTGGCGGAACGAGCTGACGTTGGACCTCGACGACCCCGCGCTGCGCTGAGCCGGGCCGTCGGGCCGCCGCCGACGGACGCCCAGCGAGCCTGTTTCCACACTTCCCCGCACTTCTGCACAGCCGCCAACGGCGTCCCGCCCCGCTCCCCCGCCGGGCGCCCGCGCCCAGCCCCGGGGCGTTGGACGCCCCCGGCACGGCCTACCCGGGCACGCCCAACCCGGCACCAACCAGGGCGAGTTGGCGCTTCCACTGGCCGGCGGCACGGGCGCCGCCCTGGCCCCGGGCGGCGCCCGCGCGGGCCGCCACGGAGCCCCACCCCGGTTCGGCATACCGAACAGAGAACGACATCACGAAGTCATCACCACCCGCTTACGCACATAACCCTTCACCCAGAACCCTTGACGAGAGCAAGCAGGCGTTGCCAGACTCCGGGGACCGCAAGCGCTTCCCCCGGAGGACGCCGGGGGGCGTTCGGCGCCCCATACCACTTTGTTGCTCAGCCGTGCCGACACTCGGCCTTTAAATGAATCGATTCACGGCGGGCCATTCCCCGTTCACCGAGCAAGGAGGCTCTTCGATGCCCAACAGGAAGACCGCGCTCAGAGGGCTCGCCGTGGCCCTGGCCGGCGCGTTCACGCTGACCGCCTGTGGAGGCGGCGGCGGGAGCGACGACGGCAAGGTCACTCTCCGGTTCACCTGGTGGGGAACCGAGGGACGGGCCGACCGTTACCAGGCAGCCGTGGACCTGTTCGAGGAGCAGAACCCGGACATCACGGTGCAGACCAGCTTCGCCGAGTTCAACGACTACTGGACCCAGCGCAGCACCGACGCCACCTCGGGCGAGCTGCCCGACGTGATGCAGATGGACCTCTCCCGGCTGCTGGAGTACGGCAACGGCGGGCTGCTCTACGACCTCGGCGAGTTCGAGGGCGGGGCGCTGGACACCTCCGGCTTCGAGGCCGAGCTGCTGGACTCCGGCCGCGCCATGGACCAGCTGGTGGCCGTGCCCACCGGCACCAACGCCTTCGCGCTGCACTACAACCCCGACCTGCTCGCCGAGCTGGGCGTCGAGGCCCCCGACTGGGACTACACCTGGGAGGACTACCGGGCGTTCATCCGGGAGGTCAGCGAGGCCGGCGCCGGTCAGTCGCCGCAGGTCTACGGCGGCAACGACTACACCATGGTCTGGTGGATGTTCCTGCTGCACCTGATCCAGGAGGGCACCGAGCCGTTCGCCGACAACGGCGAGATGAACTTCACCGAGGACGACCTGCGGGAGTTCATCTCCAGCGCGGACGAGCTGCGCGAGCCGGAGAACATCCTCTTCCCGGCCACCCGCACCGAGCAGCTGGTGCCCAAGAGCGGCTTCACGTCGAACGAGACCCCGGTCGAGCTGAACTGGGACAACATGCTCAGCCAGGCCTCGCAGGACGCCAACAACGACAACCTGCAGCTGATGCCGCCGCCGTCCGGGGCCGACGGGCAGAAGCACCTGTTCTTCAAGCCGACCATGCAGCTCTCCGTCGGGGCCAACAGCTCCCACCCGGAGGAGGCCGCCATGCTGATCGACTTCCTCGTCAACTCCCCCGAGGCGGGCGACATCATCGGCACCGAGCTGGGCATCCCCGCCTCCCAGGAGCGGTTCGAGTCCCTTGAGGTCGAGCCGGGCAGCCCCGACGAGCGGGTGGTCGAGTACCAGCAGCGGCTGCGGGACGAGGGCAACGTGACCGAGTCCGCGCCGTTCCACCCGGAGGGCTTCGGCGCCGTGGAGACCGAGTACGTCCAGGTGCTGGGCAACGAGTTCGGCCACGGGCAGATCAGCGTCGACGACTTCGTCAGCCGGCTCTTCTCCGAAGCGCAGAACCTGCTGATCGTCCAGTGACCCACCGGCCGGGTCGGGCGCCACGGCGTCCGACCCGGCCGCACCGGGGCCGTTTCCACCGCCCCGGCTCCCGGTCCGGCGCGGCTCACCCGCTGCCGGGCGCGCACCGGCACCGGCCGTCCCCCCGGCCCCCGGCCCGGCCAGACCGTTGCGGCACCCGCGAGATCCCGTCCCGGCCGACCGATCCCCGCGATCGGCCGGCCGGGCGCCGGCCCCGGCCGGTGCCGGGCCCCGGGACGCACCAGCGCGGAACCAGCGTCGCACCAGCGCCAACCCCCAGAACTCGCCGATGAATCCTCCGAACGGAAGTCGTCCATGTCCCTGACGCAGCAGACGTCCCGGGCCGCGCCCGAGGCCAAGTCCACGCGTCGGCCCACCCAGGCCCGCTCCTGGCGGCGGGCCGCGGAGACCCGGGCCGGATACGCCTTTCTCGCCCCCTGGCTGCTGGGCTTCATCGCCCTGACCGCCGGGCCCATGATCGCCTCCCTCTATCTGGCCTTCACCGACTACCACCCGATCAGAGGCGGCAGTTGGATCGGGCTCGACAACTTCGAGCGGCTCTGGGACGACGCGCGATTCCTGGACTCCGTCGAGGTCACCGCCCTCTACGCGGTGGTGGGCACGCCGATCAAGCTGGCCGCCGCGCTCGCCGTGGCGATGCTGCTCAACTCCCGGCGCCGCGGGCAGGGCACCTACCGGTCGATGTTCTACGCCCCGTCGCTGATCGGCGCCAGCGTCTCGGTCGCCATCGTCTGGAAGGCGATGTTCAACGACCAGGGCGTCGTCGACGAGGTCGGCCAGTTCTTCGGCATGCCGGCCGGTGGCTGGGTGGGCAACCCGGACCTGACGCTGCCGATGATGATCCTGCTCGCCGTCTGGCAGTTCGGCGCCCCGATGGTGATCTTCCTCGCCGGGCTCAAGCAGATCCCGAACGAGCTGTACGAGGCGGCCCAGGTGGACGGCGCCGGGGCGGTGCGGCGGTTCTTCAAGATCACGCTGCCGATGCTCTCGCCGGTCCTCTTCTTCAACCTGGTGCTGGAGACGATCAACTCCTTCCAGGTCTTCGCCTCCGCCTTCATCATCTCCGGCGGCCAGGGCGGCCCGGCCAACTCGACGCTGTTCTACACCCTCTACCTGTACCAGCGCGGCTTCGGGCAGGGCCAGCTCGGCTTCGCCGCCGCGATGGCCTGGCTGCTGGTGATCGTGGTCGGCATCATCACCCTGGTCTTCTTCAAGACCTCCAAGTACTGGGTCCACTACTCGGGGGACACCAAATGAGCACCTCACTGAAAACCGGTGAACTCCCCACCGTCGCCCCGCGCAACCGCTCCGCTGGTGCCCTGGCCAAGCGCCGCGGCCGGACGATCGGCTTCCACCTGGTCTCCTGGGCCCTGGCCCTGGTGGTGCTCTACCCGGGCGTGTGGATGCTGCTGTCCGCGTTCCGGCCGAGCAACCAGATCATCGGCCAGACCGGGCTGATCCCGAGCGAGACCACCCTCGACAACTTCCGCAAGGCGCTGGAAGGCATCGGCGGCACCTCGTTCTGGACCTTCTTCGGGAACTCGATGATCCTCGCGGTCGGCTCGGTGATCGGCATCTGCGTGTCGTGCTCGGTCTCCGCCTACGCCTTCGCGCGGATCGACTTCCCCGGGCGGAAGATCTTCTTCGCCCTGATGATCGGCACCCTGCTGCTGCCGTTCCACGTGGTGATCATCCCGCAGTTCATCATGTTCAACGAGATCGGCTGGACGGACTCCTACCTGCCGCTGCTGATCGGCAAGTTCCTGGCCACCGAGGCGTTCTTCGTCTTCCTGATGGTGCAGTTCATGCGGAACCTGCCCAAGGAGCTGGACGAGTCGGCGCGGATCGACGGCGCCGGGCACCCCAGGATCTTCTTCTCCATCGTGCTGCCGCTGATGCGGCCGGTGCTGGCGACGGCCTCGATCTTCGCCTTCATCTGGAGCTGGAACGACTTCCTGGCCCCGCTGATCTACCTGCGCTCCCCCGACAGCTACCCGCTGCCGCTCATGCTGCGCCAGTACACGGACCAGACCACGGTCTCCGACTACGGCGCCCAGATGGCCGCCGCGGTGCTGGCGCTGGTGCCGGTGCTCATCTTCTTCATCCTCTTCCAGCGCTATATCGTCGAGGGTGTGGCCACCCAGGGGTTGAAGGGCTGATACGCGATGGCGGCGGTGAACGGGACGGGCTCCCGGCGGGAGAAGCCCGCCGGGGCGGGGTTCGCCCTCTTCGGCGAGGTGGTGATCACCGGTGTGGTGGTCGCGGTGCTGGCCGTGCCGCTGGTCACCCTGCTGCCCGCGCTGGCCGCCGGCGTCGCCCACCTGCGGCGGCAGCTGACCGGGCACAGCGTGCGGATGGCTGACCTGGTCGGGGACTTCACCACCGCGCTGCGGGAGCAGTGGCCGCTGGCGCTGGGTTCGGTCGGGGCCGCGCTGGTGCTGCTGTGGAACGTCTCGCTGGCCCAGGCCGGCCTGGTGCCGGGCGCCGGCGGCCTGCGGGTGCTGACCTGGCTGCTGGTGCTGGGGCTGACGGTGCTGCTGCTGCGGGTCGCCGCCGACTGGCGGCCGGGCGTCGAGCCGGCCGCGCTGCTGCGCGGCGCGGCCCGGCGGGCGGTGACGGACACCGGCGGCTCGGTGCTGCTGGCCATGGGCGTGCTGCTGTGCATGGTGTTCGTCTGGATGCTGCCGCCGCTGGTGCTGCTGGCCGGTGGTCTGCTGGCGCTGGCCACGGTGGCGGTGGACATCCGGGAGTCGACGCGGGCGGCCGACGCCGACCCGGCTCCCTGACGTCCGCCCCGCGCGGCGTTCCCCCGCTTCGTACGGCCGTCGGCCCCACCCCCGCTGTCAGGGGGTGGGGCCGACGGCCGTCTCGGCGCCTGGCCGGCCGGCGTGCCGGTGGATGATGCCCTGCAGTTCGCGGGCCGCCCGGGTCGGGGAGACGTCGCCCCGGTGGGCGAGGGAGATGGTGCGGGTCAGTCCGGGCGGGGCGAAGCGGGTGGTGCGCAGCCCGGACCGCTGGGCGACCATCCGGGGCACCACGGCCATCCCGAGGCCGGCCCTGACGAAGCTCAGCACCGCGTCCATCTCGCCGCCGGCCACCCCGAAGGTGGGCTCGAAGCCGGCGGCCTGGCAGGCGGCCACGGTCAGCTCCCGCAGGTCGTAGCCGTGCCGGAACATGACCAGCGGCCGGTCGCGCAGCTCGGCGACCCGGATCGGGCCGGGCGGCAGCTGGTCCGGCTCGCCCGGCGGCGAGATCACCACCAGCTCCTCGTGGAGCAGCTCCTCGGTGGCCAGCGCCGGCGCCTGGCCGGTGAGCGGGGTGATCACCAGCGCCAGGTCCAGGGCGCCGGCGGCCAGCGCGAGCACCAGGTCCTGCGAGCCGTCCTCCTGGACCAGCAGCTCGACGCCCGGGTAGCTGTCGCGGAAGTCGCGCAGCACGTCCGGCACCAGGCTGGCGCACAGGCTCGGGGGCGCGCCCAGCCGGACCCGGCCGCGGCGCAGCTGGGCGACCTCCTGCACCTCCCGGCGGGCGGTCTCGACGTCGGCCAGGATGCGGCGGGCCAGCGGGAGCAGCGCGGTGCCGGCGTCGGTCAGCGAGATGTGGCCGCGCGCCCGGTGGAAGAGGCCGGCGCCCAGGTCCCGTTCGAGCGCCCTGATCTGCTGGGAGAGCGACGGCTGGGCGACGTGCTCACGGCGGGCGGCGCGGGTGAAGTGCCGGGTCTCGGCCACCGCGACGAAGTACCGCAGCTGTTGGAGCTGCACCGCGCACCACCTCCGGTCGGCCGTGAAGCCTTTCGATAGCCAGAGCCTATCGAAAGCACTGGAACTATGTCTTGGACCGATGCCCGGCGGCTGCCTACCGTCGTGTGTCATGGCACTGGCGACGCGCACGGAACGCCGACCCCCGACCGTGGTGCGGTTGTGGCGTTCCACCATCGGCAAGAAGACGGTGATGGCCGTCAGCGGCGCGATCATGCTGCTGTACCTGGTCTTTCACATGCTGGGGAACCTCAAGGTGTTCTTCGGCCCCGACGAGATGAACGGCTATGCCCACTGGCTGCGCACCCTGGGTGAGCCGGTGCTGCACCACGAGTGGTTCCTGTGGATCGCCCGGGTGGCGCTGCTGGCCGCCGTGGTCGGCCACGGGGTGGCCGCCTACCAGCTGAGCCGCCGCGACCTGGCGGCCCGCCCGGTCGGTTACCGGCACAAGCTGGCCCGCACCAGCTACGCGACCCGCACCATGCGCTGGGGCGGGGTGATCCTGGCGCTGTTCATCGTCTGGCACCTGCTGGACCTGACCACCGGCCATGTGAACCCCAACGGCGAGGCGGGCCGCCCCTACGAGAACGTGGTCGCCACGTTCAGCACCTGGTACGGCAACACCATCTACGTGGTGGCGATGCTCGCCGTCGGGGCGCACGTGCGGCACGGCTTCTTCAGCGCCGCCCAGACCCTGGGGGCCGGCTCGGCCACCAGGGACCGCGCGCTGCGGCTGACCGCCAACGTCCTCGCGGTGGCCCTGACCCTCGGCTTCCTGGCCGTGCCCGTCGGCGTGATGACCGGAATTGTGGAGTGACGGTGAGCGAGAACCCTGCCCCCCAGCCCGCCGAGCGGCCGGCCAGCGGCTACGCCGACTACCGGGTCGGCGACCCGGTGACCGACACCAGGGCCCCGGACGGCCCGATCGAGGAACGCTGGTCCCGCCGGCGCTTCGAGGCCAAGCTGGTCAACCCGGCCAACCGCCGCAAGCACACGGTGATCGTGGTCGGCACCGGCCTGGCCGGTGGCGCCGCCGGCGCCACCCTCGCCGAACAGGGCTACCGCGTCCTCCAGTTCTGCTACCAGGACTCGCCCCGCCGGGCGCACTCCATCGCCGCCCAGGGCGGCATCAACGCGGCCAAGAACTACCGCAACGACGGCGACTCGGTGCGCCGGCTCTTCTACGACACCGTCAAGGGCGGCGACTTCCGGGCCCGGGAGTCCAACGTGCACCGGCTGGCCGAGGTCTCGGTGGAGATCATCGACCAGTGCGTCGCCCAGGGCGTGCCGTTCGCCCGCGAGTACGGCGGGCTGCTGGACACCCGTTCCTTCGGCGGCGTGCAGGTCTCCCGGACCTTCTACGCCAGGGGCCAGACCGGGCAGCAGCTGCTGCTCGGCGCCTACCAGGCGCTGTCGAGGCAGATCGCCGCCGGCAACGTCGAGATGCACGCCCGCACCGAGATGCTGGACCTGGTGGTGGTGGACGGCCGGGCCCGCGGCATCGTCGCCAGGGACCTGGTCACCGGCCGGATCGACACCTACCTCGCGGACGCCGTGGTGCTGGCCACCGGCGGCTACGGCAACGTCTTCTACCTCTCCACCAACGCCAAGAACTCCAACGCCACCGCCATCTGGCGGGCCCACCGGCGCGGCGCCTACTTCGCCAACCCGTGCTTCACCCAGATCCACCCCACCTGCATCCCACGCTCCGGCGACCACCAGTCCAAGCTGACGCTGATGAGCGAGTCGCTGCGGAACGACGGCCGGATCTGGGTGCCCAAGGAGCGCGGCGACACCCGCGCCCCCGCCGACATCCCGGAGGCCGAGCGCGACTACTACCTGGAGCGGCAGTACCCCTCGTTCGGCAACCTGGTGCCCCGGGACATCGCCTCCCGCGCCGCGAAGAACGTCTGCGACGAGGGCCGCGGGGTGGGCCCCGGCGGGCAGGGCGTCTACCTGGACTTCGCCGACGCCATCGCCCGGCTGGGCCGGGAGGCGGTGGCCGCCCGCTACGGCAACCTCTTCGAGATGTACCAGCGGATCACCGACGAGGACCCCTACCGGGTGCCGATGCGGATCTACCCGGCCATCCACTACACGATGGGCGGCCTGTGGGTGGACTACGACCTGGCCACCACCGTGCCCGGCCTGTTCGCCGTCGGCGAGGCCAACTTCTCCGACCACGGGGCCAACCGGCTGGGCGCCTCGGCGCTGATGCAGGGCCTGGCCGACGGGTACTTCGTGCTGCCGGCCACCCTCGCCGACTTCCTGGCCCGGCACCCGCACGACGAGGTGCCGGCCGACCACCCGGCGGTCACCGACACCGTCGCCGAGGTCAACGACCGGCTCTACCTGCTGCTCTCCAACAACGGCGACCGCACCCCCGACTCCTTCCACCGGGAGCTGGGCGAACTGCTGTGGAACGAGTGCGGGATGTCCCGCTCGGCCGCCGGCCTGCGCCGGGCCCTGGAGCGGCTGCCCGCGCTGCGCGCCGAGTTCTGGCGCCGGGTGCGGGTGCCGGGCAGCGGGCAGGAGTTCAACCAGTCCCTGGAGAAGGCCAACCGGATCGCCGACTACCTGGAGCTGGCCGAGCTGATGTGCCTGGACGCGCTGCACCGGGAGGAGTCCTGCGGCGGCCACTTCCGGGAGGAGAGCCAGACCCCGGACGGCGAGGCCGCCCGCCGGGACGAGGCGTTCAGCTACGCCGCCGCCTGGGAGTTCACCGGCACCGGCAGCGCCCCCGTGCTGCACCGGGAGCACCTCGCCTTCGAGTACGTCCACCCCACCCAGCGGAGCTACGCGTGAAACTCACCCTGCGCATCTGGCGCCAGTCGGGACCCGAGGAGCCGGGCGCCCTGCGGACCTACGAGGTCGACGGGATCAGCCCGGAGATGTCCTTCCTGGAGATGCTGGACACCCTCAACGAGGAGCTGATCGAACGGGACGAGGAGCCCGTCGCCTTCGACCACGACTGCCGGGAGGGCATCTGCGGCGCCTGCGGCATGGTGATCAACGGCGAGGCCCACGGCCCGGACCGGACCACCACCTGCCAGCTGCACATGCGGCACTTCGCGGACGGCGACGTGGTGGACATCGAGCCCTGGCGGGCCGCGGCGTTCCCGGTGATCAAGGACCTGGTGGTGGACCGCACCGCGTTCGACCGGGTGATCGGCGCCGGCGGCTACGTCAGCGCGCCCACCGGCAGCGCGCCGGAGGCCCACGCCACCCCGGTGGCCAAGGCGGCGGCCGACGCCGCCTTCGAGCACGCCGAGTGCATCGGCTGCGGCGCCTGCGTGGCGGCCTGCCCCAACGGCTCGGCGATGCTCTTCACCTCGGCCAAGGTCGTGCACCTCAACACCCTGCCGCAGGGCGCCCCGGAACGGGAGACCCGGGTGCTGGACATGGTGGAGACCATGGACGCCGAGGGCTTCGGCGGCTGCACCAACACCGGCATGTGCACCACGGTCTGCCCCAAGGGCATCCCGCTCGCCTCCATCTCCACCATGAACCGCGAGTACCTCCGCGCCCTCCGCAAGTCCCTCTGACCCCACCCGGCCCCGCCGGCCCCGCCAGCCCCGGACGAGGGCGGCGGGGTCGGCGGGGCGGGGCTCACGGGTGCGGGCGCGCCCGGTCAGGACCAGGCGCCGGTGGCGGCGGCCCGGGTGGCGTAGTCGGTGAAGGGGAGCGGGTCGCGGCCCAGCACCCGGCGCACGCCGTCCGCCACCTCGGCGAGGTGACCGGCGCGCATCACCTCGAAGACCAGCCCGAGTTCGGTGACCGCGTCCTCGGGCAGCCCCTCCGCCAGCAGCTCCGACCGGTACTCCGCCGGGGTCAGCTCCACGAAGCGGATCTCCCGGCCGGCCGCCGCCGCGATGGTCGCCACCGCCTCCTCGAAGGTGAGGGCCCGCGGCCCGGACAGGTCGTACTCCCGGCCGTGGTGGCCTTCGGTGGTCAGCAGCACGGCGGCGACGTCGGCGATGTCCCGGACGTCGACGAACGGCTCCGGCACCCCGCCGGTCGGCAGGGCCAGCCGGCCGGCGCGCAGCGGGGCGTGCCAGTAGTCCTCGTCGAAGTTCTGGTTGAAGTTGTTGGCGCGGATGATGCTCCACTCCACGCCTGAGCCGCGCACCGCGCGCTCCGCCGCGGCCACCGCGGGGAAGAGGTCCGGGTCGTAGGCGTCCATGCCACGCCCGGAGAGGGCGACCAGGCGCCGCACCCCGGCCTCGGTGGCCTGCCGGACGAAGGGCTCCGCCAGCTCCGGCGGCCCCGGCACCAGGTAGAGGGCCGTCGCCCCGTCCAGCACCGCCGGCCAGGTGTCCTCGTCGGCCCAGTCGAACCGGGTCCCGGTCGACCGGGAGACCGGCCGCACCCGGTGGCCGGCCGCCCGCAGGGCGGGCACCAGCCGCCGGCCGGTCTTGCCCGTACCGCCCAGGACCACGATGTCGCCGCTGTCGTTGTTCGTTGTCATGCCACCAAGTCAACGGCGCGACGGGGACGTTGGGCATGGTCAACGGTCCGCCGGCCATGTCCGGCCGTCCGGCCCCGACCCGGCGCGGCGGCCCGGGACAGAGCCTAGGCTGGAGGCATGGAACTGACGGAGCCGAGGGGCGGCACGGACCCGAGCACGGACCCGATCGACGAGCTGCTGCGGGGGGTCAGGACCGACGAGGTCCGGGTCCGGCGGACGGAGTTGACCCCGCCGTGGACACTGCGGCTGCCCGAGGCCGGCCCCGCGGACGACGCGGCGCTGACGCTCTGCGCGCCGCTGCGCGGCGAGGGCTGGCTGGCCCCGGCCGCCGGGGGCGGGGCGGCGGCCCGCCGGGTGCGGGTCAACGACACGGTGATCGTGCGGGGCTCGGCCCTGGCCACCCCGCAGGTCAGGCTCACCGACCGGCCGCCGGCCGGTGGTCCTGGCGAGCCGGCGCCGGCCGCCCGCACCGTGCTGCTGCTGGGCGCCTACCGGGTGCGGGGCGAGGTGTCCCGACGGCTGCTCGACCTGCTGCCGCCGGTGCTGGTGGTGCCGGGCGAGGAGGACTGTTCCTCACTGCTGGACTTCCTGGACGGGCAGTTCGCCGGCGGTGCGGCGCCCGGCCAGCAGGTGGTGGTGGACCGGCTGCTGGACTGGCTGCTGGTCTGCACGCTGCGCGACTGGTTCGACCGGCCGGAGGCCGGCTCCCCCGGCTGGTTCCGCGCGCTGGGCGACGCCGCCGTCGGCCCGGCGCTGCGCGCCCTGCACGCCGCGCCGCAACGGCCGTGGACGCTGGCCGCGCTGGCCCGCGAGGCCGGGGTGTCCAGGACCACGCTGGCCAGCCGGTTCAGCCGACTGGTCGGCGAGCCGCCGCTGGCCTACCTGACGCACTGGCGGATGGCGCTGGCCGCCGACCTGCTGACCGAGTCCACCGCGACCGTGGCGGCGGTGGCCCGCCAGGTCGGCTACGCGGACGCGTTCGGCTTCAGCACGGCGTTCAAGCGGGCGCGGGGGATGAGCCCGACCGCCTACCGGGACTGCGCGGCCCGGGCCGACTGCCGGCCGGCCGCGCCCGCCCCCGCCTGAGCGCCCCACCCCGCCGAAGGCCGCCGCGCCGCCCGGCGGTCAGCGCACCGGGTGGCCGGCCGCCCGGAGGGTGTCCTTGACCTGGCCGATGCGCAGGTCCCCGAAGTGGAAGACGGAGGCGGCCAGCACCGCGTCCGCGCCCGCCTCGATGGCCGGCGGGAAGTCGGCCAGCCGGCCGGCGCCGCCGGAGGCGATCACCGGGACGGCGACCCGCTGCCGCACCGCGGCTATCAGCTCGGTGTCGTAGCCGTCCCTGGTGCCGTCCGCGTCCATCGAGTTGAGCAGGATCTCCCCCGCGCCCAGCTCGGCGGCGCGCTCGGCCCAGGCCACCGCGTCGATGCCGGTGCCGCGCCGGCCGCCGTGGGTGGTGACCTCGAAGCCGGAGCCGGTCTCCGTGCCCGGGGGGCAGCGCCGGGCGTCCACCGACAGGACCAGCACCTGGCGCCCGAACCGCTCGGCGATCTCCCGGAGCAGCTCGGGCCTGGCCACCGCCGCCGTGTTGACCCCGACCTTGTCGGCGCCGGCCCGCAGCAGCCGGTCCACGTCCTCCGGGGCGCGCACCCCGCCGCCGACGGTCAGCGGGATGAAGACCTGCTCGGCGGTGCGGCGCACCACGTCGTAGGTGGTCTCCCGGTTCCCCGAGGAGGCGGTGATGTCCAGGAAGGTCAGCTCGTCGGCGCCCTCGGCGTCGTAGACCTTGGCCATCTCCACCGGGTCCCCGGCGTCCCTGAGGTTCTGGAAGTTGACGCCCTTGACCACCCGGCCGGCGTCCACGTCCAGGCAGGGGATCACCCGCACGGCCACGCTCACCGGTCCGCACCTCCCCGGTACGCCTCCAGCTCGACCTGGACCAGCACCCGGGAGTCGGGGAAGCCGACCACCAGCACCGTGCAGACCGGGCGGACCTCGGCGAACAGCTCCCGGTGCGCCCGGGTCGCGTCCTCCGCGTCGCGGCCGTGCGCCAGGTAGAGGCGGGTGCGCACCACGTCCTCGGCGGCCAGGCCGAAGGGCCCGAGCGCGGCCACCGCGTCGGCCAGCGCGCTGCGCGTCTGCTCGTACGTGTCACCCAGCGCGGCCGCGCCGGCGGCCGGCGGCAGCGTGCCGCCGACCAGCACCAGCGGGCCGGCCGCCACCGCCGTGGCCGCGCCCAGGGTGCGCTCCCACTCGCTGTCGCCGCCCTCCCGGCGGACCTGCTCGCTCATGCCTCGGCCACCGCCGCCAGCGCCTCCTCCAGGGTGAACGCCTGGGCGTAGAGCGCCTTGCCGACGATGGCGCCCTCCACGCCGAGCGGCACCAGCTCGGCGATGGCCCGCAGGTCGTGCAGCGAGGAGACGCCGCCGGAGGCGACCACCGGCCGGTCGGTGGCGGCGCAGACGTCGCGCAGCAGCTGGAGGTTGGGGCCCTTGAGGGTGCCGTCCTTGTTGATGTCGGTCACCACGTACCGGGCGCAGCCCTCGGCGTTGAGCCGCTCCAGCGTCTCGTAGAGGTCGCCGCCGTCCCGGGTCCAGCCGCGTCCGCGCAGCGTGGTGCCGCGCACGTCGAGGCCGACGGCGATCCGGTCGCCGTGCTCGGCGATGGCCTTGGCGACCCACTCGGGGGTCTCCAGCGCGGCCGTGCCCAGGTTGACCCGGGTGCAGCCGGTGGCCAGCGCGGCGGCCAGCGTCGCGTCGTCCCGGATGCCGCCTGACAGCTCGACCCTGATGTCCATGGCGGCGGTGACCTGGGCGATCTGGGCCCGGTTGTCGCCGGTGCCGAAGGCGGCGTCGAGGTCCACCAGGTGGAGCCACTCGGCGCCGGCCCGCTGCCAGGCCAGGGCGGCGGTCAGCGGGTCGCCGTAGGACGTCTCGGAGCCGGACTCGCCGTGCACCAGGCGGACCGCCTGGCCGTCCCGGACGTCGACGGCCGGGAGGAGTTCGAGCTGGCGGGTGGTGTGCGTCTCGGTCACAGGGTCTCAATCCAGTTGGTGAGGAGGCGGGCGCCGGCGTCGCCGGACTTCTCCGGGTGGAACTGGGTGGCCCACAGCGGGCCGTTCTCCACGGCCGCGACGAAGGGTTGGCCGTGGGTGGCCCAGCTGACCTTCGGCGGCTCGATGGCGGCGCTGCCCGACGGCGGCAGCGGCAGGTCGTGCGCCGCGTAGGAGTGGACGAAGTAGTAGCGCTCCTCGGGGCCGAGGCCGGCGAAGAGCCGCGAGCCCTCGGCGGGCGCCACGGTGTTCCACCCCATGTGCGGGACGACCTCGGCCTTGAGCGGGCCGACCGTGCCCGGCCACTCGGCCAGGCCGTCGGCCGCCACGCCGTGCTCGATGCCCCGGGCGAAGAGGATCTGCATCCCGACACAGATGCCCAACACCGGCCGGCCGCCGGCCAGTCGGCGCTCCACCGCCCAGTCGCCGCGGGCCGCGCGCAGCCCCGACATGCAGGCGGCGAAGGCCCCGACGCCGGGCACCAGCAGGCCGTCGGCGGCCAGCGCCGCGTCCAGGTCACGGGTGATCTCGACCCGGGCGCCGGCCCTGGCGACCGCGCGCTCGGCGGACCTGACGTTGCCGAAGCCGTAGTCGAAGACGACCACGGACTTCTCCCGCCGGCCCACGGCTACCACACCTCCAGCCGCAGCACGCCGGCCACCAGGCAGAGCGCGCTGGCCAGGGCCAGCAGCACGATCACGCCCCGGGGCAGGCCCTGCTTGGCGAACGAGTAGACGCCGGTGCCGAGGAAGAGGCCGGCGGCGATCAGCAGGGTCGAGGTGAGGTTCACAGGGCGCCCTTGGTGGACGGGATGCCGGGCTGCCGCGGGTCCAGCTCGCTGGCGTACCGCAGCGCCCTGGCCAGCGCCTTGAACTGGCACTCCACGATGTGGTGGGCGTTCCGGCCGTAGGGCACCTCGACGTGCAGCGCGACCTGGGCCTGGGCCACGAAGGACTCCAGGATGTGCCGGGTCATCGTGGTGTCGTAGGCGCCGATCATGGGCGCCATGCCGGCCGGCTCCTGGTGCACCAGGTAGGGGCGGCCGGAGAGGTCGACCGTCACCCGGGCGAGGGACTCGTCCAGCGGCACCGAGGCGTTGGCGAACCGGACGATGCCGCGCTTGTCGCCGAGCGCCTGCCGGAACGCGGCGCCGAGCGCCAGCGCGGTGTCCTCGATGGTGTGGTGGCTGTCGATGTGCAGGTCGCCGTCGGTCTTGACGGACAGGTCGAACAGGCCGTGCCGGCCCAGCTGGTCCAGCATGTGGTCGAAGAAGCCCACCCCGGTGGACACCTCGACCTGGCCCGTGCCGTCCAGATCGATCTGGACCGTCACGGACGTCTCCTTGGTGGTGCGCTCCACGCGACCCACGCGGCTCATACGTCGATCTCCTTCGTCACTGCGCGTACCGCGTCGAGGAACGCGTCGTTCTCCGCCCGGGTGCCGGTGGTGGCGCGAAGCCGGCCGGGCACGCCGTTGTCCCGGACCAGCACCCCGTGGTCGAGCAGCCGGCGCCAGACGTCCCTGGCGTCGGCGAACCGGCCGAACTGCACGAAGTTGGCGTCCGACTCCGTGACGTCGAGGCCCAGCGCCCGCAGCTCGGTGACCACCCGGTCCCGCTCGGCCTTCAGCTCCTCGACACAGCCGAGCAGGACGTCGGCGAACTCCAGCGCGGCGTGCGCGGTGGCCTGGGTGATCGCCGAGAGGTGGTAGGGCAGCCGGACCAGCTGGACGGCGTCCACCACGGCCGGGTCGGCTGCCAGGTAGCCGAGCCGGAGCCCGGCCGCGCCGAACGCCTTGGACATGGTGCGGGTGAAGACCAGGTTGGGCCGGCCCTCGATCAGCGGCAGGTTCGACGGGCGGTGGCTGAACTCGGCGTACGCCTCGTCCACCACCACCAGCGCGCCCCGGCCGCCCCTGGCCTCCTGCGCCGCCTCGTACAGCGCGAGGATCGTCCCGGCCGGCAGGGCGGTGCCGGTCGGGTTGTTCGGCGAGCAGAGGAAGACCACGTCGGGACGGCGCTCGTGGACCAGCGCCACCGCGGCCTCGGTGTCGATGTCGAACTCCGGGGTGCGCGGCCCGGACAGCCAGTCGGTGCCGGTGCCGCGGGCGATCAGCGCGTGCATGGAGTAGGACGGGTCGAAGCCGAGGGCGGTGCGGCCGGGCCCCCCGAAGGTCTGCAGCAGCTGCTGGAGGATCTCGTTGGAGCCGTTGGCCGCCCACAGCTGGGCGGGCTCCAGCGGGTGGCCCGTGGTCCTGGCGAGGTAGTCGGCGAGCTGGGTGCGCAGGACCACCGCGTCCCGGTCCGGGTAGCGGTTGAGGGTGCGGGCGGCCTCGGAGACCCGCTCGGCGATCCGCTGGACCAGGGCGTCCGGCAGCGGGTGCGGGTTCTCGTTGGTGTTGAGCTGGACGGGCACGTTCAGCTGCGGGGCGCCGTACGGGGACTTGCCGCGCAGCTCGGCCCTGATGGGCAGGTCGTCGATGCGGGTCACTTGCGGGGCGGAACCTTCCACTCGAACCTGGCCTGCACCGCCGCGCCGTGCGCCGGCAGGTCCTCGGCCTCGGCCAACGTCACCACCAGCGGCGCGACCTCGGCCAGCGCCTCCCGGTCGTACTCGACCACGTGGACGCCGCGCAGGAAGGACTGCACCGACAGGCCCGACGAGTGGCAGGCGCAGCCGCCGGTGGGCAGCACGTGGTTGGAGCCGGCGCAGTAGTCGCCGAGGGAGACCGGGGCGTGCGGGCCGACGAAGACGGCGCCGGCGTTGGTCACCCGGGCGGCGACCTCGGCGGCGCGCTCGGTCTGGATCTCCAGGTGCTCGGCGGCGTAGGCGTCGACCACGGTCAGCCCGTGGTCGAGGTCGGCGACCAGCACCGTGTAGGACTGGCGGCCGGTCAGCGCCGCGGTGATCCGCTGGTGGTGCTTGGCGGCGGCGACCTGCCGGGTCAGCTCGGCGTCCACCGCGTCGGCCAGCGCGACCGAGGGGGTGACCAGGACGGCGGCGGCCAGCTCGTCGTGCTCGGCCTGGCTGATCAGGTCGGCCGCGATCAGGGCCGGGTCGGCGTGCTCGTCGGCGAGCACCGCGATCTCCGTCGGCCCGGCCTCGGCGTCGATGCCGACGATGCCCTTGAGCAGGCGCTTGGCGGCGGCGACGTAGATGTTGCCCGGGCCGGTGACCAGCTTGACCGGGCGGCACTCGGCGGTGCCGTGGGCGAACATGGCGATCGCCTGGGCGCCGCCGGCCGCGTGCACCTCGTCGACGCCGAGCAGCGCGCAGGCCGCCATGATCGTCGGGTGCGGCAGGCCGTCGCTCCACTCCTGGCCCGGGGTGCGCTGCGGCGGGGAGGAGACGGCGAGCGAGCCGACGCCGGCCTCCTGGGCCGGGACGACGTTCATCACCACGGACGACGGGTAGACCGCCTGGCCGCCGGGGACGTAGAGACCGACCCGCTGCACCGGCACCCAGCGCTCGGTGACCGTGCCGCCGGGGACGACCTTCGTCGTGTGGTCGGTGCGGCGCTGCTCGCGGTGGACCAGCCGGGCGCGCCGGACGGACTCCTCAAGCGCGGTCCTGACCGCCGGGTCCAGCTCGGCCAGCGCCCGCGCCAGCGCCTCGGCCGGCACCCGGGTGCGGGTCTGCCGGACGCCGTCGAACCGCCGCGCGTACTCGACCAGCGCCGCGGTGCCACGATGGCGCACGTCCTCGCAGATGGGCCGCACCTTCTCCAGGGCGGCCTCGACGTCGAGTTCGGCGCGTGGCAGCAGCTCGCGGTCGATCGCCGCCGAGGTGGCGGCGTCCCGCAGATCGATTCGGTTCAGCACGCGACCAGTCTCGCAGACCGCGCTGACACCCCAGCGGCACGTTTCACGATGCGGTCCCGGTCCCGCCGGACCAGCCGATAGGCTGGCCGGTCGTGACGACCACCCGCCTGCCCCTGTTCCCCCTCAACACCGTGTTGTTCCCTGGGCTGGTCCTGCCCCTCAACGTCTTCGAGGCCCGCTACCGCGCGCTGCTGCGGGACCTGCTCGACCTGCCGGAGGGCGAGCCGCGCCCGTTCGGGGTCATCGCCATCCGGGAGGGGCACGAGGTGGCGCCGCGCGGCCTCGGGCTGCCGGACGGGCCGCCCGCCGACCCGGACCCGGCCGCCGGGTTCGGCGCGGACCCGATGCGCTCCTTCCACCAGGTGGGCTGCGTCGCCGACGCCTCCACCATCCGGCCGCGGCCGGTGCCGGGGGAGGCGGCCGAGGCCGGGGAGCGGGACGGCACGGCGACCGGCTACGAGGTGCTGGCCACCGGCACCAGCCGGTTCCGGCTGCTTTCGGTGGACGCCAGCGGGCCCTACCTGGTCGGCGAGGTGGAGCCGTTGGAGGAGCGGCCGGGCGAGGGCGCCGGGGCGCTGGCCTCCGGGGTGCTGCTGGCCTTCCGTCGCTACCAGAAGGCGCTGGCCGGCGCGAACGAGCGGACGCTCGGCCCGGCGCAGGACCTGCCCGACGACCCGTCGGTGGTCTCCTACCTGGTGGCGGCGGCCACCGTGCTGCACACCTCGGACAAGCAGCGGCTGCTCCAGGCGCCGGACACGGCGAGCCGGCTGGCCGACGAGCTGCGGCTGCTGCGCCAGGAGGTCGCGTTGATCAGCAAGCTGCCCTCGGTGCCGGGCGCCGAGTACACGATCCGGCCGACCAGCCTGAACTGAGGCCGGCGGGGCCCGGCCGCCGGGGCCGGGCCGGGCGAGACGGGACGGGCGAGACGGACGGGAGCGGACGGGCATGGGTGGTGGGCGGGGCGGCGGCACTCCGGCGACGGTGGCGGCGAGCCGGGCCGGGGTGGCGTTCAGCACGCACGCGTACCGGCACGACCCGGCGGCCGGCGGCTACGGCGCCGAGGCGGCCCGGGCGCTGGGCCGGGAGCCGGCGCGGGTCTTCAAGACGCTGGTGGCGGAGGTGGACGGGGCGCTGACGGTGGCGCTGGTCCCGGTCTCCGCCTCGCTGTCGCTGAAGGCGCTGGCCGCGGCGGTCGGCGGGAAGCGGGCGGCGATGGCCGACCCGGCGGTGGCGGAGCGGGCCACCGGGTACGTGCGGGGCGGGATCTCCCCGCTGGGGCAGCGGCGCCGGCTGCCGACGGTGCTGGACGCCTCGGCGGCCGAGCACCCCACGATCCTGGTGTCGGCCGGCCGCCGGGGCCTGGAGATCGAGCTGGCCCCGGCCGACCTGGCCGCGCTGACCGACGCCAGGACGGCGCCGATCGCCAGGTGACCGGCGGCCGGCTGCCCCGACTGACCCGGCTGACCGGCCCCCGGCCGGGTCAGCGGCCGGGCAGCCCGACCTCGACGGTGCTCCTGGTGCCCCACTGGTTGATCCGGCGGCAGGTGAGCATGGCGTAGAGGTACAGCGGGCGCAGCACCAGGGCCCGCCAGGCGGCGGCCAGCGGGGCCGCGGCGTAGAGCAGCGCCAGGTCCCGGCGGCGCAGGTCGCCGCGGACGACGGTGAAGAGCCGCAGCGCCATCAGGTAGCTCATCACCACGCCGACCACCACCCCGAGGAGCAGGACGGTACCGAGGTGCTCCCGGTACTCCGGGTGCAGCACCAGGGCGGCGGGGATGGCCAGGCCGAGCGCGATGTGCAGGTACTCGCCGACCGTCGTCCACCACACGACGCCGGTCGCCGGCAGGTAGCGCAGCCACCACAGATGGCGGACCGTGGTGCCGCGCATCCAGCGCAGCTGCTGGCGCAGGTAGTGCGGCCAGCGCTCGGGCACCAGGGTGAAGACCAGCGCGGACGGCTGGTGCACGGTGTCCCCCGCGAGCAGGGCATAGAAGGTGAGCATCGAGTCGTCGTTCATCTGCATCGGCCGGCCGCAGAACCGCTCGTTCTCGTACACCCCGGCGGCCTCCCGAACGATCCCGGCCCGGTAGAAGGCGAGCGTCCCGGAGTTGATGGTCACCCGCCGCAGCACCGACTGGGCGCTGCGCAGCCCCCGGGTGAACGGCAGGTAGAGCAGGCAGACCAGCCGGGTGAGGGCGTTGGCATCGTGGTTGAGGACGACGACCTGCCCGGCGACCGAGCGCACGGCCGGGTCGGCGAACGGCTTGAGGCCCTCGGCGACGGCGTGCCGGTCGAGCACCGAGTCGCTGTCCACGGTGACGAAGACGTCCGCGTCGTCGGTGGCCAGCACGTGCATCTGGGCGTGCCGCTTGCCGCGGTTGGCGGTGCGGTCCCAGGTGACCTCGACGCCGTGGGCCGGGGCCAGGGCCAGCAGCTCGGCGCGCACCTCGGGGTAGGTCTCCGGCGAGCCGTCGGGCCGAGTGGAGCCGTCGTCCACCACCCGGAGCCGGGTGACCGGGCGGCTCTGGGTCAGCACGGAGTACAGGCAGGCCCGGAGCGCGTCCGGGTCCTCGTTGTAGACGGGGACCTGCACGGTGACCGTGAGCGCGTCGAGGCCGGCGTCCGCCGGTGCCCGGCGGGGGCGTTCGAGCCAGGCCAGCGGAACCCACCACAGCAGCAGGAAGGAGACCAGCCAGGGCACCGCCAGTGGGCCGCCGGCGCCGTCCGGGCCGAGCGAGCGGAGCAGGGCGTAGCCGTGGGCCAGGACCCAGGCGAGGAAGCCGGTCAGCGGCAGCACGGCGAGCGGCACCAGCCAGCGTGCGGAGACGGCGCGCGCGATCGGCGGGGGCGGCACCCCGGGCCAGCGGCCCGCCACCTCGCCGGCCGGCCGGGACGTCACCGGACCACCGGGCCGCGCCCCCTGCGGAACGACAGCCGCACCAACCCCACCCCCAGCAGCACCAGCGCCACGCTGGCCACCGTCAGCCAGAGCTGTCCCGTCGCCATGCCGGTGGCGGCCAGCGCGCCGCCCGATCCCCCGACCGATCCGTAGGGCATGTGAACCTCCCGCGTCGTGATCTTGTTCGTCTGACCAACGCCGACGGTAGGAGTCCGAGGGGGGCGCCGCACCACGGCGCGGGCGGCGGAGTGACCGCCGTCCAGCCGGGCGACCGGCGGGTGGGTCAGCCGGCGGCCGGGCCGGCCGGCGTCTCCCAGCGGGGCAGCTGGGCCGCGGGGCGCGGCCGCTCGGGCCGGGTGCCGAAGCCGGCGAAGCAGAGCAGGTGGGCCAGGAGCGCGCCGAACGGGAGCCCCAGCAGCACGCTCTTGGCGCCCAGCCGCAGCGGCGCGTCGAAGATCGCGCCCTGCTCCAGCTCCGCGATCCGGGCCAGCAGGTCGTCGCTCGGGCCCAGCAGCATCCCCAGCTGCCAGGCCAGCCAGGCGCCCAGGACGGCGCCGAGCGCCAGGCCGAGCACCGCGCCGACGCCGCCGTCCCGGCGCAGCAGGAAGGTCAGCACCCCGGCCACCGCCCCGACGCCGAGGCCCAGCAGCAGGAAGACGCCGTCGGCGGCGATCGCCTGCTGGCCCTCGGAGTTGACCAGCAGCACGTCCTGGCCGCGCAGCTCCAGCGGGATGCGGGGGGCCCGCCAGAGCCAGAGCAGGCCGAGCGCCACCCCGGTGAGCAGTGCCACCGGCACCGCGACCAGCAGGCCCGTCCGTATCTCCCGGCCCCAGTCGGGGCCGCCCGCCCTGGGGGTGGCCACGGGCACGGCCCACGGGTCGTGGCCCGGCTGGGGGACGGTGGGACGGTCGTCAGGGGCTGGCTGGGGAGAGTCCACCCCGTCATCCTGCCAGGTACGGCCACCTGTTCGGCCCTGGGGACGGCCGTTTGGCTGATGAGCCGACCGGCGGCCCGGGTCAGCCCCTGGCGGCCCGGCGGTAGGCCCAGGTCGCCAGGGCCAGCGCGGCCACCCCGACCGCCGCGCAGACGGCCAGCTGGGCGACGACCAGCCCGGCGTCCGGGTCCGGGCCGAACATCTCGGCCAGCGCGTCCACGCCGTAGCTGGAGGGCAGCAACTCCCGGGTCCAGCGCAGCGGCTCCGGCAGCCGACCGGCCGGCAGCACGCCCAGCAGCAGCGCCGCCGACATGCCCAGCTGGCCGCAGAGGGTGGCCAGCTCCGGCCGCGGGGCCAGCAGCCCCAGGGCGGCGCCGAGCCCGGCCAGCGCCGCGCCGGTCAGCGGCACCACCGCCAGCAGCAGCCAGAGGCCGCCGAGCGGCAGCTGGTAGAGCAGCGCGCCGGTGACCGCGGTGACCAGCACCCCTGGCACGGTGAACGAGGCGTAGGCGGCGGCGGTGCCCAGCACCACGGCGGGGGCCGGCACCGGCAGGGTGGCGTAGTGGTCGAGCCCGCCGGCCCTGAGCTGACCGAAGTACTGGGCCAGCAGGTTGAGCGCGACGAAGGCCACCACCAGCACCGCCGAGCCGGCGACCACGGCCCTGGCCTCGGGCCCCGACCCGCCGTCCACCACCCCGCGCATCAGGATCATGATCCCGATGGACTGGAAGGTGGCGACGAACAGCAGCGGCATCCGGGCCACCCTGGCCCGGGAGAGCTGCGCCCGGTAGACGGCGCCCAGCGCCGGCAGCAGCCGGGCGGCCGGCGCCAACGGGGCCGGCTCGGCCGGCTCCCCGGCGTCGGCGGCCGGCCGGCCGGGTGCCTTGTCGATCAGCGTCACTGCCGCACCAGCCCCTCGCCCCGACCGCCGAGGGCCAGGTACACGTCCTCCAGGCTGGGCGTCGCCAGGGTGAAGTCGTCCAGCGCGGCGAACGCCTCGCCCTGGGTGACCGTGCCGACCACCGCCCGCGCCCGGTCCTGCGGCAGCCGCAGCGTCCAGCGGCGGCCGGTCACGTCGGCCTCACCGCGCAGCCGCTCGATCTCCGGCACGCCGAGCGGCGGCTCGGCGCGCCACACCAGGTCCAGCCGGACCCGGGTGTCCACCAGGGCCTTCAGCCCGGCCGGGGTGTCGCAGGCGATCATCCGGCCGGCGTCCAGCACCGCGACCCGGTCCAGCACGCTCTCCGCCTCCAGCACGTTGTGGGTGACCAGCAGCACCGTCGTGCCGTGCTCGGCGCGGCGGCGGTCGACGGCGGTCCACACCGCGCGGCGGGCCACCGGGTCCATCCCCGTCGTCGGCTCGTCCAGCACCAGCAGCGGCCGGTCGCCGACCAGCACGGTGGCCACGCAGGCCAGCCGGCGCTGCCCGCCGGAGAGCCGCTTCAGCGGGCGGTCGGCGAGCGGCTCCAGGCCCAGCTCGGCCAGCACCGCCTCCCGCGCGGCGCGCGCCGCGGCCAGTTCGAGGCCGCGCAGCCGGCCGGTGGTCTCGACGGCCAACGCCACCGTCAACTCGTCGAGGGCGCGCGACTCCTGGCCGAGGTAGGCCAGCAGCCGGGCGGCCCGGTCCGGGTGGCGGACCACGTCGTGGCCGAGCAGCGAGATGCTGCCGGCGTCCGGCCGCAGCAGCCCGGTGAGCTGCTTGACGAGGGTGGTCTTGCCGGCGCCGTTGGGGCCGAGCAGCCCGAAGATCTCGCCACGGGCGACCCGCAGCGAGATGGCGTCGTTGGCCGGGTGCGGCTCGGCGGCGGCACCCCGGCGGCCGCGCCCCCGACCCCGGTAGGTCTTGGTCAGACCACGCACGGTCACCACGGCGGGCGGGGTCGCTGAGGAGTCCGGAGTGCGCGGTGCCATCGTGGTCTTGGGCCCGGCCCGGCCGATGGAGGAGGCCACGGCCAGAGCCTACGTTGCGGCCGGGGCCGGCCGGCCGGCGGGGCGCGCTTCGGTCATCGGGCGGCGCGGTCAGGAGGGGGCGCGCTCGGCGCCGGTGCGGCCGTCCACCTCGCGCCAGAAGCCGGCCCTGATCGCGTACCTGTCCTGCTCGTCGATCTGGTCGTCCTTGTGCGCCAGCAGCCCGAACCTGGCGGCGTAGCGCAGCAGTTCGCCGTCGATCCGGTGCGGGATGCGCGGGTACTCGGTGGACAGCTGACGCAGCGGCGTCTCGTTGGCCAGCCGCTCCGTCCAGCGGCGGGCGAAGACCTGGCCGACCTCGAACGGGTCCCCGCCGACCGTGGTGATGTCCTCCTCGCGGTCGGCCCAGCGCTGCTCGGCCGAGGTGAGCTGGGCCAGCGTCGGCAAGGCCGCCGTCTCACCCGGCTCGTCCCCCGGGCCCCGCTCGATCCAGCCGCGGTCGGACGACCAGCGCAGCGTGGCGGTGGCCGGCGGCGGCACGGGGCGGCCAAGGGAGGCCAGGTCCTTGGGGGTTGGCACGCCCTTCGGGGTGGGCGGGCTGGGCGCCTCGCCGCCCTGCGCCGGGCAGGCGGCGGGGGCCGGGGCGGTGCCGTTGGTGGCCGGCTCGGCGGGCGTGCCGGACTCGCCCGAGCCCTTCTCCGGCAGCGGCGCGGAGAGGATGGCGGCGATGTCGGTGCGCGGCAGCCCGCCGTTGGCCTGCGGCTCGCTGACCCGCACCGCCTGGGTGATCCAGGCCCGGTCCAGCACCCGCCGCTCGTCGGCCTCGGCGACCAGGTCCTCGGACTGGTTGTAGTCGCCGTCTGCGGCCTGCACCGCCCACAGGTGCACGGCCACCCCGTGCTCCTTCGCGGACATCAGCCCGGGCAGCAGGTCCCCGTCGCCGGTGACCAGCACGATGTCGGCGCAGGCGCGGTTCCTGGCCAGCTCGGTCAGTTCGGCGTGCATCGCGGCGTCCACGCCCTTCTGCGCCCACCGGCCGTCGCTGCGGGTCAGCGCGCCGAGGCGGACGGTGACCCGCGGCATCACCCGCAGCCGACGGTGCTCGGGCTGCGGGACGCGGTCGGGGGCGCCGTCGAACCAGTAGATCCGCAGGAGTTCGCGGCCGGTGTCGGCCTCGGCGCGCTCGCGCAGGCCCTGGATGAGTCTGGCGTGGTCCACGGCGATACGGGGGCGCGCTGGCTCTCCGGCGAGCAGGCTGGCGGCGGCACCCAACAGGTAGCCGGCATCGACCAACACGACGCAGCGGTCCACGTGGCACCTTCCCTTCGCCGGACGTTTCCTTGAGTCTGCCCGACGGGACCGCTGTTATCTGTGCTACTCGATCTTCGGCGTGGCAAACCGGTCACCCGTCCTCCGGAATGCGAACTATCCGGCCACATGTGAATCTGGTGAGGGCGCCACGTCAGCCGGGGGAACGACCCAGCCAGGAGGCGATCATGGCCAAGGACAGGAACCGCGATCGTGAGGCCCCGCAGGACCGCAGGAACGAGCAGCGCGAGCGGTCCGAGTCGCCCAACCCGGAGGCCGCCGAGCAGTCCAGGGGCAAGAAGCGGGAGCGGAAGTTCGGTCACAACTGACCGGCGTGGGGACCGCCCCGGCCCGTGACGGGCCGGGGCGGCGGCCTCACTCCGTGGGCACGTCGGCGCAGGCGCCGTCCACGAAGGCGATGCTGCCGAAGGTCGGTTGGTCGACCAGCAGCACGGTGTCCCCCTCCTCAAGCCGGTAGGTGACGTCCTCGGGGAACTCGTTGTCCCCGGCCCGGACGTAGGAGATCCCGTTCTCGTCGCCGGTGACCACGGTCGGGGCGGGCGGGTCCTGGGCGACCGGGTGCAGCAGGCGGGCGCCGCCCAGCGGGTTGTCGCGGGCGTGCTCCTCCAACTCCGGCAGATATTCCCCCACCTCCATCCGGCTGACGCCTACGAAGAGGCCGTCGGGGAACGGCTGGCAGTGGTAGCCGGCCGGCGGGTTGTACACGGAGGCCACGCCCGCGTCGGCCAACTCGGCGAGGAACGCGTCGATCTCCGCCTCGCCGCGCGGCCAGTCGGTCAACCGCACCTCCACGCCGCCGGCCCCGTCGGGCTCCACCGCGTACGCCGGGCCGGCGCCGCCGCCGGGCAGCACCAGGACGGCGGCGGCCGCCGCCGTCGCGGTGGCCAGCCCGGCCACCGCCCGGCCCGGGGTCACGAACCGGCCCCGACCAGGAGCCCGGCGCGGCTCGTCGGCCGCCGCCCGCACCACCTCCCGCTTCAGCTCGGTCAACAGCCGGTCCTCGAAGTCGCTGCTCATGCCTGGCTCCTCGCGTAGGTGACGGGCGGGGTGGGAACGGGGGTGTCCGCAGGAGCGGCAAGCTTCCGCAGCCGGCCGCGGGCCCGGTGCAGCCGGACCCGGGCGGCCACCTGGCTGATGCCGAGCGCCCGGGCGGCCTCGGCCGCCGACAGCTGGTCCACGGCGACCAGTTCGAGCACCGTGCGCTCCCCCTCGGGGAGTTCGGCCAGCGCGGCCAGCAGCCGGCGGCCCTCGCGTTCGGCGGAGAGCTTCTCCTCCAGCCGCGCGATGTCGTCGGGAGCCAGCAGCCGGCGGCCGGCGATCCGGCTGTCCAGCGCCCGCTGCCGGGCCACCCGGCGGCGCTCCGAGGAGACGACGTTCCGTGCCACGCCGAACAGCCAGGCGCGCTCGTCGCCGAGTCCGGGCCGGTAGGTGTGGCCCGAGTCGATCACCGCGAGGAAGACCTCGGCCGTCAGGTCGGCGACCGTGTGCGGGTCAGCGCAGCGCCGGGCCACGAACCGGGTGACGGCGTCCACATGGCGCCGGTAGAACTCCTCGAAGAGTTCCGGATCACGCGCCGCGGCGGCGGGGCCGCCGCGGCTTCTGGTGACGCTGCGCACGTCGTGCTCTCCCGTCCTCGTCCTGCCTTACACCCCTGCTTGGACGGCGGGCGGCGAAGCGTTACGTCGGGCGGGTGGGGGCTTCGGACACACCCCACCGGGGGCGCCGTCCGGCGCCCCCGGTGGGGTTTCGCGCATCGACCCCGCTCAGTCGCCGAACGCGTGTCGTTCGTGCGCGGCGGCGAAGTACCGGGCGTCGGCGACCTGGGAGGCTACCAGGGTCACCGGCGGCCGCCCGACGTGCACCAGATCGCCGGCCTCGGCCGTGCACCGGACCCGGTCCTCGTAGGCCGATCCCGGGAAGTACCGCGCCAGGGCGTGCACCGTCTCCTCCTGGGAGGTGTGCGCCTCGCGCAGCAGGAACACCGCTTTCTCGATCATCCGGGCGTCCATCTGCCCCACCTTCTTCCGGGGATCTCCCACGCCACCCGTGGGGTGTGTCCCCGCTTCCGACGGTAGCTCCGAACACCTATCGGATCGGTAAAGCGGCCGCCATCATCCCGCCAAGCAGGAGGGTCCCAGGAGCGCCTTGAGGTCACCGAAGAGCGCCGGGTCGGCCTGGACGCGGTGCCGGTCGAGCCGGAGCACGGTGGTGGTGCGCGCGCCCTGGAGCCGGACCCGCACCTCGGTCGGCCCCCGGTGCTGGCCGAGGACCTCGCCGAGCCGCTCCACCAGCGGCGGAGTGACCCGGACCGTGGGGATGGTGATGGTCACCGGCGCGTCGGCCGCGGCCTCGCTCAGGTCGGGCACCATCAGCTCCATCGCCACCAGGCGCGGCACGTCCTCCCGCTTGTCCAGCCGGCCCTTGACGAACACCACGGTGTCCTCGACGAGTTGGGTGGAGACCAGCTGGTAGGAGGCGGGGAAGAACATGCAGTCGATGGAGCCGGCCAGGTCCTCCACGGTGGCGATGGCCCAGGCGTTGCCCTGCTTGGTCATCTTCCGCTGGAGGCCGGAGATGATGCCGCCGATGGTGACGATCGCGCCGTCCGCGTGGTCACCGCCGTTGAGCGCCGAGATCGCCGCGTCGGCCTTGTCGTCCAGCACGTGCTCGATGCCGAAGAGCGGGTGGTCGGAGACGTAGAGCCCGAGCATCTCGCGCTCCTGGGCGAGCAGGTAGCTCTTCTCCCACTCCTCGTCGGAGAAGACCACGTCCATCCCGAAGCCGGGCCCGTCCCGGCCGTCGTCGGCGTCGCCCATCCCGCCGAAGAGGTCGAACTGGCCCTCGGCCTCCTTCCGCTTCACCTGCACCACGTTGTCGATCATCGACTCGAAGTGCTGGGTGAGGCCCTTGCGGGTGTGGTTGAGGGTGTCGAAGCCGCCGGCCTTGATCAGCGACTCGATGGTGCGCTTGTTGCAGACCACCGCCTCGACCTTGTCCAGGAAGTCGGGGAAGGAGCTGTACTTGCCCTTGGCCTTGCGGGTGGCCACCACCGAGTCGACGACGTTCTGCCCGACGTTGCGGACGGCGGTCAGGCCGAAGACGATCACGTCGTCGCCGCGCGGGGTGAAGTGCGCCTCGGACTCGTTGACGTCCGGCGGCAGCACCTTGATGCCCATCCGGCGGCACTCGTTGAGGTAGACCGCCGACTTGTCCTTGTCGTCCCGGACCGAGGTGAGCACCGCGGCCATGTACTCGGCCGGATAGTTGGCCTTGAGGTACGCCGTCCAGTAGGTGACCAGGCCGTAGGCGGAGGAGTGCGCCTTGTTGAAGGCGTAGCCGGAGAACGGCACCAGCACGTCCCAGACGGCCTGGATCGCCTCGTCCGAGTAGCCGTTGTCCCGCATGCCCTGCTGGAAGGGGACGAACTCCTTGTCGAGGATCTCCTTCTTCTTCTTGCCCATGGCCCGGCGGAGCAGGTCCGCTTGACCGAGCGAGTACCCGGCGAGCACCTGGGCGGCCTTCTGCACCTGCTCCTGGTAGACGATCAGGCCGTAGGTGACGTCCAGCACCTCGCGGAGCGGCTCCTCCAGCTCCTTGTGGATCGGGGTGATCTCCTGCTGGCGGTTCTTCCGCAGCGCGTAGTTGATGTGCGAGTTCATGCCCATCGGGCCGGGCCGGTAGAGGGCGCCGACCGCGGAGATGTCCTCGAAGTCGGTCGGCTTCATCATCCGCAGCAGGGAGCGCATCGGCCCACCGTCGAACTGGAAGACGCCCAGCGTGTCGCCGCGGCCGAGCAGTTCGAAGGTCTTGGGGTCGTCCAGCGTCAGGTCGAGCAGCTTGATGTCGACGCCCTTGTTCCGCTTGATGAGCTTGACCGCGTCGTCCATGATCGTCAGGTTCCGCAGGCCCAGGAAGTCCATCTTCAGCAGGCCGAGGGCCTCGCAGGTGGGGTAGTCCCACTGGGTGACGACGACGCCGTCGTTCTTCGGGGCGAAGAGCGGCACGTGGTCCACCAGCCGCTCGCTGGACATGATCACGCCGGCGGCGTGCATGCCCATCTGGCGGACCAGGCCCTCCAGGCCGCGCGCGGTGTCGATCACCTTCTTGACGTCGGGCTCGTTCTCGTACATCGCCCTGACCTCGCCCGCCTCGCTGTAGCGCGGGTGGTCCTTGTCGGTGATGCCGGAGAGCGGGATGCCCTTGCCGAGCACGTCGGCCGGCATGGCCTTGGTGATCCGGTCGCCCATGGCGTAGGGGTAGCCGAGCACCCGGTTGGCGTCCTTGATGGCCGCCTTGGCCTTGATGGTGCCGTAGGTGCCGATCATGGACACCTTGTCGGCGCCGTACTTCTCGGTGACGTACCGGATGACCTCACCGCGCCGACGCTCGTCGAAGTCGATGTCGACGTCGGGCATGGAGACGCGCTCGGGGTTGAGGAACCGCTCGAAGATCAGGCCGTGTTCCAGCGGGTCGAGGTCGGTGATGCCCATCGCGTAGGAGACCAGCGAACCGGCCGCCGAGCCCCGGCCGGGGCCCACCGCGATGCCCTGCTCCTTGGCCCACATGATGAAGTCGGCGACCACCAGGAAGTAGCCGGGGAACCCCATCTGGATGATGACGCCCATCTCGTACTCGGCCTGCCGCTGCCGGTCCTCCGGCACCCCGCCCGGGTAGCGCCGGGCCATCCCGCGCCTGACCTCCTCCTGGAACCAGGTCACCTCGGTGTAGCCGTCCGGCACGTCGAACCTGGGCATCAGGTCGCGCGGCTCGAACCAGCCGGTGATGTCGACCTGCTCGGCCACCAGCCGGGTGTTGGCGCAGCCCTGCTGCCAGGCGTCCGAGGAGTCGATCGCGTACATCTCGGCGGGCGACTTCAGGTAGTAGCCGGAGCCGTTGAAGCGGAACCGGTCCGGGTCCGAGAGGTTCTTGCCGGTCTGCACGCAGAGCAGCGCGTCGTGGGCCTCGGCCTCGTGCGCGTGGGTGTAGTGCGAGTCGTTGGTGACCAGCGGCGGGATGCCCAGCTTCCGGCCGATCTCCAGCAGGCCGTCGCGGACCCGGGTCTCCAGGTCGAGGCCGTGGTCCATCAGTTCGAGGAAGTAGCGTTCCTTGCCGAAGATGTCCTGGTAGTCGGCGGCGGCCTTGAGCGCCTCGTCCGGCTGCCCCAGCCGGAGCCTGGTCTGCACCTCGCCGGACGGGCAGCCGGTGGAGGCGATCAGGCCCTCGGAGTACTGGGCGATGGTCTCCTTGTCCATCCGCGGCCACTTCACGAAGAAGCCCTCGGTGTAGGCGTCCGAGGTGAGCCGGAACAGGTTGTGCAGCCCGGTCTTGTTGCTCGCCCAGATCGTCTTGTGGGTGTAGCCACCGGAGCCGGAGACGTCGTCCCGCTTCTGGTGCGGCTGGCCCCACTGCACCCGGCGCTTGTGCCGCCGGGACTCGGGGGCGACGTACGCCTCGATCCCGATGATCGGGGTGACGTCGGCCGCCCGCGCCTGCTGGAAGAAGTCGTACGCGCCGTGCAGGTTCCCGTGGTCGGTGACCGCGATGTGCGACATGCCCATCTCCTGGCAGGCGCGGAACATGTCCTTGAGCCGCGCCGCACCGTCCAGCAGCGAGTACTGGGTGTGCACATGCAGGTGGGTGAAGGGCTTGGTCACTCCACGGGCCTTCCGCAGCAGGGGCAGGGACGGGTCGGGCGCCGGCGCCCACGGCCTGCCAAGGCCGCCAGGGGCGCGCGCCAGGACACCGACCCTACCTCTGCTCCCACCCGTGGCCAGTGCCCTCCCCCACCTCAGGCGTCCGAGTGTTTTCGCAGGTCACACTAGGCGCATTGGGCAACGCCCAAGGTCAAGGCGGTCGCGGGAGAACGGCCGGGAGGCGACCGAAAACGGGCCCTCGCCACGGTCCGCCACCACCCTCCCACGGTCCGGATCGGCGCCCGCCCGTAGGCACCCGCGGCCGGGCGTGGCACACTCGGCATCGATGGGCAGTTCGACTTCCGGGATACGCGTGTTCCGCGCGGCGGTGTTCGCCGCGCTCTGTGTCACGCTCTCGGCCGGTGCCCACGTCCTGATCTCCGGTCGGCCGCTGCCCACCCCCGCCGTGGCGCTGGTCACGCTCGGGGTCTTCGTGGTGGCGCTCACCCTGGCCGGCAACCGGGAGCGCGGCTTCGGCGCCATCGCCGCCCTGCTGATCCCGCTCCAGCTGGCCGCCGACGCGGTCTTCACCGCCGGCCAGAGCGCCTGCTACGGCCCGGGCGGCCAGCCCGTCCCGGGCCCCACCCGGCTCTTCGGCTTCGACCTGGTCTGCGCCGGCGGCGAGGTCGGCACCCCGCTGGCCCGGCTGCTCGCCGGCGAGCCGTCGCCGCTGGCCCAGGCACCGGGGCACGGCGCCGGCCCCTGGCTGCTGCTGGCCGCCCACGTCGGGGTCGGCCTGGTGGCCGCCGGCTGGCTGCGCGGCGGCGAGCGGGCCGTCGCCCGGCTGCTGCGCGCGGCCGGCGCGGCGACCTTCCGGCCGCTGCTGATCGCCTGGGCCGTCGCCGGCGCCTGGGTCCGGGAGCCGGCCCGGCCGGCGCCGGCGCACGCCCGCCCGGAGCGGCCGACGACGCCGCCGCTGGCCCACTCCGTACGGCGCAGGGGCCCGCCGCGCCCGGCGTTCGGAGCCTGCTGACCCGAGGCCGCCCCCCGGGCGTCCCCCCGTGACGCCCCGGCGTCCGCCCCCGCACGCACCGAACCACCGTCCCGGCCGGCGCGGTCAGGCCCGGCGACCCGGCCGACCGCGGGCCTTCCCCACCCATGAGACGAAGGACACGGATTCCCCATGAGCAAGCGCAACACCCAAGAGGCCAAGCGCGCCGCCCGCGAGCGGCTCCTCGCCGAGCGGGAGAAGCAGAAGAAGAAGGAGAAGGTCCGCCGGCAGCTGGTGGTCGCCGGCTCCGTGGTCGGTGTGCTGGCCGTCGCCGGCGGCATAGGCGTGGCCGTCGCCAACATGGACAGCGGCGGCGGCGAGGGTGACGCCACCGACTGGAGCGCGGTCCGCGCCCAGCTGGAGGGCGAGGAGCCGGCCGAGGACGAGACGGTCTACCCCGCCGACGCCCCGGCGCACGCCAGCGGCGACGACGGGCTGACCGTGCTGGTCGGCGACCCGGAGGCGGCCAACACCGTCACCCTCTTCGAGGACCCGCGCTGCCCGTCCTGCGCCGCGTTCGAGCAGGGTGTCGGCGAGACCATCCACCAGGACATCGCGGACGGCGCGTACAACGTCGAGTACGTCTTCGGCACCTTCCTGGACGACCGGCTCGGCGGCTCCGGCTCCCGCAACGCGGTCTCCGCGCTGGGCGCCGCGCTGGACGTGAGCCCGGAGGCCTTCCAGGGCCTGCACGAGCAGCTCTACCTGGCCGAGAACCACCCGTCGGAGCAGGTGGACGACTTCGCCAACGACGACCTGCTGATCGAGCTGGCGCAGAACGTGCCCGAGCTGGAGGGCAACGCCGAGTTCGAGGCGGCGGTCCTCGACAGCACGTTCGCCGCCTGGGCGCTCCAGATGTCGGACAAGTTCAACGCCGACGAGGAGGTCACCGGCACCCCGTCCGCGAAGGTCAACGGCACGGTCGTGGAGGTGCCGCGGGACGCCCAGAGCTGGGCGGCGATGCTCTCCACCGTGCTGGTCGACGACCAGCCGGCGGACGACGCCGCCGAGGGCACCGAGGAGGGCACCGAGGAGGAGGCCGGCACCGAGTGAGGCGCTGAGCCACCTGCCGTGACCGGCTGAGCGCACCCCGGCCGCCGCCGGCCGTTCCCCCGACGGGCGGGCGAACCTCCGTGGCTCGCCCGCCCGTTCGGGTGCCATACGCTGGCCCCATGGCAGGGGCGGAACGCGGGCAGGTCGTCGACGGCAGGTTCGAACTGCTGCGCCGGCTCGGCCGGGGCGGCATGGGAACGGTCTGGCGCGCCAGGGACGTGGCGCTGGAGCGCGAGGTCGCGCTCAAGGAGGTGCGCCCGCCGGACGGCGCGGAGCACGTCCCGCCGCCCGAGGTGCTGCGCGAGCGGGTGCTCCGGGAGGCCCGCGCCCTGGCCCGGCTGAACCACCCGAACGTGGTGCGGATCTACCACATCGTGGACGTGGCGCCGCATCCCTGGCTGGTGATGGAGCTGCTGCCCGGCAAGACCCTGCACACCCGGGCGCGCGGCGGCCCGGTGCCGCCGGCGGACGCCATCCGCTGGGGGCGCGACGTGCTCTCCGCGCTCCGGGCGGCGCACGCCGCCGGCATCCACCACCGGGACATCAAACCGGCCAACATCCTGCTGCGCGAGGACGGCTCCGCCGTGCTCACCGACTTCGGGATCGCCGCGCTCCCCGGCGCGGCCAACGCGCCCAGCGGCGGCGGGGGCATCGTCGGCTCCCCCGAGTACCTGGCCCCGGAGCGGATCAGCGGCGCGCCGGACCACCCGGCGGCCGACCTGTGGTCGCTGGGCATCACCCTCTACATCCTCACCGAGGGCCACAGCCCGCTGCGCCGGGAGAGCACCCTGGCCACGCTGACCGCCGTGCTGGAGGACCCGATCCCCCCGCCGGTCCGCTCGGGGCCGCTGACCGGCGCGCTGACCGCGCTGCTCCAGCGGGACCCGGCGGCCCGGCCGGACGCCGCCGCCCTGGACGCGCTGCTGGCCGAGGCGCAGCGGCTGGCCGCCGGCGGCCCGGCGGCCCCGCCCCCGGTACCGGTCGAGCCGACGCCGACGGAGGCCGACCTGCCCTGGGCCCCACCACCCCCGCCGACCCCGACCCCGCTGCCCACGCCGACCCCGACCGCCACCGCGCCGACCCGCCCCGCGCGGCCGGCGGGGGCGGCCGGCGGCCGGCGGGCCCGTGGCCCGGTGGTACTGGCCGCGCTGCTCGGCGCGCTGCTGCTGATCGGCGTCCCCACCTCCTGGGTGCTGCTGCGGGACGGCGGCGACGAGCCGGAGCGGGAGAGCGCCGGCCCGGCCGACCCGCCGACCGACGACGCCCCCGACGAGGTCAAGGAGGAGAAGCCGGAGCCGCCGCCCTCCCCCGTCGAGTCCGACACCGAGACCGAGCCGGAGGAGACCGAGCCGGAGCAGGAGGAGACCCAGGCCCCGGAGCCGGACCCGGAGGAAGAGGAACCCGAGCCCGACCCGGACCCCGAGCCCGACCCGGAGCCGGACCCCGGGCCGGAGGGCTTCTGGGTGGCGCAGCTCTTCTCCGAGCCGGTCTCCACCGGGGAGGCGACCAGGGACCACCGGCTGGCCGCGGTCCGCGCCGACGTGCCCGAGGCCCAGGTGCTGCGCAGCGACGACTACGCCTCGCTCAACCCCGGCTACTGGGTGATCTACGCCCCCGGCCCGTTCACCGACGGCCGCGCCGCCGTGGCCCGGTGCGCCGAGGCCGGCCTGACCACCAGCAACGCGTGCGTGGGCCGCTACCTCAGCCAGGACCCCGACGACAAGGCGCTGGTCTGCGACCCGGCGGGCGGCGGCAGCGGGGGCTGCGTCCGCGAGGACTGACCGGAGGGCCGCCGGGCGGTCAGCCCAGCTCGTCGAGGAACGCCAGCGCGGTGCGCCAGGTCGCCTCGGCCGCCTCCGCGTCGTGGTCCGGCAGCTCCGGGTCGGTGTAGAGGTGGCCGGCGCCCGGGTAGCGGAAGATCTCGACGTCCGCGCCGGCCCGCCCCATCCGCAGGTACCAGGCGGTGAGCCAGTCGTGCGGCTCGAACGGGTCGGGGTCGGCGACGTGCAGCTGGGTGGGCAGTTCGTCCACCGCCGCGTCCTCCGCGATGTCGGCGGTCCCGTGCAGCAGCAACAGGCCGCGGGCCCTGCTGTCGTTGAGCGCGACGGTCTGCGCCAGCGAGCCGCCCAGCGAGAGTCCGGCGTAGACCAGGCCGGCGTCGGAGTGCGGCGCGGTGGCCGCGATCGCCCGTCGCAGCAGCTCGTCCCGCCCGATCTCGTCCTTGATCGCCATCCCGTCCGGCACGGTGTCGGCCGTGCGGCCCTCGAACAGGTCGGGGGTCCACACCCGGTGGCCGGCCGACCGCAGCCGCTCGGCGGCGGCCAGGACGGCGGGGCGGAGGCCGTAGGCGGAGTGGAAGAGCATGACGTCGGTCACGGTCGGCGGGCACCTTCCCTTGGTCGCGGCCCCCGTCACTCGGGGATGCCCATCCTGCCAGTTAGATTTGCCGGGAACGACGCGAGGCCGGCCCCGGCCGGAGCCCGGGCCGAACCCGAACGGAGAAGACGGAGAGACGATGGACGACGTGCTGCGCCCGCTGCTGGTGATCGGCGGCACCGTCACGCTCACCCTGGTCATAGGCTGGCTGATCGACCGGACGCTGCGGATCGCGGACGCCCGGCACAGCGAGACCCGGATCTGGGGGCTGCTGCGCCGCTGCCAGCTGCCGCTCCAGGTGCTGCTGGCCTCGGCGGCCGTGCAGATCACCTACGACCTGTTCGACCTGGAGCTGCGCCGCAACGACGTGGTGCACAACGTGCTGGCCACGGTCACCATCGCCGCCGCCGGCTGGCTGGCGATCCGGGTGGCCGACGCGGTCGCGGAGAACGTGCTGACCCGGTACGCGGCGCGCACCGACGACCAGTCGCGGGTGCGGCAGTTCCACACCCAGCTGGTGATGCTGCGCCGGGTGGTCACCACCGTGCTCGCGGTGGTGGCGGCGGCGGTGGCGATCCTGCTGGTCTTCCCCGACCTGCGGGCCCTGGGCACCTCGATGCTGGCCTCGGCCGGCGTGATCGGCATCATCGCCGGCGTGGCCGCCCAGTCCATGCTGGGCAACCTGTTCGCCGGCCTCCAGGTCGCCTTCGGTGACTCGGTGAAGATCGGCGACACCGTGGTGGTCGAGGGCGAGTGGGGCACCGTCGAGGAGATCTCGCTGGCCTTCCTCACCGTCCGCATCTGGGACGACCGCCGGCTGACCATGCCGGTCTCCTACTTCAACAGCAAGCCCTACGAGAACTGGTCGCGCGGCGGCCACGAGATCACCGGCACCGTCTTCCTGTACCTGGACCACAGCACCCCCGTACCGGCGCTGCGCAAGCACCTGCAGGAGTACCTGCTCGGCCGGAAGGACTGGGACGGCCGCAGCTGGAGCCTGGTGATCACCGACACCACGCCGACCACCATCCAGGTGCGGGCCGCGATGTCGGCACGGAACGCGGACGACGTGTGGACGCTGCGCTGCGCCGTCCGCGAGGAGCTGATCGGCTGGCTGCGGGACCACCACCCGTACGCGCTGCCCCGGGTGGCCACCGGACCCGCCGCCCCGCCCCCCGCGCCGGAGCTCTGAGCCAACGGGCCCGCGCCGCGGCACCCACGCCACGGAGCCCCAAAGCCGTCAGCCGTCAGCCGTGCGGCAGGCTGCGCCGGTCCAGCTCGTGCAGCACCCGGTCCACCACCTCCGGGTCGACGCCCGGCTCGGCCCGCGCGGCGAGCACCGCGTGCCGCGCCGCCGAGAGCAGCTCGGCGTGCAGCAGGAGCAGGTCACGGGCCCGCTCGGCGCGCTGGGTGGCCTGCTCCCTGCGGTCCTCCTCGGCCAGCCGCGGCGAGATCCGCAGCCCGATGTCGTAGGCGCGCCGCAGCAGCGCCTCGCTGACCTCCTCGGGCAGCTCCCGCTCCGCGGTGATCTCCCGCAGCCGCGCCTTCGCCGCCCGGGCGGCGCGCACCGCCAGCTCGTGCTCCAGCGCCTCCTCCGCCCGGCTGTCCCCGCGCACCCCGAGCCGGCCGGCCAGCCAGGGCAGCGTCAGCCCCTGGATCAGCAGGGTGCCGAGCACCACCACGAAGGCGATGAAGACCAACGCGTCTCGCTCCGGGAAGGCGCCGCCGCCGTCCACCGTCAGCGGCACCGCCAGGGCCAGCGCGATCGAGGCGACGCCGCGCATCCCCGACCACCACATGATCACGGTCTCCCGCCAGCTGTGCGGGATGTCCTCGTCCAGGTCGCCGCCCCGGTGCAGGCGCTGCGCCAGCCAGGCCGCCGGTAGCAGCCAGAGCAGCCGCACCAGCACCACCGCGACCAGCACCAGGCCGGCGGCCGGCAGCAGCTCGCCCCAGCGGCCGGCGGCGGCGCTGAACACCACGTTCAACTCCAGCCCGATCAGCCCGAACGCGACCCCGGTGACCAGCAGGTCGAGCACGCCCCAGAAGCTCTGCCCGGTCAGCCGCCCGGCGACGTCGTCCGGGTCGCTGGCCCGCTCCGCCAGGAACAGCGCGGCGACCAGCACCGCCAGCACCCCGGAGCCGCGCAGCTCCTCGGCCAGCGCGTAGGCGGCGAACGGCGCCAGCAGCGTCAGCCCGGTGCGCAGCGTGGCGTCGCCGAGCAGCGCCAGCAGCCGGGCGGTGAGCCAGCCGAGCACCAGCCCGACCAGCACCGCGACCACCGCCGACAGCACCAGCTCGCCGCCCGCGTGCCAGGCGGAGAACGAGCCGGTGACGGCCGCCGCGATGGCCACGTGGTAGAGGGTGATGGCGGTGACGTCGTTGAAGAGCCCCTCGCCCTCCAGGATCGACACCATCCGGCGGGGCAGCCCCAGCCGTCCGGCCACCGCCGTGGCCGCCACCGGGTCCGGCGGCGCGACCAGCGCGCCCAGCGCGATGGCCGGCGCCAGCGGCATGCCGGGCACCACTGCCTGGGCGACCACCGCGACCGCGGCCGTGGTGACGAAGACCAGCGCCACCGCGAGCAGCAGGATCGGCCGGACGTTGGCCGCGAACTGCCGCCAGGAGGTGCGCTGCACCGCGGTGTAGAGCACCGGCGGCAGGATCAGCGGCAGGATGAACTCGGGCGGCAGCCGCACCTCGGGGACCAACGGCAGCAGCGCCAGCAGCCCGCCGAGGACGGTCATCAGCACCGGCGGCGGCAGCCGTAGCCGCTCCGCCACCGGCACCATCACGACGGAGCCGAGCAACAGGGCGAAGAGCAGCGTGAGTTGGTCCACGGAACGTTCCTACGCGCTGTCCGCCCGCAGAACGGTCAAGGCGTGGCCGAGGTCGTCCGGATAGTCGCTCACGAACTCCACCCAGCGGCCGTCCGACGGGTGCGCGAAACCCAGCCGCACGGCGTGCAGCCACTGCCGGGTCAGGCCCAGCCGCTGGGCCAGCGTCGGGTCGGCGCCGTAGGTCAGGTCGCCGACGCAGGGGTGCCGGTGCGCGGCCAGGTGCACCCGGATCTGGTGGGTCCGGCCGGTCTCCAGCTTGATGTCCAGCAGGCTGGCCGAGCGGAACGCCTCGACCAGGTCGTAGTGGGTCACCGCGTGCTTGCCCTCGGCGACCACCGCCCACTTGTAGTCGGCGTTCGGGTGCCGCCCGATGGGCGCGTCGATGGTGCCGGAGAGCGGGTCGGGATGCCCCTGCGCCACCGCGTGGTAGCGCTTGTCCACGGTGCGCTCGCGGAACTGCCGCTTCAGCTCCCGGTACGCCAGCTCGGACTTGGCCACCGCCATCAGCCCCGAGGTGCCCACGTCCAGCCGGTGCACCACGCCCTGCCGCTCGGCGGCCCCCGAGGTGGCGATCCGGTAGCCGGCCGCGGCCAGCCCGCCGATCACCGTGGGGCCCCGCCAGCCTGGGCTCGGGTGCGCGGCGACCCCGACCGGCTTGTTGACCACCACCAGGTCGTCGTCGTCGTGCACGATGGCCATCCCCGGCACCGGCTCGGCCACCACCCGCACCGGGGCCGGCGGGGCGGGCATCTCCACCTCCAGCCAGGAACCCCCGGTCACCCGTTCGGACTTGCCGACCTCGGCGCCGTCCAGGCGCACCTTGCCGGCGGCGGCCAGCTCGGCCGCCTTGGTCCGGGAGAACCCCAGCATCCGGGCGAGGGCGGCGTCGACCCGCTCCCCCTCAAGTCCCTCAGGTACGGGCAGTGCGCGGGTTTCGGGAAGCGTGCTCACCCGATCGAGTATGCCGGAACCGGGGTCAGTCCCGGTGCACGGTGCCGTCCGGATCGAGGCCGCGGAAGGAGAGCAGCACGATCAGGATGCCGCCGCAGACGATCGCCGAGTCCGCGAGGTTGAAGACGGCGAAGTGCTTGGGGGCGATGAAGTCCACCACGTGGCCCTCGAAGACCCCCGGGTAGCGGAACAGCCGGTCGGTGAGGTTGCCCAGCGCGCCGCCCAGCAGCAGGCCGAGCGCCACCGCCCAGGGCGCGCTGTAGAGCTTCCTGGCCAGCCGGATGATCACCACGATCACCGCGGCGGCGATGAAGGTGAGGACGACGGTCAGGGTCTCGCCGAAGCCGAAGGCGGCGCCCGGGTTGCGGACCGCCACGAACCGCAGCCACTCGCCGATCACCTCGATCTCGCGGTTGGGGTCCGGGTTCTCCAGGTAGTCGACCACCCAGAGCTTGGTGACCAGGTCCAGCAGGTAGGCGAAGCCCGCGATCCCGACGAGCACCCCGATCCGCCGCCGGCCGCGCGACGGGGCGCTCTCGTCACCGTCCGGCACGGCTGCCCCGGTCGCCTCCTCGGCGGCGTCCGCCGAGGGCTCCGGAACGTCCTTGGGTGACTCTTCTGGGGTATCGATGGTTCGCTCCGCCTCGCTCACGGAACGAGGGTACGACACGGTAGTACGAGGGGCGGACGTCCGTCAGAGCCGACGCTCCTGCTTCTGCTTGCAGTCCACGCAGAGCGTGGCGCGCGGGAAGACCTGCATCCGGGCCTTGCCGATGGGGTTGCCGCAGTTCTCGCAGAGACCGTAGGTGCCGGCCTCGATCCGGCGCAGCGCCCGCTCGGTCTGGTAGAGCATCTCGCGGTTGTTGGTGGCCAGCGCCATCTCGTGCTCGCGGGTGACGTTCTTGGAGCCGGTGTCCACCTGGTCGTCGCCGGCGCCGTCGCCGGAGTCCCGCATCAGGCCGGTGAGCGCCTCCTCGGCCGCGCTGATCTCGGTGCGCAGCCGCTCGGCCTCGGCGACCAGCTCGGCCCTGGCCTCGGCCACCTCCTCCGGGGTCCACGGCTCCTCCCCGGCCCGGACGGCGAAGTCGCCGGGGGGCGCCGGGGCCATGGTGCCGGTGGTCTCGGCCGCCGGCTCCGGCTGCTCGGTGATGGTCTTCTTCGTTGCCACCTGCTTGGCTCCTGTCTGCCGGGCCCCCGCGTCGCCTGACGCGTTCCCTTCACATAAAGTGATCTTGCGGGTGAATCGTGTCCGGAACGATAAATCGACCACCGGGCTCCGCCGTGAGGGCACGCCGGTCCGCATGGGCGTTGTGCCCCGCCCGGCCCCGGGACTAACCGGTCACCAACCGCCCCCGGCGGCCCGTACACTGGGCGGCAGCGAAAGGCGTGGATGGGGACGAGTAGCGTCGTCAGGCGGCCAGGAGCGACCCGGGGACGGTGCGAGCCCGGGGGTCGGCCCCGGCGCGAAGATCACCCCGGAGCCGCCGGCGGAAAGCCCGGGCAGGGCGAGTAGATCCGGCTTCGCGCCCAATGAGCTGGGCTGGGCTGACCGCCGGTCGCCCCGGCCAAGGAGGGTGGTACCGCGGGAGCGCTCGCTCTCGTCCCTCCGGACGGAGAACGCAGTGTGTGTCCCGCCGGAGGACGATCCGATGACGCAGTACCGCCCTGTACCACCCCAGGTCGAGTTGCCCGCCCTGGAACACGAGATCCTCAAGCTGTGGGAGCGGGAGAAGACCTTCGCCCGCAGCCTGGCGGAGTCCGAGGGCCGCCCCGAGTGGGTCTTCTACGAGGGCCCGCCGACGGCCAACGGCCGCCCCGGCACCCACCACATCGAGGCCCGGGTCTTCAAGGACGTCTTCCCCCGCTTCCGCACCATGCGCGGCTACCACGTGACCCGCAAGGCCGGCTGGGACTGCCACGGCCTGCCGGTCGAGCTGGCGGTGGAGAAGGAGCTGGGCTTCACCGGCAAGCAGGACATCGAGGCGTACGGCATCGCCGAGTTCAACGCGAAGTGCCGGGAGTCGGTCACCCGGCACACCGACGCCTTCGACGAGCTGACCCGGCGCATGGGGTACTGGGTCGACCTGCCAGGCGCCTACCGCACGATGGACCCGGAGTACATCGAGTCGGTCTGGTGGTCGCTCAAGCAGATCTTCGAGAAGGGGCTGCTGGTCCAGGACCACCGGGTGGCGCCCTGGTGCCCGCGCTGTGAGACCGGTCTGTCCGACCACGAGCTGGCGCAGGGCTACGAGACGGTCGTCGACCCCTCGGTCTACGTCCGTTTCCCGCTCACCTCCGGCCCGCTGGCCGGCCGGGCCGACCTGCTGGTGTGGACGACCACCCCGTGGACCCTGGTCTCCAACACGGCGGTCGCCGCGCACCCCGAGGTCAGCTACGTGGTGGCGGCCCGCGGCGACGAGCGGCTGGTGGTCGCCGAGGCGCTGGTCTCCCGGGCGCTGGGCGAGGGCTGGACCCCGACCGGTGAGTCCTTCACCGGCGCCGAGATGGAGCGCTGGAGCTACCAACGCCCCTTCGAGCTGCTGGACTTCGGCGGCGCCGAGGCGCACTACGTGGTGAACGCCGACTACGTCACCACCGAGGACGGCACCGGCCTGGTGCACCAGTCCCCCGCCTTCGGCGAGGACGACCTGCGCACCTGCCGCGGCTACGGCCTGCCGGTGCTCAACCCGGTCCGGGCCAACGGCACCTTCGAGGAGGGCCTCGACCTGGTCGGCGGCCTGTTCTTCAAGAAGGCCGACGAGGCGCTGACCGCCGACCTCGAGGCCCGCGGCCGGCTCTTCGCGCACGTCGCCTACGAGCACAGCTACCCGCACTGCTGGCGCTGCCACACCCCGCTGCTGTACTACGCACAGCCCTCCTGGTACATCCGCACCACCCAGGTCCGCGACCAGCTGCTCCAGGAGAACGAGCGCACCAACTGGTACCCGGAGTCGGTCAAGCACGGCCGCTACGGCGACTGGCTCAACAACAACGTCGACTGGGCGCTCTCCCGGAACCGCTACTGGGGCACCCCGCTGCCCATCTGGCGCTGCGCGGACGGCCATCTGACCTGCGTCGGCTCGCTGGCCGAGCTGTCCGAGCTGACCGGCGCCGACCAGTCGGGCCTCGACCCGCACCGCCCGTACGTGGACGCGGTCACCTTCGGGTGCCCGACGGACGGCTGCGCGCTGCCCGCCGAGCGGGTGCCCGAGGTGATCGACGGCTGGTACGACTCCGGCTCGATGCCCTTCGCGCAGTGGGGCTACCCGTACCGCAACCAGGAGATGTTCGAGCGGCACTACCCGGCGCAGTACATCTGCGAGGGCATCGACCAGACCCGCGGCTGGTTCTACACGCTGATGGCCGTTGGCACCCTGGTCTTCGGCCGCTCGGCCTACGAGTCGGTGGTCTGCCTGGGCCTGATCCTGGCCGAGGACGGCCGGAAGATGTCCAAGCACCTGGGCAACATCCTGGAGCCCATCCCGCTGATGGAGCAGCACGGCGCGGACGCGGTGCGCTGGTTCATGGCCGCCGGTGGCTCCCCGTGGGCGGCCCGCCGGGTGGGGCACGGCACCATCCAGGAGGTGGTGCGCAAGACGCTGCTCACCTACTGGAACACGGTCGCCTTCCAGGCGCTGTACGCCCGCACCGGCCAGTGGGCGCCGACCGCCCAGGACCCGGCGCCGGCGGACCGTCCACTGCTGGACCGCTGGGTGCTCAGCGAGCTGAACGCGCTGGTCGAGATGGTCACCGAGGCCATGGAGAACTTCGACACCCAGCGCGCCGGCAAGCTGGTCTCCACCTTCGTCGACGACCTCTCCAACTGGTACGTCCGCCGCTCCAGGCGCCGTTTCTGGCAGGCCGACCCGGCCGCGCTGCGCACCCTGCACGAGGTGCTGGAGACGGTGACCCGGCTGATGGCGCCGCTGGTCCCGTTCATCACCGAGCGGGTCTGGCAGGACCTGGTGGTGCCGGTCACCCCGGAGGCGCCGGACTCGGTGCACCTGGCCAGCTGGCCGGAGGCGGACCCGTCGCTGGTCGACCCGGACCTCTCCAGCGACATGCTGCTGGTCCGCCGGCTGGTGGAGTTGGGCCGGGCCACCCGGGCCGAGTCCGGGGTGAAGACCCGCCAGCCGCTGTCCCGCGCGCTGGTCGCGGCGCAGGGCTTCGAGCTGCTCGGCGACGACCTGCGCGAGCAGATCGCCGAGGAGCTGAACGTGGTCTCGCTCGGCGGGCTGGCCGAGATGGGCGGCTCGCTGGTGGACACCTCGGCGAAGGCCAACTTCCGGGCGCTGGGCCGCCGGTTCGGCAAGGGCACCCAGCCGGTCGCCCGGGCGATCGCCGAGGCGGACGCCGCCGAGCTGTCGGCGGCGCTGCGCGCCGGCTCGGCCAGCGTGCTGGTGGACGGCGAGCGGATCGCGCTCGCCCCGGACGAGGTCATCATCACCGAGACCCCGCGCGAGGGGTGGGCGGTGGCCTCCGACACCGGCGCGACGGTCGCGCTGGACCTGGCCGTCACGCCCGAGCTGCGTCGCGCCGGCCTGGCCAGGGACGTGATCCGACTGGTCCAGGAGGCGCGCAAGAGCAGCGGCCTTGAGGTGGCCGACCGGATCTCGGTGCGCTGGCAGGCCACCGACCCGGAGATGCTGCGGGCGCTGGACGACCACCAGGCGCTGATCTCCAGCGAGGTGCTGGCCAGCGACTTCGCCGAGGGCACGGGCGAGACCGACGGCGGCTACCTCGGCCCGTTCGGCGACGAGACGCTGGGCGCCACCTTCTGGCTGCGCCGGCTCTGAGCGCGCCGACCCGAAACGAAGGGGCGGGCCCGGACTCTTTCGAGTCCGGGCCCGCCCCTTGTTGACCACCTAGGCCGAACGGTCGACCGGCCGGCCGGAGTGGCCGCGCGTCAGTTGTCGTCCTCGTCGATCAGGAAGCCCCGCATCGGCGACGGCGCCTGCTGCACCGGCTGCGGCCCCTGCGGGCGGACCGGCGCCATCGGCTGGGTCATCGCCGGCGCCATCTGCTGCTGACCGCCGTAGGAGGACGGGCCGTTGGGGCCGGGGCCCCCGTGCCCGCCGACATGGCCACCCATCTGCTGGTTGCCGCCGAGCGACTGGTGCCCGCCGAGGGTGCCGCTGGCCGGGCCACCCGTGGGCGCGCCGGCCGAGGCCAGCGACGGCTGGGGCGACGGCGGCAGCGAGGGCGCCGGGGCGGCCGGCGAGCGGGGCGGGGCGAGCGAGTCGTCGGACTGGCTCTCCAACTGCCTCAGCTGGCTCTCCAGGTAGGACTTCAGCCGGGTGCGGTACTCGCGCTCGAAGCCACGCAGGTCCTCGACCTTGCGCTCCAGGGTGGCGCGGGCGGACTCCAGGGAGCCCATCGCGACCCGGTGCTTCTCCTGCGCGTCCCGCTCCAGGGCGTCGGCCTTGGCGCGGGCGTCCCGCTCCAGACCCTCGGCGCGGCTGCGGGCCTCACCGACGATCTTGTTGGCTTCGGAACGCGCCTCGGCGATCGCCTGGTCGGCGGTCTGCTGAGCGAGCGACAGCACGCGCGCGGCACTCTCGTTGCCGCCGCTGGGCTGCTGCTGCATCGGCCCTGGACCACCCATCGGACCTGGACCGCCCATCGGACCCGGGCCGCCGGGACCACCCGGGCCACCCATCTGGCCGGGACCGCCGTGCCCACCGGGGCCGCCGTGCCCACCCATGGGCATCGGGGCACCCGGGTGCTGCTGCCCGGGACCACCCGGACCGCCGGGACCACCGGGGCCGCCCATCTGGCCGGGGCCACCCATCGGCCCTGGACCGCCCATCGGCCCCGGGCCGCCCGGGCCACCGGGACCACCCGGATGACCCTGCGGGCCACCAGGCCCGGCGGGCAGCTGCGGCGGGCCGCCCATCTGCTGCGGTTGTGGCGGTCCTGATATGGCCGGCATGGGCCCGCCAGGCCGCTCCTGCGGCTCGGGTTTGCGCATGTTCTGTTGGTTCTGTGCGGCGGCTCGGGTCGCCGCGGCCAACTTGGCGCGCAGGTCCTCGTTCTCTCGGAGCAGCCGGGTCAGCTCCGCCTCGACCTCGTCGAGGAAGGCATCGACCTCGTCCTCGTCGTAGCCCTCTCGCAGCCGGACGGTCGTGAACTGCTTGTTCCGCACGTCCTCGGGAGTCAGCGGCATCTCTTCACCTCAACGTAAATCGTCGGCATAGCGGCAAGACCGTACTCGTTCACAGACTGGCCACGACGTTGATCAGGATGTAGACGATGATCATCAACACGAAGAAGGACAGATCAAGCGCCACACCCCCGAAGCGCAGCGGAGGGAGGACCTTCCGCAGCGTCTTCAGTGGCGGATCTGTGACAGTGTAGGTGGCTTCGAGGGCGACGATCATCGGCTTGCCGGGATACCAGGAGCGCGCGAACATCTGGACCCAGTCCATCACCAGCCGGAAGAGCAAGAGCCCGAGGAAGCAGTACAAGGCGATCAACAGCACTTGTTGAACGATGCCCATCCCGCCGGTACCTCTCCCCTGGTCCATGCCCGGCCTGGTGCCGGGGCACAACTCCGTCTTCTGGTGCGCCTGCTGTCAGCTTTGGTTGAAGAACCCGCCTTCAGCGATGCGGGCCTTGTCCTCCGCCGTTACATCGACGTTAGCAGGCGACAGCAGGAAGACCTTCTGCGTCACTCGCTCGATGCTGCCATGCAGACCGAAGACCAGACCAGCCGCAAAGTCGACAAGTCGCTTCGCGTCGGTGTCGTCCATCTCGGTCAGGTTCATGATCACCGGGGTCCCCTCGCGGAAGTGTTCCCCGATGGTACGGGCCTCGTTGTAGGTCCTGGGGTGCAGCGTGGTGATGCGGTACGGCTCCCGCTCTGACACGACCTTGGGCATGATCACCGGCGCGCTCTTCTCCACGTTCTGGCGTTCTGGTGTGATGGAAGACACGGGAGCGATCCTCCCGGGCCGCCTGCTTTCTGTCAGCACGGGAGCGGGCGTTGGCTCCGTCTCCCGCTGGGCCGGCGGGTGGATCACCCGCGCCGGCTCCTCCGCCCGCTCCCTCGCCGGTGGTTCGTGCGCCGGCTGACGCCGACTCCGCTCCGGCTCCGGCTCGGGTTCGAACTCGTCGTCGGGGCCGTACCCCGGTCGGTCGTAGCCGTCGTCCTCCACGAGGCCGAGGTAGACCGCCATCTTGCGCATCGCGCCAGCCATCGCTGCGTCCTCCGCTCTGTGGTGGATCGACTCGGCCGACAGGGCCGGGGGGAGATCCACGTTCATCCGCCCGAGTTTCTCGGGATTGACCATATTTTCGACTGTGACTCTCGGTTGGCGACGTTACCCGAGGGTGGGGCGCACTCCGAGTACCGCGCTTCCGACGCGTACGTGTGTCGCTCCCGCGGCGATCGCCTCCTCCAGGTCGCCGCTCATACCGGCCGAGACCATGCTCGCAGCAGGATCGATCGCGCGCAGGTCCCTGGAGATTTCTATCAGTCGGGCGAAGGCCGTCGCGGGGCTCCCGGCGTGCGGGCCGGTGAGCGGAGCGACCGTCATCAGGCCGGCCAGCCGCAGGCCCTGGGCCTCGGTGACCGCCCGGGCCAGCTCGCCGACCTCGGCCGGAGCCGCGCCGCCGCGCCCCTCGCCCAGCCCCGACTCCTTTTCCAGCGCGACCTGAATCAGACAGTTCAGCGACGGGCCATCCCGCCGAACGGACGCCGCCGAGAGTGCGTTGATCAGCTTTACCCGGTCCACGGAATGCACATAATCCGCATAACCGGCCACCGAACGCACCTTGTTTGTCTGCAACTGCCCCACAAAGTGCCATACCAGCGGCAGGTCCGCGCAGGCGGCCGCCTTTTCCGAAGCCTCCTGGTCCCGGTTCTCGGCGAATTCCCGGACCCCGAGACCGGCCAGCAGCCGGACGTCCGACGCCGGGTAGGTCTTGCTCACCACCACCAGGGTCACCTCCGACCTGGCGCGCCCGGCGGCGGCGCACGCCGTGGCGATGCGCTCCTCCACCCGGGCGAGTTGGGTGGCCAGCTCGGCCTCGCGCGCCCCCTCGTCACTCATCACGCCACCCACACATAGCTGGCCTGCCGGCCGGTGGTTGACGAGCGGCGGTAGGAGAAGTGGTCGGCCGACTCCAGGGTGCAGCTCGCGGCGGAGTCGATGTCCACGACGCCGGCGTCGGCCAGCTGCCGGCGCACGCCGGCGGGGATGTCGATGGCCGGCGTGCCCCAGGACGTGGTGGCCGCGCTCGCCGGCAGCAGCTCGGCGGCCCGCTCGGCCAGCTCGGCCGGCACCTCGTAGCAGCGACCGCAGATCGCCGGACCCGTCCTGGCGACCAGCCGCTCCGGGCGGGCGCCCAGCGCGCGCATCGCCTCGACGGTGGCCGGCACCACGCCGGCGAGCAGTCCCGGGCGCCCCGCGTGCGCCGCCCCGACCACCCCGGCGACCGGATCGGCCAGCAGCACCGGCACGCAGTCGGCGGTCACCACGGCGAGCGCCAGCCCGCGCTCGGCGGCCACCAGCCCGTCCACCTCCGGGGGCGCGCCCCCGTCGGCCGGCCCCTCGACCACCGCCACCTCGCCGCCGTGCACCTGCCGCATCCAGCGCACCCGCGCCGCGGGCAGACCCAACTCGGCCGCGGCCGCCGACCGGTTGGCCGCGACCGCGGCCGGGTCGTCGCCCACGGCGTCGCCGAGATTGGCGCTCGCATAGGGAGCGGCGCTCACCCCGCCTCTGCTGTCGCTGAAGGCGAAGTGCGCGCCGCTCGCCACGCTCTCCCGGGCTATCACTTCAGGAAGTCGGGCACATCGAGCTCCTCGACCTGGCCACCCTCGTACGGGCGGGCCGAGGGGACCTGCGGGGAACTCTTGACCGGCTCGCGGGCCGACTCGACCGACGCCGGGGCGTCGCTCTCCCGGTCGGCGAGCGAGACGGGCTCACGCCCGGGGAGGGTGCCGAGGCCGCCGAAGGACGCGCGCTCCGGCTCCGGCTCGCTCGTCCGCTCGGCGGCGAGCGACCCGGACTCCTCCTTGCCGCCGTACCCGGCGAGCGCCTTGTCCCGGCTGCGCGAGGGCGGCTGACCGCCGTCGAAGCCGGCGGCGATCACCGTGACCCGGACCTCGTCGCCGAGGGCGTCGTCGATCACCGCGCCGAAGATGATGTTGGCCTCCGGGTGCGCCGCCTCGCTCACCAGCTGGGCCGCCTCGTTGATCTCGAAGAGACCGAGGTCGGAACCGCCGGAGATGGAGAGCAGGACGCCCCGGGCGCCGTCGATCGACGCCTCCAGCAGCGGGGAGGAGATCGCCATCTCCGCCGCCGCCACCGCGCGGTCGTCGCCGCGCGCCGAGCCGATCCCCATCAGCGCCGAACCGGCCTCCGACATCACGGACTTGACGTCGGCGAAGTCGAGGTTGATCAGGCCGGGGGTGGTGATCAGGTCGGTGATGCCCTGCACGCCGGAGAGCAGCACCTGGTCCGCCGACTTGAAAGCGTCCAGGACGCTCACCTGCCGGTCGGAGATGGACAGCAACCGGTCGTTCGGGATGACGATCAGGGTGTCGACCTCGTCACGGAGGCTGGCGATCCCGTCCTCGGCCTGGTTGGCGCGGCGCCGTCCCTCGAAGGTGAACGGGCGGGTGACCACGCCGATCGTGAGGGCCCCCAGCGAGCGCGCGATGTTCGCGACCACCGGGGCACCGCCCGTGCCCGTGCCGCCGCCCTCGCCCGCGGTGACGAAGACCATGTCGGCCCCCTTGAGGACCTCCTCGATCTCCTCGCGGTGGTCTTCGGCAGCCTTGCGTCCCACCTCCGGGTTGGCGCCCGCGCCCAACCCCCTGGTCAGTTCGCGGCCGACGTCCAGCTTGACGTCGGCGTCGCTCATCAGCAGCGCCTGCGCATCGGTGTTGATCGCGATGAACTCGACGCCCTTGAGACCGACCTCGATCATCCGGTTGATGGCGTTGACGCCACCGCCGCCGATACCGACGACCTTGATGACTGCGAGGTAGTTCTGCGGTGCTGCCACGTCGAAGGCCTCTCGCCTCGATTTACGTGTCGCCGCTCCGCGTGAGGCCGCAGCGCGCCGACAGATGCCGATGGGACGGTGGTAAAGCCGCCCCGAACCCTATCGTCCAAGTTTAGGGTTACCTGTGCTTGCCGTTCCTTGGATTCCTAGGAACGGACACTAAGTCGATAAGTGGTGCGCGTTCAACGAACACGCCGAACCTCCTGTTTTTCTTTTCACCCTATGTGATCACGGCCCCGGACCGTCAACCAGGGTGTGGCCTGCGCCGATGTGGCGAGCGATCGCCACCCCGTCAACTCCCGGCGGCCGCTGGGACGCTGGGTGCGCTGACGTCGAAGTGCCGGGCATCCGACGCCGCGTTGAACAGGGTACGCAGTGCCGAGGCCTTGGCGTCCGAGTCCTCGGCGCTGCCCCAGACCACGGTGCGGTCGCCGGACAGCTCCAGGGTGATGGAGTCGAAGGAGGCGACCGAGACGGTGCGCAGCTCGGCCAAGGTCTCGGCCGGCAGCGCGGCGAGCACGGAGGCCGCCTCGGCGCGCACCCGCTCCTCGCCGAACCGCCGCCAGCTCGGGGTGTCCCGCGCCCGCAGGTCCAACAGCGGGACGCCCGCGAGGGCCTCCGCGTTCTCCGCGAACCTGACCCCGTCGTCGTCCACCTCGGCGAAACCGTCCTCGGTGACCTCCTGGAGCACCGCCTCGCGTTCGACGACCTTCAGCGAGACCCCGTCCGGCCAGGCCCGCACCACCTGGACGCTGTCCAGCCTGGGCAGCTCGGCCAGCAGCCGGCTGCTGATAGCCCCCTTGTCCAGCGAGGCCATCGGGAAACCGACCGGCACGGCCGCCGCCGCCAGAATCTGTTCCTCGGTCAACTCCTCGGGTCCGTCCGACCAGTTGACCGAGACCCGGGAGACGCGCAGCCAGTCCGAACCGTACAGCGCCCAGACACCGAAGCCGGCCAGCAGCGCCAGCAGCACCGCCCACAGCACCAGCACCCGGGTCCTCGGCAGCCAGCCGGGCCGGCCCCGGCCGTCCCCACCGGGGCGGGGCGGGCCGGACTTCGACGGACGGCTCTTCCCGCCGCGCTCGGCGGTCGTTACTCCGGCCACGCTCTCAACTCCCGTGTCTCCGGCTTAGGCCCGGCGCGCCTCGATCGCCTCGTGCACCATGCCGACCAGCAGGTCGTCCGCGTCCCGGCGGCCGAACTCGGCGGCCGCGGTGGACATCGTCATCAGCCGGCCGGCGTCGGTCAGCACCGGCAGGACGTTCTCCCGCACCCACTCCGGGGTCAGCTCGGCGTCGTCGATCAGCAGACCACCGCCAGCCTTGACCAGCGGCTGGGCGTTCAGCCGCTGCTCGCCGTTGCCGATCGGCAGCGGGACGTAGACGGCCGGCAGGCCGACGGCGGACAGCTCGGCCACGGTCATCGCGCCGGCCCGGCAGAGCATCATGTCGGCCGCCGCGTAGGCCAGGTCCATCCGGTCCACGTAGGACTGCGGGACGTAGGGCGGCATGCCCGGCATGGTGTCCGGCTGCGGCAGCTCGTTCTTCGGGCCGACCGCGTGCAGCACCTGCACGCCGGAGCGCTGGAGCACCGGCACGGCGGCGGCGATCACCTCGTTGAGCCGGCGCGCGCCCTGCGAGCCGCCGGAGACCAGCAGGGTCGGCAGGTTGGCGTCCAGCCCGAAGTAGGCGCGGGCCTCGGCGCGGGCCGCCGCGCGGTTCAGGGTGGCGATGGAGCGGCGCAGCGGGATGCCGAGGTAGCGGGCGTGCCGCAGCTTGCTGTCGGGGGACGAGACGGCGACGAACCTGGTGTAGCGGGCGCCGATGCGGTTCGCCAGCCCGGGGCGGGCGTTGGCCTCGTGCACCACGATCGGGACCCGCTGCCGCTTGGCGGCCAGGTAGCCGGGCAGCGCCACGTAGCCGCCGAAGCCCACCACGCAGTCGGCCTTGGTGCGCTCGATGATCTCCTCGGCCGCCCTGATGGTGCCGCGCAGCCGGCCGGGCACGGTGATCAGCTCCGGGGTGGGTTTGCGCGGCAGCGGCACGGCGGGGATCAGCCCCAACTCGTAGCCGCGCTCCGGCACCAGACGGGTCTCCAGGCCGCGCTCCGTGCCGAGGGCGGTGATGCCGACGGTCGGATCGTGTCTGCGCAGCGCGTCCGCCAGGGCCAGCGCGGGCTCGATGTGGCCGGCGGTCCCGCCGCCAGCGAGGACTACATGCACCGAATTTCACCGCTCTCCGGACGGCGTCGACCTCGCCCGCCGTCTCATCGTCTTTCTTCTGAGCCCTTCTGACCGCATGGCCAGGGCGGCCCTGGCCGCCGGCTCGCCGCGCGCGAAGGCGATCAGCAGTCCGACGGCGAACATGGTGGGCAGCAGGGCGGAGCCCCCGTAGGAGAACAGCGGGAGGGGCACACCGGCGATCGGCAGCAGGCCCAGCACCGCACCGATGTTGATCACGGTCTGGGTCATCAGCCAGGCGGTCACACCTCCCGCGGCGTACCTCACGAAGGGGTCCTCCGTGCGTCCGGCCACGCGGATACCCGCATAGCCTAGAGCCGCGAAGAGGCCGAGCACGGACAGCGTCCCCGCCAGGCCCAGCTCCTCCCCCGTGATGGCGAAGATGAAGTCGGTGTGCGGCTCGGGCAGTTCGCCCCATTTCTCCACACTGGCGCCGAGCCCGGAGCCGAACCAGCCGCCCGAGGCGAGCGCGTAGATCCCGTGCACCGCCTGCCAGCAGCGGTCGTTCGGGCCCGGGTCGGTGGCGCCGAGGCAGGCCAACCGGTCCATCCGGTGCGGCGCGGTGGTGACGAAGAGCACGAAGAGCACCGCGGCCGCCGCCAGCACCCCGACGAAGAGCTTCGTCGGCGCGCCGGCCAGCCAGAGCAGCGAGAAGAGGACGGCCACCAGGATCATCACGGTGCCCATGTCGCCGCCGACCATCACCAGGCCGAAGACCAGCAGCGCGCCGGGCAGCAGCGGGACCAGCAGGTGCCGCCACTGGGTGAGCAGCGCGCGCTCCTCCTTGCGGGCCAGCAGGTCGGCGCCCCAGAGCAGCAGCCCGAGCTTGGCGAACTCGCTCGGCTGGAGCTGGAACGATCCGCCGACCGCGATCCAGTTGGTGCTGCCGTTCACCTCGACGCCGATGCCCGGCACCTGGACCAGCACCAGCAGCACCACGGCGAAGGCCAGGAAGGGGTAGGTGAGGGCGCGCAGCAGCCGGATCGGGATCCGGGAGGCGATCAGCAGCAACACGCCGCCGAGCACGGCCGCCAGCAGCTGCTTGCGGAAGTAGAAGGTGGCCGGGTGCTGGAAGCGCAACGCCTGGATCTGTGAGGCGGAGAAGACCATCACCAGGCCGAGCAGGGTGATCAGCAGGGCCGTGCCCATCAGCACGTAGTACGCGGTCAGCGGGCGGTCCCAGGCGGCGCGAAGCCGCTCGACGAAGCGCGGCGAGCGGGGGCGCCGGGGCCCGCGCGCGGGGCGCTTCGCCGGGGCGCGCCCCGGCGAAGGCCGCCGGGCGGCCGGGCGCGGCGCCCTGGCGCGCTGGGTGCCACGCGCCGCCAGGCCGCCCGGCGCCCCGGCGAGCGCCGGGGCGCCCGGGGTGCCCAGGAGCCGTGTCCTCCCGGCCGGCGGCCGTCTCATGTCGTCCCCTCCTCGGCCCGCGACGGCGGTCGCGGGCCGCCGGTGGGCTACTGCTCGTGGTCTTCTCGCTCGGTGGCCAGCTGACCGACCGCCGCGGCGAACGCGTCGCCGCGGACGTGGTAGTTGGTGAACATGTCCATCGAGGCGCAGGCCGGCGCCAGCAGGACGGTGTCCCCCGGACTCGCCAGCCGGGCCGCCGCGCGCACCGCCGCCGCCATCGCCCCAGTGTCGGTCTGTTCCAGGTCCACGACCGGCACATCCGGCGCGTGTCGCGCCAACGCCTCGGCGATCAGCCCGCGGTCCCGCCCGATCAGCACCACGCCGCGCAGCCGGTCGGCCGCGGCGGCCACCAGCTCGTCGAAGGTGGCGCCCTTGGCGAGCCCGCCGGCCAGCCACACCACGGAGGGGTAGGACCCCAGCGAGGCGGCGGCGGCGTGGGTGTTGGTGGCCTTGGAGTCGTCCACGTAGCCGACGCCGGCCACCTCGCCCACGGTGGCGATCCGGTGCGGGTCCGGGGTGAAGGCGCGCAGCCCGTCCCGGACCGCCTCCGGCGCGAGGCCGTAGGCGCGGGCCAGGGCGGCGGCGGCCAGCGCGTTGGCGACGTTGTGCGGGGCCGGCGGGCGGACGTCCTCGACCGCCGCCAGCTCCACCGCCACGTCCCGCCGGCCGGCGAACGCCCGGTCCACCAACAGGCCCTCGACCACGCCGAGTTGGCCGGGGGCCGGCGGGCCGAGGGTGAAGCCGACGGCGCGGCACCCCTCGACCACGTCGGCCGCTCGGACCAGCTCCTCGGTCGCCGGGTCGGCGACGTTGTAGACGCAGGCCACCTCGTTGCCCTGGTAGATCCGGCCCTTGTCGGCGGCGTAGGCCGCCATCGAGCCGTGCCAGTCCAGGTGGTCGGGGGCCAGGTTGAGCACGGTCGCCGAGTGCGGCCGGAGCGAGGGCGCCCAGTGCAGCTGGTAGCTGGACAGCTCCACCGCCAGCACGTCGTACGGCGGGTCGGCCAGCACGACGTCCAGCAGCGGGGTGCCGATGTTGCCGACCGCCGCGGTGCGCAGGCCGGCCGCGGTGAGCATGGCGGCCAGCATGCCGGTGGTGGTGGTCTTGCCGTTGGTGCCGGTGACCGCCAGCCAGGGCGCGGCGCCCGGGCCGCGGAGCCGCCAGGCCAGCTCGACGTCGCCCCAGACCTCGACGCCGGCCGCGGCCGCGGCGGCGAAGAGCGGGTGCTCCGGCGGCCAGCCGGGCGAGGTGACGACCAGCTCGGTGCCCTTGGGCAGGGTGTCGCCCTCGCCCAGCCGCACCTCGACGCCGGCGGCGGTCAGCTCCGCCGCCTGGCGGCGCTGCCGCTCGCCGTCCCCGCCGTCCACCAGGGTCACCTCGGCGCCCAGCCCGAGCAGCGCCCGAGCGGCGCTGCCGCCGCTGACCCCCAGGCCGGCGACGGTGACCCGGCGGCCGGCGAACTCCGTCCCGCTCACCAGTCAGCCACCCAGGTCCCGTAGAAGATGCCGATGCCGACGATCACGCACATGCCCTGGATGATCCAGAACCTGACCACCACCAGTACCTCGCTCCAGCCCTTCAGTTCGAAGTGATGCTGGAGCGGCGCCATCTTGAAGACGCGTTTGCCGGTGAGCTTGAAGGAGCCGACCTGGATCACCACGGACATGGTGATCAGCACGAAGAGCCCGCCGAGGACGGCCAGCAGCAGCTCGGTGCGGGAGACGATGGCCAGGCCGGCCAGCGCGCCGCCCAGGGCCAGCGAGCCGGTGTCGCCCATGAAGATCTTGGCCGGCGAGGTGTTCCACCACAGGAAGCCGAAGAGCGAGCCCATCAGGGCGGCGGCGACCACCGCGCCGTCCAGCGGGTCGCGCACCTCGTAACAGGTGGCGCTGGCGGTGGCGAACTCGGAGCAGGTCTGGCCGTACTGCCAGACACCGATGAAGACGTAGGCGCCGAAGACCATCACGGCGGCGCCGGTGGCCAGGCCGTCCAGGCCGTCGGTGAGGTTCACGCCGTTGGACATGGCCAGGATCATGAACAGCGCCCAGAGCACGAAGAGCACCGGGCCGATGGACCAGCCGAAGTCCTGGGTGAACGACAGGTGGGTGGAGGCCGGGGTCAGTTCGCGGGCGTCGGCGAAGTTCAGCGAGAGGATCGCGAAGGTGACGCCGACGATGAACTGGCCCAGCATCTTGGCACCGGCCCGCAGGCCCAGGCTGCGCCGGCGGACGATCTTGATGTAGTCGTCCAGGAAGCCGACCAGGCCCATGCCGGCCATCAGGAAGAGCACCAGGATGCCGGAGTAGCTCGGCGGCGCGCCGGTGATGAGCTTGGTCGTGGCGTAGGCGATCAGGGTGGCCAGGATGAAGGCGATGCCACCCATGGTCGGGGTGCCGCGCTTGCTGTGGTGGTCCCGGGGACCGTCGTCCCTGATGTACTGGCCGTAGCCGCGCCGGGCCAGCAGCTTGATCAGCAGCGGGGTGCCGATCAGGGTCAGGAAGAGCCCGATGGCTCCGGAGAAGAGGATCTGCCTCATCGGGCCGCGACCTCACCATCGGTGTCGGCCGCCAGCTGGAGGGCCACCTGCTCCAGGCCCACCGCCCTGGACGCCTTCACCAACACGATGTCCCCCGGCCGCAACTGACCACGCAGCAACTCGACGGCTGCCTGAGCGTCGGACACACGCACCGACTCCTCACCCCACGAACCCTCGTTCTTGGCGCCCATGTCCAGCCAGGCGGCCTCCCGACCACCCACGGACACGAGCCTGTTGACGTTGAGTCGGACGGCGAGCCGTCCGACGGCGTCGTGCTCGGCGAACGCGTCGTCGCCGAGCTCGGCCATCTCGCCGAGCACCGCCCAGGTGCGCGCGCCCGCGGGGCGGGCGGCGCCCATGTGGACCAGCGTGCGCAGCGCGGCGCGCATGGAGTCGGGGTTGGCGTTGTAGGCGTCGTTGACGATCACCACACCGTCCGCCCGTTCGGTGACCTCCATCCGCCACCGGGAGAGCGGGCCCGCCTCGGCCAGGGCTTCCGCGATGGCCGGGACCGGCATGCCTACCTCATGCGCAACGGCCGCCGCGGCAAGCGCGTTCGACACATGGTGCTCACCGTACAACCGCATCGTCACATCGGCGCACCCGGTGGGGGTGCTGAGCGTGAACGCCGGCCGGCCCTCCGGGGTCAGCCGGACGTTCTCGGCGCGGATCGCGGCCTCCGGCGACTCGCCGAAGAGGACCACCCGGGCCGCGGTGCGCTCGCTCATCGCGCGCACCAGCGGGTCGTCCGCGTTGAGCACGGCGACGCCCCCGTCGGCGGCCGCCGGCAGCGCCTCCACCAGCTCGCCCTTGGCCTGGGCGATGGCCTCCCGGCTGCCGAACTCGCCCAGGTGCGCGGTGCCCACGTTCAACACCGCGCCGATCCGCGGCGGGGTCAGCGCGGTCAGGTCGCGGATGTGGCCCACGCCCCTGGCGCCCATCTCCAGCACCAGGTAACGGGTCGTCTCGTCGGCGCCCAGCACGGTCAGCGGCAGGCCGATCTCGTTGTTGAAGGAGCCCGGCGTCCACACCGTGGGCCCGACCCGCCGCAGCAGCTGGGCGATCAGGTCCTTGGTGCTGGTCTTGCCGGCCGAGCCGGTGAGCGCGACCACCGCGGGGTCGAGGGCGCGCACCAGGTGCGCGGCCAGCGCGCTGAGCGCGCCGACCACGTCGTCCACCACCACGGCCGGCACGCCGACCGGCCGGCTGGCGAGCACCAGGGCGGCGCCGTCCGCGACCGCGCCGGCGGCGAAGTCGTGCCCGTCCACCCGCTCGCCCGGCAGCGCGGCGAACAGCGAACCCGGCTCGACCCGCCGGGAGTCGATGACCACCGGGCCGGTGACGCTGGGGGGATCGGGAGGTATGTCGTGCGGCTCTCCCCGCACGACCGTGGTGAGCTGAGCAACGGATAGGGGGATCACTTCAGCGGGCCTCGCCTGGCGTCGGTTGGTCGGTCGGGGGTTGGGCTCGGTCGTCGGGCAGCGGGCGGCCGGCGGCCGCCGCGGCGCGCTCGATGGCGGCGCGCAGTTCGACCCGGTCGTCGAAGGAGCGGATCACTCCGGCGATGTCCTGCCCCTGTTCGTGTCCCTTGCCGGCCACCACCACGGTGTCGCCCGGCTCGGCGCGGGCCACGGCGGCGGCGATGGCGGCGGCGCGGTCCTCCTCGACGAGCACCGTGCCGCGCTCGTGCACCGGTACCTCGGCGGCGCCGGCCAGCATGGCGGCCAGGATGGCCAGCGGGTCCTCGGAGCGCGGGTTGTCCGAGGTGAGCACGGCGGTGTCGGCCAGTCGGGCGAGGGCGGCGCCCATCGCCGGGCGCTTGTTGCGGTCCCGGTCGCCGCCGCAGCCCAGCACCGCGTGCAGCCGGCCCTCGGTGACCTTGCGCAGCGCCTGGAGCACCGACTCGACGGCGGCCGGCTTGTGCGCGTAGTCCACCACGGCCAGGTAGGGCTGGCCGGCGCGCACCCGCTCCAGCCGGCCGGGCACGCCGGGCACCGCGGCCACCCCGCGCGCCGCGGTCGCCACGTCCACCCCGGCGACGGCCAGCGCGACGATCGCCGCCAGCGCGTTGGCGACGTTGAACGGGCCGGGCAGCGGGGCGCTGGCGGGCAGCCGCCGGCCGTCCGGCGTCAGCACCGTGAACGACGAGCTGACCGGCCCCAGTTCGACCTCGTCGGCCCGCCAGTTGGCGTCCGGGTGGCCCTCGGCCGAGTAGGTGGTGACCGGCACCCCGGCCTCGTCGGCCAGCCGGCGGCCCCACTCGTCGTCCAGGTTGACCACCGCGGCCCGCGACCTGGCCTTGGTGAACAGCTGCGCCTTGGCCCGGAAGTAGTCCTCCATGTCGAGGTGGAAGTCCAGGTGCTCAGGGCTGAGGTTGGTGAAGACCGCGACGTCGAAGACGCAGCCGTCCACCCGACCCATCGTCAGCGCGTGACTGGAGACCTCCATGGCCACCGAGCCGACCCCGCGCTCCCGCATCACCGCGAACAGCGCCTGGAGGTCGGTGGCCTCCGGGGTGGTGTGGGTGGACTTCACCCGCTCGTCGCCGATCCGGGTCTCCACGGTGCCGATCAGGCCGGTCGGCTCGCCCGGCGCCGCGGCCTCCCGCAGGCCGCCCTCGATCAGGTAAGCCGTGGTGGTCTTGCCGGCCGTTCCGGTGACCCCGATCTGCCGCAGGTCGGCGCCCGGCTCGTGGTAGATCGCGGCGGCCAGCGCGCCCATCCGGGCCCGCGGGTCCGGCACGGTGAGCACCGGCAGGCCGGTGGCCGCCGCCCGCTCGGCGCCGCCGGCGTCGGTCAGCACCGCGACCGCGCCCAGGCTGGCGGCCTGGGCCGCGAAGTCCGCGCCGTGGAAGCGGGCCCCGGGCAGCGCGGCGTAGATGTCGCCGGGCAGCACCGCGCGGGAGTCGTGGGTGATGCCGGTGACCTGGGGACCCTCGGGGGTCTCGGCGCCCAGCGCTCCGGCGAGCGAGGCCAGCGGCACCGGCCGCAGCTGCCGGGGACGCGGAGCGGCCGGGGAGTGATCAGCTTGTGCCACGGCGGTGAGCGTACCGGGCGGGCCGGGGGTGGAGCGAAACGAGGTGGACCGGTCGGTGGTGGTTCTCACGTGCCTGTGCTCCGCTTTCGTCGGATCTCTCACCGCCGCGTGGCCGTCGGGGCCGCGCTCCGGGGGAACGCGCGGTCCGCGCCGGTGGCGGATCGGTACTGGCTGGTGTCTCGGGCGCCGGCGGCCGGCCGGGCCCGGCTATTCGTCCGGTTCGAAGGAGACGGGCAGCCCACCGAACTCGGTTCCCGTGGGCGGCACCTGGAGCGCCGCCAGGGAGAACGCCATCACCTCGTTGAAGACCGGGCCGCAGACCTCGCTGCCGGTGTAGGCGCCCTCGGTCGGGTTGTGCACGGCGCAGTAGACGGTGACCCGGGGCTGGTCGGCGGGGGCGAAGCCGGCGAACGACGAGGTGTAGCCGGAGTAGGCGCCGGTCTCCGGGTCCACCCGGTTGGAGGTGCCGGTCTTGCCGGCCACCCGGTAGCCGGGGATCCTGGCGGCCGAGCCGGTGCCGTCCTCGCTGGCCACCACCGTCTCCAGCATCTCGCCGAGCTGCTCGGCGGTGTCCTCGCTGACCACCCGGGTCCGCTCCGGCTCGGGCACCGGCTCGAACTGGCCGTCCGGGCCGTGCCAGCCGCGCAGCAGGGTGGGCGCGATCCGCTCCCCGCCGTTGGCGACCGTGGAGTACACCGAGGCGGCCTGGACCGCGTTGACCGACAGGCCCTGGCCGAACGGGATCGTGTACTGCTGGGAGGCGTTCCAGTCGCCGGCGGGGGCCAGGATGCCGGCGGTCTCGCCGGGGAAGCCGAGGCCCGTCGGCTGGCCGAAACCGAACGCGGACAGGTAGGAGTGGAGCACCTCGTTGGCGGCCGGCTGGCTGTCGCCCAGCTGCTCGGCGGCCAGGATGGTGCCGATGTTGCTGGAGTGCGCGAACACCCCGGCCAGCGTGAGGTAGAGGGTCTCGTGCTCCTCGTGGTCCGCGAAGCTGCGGTCCGCCCTGGGCAGCCGGTTGGGCACCGTGACGTGGGTGTCCGGGCTGGCGGCCGCCTCCTCCAGCACGGCGGCCATGGTGATCAGCTTGCTGGTGGAGCCCGGCTCGAAGGCGTCCTGGAGGGCCGGGTTGCCCAGCGCGTCCGGGTCGGCGGCGGCCACGTTGTTCGGGTCGAAGCCGGGGGCGTTGGCCAGTGCCAGGATCTCGCCGGTGGTGGTGTCCTGGACCACCACCGTGCCGCCGTCGGCGTCGGATGCCTCGACCTGCTGGGTGATGGCGTCCTGCGCGGCCCACTGGATGTCCCGGTGCAGGGTCAGCTCCATGTCGGAGCCGGGCACCGCCGGCTGCTCCCACTCGCCGGCGGTCGGCACCCGGCGCCCGCCGGACTGGGCGTAGGTGATGGTGCCGTCCTCGCCGGCCAGCCGCTCGTCGAGCTGCGCCTCCAGGCCGCCGGCGCCCACCCCCTCGCTGTTCACGAAGCCCAGCACGGCGGCGGCCAGCTCCTGGTTGGGGTAGACCCGTTTGGCGGTCTCGTTGGCGAACACCCCGGAGAGCACCTGGTCCCCGGTGCCCTTGCTGGCCTGCTCGGCGAGGGTGCCGCGCAGGTCGCGGATCTGCCGCCAGGTCTGCGGGGTCTGCGCCCTGGCCAGCACCACGTACCGGCTCTCCGGGTCGTCGAGCAGGTCGGCCAGCTCGGCCTCGTCCCGGCCCAGGATCGGCGCCAGCAGCGCGGCGGCCTGCTCGGGCGCGTCCGCCACCCCGGACTCCTCCGGGCTGAACAGCAGCGGGTCGGCGGTGATGTCGTAGGCGTCCACGGTGGTGGCCAGCGCGGTGCCGGTGCGGTCGGTGATGTCGCCGCGCTCCGCGGTCAGCGGGACGCTGACGTAGCGGTTGAGCGCGGCCTGCTCCGTGTAGGAGGCGGCGCCCACCGCCTGCACCTGCACCAGCCGCACCGCGAAGACCAGCATCACCAGCGTCAGGCCGACGCCGACCAGCCGCAGTCGGGGCCGCGGCCTGGCCAGCCGCAGCGCGCCGGTCCCGGCGCGGGGGCGCTGGCCGCCGCGGGGACGGGGCGGGCCCGGGCTCCTGGGGTTCCTGGGGGATCTGGGGGCACTCATGGTGACTCCCGTCGGCCGGGCGCGGCACCGGCCGGGCGCTGGTCGGTCATGGGTTCGCTCCTTCGGCGGGCGGGAGCGGCGGGCCGGCCGGCGGGCCGGCGGGCGGCGCCGGCTCGGCCGCCGGCGGCGCGACCGGGGCGGGCGCGGCGTCGTCCGGCGTCGGCTCGGCGCCGGCCGCCGGCTCCTGGTCCGGCTCGGCGCCCGCCTCGGGCTCGGGCTCGGCCTCTGCCTCGGCCGGCTCCTCGGGCGCGTCCTCGGCGTCCTCAGCCGCCGCGCCCTGCGGCACGACCTCGGTCGGCAGCTCGGGCGCCGGCTCCACCACGCCCTCGTCGGGCTCGGTCGGCTCGACCGGCTCGGGCGCCGGGCTCGGGGTGACCCCGCCGAGCAACTCGCCGTCCGCGCCCAGGAAGGCCGGCGGGCCGGCGGGCACCAGCCCCAGCTCGGTGGCGCGTTCGGCGAGCGCGCCGGGCGCCGAGTAGCCGTCCACCTCGGCCTGCAGGCGCTGCTGCTCGTCGGTCAGCTCCTGGGTCTCCCGGCGCAGTTCGCTCAGCATGAAGGAGCCCTGGTTGAGCGAGGCGTTGAGGATCAGCAGCGTCACCATGCCGGCGCCCAGCAGGACCACCACCAGCAGCACGAACGGCGCCCGCGCCGCGTTGGCGCCGCGCGGCTGGCCCAGGCCGACCAGCCGGGTCAGCCCGGCGCGGGTGGCGAAGCGGTCACGGCGGCTCATCCCCCCTCCCGCACGCGCTCGGCGGCCCGCAGCCGCGCGGGGGCGGCGCGGCGGTTCTCCGCCACCTCGTCCTCCGACGGCAGCTCGGCACCGCGGGTGAGCAGCCGCAGCCGCGGCTGGTACTGCTCGGGCACGACGGGCAGCTCGGGCGGCGCGGTGTGCCGGGAGCCCCGGGTGAGGACCCGCTTCACCAGCCGGTCCTCCAGCGAGTGGTAGGAGAGCACCACGATCCGCCCGCCGACGGCCAGCGCGTCCACGGCGGCCGGCATCGCCCGTTCCAGCACCGCCAGCTCGCCGTTGACCTCGATCCGCAGCGCCTGGAAGGTGCGCTTGGCCGGGTTGCCGCCGGTGCGCTTGGCGGCCTGCGGGAGCGCCTCCCTGATCAGCGCGACCAGCTCGGCGCTGCCGGTCAGCGGGGCGACCGCGCGCCGCCGGACCACGGCCTCCACGATCTTGCGGGCGAAGCGCTCCTCGCCGTAGACGCGCAGCACCCGGACCAGCTCGCCGGGCGGGTAGGTGTTGAGCACGTCGGCGGCGCTCGGCCCGGACTCCTGGTCCATCCGCATGTCCAGCGGGGCGTCCCTGGCGTAGGCGAAGCCGCGGTCGTCCTCGTCCAGCTGCATCGAGGAGACGCCCAGGTCGAAGAGGACGCCGGCCACCCGGGGGACGCCCAGCCGGGCCAGCACCGCGGGCAGTTCGTCGTAGACGGCGGGCACCAGGGTGGCCCGGTCGCCGAACGGCGCCAGCCGCTCGCCGGCCAGCCGCAGCGCGGTGCGGTCCCGGTCCAGCGCGATCAGCCGGGCCTCGGGGAAGGCGGTCAGCAGCGCCTCGCTGTGCCCGCCGAGGCCGAGGGTGCAGTCCACCACCACGGCCCCCGGGGCGGCGAGCGCCGGCCCCAGCAGCTCCACACAGCGCTGGAGCATCACGGGGCGGTGCCGGACTTCCGGCGGACGGTCGTTGCTGGTCGTCATGCGCCTTCCGGGGACCTTCGAGGATCTGCTGCGGAGATCAGGGGAGTGTCGAAGGAGGACGTGCGGCGGGCGGGCGAAGACGGCGGCCTGGCGTGCGCCTCCCAGTGCGCGTCACACTAGCCCACCTGTATCCCCGGTCAATCACTGAGGTTCTCGGGGTACGGCGTTTCGGCGTAACGCCGGCTCGCGCGGCGTGCGCGGGAGGCGCCCGAGGGACGCTGTGAGCCGCGTCACCCGGGATGCCGCCATGCGCGGGGCGGGCGCGTACTACCGTCACGGCTATGCCAAAAACGGTCACCGACCAGCTGGTCGACGCCAACCAGAAGTACGCGCAGAGCTTCACCGACCCGGGGATGAACGCCCGCCCGGTCCGCCGGGTGGCGATCGTGGCCTGCATGGACGCCCGACTCGACCTGCACGCCGCGCTCGGGCTCGACCTGGGAGACTGCCACACCATCCGCAACGCGGGCGGCGTGGTCACCGACGACATCATCCGGTCCCTGACGATCAGTCAGCGCGCGCTGGGGACGACCTCCGTGGTGCTGATCCACCACACCAACTGCGGCCTGGAACAACTCACCGAGGGCTTCCGGCAGGAGCTGGAGCGGGAGGTCGGCCAGAAGCCGAGCTGGGCCGTGGAGTCCTTCACCGACGTCGACCAGGATGTCCGGCAGTCGATGGCCCGTGTGCGCACCTCGCCGTTCCTCCTCCACACTGATGACGTACGCGGCTTCGTGTTCGACGTGACCAGCGGTCTGCTCCGGGAGATCGACCCGAACGACGACCAGGACTGACCCGCCGCGCGCACCCGGCGGAACACGCGGATCGTGGCGGGTCCGCAACCGCGGTGCGCGCGCCGGCTGTCCGGGGTGGATGACGGGTGTTCCGGCTCGGGGCCCGCGGCGTCGGGCCGGAGCGAGGCATGGACAAGGGTGGAGGATGGCCGGTTGACGACCTATGAGGAGCACGCGAAGGTCAACGATCTGAGCGCCACGGCTGATCGCGTTCGGCGGGCCGTGGAGAGCGTGATCGAGGGCAAGCCGGAGGTCGTCCAGCTGTCCTTGACCGTGCTGCTCGCCGGGGGCCACCTGCTGTTGGAGGACGTGCCAGGGGTGGGCAAGACCATGCTGGCCAAGGCGCTGGCCAGGTCGGTCGACTGCTCGGTGCGGCGCATCCAGTTCACGCCGGACCTGCTGCCGTCCGACATCACCGGGATCAGCGTCTTCGACCAGGAGCGGGCCGAGTTCGAGTTCAGGCCGGGCGCCATCTTCGCGCAGATCGTGATCGGCGACGAGATCAACCGGGCCTCGCCGAAGACCCAGTCGGCGCTGCTGGAGGCCATGGAGGAGCGGCAGGTCACCGCCGACGGGCACACCCACCGGCTGCCGGAGCCGTTCATGGTGATCGCCACCCAGAACCCGGTGGAGATGGAGGGCACCTACCCGCTGCCGGAGGCCCAGCGGGACCGCTTCATGGCCCGCCTCTCGGTCGGCTACCCCAGCCCGGACGCCGAGCTGCGGATGCTGGAGCACCAGTCGAACGCCTCCCCCATCGACGCGCTGCGGCCGGCCGCGCACGCCGACGAGATCGTCAAGCTGGTCGAGACCGTCCGCCAGGTGCACGTCTCGGACGCGGTGCGGCGCTACGTGATCGAGCTGGCCGGCGCCACCCGCAACCACCCCGAGCTACGGCTGGGCGCCTCGCCCCGGGCCACCCTGCACCTGTTGCAGGCGGCCAAGGCGGCGGCCGCGCTGGCCGGCCGGGGCTTCGTGCTGCCCGACGACGTGCAGCGGCTGGCCGTGCCGGTGCTGGCGCACCGGCTGCTGCCGAACGCGCAGGCGCACTTCAACCGGCACACCACCGAGCAGTTCGTGGCCGACATCGTGCGCCGCACCTCGACACCCGACCCGTACGGCGGCCAGCGGACGCGGGGGTTCTGATGCTCGCTCCCGGGCCCGGCGACGGTGCCGGGACAGAGCCGAGCATCGACCGCCCCGGCCCGCTGCGGGCCGCGTTCAGCGGCCTCACCACGCGGGGCCGGTCGTTCCTCGCCGCCGGGGTGGCGGCCGTCGGCTGCGCCTACCTGCTGGGCCAGCCGGACCTGTTGCGGGTCGGCGCGCTGCTGATCGTGCTGCCGCTGGTCGCCGTCGTAGTGACGCACCGCACCCGCAGCCGGGTGACGGCCGCCCGGCGGCTGTCACCGGAGCGGATCCCGGCCGGCCAGGAGTGCCGGGTGCAGCTGCGGCTGGCGAACGTGGCACGGCTGCCCAGCGGCACGCTGCTGCTCCAGGACCGGGTGCCCTACGTGCTGGGCCCCCGGCCCCGGTTCGTGCTGGACCGGATCGAGCCGGGCGGCCACCGCGAGGTGACCTACCGGGTCCGCTCCGAGCTGCGCGGCCGGTACCCGCTGGGGCCGCTCCAGCTGCGGCTGGCCGACCCGTTCGGGATGGTGGAGCTGACCAGGTCCTTCAGGGCCTTCGACACCCTGACGGTGCTGCCCGCCATCGAGTCGCTGCCGCCGGTCTCCCTGGGCGGCGGGGCGCCGGGGGACGGGGTGGGGCGGCGCCGGGCGCTGGCCGCGGCCGGCGAGGAGGACCTGATCCCCCGCGAGTACCGGCACGGCGACGACCTGCGCCGGGTGCACTGGCGGGCCACCGCGCACCGGGGCGCGCTGATGGTGCGCCGCGAGGAGCAGCCGCAGCGGGCCCGCTGCACGGTGCTGCTGGACACCCGGCGCGCCGGCTACGTGCTGGGCGGCGCGGTGGCCCCGTTCGAGCGGGTCGTCTCGGCCGCCGCCTCGGCGCTGGCGCAGCTGGCCCAACAGGGCTACGAGGTAGCGCTGTTGACGGATGACGGGCGGCGGCTGCCGGCGCCGGGCGCCAACCTGGGGGACGCCAACGAGCTGACCGGCCAGCTGCTGGACTTCCTGGCCGTGGTGGACCACTCGGACGCCGCCGGCTTCGAGGGGGCGCTGGCCGCCCAGCGGACCGGCCGGGGCGAACTGCTGCTGGCCTTCCTCGGCTCGGTCGACCAGGCGCAGGCCGGGGTGCTGGGCCGGATGGCGGCCCGCGCCGGCGGCTCGGCCGCCTTCGTGGTGGCCGGCCAGCTGGACCCGCGGATCGAGCAGGACCGGCTGACCGGGCTGCGGAACGGGGGCTGGACCGCCCTCGCCCACCACCCGGGGGTGCCGTTGGGCACGCTGTGGCAACAGGCCGCGGCCGAACTGTCGGGGGGTGGTCGGGGATGAGCGAGCCGCGTACCGGCGAGATCCGGACGGCGCTGGCGGCGTGGCTGGCCACGGTGCTGGCCGCCGGCTCGCTGCTGCCGCTGGTGGCCGGCACCGACTGGCTGGCGGAGAGCGCGCTGCTGCTGCTGGTGCAGACCGGCTGCGGGATCCTGCTGCGGCACACCCGGCTGCCCGCCAGCCTGGTGGCGCTCGGCCAGCTACTGTCCGCGCTGGTGCTGCTCACCCTGGCCTCGGCGAGCGAGTACGCGCTGGCCGCCGTGGTGCCGACGCCCGCCGTCCTCGAACGGTTCGGGCAGCTGATCACCACCGGCGCCGACGACATAGGCCGTTACACCACGCCGGCCCCGACCACCGAGGGCATCCGGCTGCTGGTCTTCGGCGGGGTGCTGCTGGTCGGACTGCTGGTGGACGTGCTCGCGGTGCCGCTGCGGAACGCCGCCGCGGCCGGCCTGCCGCTGCTGGCGCTCTACTCGGTGGCGGCCGGCGTCGGCCAGGAAGCCGCCGCCTGGCCGTACTTCGCGGCCGCCGCGGTCGGCTACCTGCTGCTGCTGCTCAGCGAGGGCGGCGAACGGCTCAGCCACTGGGGGCTGTTCTTCGGCGGCCCCGGCCGGGGCCGCTGGATGGCGGCGCGGGACCAGACCTTCGCGAACCGGCCCAGGTCGCGCGGCGGCCGGCGGATCGGGGCGCTGACGCTGGGCCTCGCGCTGGTCGTGCCGCTGCTGCTGCCCAACCTCGGCGAGGGCCTGCTGGACCCCTCGGGTGACGGCCGGACGGGCACCGAAGGGGACGCGGCGGGGATCTCCGTCGACCCGGTGGTGGCCCTGAAGGACCAGCTCAACCAGCCGGACAACGTGCGGCTGCTGACCTACCGCAGCGACGGGGCGCCGCCCGGCGAGATGTACCTGCGGCTGATGGCGCTCGACCAGTTCAACGGCACCGAGTGGGCCTCGTCCAACTGGCACCAGGACCAGCCGCCCACCCGGCCGTGGCCGGTGACCGGGCTGGGCGCCGAGGTGGCGGCCGCCGGCGCGGAGACCGAGGTGCGGGTGCGCGACAACTACGCCCAGACCTCGCTGCCGGTGCCCTACCCGACGACCTCGGTGACGGTGGAGGGCGGCTGGTCCTACGACCGGGGCTCGCAGACCCTGGTCTCCGACGACCCCGAGCTGACCACCCGTGGCCTGTCCTACCAGGTCGAGCACCTGGTGGTGAGCCCCACCAGGGAGCAGCTCAGCCAGGCACCGACGCCGGACCCCACCTTCCTGGAGTACTACACCCGGATCCCCGACAACCTGCCGGGGCGGGTGCGGGAGACCGCCCTGGAGGTCACGGCCGGCGCGGAGAACCCGTACGAGCAGGCGGTGGCGCTCCAGGAGTGGTTCGCGCAGGCCGGCGGCTTCCGCTACGACATCGAGGTGGACTCGGGCAGCGGTCCGGAGGCGATCGTCAACTTCCTGGACCAGAAGGAAGGTTTCTGTGTCCACTTCGCCTTCACCATGGCGGCGATGGCCCGCACCCTGGGCATCCCGGCCCAGGTGGCGGTGGGCTTCACCCCGGGGAACCGGACGGCGAGCGGCGAGTACGTGATCGGCGCGCACAACGCGCACGCCTGGCCCGAGCTGTACTTCGAGGGCATCGGCTGGGTGCGCTTCGAGCCCACCCCCGGCCAGGGCAGCACCCCCGAGTACACCCGCCCGGAGCCGAACCAGCCGGCCGAGCCGGCGGACCCGGAGCCCAGCGAGGAGCCCACGGACGAGACGGAGCCCTCGGCCGACCCGACCCCGACCGCCCCCGACGAGTGCGACCCGGCGGTCGACGGCGAGTGCCGGCCGGAGCCCACCACGCCCGAACAGGACCAGGACGAGGCCGGCTTCCCGGTCTGGCCGGTCATCTGGGGCGGAGGGGCGGCGCTGCTGCTCCTGCTGCTGACCGGTCCGCTGCTGTGGCGCATCAGGATCAGGGCGCGCCGGCTCGCGCCGGCGGCCGGACCACTGGGCGCCTGGCGGGAGTTGACCGACAGCGCCTGGGACCACGGCATCGAGCCGGTGGGCAGCGAGACGCCGCGGCAGGCGGCGGAGCGGATCGTGCGGGTGGCCCGGCTGGACGAGCCGGCCACGGCCGCTGTGCGGGAGCTGGCCACGGCGGTGGAGACGGAGCTGTTCGCGCCGCCGGAGCAGGGGCGGGCCGACCGGAGCGGCCGCTCCGGCTGGGCCGGCCAGCTGGCCCTGATCCGGACCGGGCTGGCCGCCGGCCTGCCCCGGCTGGCCCGCCTCCGGGCACGTTTCCTCCCCCGCTCCGCCACTCGGGTGATCCCCCGCCGCGGCTGACCCCTCCGGGGGCCCGCGGCAGGGCCGGGGGCCGGCGGCGGGCGGCGGGGCGCCGCGCGCGCCCGGGGACGGGACTCGTGGGCAGCCTCCCGGGGCGGGCCGGGGCCTCGCCGGACCGGCGGGCGGGCGCGGGACCACGCTCGCACCGGCGACGGCCCGCCCCGGTCGGGGCGGAAGGCGCCGGCGACGGGCCCGCCCGGACGGGGCCCGGCGCGTCTCCCCCGGCCCGGGGCCCCGCGTCAGCCCGCGGTGGCGCAGGTCGCCCCGAAGGGGTGACGGCGCGACGAGGGGCCGCCCCGGCGGGGCGGCCCCTTGTGAAGCGTGCGTGCGGCGCCTCGGGACAGTGCGGCGGGGCCCCCGAGGGTCACTCGCCCCTGGCGTCCCGGCGGCGCTGCCAGCGATCCTCGATCCGCGTCATCATCGAACGCCGCTTGGCACCGCGCTGACGTCGTCCGCCGCCAGCGGCCTGCCCACCCAGCGGCTCGCCCTGCTGCACGGGGCCCCGGCGCCAGCCGGTCACCGCGATCACGGCGCAGCCGAGCATGATCAGGAAGCCGATCACGCTCAACCAGATGAGCTGGGCGACCATGCCTCCCATGAGAAGGCCGATCCCCAGCACGAAGCCGGCGATCGCCTGGTACACCCGCTTGCGCGTGACAGTGCGCAGCTCCGAGCCCTCAAGCGTGGTCGCGAACTTGGGATCTTCGGCGTACAGCGCGCGCTCCATTTGTTCGAGCATGCGCTGCTCGTGGTCCGAGAGCGGCACGGAGTCCTCCTACTCGCCGGTCGCGGTGGCGACCGTTTCCGACCCTTCAAGGATAGGCAGGTAAATGTTCCTGTGAAACCCACCCCTGTACGCCAATTTCGCCCACTACACCGGCTGACCAGGCCCCCGGGGATTGGTCCTCTTCTTCCCCTGGTCGCCCATGGTCATGCCGGAGGGCTGATCCCGATGATACGAGGAGTCCGACTATGCTTCGCCCGGAACCTCGGCCAACACGTGCAGTTGTGACGCCATCGCCTGAAAGGCGGGGTGTGCGGCGGCCTCCGCCTCCAGTCTGGCGAGGGCGGCGTCCGCGTCCGGCTCGGCGTCCAGCGGCCGGCCGGGCAGCAGGTCGGCGAAGATCCGCACCCCGTGCACCCGGCCGGGGGCCAGCCCGGCCGCGGTCAGCAGCTCGGTGAGCCGCTCCACGGTGAAGCGGTGCGGGACCGGGTCGTGCTCGCCCCAGCGGCCCGCCGGGTCGGTCAGCGCCGTGCGCGCCTCGGTGAACCGGCCGGCGAGCGCCCGGGCCAGGACCGTGCCGCCCACGCCGGCCGCGAGCAGGCTCAGCGTGCCACCGGCGGGGCGCAGCGCGCCGGCCACGGACCGCAGCCCGGCGGCCGGGTCCTCCACGTGCTCCAGCACGCCGTGGCACAGCACCAGGTCGAAGACGCCACGGCCGGCGACCTCCAGCACGTCCTGGGTGTCGCCCTGGACGCCACGCACCATGTCGGCGACGCCCTCCTCGGCGGCCCGCCGGCCCAGCGCGAAGAGCGCGTCGGGGCTCGGGTCGACCACGGTGACCCGGTGGCCGAGGCCGGCCACCGGCACGGCGAAGCTGCCGCTGCCGCCCCCCATGTCCAGCACGTCGAGCGCCGGCCGGCCGGCTCGCTCGGCGCGTTCCCGCAACGCCTCCCGCAGCACCTCCCACACCACGCCGGCGCGCGGGGCGGCGGGCGGCGAGGACGACGGGTCACCCACGGGGCGGGCGCTCGACGGTGACGGCATGACCTGGGGCTCCTCGCTGGGCGGGGGAAGACTGCGCCCCCACCCTACTTCGCGGGCGACCCCCCGGCGTCGCGGTCCGCGCGCAGCACCGGCTGGCGCAGCAGCATCTCCTCCACCAGCCGGAGGAAGAAGCCGGCGGCCCGGCGCAGTTCGTCCGCGTCGGGGCGGCTGGCGACCCCCCGGATGCCGGCCTCTATCCGCGCCCGCCGGTCGGCCGTGCCGGCGAACAGCACGCTCCACTCGGCGAACTCCGGGGCCACCTCGGGCAGCACCTCCCACACGCTGCGTATCCGGCGGCGCCGCGGCGAGAGCTCGGGCCTGGCCCGCACCGCGAGCACGGCGGCGGCGGCGCGCAGCGCGGCCAGGTGCGCCGCGACGAAGGCCTCCCCCGGGTCGGCCAGCACGGCCGCGTCGTTGAGGCCACGCTCGGCCTGGGCCAGCAGGTCGAGCGCGCCGCGGGGCGCGAGGGCCCGGCGCGGCACAGGGTGCACATCAGTCGGGAGTCCGGTCATGACGAGCCTCCAGTCAGTCGCCATTCAGCGGTCCAACGGTCCGATGGTCCTGCGCGTATGCGCAGTTGTGCACATGGTGACCCATGGCACTGACAATCCCCGGCGCACGCCTTCTGGCCAGGGAAGAGAGAATCTCCCCCATGACAGCTACGAGCCCTCGGCGCAGCGCGACCCGGGAGCGGCTCCACCGGGCCGCCGTCACCCTCTTCGCCGAGCAGGGCCTCTCCGCCACGACGGTTGAGCAGATCGCCGAGCGGGCCGGCGTCGCCAAGGGCACCGTCTACTACAACTTCTCCGGCAAGACCGAGCTGTTCGAGGAGCTGCTGCGGGACGGCGTCGCGTCGCTGACCGGGGTGCTGCGGCGGGCGGCCGACGCGACGCCCGGTGGCGCGCTGCCGGCGCTGGAGGCGATGGTCGGGGCGGGGCTGTCCTTCGTCGCCGGGCACCTGGACCTCGTCCGGCTGCTGGTGGCCGAGCAGTGGCGGACCAACCGCGCCTGGTACCCGACGCTGCTGGTGGTGCGCCGGCAGCTGGTCGGGGTGGTGGAGGAGGTGCTGGCCGACGGGGTGAAGTCCGGCGAGCTGCGGCCCGATCTGGACATCGAGCTGACCTCCGGCGCGCTGGTGGGGATGGTGCTGACCGGGGCCCTGGACTGGCAGGCGTTCCATCCGGAGCGGGACCAGGACGAGGTGCGGGGTGCGCTGGCGGTGCTGCTGCACGGCCGGCTGGGTGCCGGGGACGCGGGGCACGGCGGGCCACCGGAAGCGCGGGAGGACGGGCGATGAGCGGGACGACGGCGGACGCGGTCGTGGTGGTGGGCGCCGGGATGGGCGCGATGGCGGCGGCCGCCCGGCTGGCGACTGCTGGCCGGCGGGTGACGGTGCTGGAACGCGGGGCGACCCACGGCGGGGCGCTGGGGCGGCTGAGCCGGGGCGGTTTCAGCTTCGACACCGGTCCCGGGCTGCTGCACCTGCCGGCGGTCTGGCGCGACCTGTTCCTGAAGACCGCGCCGCGCGGCCGGGGCCGGCCACCGGGCGAGCTGGCGGACTGCCTGGAGCTGCGCAAGGTGCTGGACCCGGCGGTGGAGCACCGGTTCGCCGACGGCCGGGTGCTGCGGCTGCCCGGGCTCTCCCCGGGCGGGGTGCGGCGGGCGTTGGACGAGACGGTGGGGGCCGGCGCCGGGGAGCGCTGGGGCGCGCTGCTGGGCCGGGCCAGGGAGACCTGGGAGGCGAGCCGACGCCCGCTGTTTGAGGAGCCGTTGACCTCGGCCGAGCAGCGGGGGGCGCTGCGCGCCGAGCGCTATCCGGCGCGCCGGCGTGGGCTGTTGCGCCGGCGCGCGCCGAGTCTGACCGAGCTGGCGGCCGACGAGCTGGGCGATCAGGCGCTGGCCGCGGTGCTGACCGGCACCGTGCAGGAGTACGGCCTCGACCCGCGGTCGGCCCCGGCGGACGCCGCGGTGCTGGCCTATGTGGAGCAGACCTTCGGCAGCTGGTACCCGGTGGGTGGGATGCGGGTGCTGGCCGACGCGCTGCACACCCGCTGTCGGGAGCGTGGGGTGACGTTCCGGTTCGGCGCCGAGGTGGCCGAGGTGCTGCGGGCGGACGGCCGGGCGGCGGGGGTGCGGCTGGCCGACGGGGAGACCGTGGCGGCCGACGCGGTGGTCTGGGGCGCGCCGCGCGCCGGTGAACGCGCCGGCGCATGTGGCCGGTTCACCCTGTTCCTGGCGCTGGACGGGGCCAGGCCGGCCGGGGTCGCCCATCGCACCCTGCTGCACCGGGGCGGCCCGGTGACGCTGGTCTACCGGCCGGACGACGCGACGCTGCGGCCCGCCGGCCGGGAGACCGCGGTGCTCTCCGCCCTGGTGCCGGCGCACGGCGCGGACGGTCTGGACTGGTCGGACGAGGCGCTGGTGGCGCGGTGGCGGGAGCGGCTGCTGGCGGCCGCCGAGGCGGCCGGCCTCGGCCTGCGGGAGCGGGTGCTGTGGTCGGTGACCCACACCCCGCTGGATCTCGCGGCGGCCACCGGGGCGGCCGGCGGCGCGGTGCCGGCGCCGGCGTTGGGCGGGGCGGACGGCGCGTTCCTGGCCGCCGCCAACACCGGCCGGCTGGCCGGCGCCTACCGGGTCGGCGCGGCCGCCCATCCGGGTGGTGGCCTGGCCCAGGTGGGGATGTCGGGGGCGCTGGCCGCCGGTCTGATCGTGGAGGGGCCGGGCTGGCGGGGCTCCTACTGAACACCCGGCCGGGGCCGGCCGGCCCGGTCAACCGGACGGGTAGCGGCCGTCGTTGTAGTAGTAGCCGGAGCCGGACGGGTCGTACCCCGGCTGCTGGCCGTACGGGTCGGCCGGCTGCTGTTGCTGCTGCTGGTACCCGTACGGGTCCTCGTCGGCGGTGCCCTCGCGCTGCTGGGGGACCCAGACGCCGCCCGCGGGGGTCTCCTGGTAGTACGGGGTGCCCGCGCCGTCGGACCAGCCGTCGCTCCCCGGGTAGCCGCCGCTCTCGCCGCCGAAGCCGGCCTGGGCCGGCTGGCCGGCGCCCTGCTGGCCGGCGTGCGCGTCGCTCTGGCTCTCCCAGCCGGTCTGGTAGCCGTAGCCGTCGGTGCCGCCTGCCAGGTACTGGCCCTGCTCGGTGTAGCCGGTGGCGCCGCCGTAGCTCTGCTGGTGGGCGCCCGGGTAGGGCTCCTGGTAGGCGGCCTCGGCGGCCGGGTCCTGGTAGCCGTCGGGGTAGCCGTAGCCACCGGCCGCGTAGGCCGGCTCGGCGAACTCCTCCTGACCCGGGGTCGGCTGCCCGAACTCCTCCCGGCCCGCGGCCTGATGACCGAACCGCTCGGCCTCGGGGGGGTCGGCCCCGAAGTCCTGACGGGTGAACTGCTGGGTGGCGAAGCCCTCTTCGTGGTCCTGGCCGGCCGCCGAGCCCGGGGGCGGCGGGGGCGGGGGCAGGGGGACGCTGCCCGCCTCGTCCGGCCCGTCGTCGGCGTGGTCGTCGCCGGCCTGCTCGCGTCGGCGCCGGCTGGTGCCCGGCTTGCCGCCCAGCGCCCAGCCGGTGGAGAAGCCCCGGCGGAAGGAGAGGGTCACGAAGGTCTGGCCGGTGGCGAAGGCCACGGCGCCCAGCGCGATGACGGGCAACGCCGGCAGCAACACACCGATGACGACGCCGAGGAAGCCGAAGAACGCGACCAACCGCCAGCGCAGCCGGGCCTTGTACTGGAGCAGCACCTCACCGAGGAGCCAGAGCGCCACGACCCCGAACGCGATGTAGAGGACCGTCCAGCCCATTACGCCTCTCTCCGCACTGCACTAGGACCGCTGATGCAGACCCAGGTTCTTGTAGACGTCCAGCGTTGCCGTGGAGTGACTCGATGTGTTCAGCGTGACGAAGTGCAGGCCAGGAATGTCCTCGTCCATCAGCCGCGCAGACAACTCGGTGGCGAACTCGATCCCGACCGAGCGTACAGCCATCGGGTCGTCCTTGACCGCGAGGATGCGCCTTTTCAGGTCGGGCGGCAAGGTCGTGTTGCTGAGCTGCTGGAATCGTTCGATCTGCCGCACGTGGGTGATCGGCATGATCTCGGGGATGATCGGGGTGGCGCACCCCGCGGCGGCCACCCGGTCGCGGAGCCTGAGGTAGTCCTCCGGGTAGAAGAACATCTGGGTGATCGCGAAGTCGGCACCCGCGCGGCACTTGTCCACGAAGTGCCGGATGTCGGTGTCCCAGTCGGTCGACCTGGGGTGCATCTCGGGGAACGCGGCGACGCCCACGCAGAAGTCCCCGGACTCCTTGATCAGCCGGACCAGTTCGACGGCGTGGTCCACGCCCTCCGGGTGCCGGACCCACTCGGCCATCGGGTCGCCCGGCGGATCGCCGCGCAGCGCCAGCATGTTGCGGATGCCGGCGTCGGCGTACTGGCCGATGATGTTGCGCAGCTCGGCCACCGAGTGCTGGACGGCGGTGAGGTGGGCGACCGGGGTGAGCGTGGTGTCGGTGGCGATCTGCTCGGTGGCCCGCACGGTGCGCTCCCGGGAGCTGCCGCCGGCGCCGTAGGTGACCGAGACGAAGGTGGGGCCCACCGCCTCCACCCGCCGGATGGCGCTCCACAGGGTCTTCTCGCCCCGCTCGGTCTTGGGTGGCGAGAACTCGAAGGAGTACGACCGCTCGCCCGCCGCGAGGAGTTCACGAACGGTGGCGGCGCGGTCCGTCATCGTGCTGGGAATCCCTAGGGCCATGACCGCAGGCTACCCAGCTTTCCCGATCAACGGGGCGTTCGTCCGGGGTCCGGACAGGCGCGCAGCCGGCCCGCCAACTCGGCGGCGGCGGCCTCCGGGTCGGCGGCCTCGGTGAGGGCGCGGACCACCACCACCCGGCGGGCGCCGGCCGCCAGCACCTCGTCGAGGTTCCCCGCGTCGATCCCGCCGATGGCGAACCAGGGGCGGCTCGGCCGCAGCCCGGCGGCGTAGCGCACCAGGGACAGCCCGGGCGCCGGGCGGCCCGGCTTGGTCGGCGTGGGCCAGCAGGGCCCGACGCAGAAGTACCCGACCTCGGGGTCGGCCAGCGCGGCGTCCACCTCGGCGGGCGCGTGCGTGGAGCGGCCGATCACCGGCCCGGGGCCGAGGATGGCCCGGGCCGCCGGCACCGGCAGGTCGCCCTGGCCCAGGTGCAGCACGTCGGGACGGGCCGCGTGCGCGATGTCCGCCCGGTCGTTGACCGCCAGCAGCCGGCCGTGCCGGCGGCAGGCGTCGGCCATGATCCGCAGGTGGTGCAGCTCCTCGGCGGCCTCCAGCTCCTTGTCCCGGAGCTGGACGATGTCCACCCCGCCGGCCAGCACGGCGTCCAGGAACTCGGGCAGGTCGCCCTGCCGGCGGCGGGCGTCCGTGCACAGGTAGAGCCGCGCGTCGGCGAGCATCGATCCCCCCAGGGGTGCGGCCGGTGGCGGGGCGAGCGCCCCGCCACCGGCTGGTGGTCTACACGGCGAGCGCCTGGGCGCGGCGCTTCACCTCCGTCCCGCGATTCTCCCGCAGGGCCTGGGCCGGGGTGCCGGGGAGGCTGTCGTCCGGGGTGAACAGCCACTCCAGCATCTCCTCGTCGGAGAAGCCGTCGTCCCGCAGCAGCGTGAGGGTGCCCGTGAGGCCACGGACGATCCTGCCCTCCCCGATGAAGTCGGCCGGCACCTGCAGGACCCGGTTCTCACCGCGGCGCACCGCGATCAGCTGGCCCTCCTTGACCAGCTGGCGGACCCGGGTGACTTCCACGTCCAGGGCTTCGGCGATGTCGGGCAGGGTGAGCCAGGCGGGGACGAGAGCGTCGGTCTTCGCATCAATCTCGGTCACCCCTCCAGCCTGCCATCTCCCACTGACAACCGTCAGCGCGCGGCCGACTTCAGCGGCACGTCCGGGTCGGCGAGCCGCGCCGGGTCGACCTCGGCCAGCCGGTCGACCAGCCGCCGCCCCTGGAGCAGGTCGCGCGGCCGGTCCACGGCGAGCACCGCGGTCAGCCGCCCGTCGCGGGTCCAGCAGACGCTCCACGGCCCGTCCTGGGCGCCGTCCGGCACCCGCCACACCAGCCGGTCGTCCGGCCGGTGGTGCCCGGCGTACTGGAGGTAGCGGCCGAACTGCCGGGACCAGAAGTACGGCACCGGATCGTGGCTGACCGGCTCGCCCAGCAGGGTGGCCGCCACCGTGCCCGCCCCATCCAGCGCGTTCTGCCAGTGGTGGGTCAGCAGCCGGCGGCCGAAGCGCGCCGAGGGGTAGGAGGCGCAGTCGCCGACCGCGTACACGCCGGGCGCCTCGGTCGCCAGCCGGGCGTCCGCGAGCACCGCCCCCGAGCCGTCCAGCGGCACCCCGGAGCCGGCCAGCCAGTCGGTGTCCGGGCGGGAGCCGATGCCGACCAGCACCGCTTCGGCGCCCAGCACGGTGCCGTCGGCCAGCTCGACCTCGCCCTCCCGGACCGCGGTCACCGCCACCCCGGTGCGCAGCCGGACGCCGGCCGCCGCGTACCAGGCGGCCAGCCGCTCGGCGACCTCGGCCGGCAGCGTGCCGGCCAGCGGGTGCGGGCCGGCCTCCACCACGGTGACGGCGCAGCCGGCGGCGCGGGCCGCCGTGGCCACCTCGGCGCCGATCCAGCCGGCGCCGACGATCACCAGGCTGCCGGCGGCCGCCAACACCGGCCGCAGCCGCTCGGCGTCGTCCCTGGTGCGCAGGGTGTGGACGTGCGGCAGGCCAGCGGTGCCCGGCAGGTCGACCGCGACGGCGCCGCAGGCGAGCACCACGGAGGCGTAGTCGAGCGGGCCGCCGTCGGTCGCCAACCGGCGGGCTCGGACGTCGAGCCGGGTGGCGGTGCGGCCGAGCGCCAACTCGATGTCGTGCGCCTCGAAGTCGATGTCGAGGTCCACCTCGGCCGGCTGGCCGAGCAGCACCTCCTTGGAGAGCGGCGGCCGGTCGTAGGGCCGGTACGGCTCGGCGCCGAGCAGGGTCAACGGCCCGCGCCAGCCCCGTTCCCGCAGCGCCAGGGCGGTGTTGGCGCCGGCCAGGCCGGCGCCGACGATCACGATGCGTCCTCCAGTCACGCCGCCACCCTACGAGCCGGCGGGCGGCGGCACCGCGCGCCGGTGGGGCCGGGCGTTCCCCGGCTTCGGGCGGCCGGGGTCCCGGAGGTATAAAGACCCGGTGACCACGGACCCCGCCCCGACGTCCCGGCCCGTGACGCTGGAGCACGTGGCGCGAGCGGCCGGGGTCTCCCGGGCCACGGTCTCCCGGGTGATCAACGGCGAGTCCACCGTCGATCCGCGCCTGCGCCGGCAGGTCGAGGAGGCCATCGCCCGGACCCGCTACGTGCCCAACCGGGCGGCGCGTTCGCTGGTCACCCGGCGCACCGACTCGGTCGCCCTGGTGGTCTCGGAGCAGGAGCGGCGTGCGGTGACCGGGCCGTTCGTCGGTCGGATCTTCACCGATCCCTACTTCGGCCGGGTGCTGACCGGGCTGCTGGAGGTGCTGCGGCCGCGGGGCGTCCAGGTGATGCTCACCCTCGCCGACGACGAGGCGTCCCGCACCCAGCTGTTGGGGTATCTCCAGCAGGGCCACGTGGACGGGGTGGTGCTGATCTCCTCGCACGCCGAGGACCCGCTGCCCGGACTGCTGTCGCGGACGGCGCTGCCGGCGGTGCTGGCGGCCCGGCCGGCCGCGCCGACGCCGTTGACCTACGTGGACGTGGACCAGCGCGCGGGGGCGCTGCTGGCCGCGGAGCGACTGCTGGCCGGCGGCCGGCGGCGGATCGCGACCATAGCCGGGCCGCAGGACCTGCCGTTGGCGCAGGAGCGGCTGGCCGGCTTCCGGGCGGCGCTGGCGGACCGCGGGCAGCCGGACGCGCCCTGGGCCGAGGGCGACTTCACACAGGCCAGCGGGGTGGCGGCGATGCGCCGGCTGCTGGCCGACGAGCCGGCGGTGGACGGGGTGTTCGTGGCCAACGACCTGATGGCGCTGGGCGCGGTGAGCACGCTGCACCGGGCGGGGCGGCGGGTGCCCCAGGACGTGGCGGTGGTCGGCTTCGACGACAGCAGTTCCGCGCTGGCCTGCGACCCGCCGCTGACCACGGTCCGGCAGCCGGTGGAGGAGATGGCCGCCGAGATGGCGCGGCTGTTGCTCCGTCAGATCGACACGGGGGAACGGCCGTTGCCCTCGGCGGTCTTCCACCCCTCGCTGGTGGTGCGCCAGTCGGCGTGAGGTGCCGGTCGGCGGCCGGCCCGGCGGGTGTGGCGTACCCGCCGGGCCGGCGCGGCGGGTCAGGTCACTGGTAGACCCGCACGTAGTCGATCCGCATCTGCTGCGGGAAGACCGTCGAGCCGTCCGGCGGGCCCGGCCAGTCGCCGCCCACCGCCGTGTTGAGGATCAGGAAGAAGTCGTGGTCGAAGACCCACGGTCCCACCGTGGTCTCCAACTGCTCCCGGTCCACGGTGTGCACCACCTGGTCGTCGACGGTGAACACCATGCCCTGGCTGTCCCAGTCCAGCGCGAACACGTGGAAGTCGGCGCCGGCCGGCTCGCCCAGGTCGAGGGAGCCGCCGTGGCCGCCGGCGCCGAAGTACGCCGGGGCGTGCAGCGTGGAGTGCACGGTGGTGGGCTCCAGGCCGACGTGCTCCATGATGTCGATCTCGCCGGTGTACGGCCAGGGGCGGCCCTCGTCGTAGAACGAGGAGCCCAGCATCCAGAACGCCGGCCACAGGCCCTGCCCGCCGGGCAGTTGGATGCGCGCCTCGACCCGGCCGTAGGTGAAGTCGAAGGTGCCGTGGGTGTTGATCCGGCCGGAGGTGTACTGGCAGGTGGTGGAGCCGCTGAGTGGGTCGACGGGGCAGGTGCTGCCCGGGGTCTCCTCGCGGCGCGACTCGATCACCAGGTTGCCGTTCCCGTCCAGCCGGGTGTTGGCGTCCTCGGTGTACACCTGGAGTTCGTTGTTCTGCCCGGTGCCCGGGTCGGAGGTCCACCTGGCGGGGTCGGGGGTGGCGCCGGCCGGGCCGTCGAACTCGTCGCCGAAGACCAGTTCCAGTGGTTCCGCCGGGTCGGGCGGGGCGGCCGGTGGGGTCTCCGGGTCACCGCCGGTGCCGTACACCTGGAACTCCCAGAGCGAGTAGCCGTAGGGACCGGAGCGCGCGGTGCCGTACATCCGCACGTACCGGCCGCTGCCGGTGACCTCGATGGTCTCCTTGAAACCGGCGCCCTGGGTGGTCTGGTGGATGGTCCGCCAGGTCTGGTTGTCGTCGGAGACCTGGATCTCGTAGGCGCTGGCGTTGGCCGGATCCCACTGGAGGACGACCCGGCTGAGCTGGGCGGGCGCGCCGAGGTCGACGGAGATCCAGCCGGGGTCGGTCCAGCCGGTCTCCGGCGAGGTGGCCCAGCGGCTGGCCGGGTCCAGGTCGAAGGCGCGGGCCGGGGCGCACTCCCAGCAGTTGCCGTCGTGCTGCGCGCTGGAGGCCTCGGCCGGCTTGTTGTACGAGAGCAGGACCTCCTCCTCGGCTGCCGTGGCCGGGGTGTTGAGGGTGCCGAGGCCGAGGGCGAGGGCGACGGTGGCGAGCAGCGCCACGGTGCGTCGGGGCCGTTTTCCGCGGTGCATGATCTTGTCCTGATCCTTTCGGTGGGGCGGGTGCGGGATCGGTGGGGACGGACGTGTTCCGTGGGTCGGCGGTGGGGGTTCAGGGGGTGCGCCGGTCCAGCTCGGCGCGGTGCCGGTCGCGGGCCAGGACCAGCTCCTCGGCGAGGGCGACCGCGGCCGGGTCGGTGCCGGCGGCGGTCTGCGCGCGGGAGACCTCGGCCGTCCGCGTCAGGTGCTCCACGAGGTGCGCCAGGGCCGCCTCGTCGAAGTCACCGCCCGTCAGGCCGAGCAGCTCGTCCCGTTCCTCCTCGGTGACCATGCCGGGCATGTCGTGGCCCACGTGCGGGTTGCGGTAGGCGACCCCGGCCTCGGTCAACAGGCCGTGCAGCGCCTCCAGTTCCGCCTGGTAGTCGGGGACGAGGCCGGCGCCGAGCGCGCGCAGCGCCGGGTCGTCGGCACGTTCCGCCAGGGTGTCGAGGAAGGGCAGCAGGAGCTCGTCGACCGGGATCATCAGCTGCGCCCAGGCGAGGTCGGTGGCGCTGAGCCCGCCGGCCCCCGCCGGGTCCGCGGTGCCGCCGGCCGGCGGGGCGCCGCAGCCGGCCGCCAGCAGGGCGCAGCCGAGGGCGAGGGCCGGCGCGCGGCGCCGGGCCCGGCCGCGGTGGGATGGGGCGGTCGCGGTCATGGCGCTCCTCGGGTTCGCTGCCGGTCCGGTCCTCGGTCGGTCGGGGAGTCGGGCGGCCGGTGGCCGCCCTGGGCGGGCGCGGGGGCGGTCAGCCGGGGACACCGTCCGGGCCGCACTTGACGACGGCGCGGACGCAGTCCGTGACCCGGCGCCGCATCTCGGCCTCCGGCCAGGCGTTGAAGAAGTCGCCGTGCATCGTGTAGCCGGCGCCCGAGGCCAGTTCGAAGGTGGCCGGGTCGCCGGTCACCGGGTAGCGCAGCACTTGCCGGAGCTTGGGCACCGGCACCGGGTGGGTGGCCGGGCATTCGCCGGCCACCGGGAAGGCCATGTGGCTCTTGTGGTCGGGTGAGTCCAGGCGCACGCCGTCCCAGCACTGGGGGAAGTCGAGGTAGGACTCCAGCGCGCTGCCCGCCGGGCAGGTGACGAAGTCCTTGGACGGCTCGACGTGGCCGGCGTGCAGGCAGGACCAGCGGGCGGTGGCTCCGTCGTCCGGGCCGGTGGCCACGGCGTTGCCGGCCACGATCTTCAGCCCCAGGGGCAGCGGCTCGGTCCTGGCGAGCGTCGCCTCGTCGACCCCCTCCCCCAGGTAGTAGAAGGTCGCGCTCTGGGGCTCGACCGGCTCGCCGGCCACGAAGAGCGTCGGCACCCAGTAGGAGGAGAGGTCGATGGCCGGGTCACAGGTGCTGGTGGCGGCCAGCAGGTCGCCGAGGTTGGTGTGCGCGTCGGTCACGCGGCTGCCGAAGAAGCTGTGGCTGTGCGAGGCGCCGGGCAGTCCGGGGAAGACGATCGGGTCGTCCGGCAGCCGGTGGCTGAACTCGCACTCGGCGACGAACTCGGCGACGCGGACGACGTCCGCCGCGTTTCGGTCATCGGCCGGCTCGGTGGCGCCGGCGCCACCGGCCACCAGCAGCGAGGCCAGCAGCCCGGTCAGGGCCAGGGTCGCCAGCAGGGCACGTCGGGGTCGGCGCCAGAAGGCGGTGCGCGCGGGAGGTGGTTTCACGGCTCTCCTTCACGGGGGGGTGGGGCCGCTCCGCCCGGAGGGCCCGGGCGGGAGGGCGAGAGAGCGCTCTCTGAACCGGGACCATAGAAACGGCGTGAGACACCGTCAAGGAGTGCGGCGGATTCCCGGAACCGACGCCCGGAATCGGGCAACTCCAGCGAGCGGCCGCCGCGTTGCGGGCAGCCGGGGGCGAGAGAGCGCTCTCTGATCTTGCCCGCCGGCACGCCCTCAGTGGCGCGCCACCGCCCACCGCGCGCCGGTGCCCGCCGAAACCCGCCCAAAGGTCCTGACAGTGGCGGGTACTACGCTGGCCGGCGGAACGAACCCACGGGAGCCCGGGCGCACCGGGCTGAGAGGGAGGCTGGCCGGCCTCCGACCGTACGCACCTGATCCGGGTCATGCCGGCGGCAGGGAGGAGGCGACAGACCATGAACGAGGACGGCGCGACGGCCGGGCACGGCACGCTGTCGAGGGCCGGGGCTCCGGCCCCGCCGGGCGGCGGGCCGCGCCCCGACGTGGCGGTGCTCGGCGGCGGGGTGATCGGCCTGGTCACCGCCTGGCGGGCGGCCGGGCGCGGGCTGCGGACCACCGTGGTCGACCCGGCCCCGGGCGGCGGGGCCGCCGCGGTGGCCGCGGGGATGCTGGCCCCGGTCACCGAGCTGCACCACGGCGAGGAGGAGTTGCTGGAGCTGAATCTGGCCGCCGCCCGCCGCTACCCGGAGTTCGCCGCCGAGCTGGCCGAGTTCGCCGAGGCCGGCATCGGCTACCGCGCCTGCGGCACGCTGGCCGTCGCGCTGGACGCGGACGACCGGGCGCTGCTGCGGGAGTCGCACCTGCTGCAGCTCCGCTGCGGGCTGACCGCCGAGTGGCTGACCGGCCGGGAGTGCCGGCGCCTTGAGCCGATGTTGGCGCCCGGCGTGCGCGGCGGCCTGTGGATCGAGGGGGACCACCAGGCCGATCCCCGGCTGCTGACCGCGGCGCTGCTGGCCGCCTGCCGGGCGGCCGGGGTGCGGTTCGTACGGCAGGAGGCCCGGGAGTTGCTGCTGGCCGGGGACCGCGCGGTCGGGCTGCGGCTGGCCGACGGCGAGCGGCTGCTCGCGGGGCGGACGGTGCTGGCCGCCGGCAGCCGCAGCGGGCAGCTGGCCGGGCTGCCGGCCGAGGTGCCGGTGCCGGTGCGGCCGGTCCGCGGGCAGATCCTGCGGCTGGCGCAGCCGCCGGGGCTGCCCCCGCTGCTGGGGCGGACGGTGCGGGCCGTGGTGCGCGGCGAGCCGGTGTACCTGGTGCCGCGGGAGAGCGGTGAGCTGGTGCTCGGCGCCACCACCGAGGAGCGCGGCTGGGACACCCGGGTGACCGCCGGCGGCGTCTACCAACTGCTTCGGGACGCGCACGAGTTGGTGCCTGGCATCACCGAGCTGCCGCTGGTCGAGACCCGGGCCGGGCTGCGGCCCACCACCCCGGACAACGTGCCGCTGCTCGGCCCGACGGCACTGCCCGGGCTCCAGCTGGCCACCGGCCACCATCGCAACGGGGTGCTGCTGGCCCCGCTCACCGGGGAGGTGCTGGCCGAGACGCTGACCGGCGGCGAGCTGCCGGCGTACGCGCGCTCGTGCCACGCCGGCCGGTTCGCCCCCGGGGGCCCGGGCGGCGGTCCGGCTGACCGGCCGGCCGGCGTTCGGCTGTCGGAGGTGACCGGATGAGCGCCCCCGTGCGGGTCCGGGTGAACGGCGAGCCCAGGCTGGTGCCGGCCGGCACCAGCCTGGCGGCGCTGGTCGGGGAGTTGGCCGGGGCGCCGGCCGGGGCGGCCGCGCCCCCCGGGATCGCGGTGGCCAGAAACGAGGCCGTGGTACCCCGCGGCGAGTGGGCCGGCACCACGCTGGCCGAGGGCGACCGGGTCGAGGTGCTGACCGCGGTACAGGGAGGCTGAGTTCCGTTGACCGACACCACCGACTCCACCCACCCCACCGGTTCCCCCGGTTCCCCCGGCACCGCTGACGCGGCCGCCGATCCCCTCGCCGAGCCGCTGGTGCTGGGCGGGCTGCGGCTGGGCTCCCGGCTGATCATGGGCACCGGGGGCGCCAGCAGCCTGGCGGTGCTGCGCGACGCGCTCCGCGCCTCGGGCACCGAGCTGACCACGGTGGCGATGCGCCGGCTCGACCCGAACACCCGGGGCTCGGTGCTCTCCGTGCTGACCGAGCTGGGCATCGCCGTGCTGCCCAACACCGCCGGCTGCCACACCGTCGGGGAGGCGGTGCTGACCGCCCGGCTGGCCCGCGAGGCGCTCGGCACCGACCTGGTGAAGCTGGAGGTGATCGCCGACGAGCGCACCCTGCTGCCCGACCCGGTGGGCACCCTGGAGGCGGCCGAGGTCCTGGTCGACGACGGGTTCACGGTGCTCCCCTACACCAATGACGACCCGGTGCTGGCCCGCCGGCTGGAGGACGTGGGGTGCGCCGCGGTGATGCCGCTGGGCTCCCCGATCGGCTCCGGGCTCGGCATCCGCAACCCGCACAACTTCGAGCTGATCACGGCGCGGGCCGGCGTCCCGGTGATCCTGGACGCCGGGGCCGGCACCGCGTCCGACGTGGCGCTGGCGATGGAACTCGGCTGCGCCGGGGTGATGTTGGCCTCCGCGGTGACCAGGGCCAGGCAGCCGGTGCTGATGGCCGCGGCGATGCGCCGGGCGGTGACGGCGGGCCGGCTGGCCGCGTTGGCGGGGCGGATTCCCCGGCGGCACTTCGCCGAGGCGTCGTCGCCGGGTGCGGGCTTGGCCGTACTCGACCCTGAACGCCCGGCTTTCTCATACTGATATACGATTCCGCCACTCGCCCCAGACAGGGCGCCCACCACCAGTTTCTCGCTCCGGGAGCCCAGTTGAGCACACCTCCGCAGCCTGGGCCGCCGGCTGGCGGCGCGGACGACCAGGGCCAGCGCCCGGACCAGCCGGGCGCGGCACCCGCCGGCGGGGCGCCAGGGCCCGGGGCGACACCGCCCGCGGCCGCGGCTCCCATCCCGCCGCCGGGCGGTCCCACGCCACCGACCGGCGGCGCGACCCCGCCCGGCATGGCACCTCCCGGGATGGCGCCCCCTGGCGCGGCGGCCCCCGCGGCGTCAGGGCCCGGCGGCCCCGTCCCGCCGCCCGGCGGCCCGATGCCGCCCACCGCCGGCGCGACCCCGCCCGCCGGGTACGGCCCGCCCGCCGGTTACGGCCCGCCGTCCGCCGGCGGCTACCTCCCGCCGCCGGGCGGGTACCAGCCGCCCGGCGGCTTCGGCCCGCCGGGACCGGCCGGCCCCGGCGGCCCCGGCGGTGGCGGCGGTTGGGGGCCTCCGCCCCCGCCGGCCAAGTACGAGCCGCTGGCCGTCTGGGCCTTCGTGCTGTCGCTGGTGGCGCTCTTCCCGGTGGCGCTGGTGCTCGGCGTGCTGGCGTTGGGCCGGCTGGCCGCCAACCGGGCGCGCGGCAAGGGCCTCGCGGTGGCGGCGGTCGCGCTGGCCGGCGCCCAGATCGTGGCGCTGGCGGTGCTGGTGCCGGTGGTCCTCAGCGGTTCGGACGACGAGGAGCGCGGGCGCGAGGAGATCGCCCAGGAGGACCCGCAGGACGACGGGCGCGGCGGTGAGGACGGGCCCGACGAGACGGACCCGGACCGCGACACGTCTGAGGAGCCGTCACCCGGCGAGCAGGGCGAGGAGATCGAGGTCTTCGACATCGCGGTGGGCGACTGCTTCGACTCCGGCGGCGGGATAGCCGGCTACCGCGACGAGGGCACGCTGGAGCAGTCGGTCACCGTGCTGCCCTGCGACGTGCCGCACGAGGCCGAGGCGTTCGGCTCGGTCCAGGTCACCGGCCACGACGCCTTCCCGGGGATGGACGAGCTGGCCGCCCAGGCGGAGCGGGAGTGCCCGGCGCTGGTGCCGTCCTACGTGCTGGACACCTGGACGCTGCCGGCGAACGTGACGCCGTACTACTACCACCCCGAGCCGATCAGCTGGGGCATGGGCGACCGGGAGATCCTCTGCTTCTTCGGCGACGTCGAGGGCGAGCCGCTGGCGGAGCCGCTGCGCGGCGACGCGGCCGCGCTGGAGGCGGAGGCGCTGGCCTATCTGGAGGCGACCGGTCCGCTGGAGGTCACCCTCTGGTTTGAGCCGTTCCCCGGCGAGGACCTGGCGCTGAGCCAGGAGTGGGCGACCGAGACGACCGCGGCCATCGAGGCGGAGGTGGCGGTGCTCGCCGGCGCCGACTGGCCGTCGGCCGGCGAGCCGATGGAGCGGCTGCTGGCCGCTCGGGAGAGCAGCCTCACCGCCTGGCGGGCGGCGGCCGGCGCGGCCGACGAGGGCGCGTTCCAGGCGGCGGTCGAGGAGGGCTTCGCCACCATGGGCATCGAGATCGAGCTGGAGATCCGGCAGGCGCTGGGCCTGACCACCGGCTGACCGGCCGGCCGGCGGCCGCCCCCGTGGGGGCCGCCGGCCGTGCCGTCCGGTTCCGTGCCGTCCGGTTCCGTCCCGTTCCCGTTCCGTCCCGTCCCGTCCTGTTCCCGTTGCCAGGCACCGGTTCGCGCTCGATTCGCTGCCGATTCCGTCACTGTTCCGCTGCGGTCCGGCGGTGAGGGGGCCGCGGGCGTGGTGGTGCCGCCCGACCACCGTAAAATCGGGCGCTGTGGACACCACCCTGCACGACCCGCTGATCGGACGCGTGCTCGACGGCCGGTACCGGGTCGTCGAGCGGATCGCCGTGGGTGGCATGGCCACCGTCTACCGGGCCGTGGACACCCGGCTGGACCGGGTGTTGGCGCTGAAGGTCATGCATCCGTCGCTGGTCTCCGACGCGGAGTTCGTCGAGCGGTTCATCCGCGAGGCCAAGGCGGTGGCCCGGCTCGACCACCCGAACATCGTGGGAGTGCTGGACCAGGGCGCCGACGGCGCCTACGTCTACCTGGCGATGGAGTACGTGGCCGGCTGCACCCTGCGGGACGTGCTGCGGGAGCGGGGCGCGCTGACGGTGCGCGCGGTGCTCGACATCCTGGAGCCGGTGCTGGCCGGCCTCGGCGCCGCGCACCGGGCCGGGCTGGTGCACCGGGACGTCAAGCCGGAGAACGTGCTGATCGGCGAGGACGGCCGGGTCAAGGTCGCGGACTTCGGCCTGGTGCGCGGCGTCGAGACGCAGACCTCGGCGCACACCGAGTCACTGCTCGGCACGGTCTCCTACCTGGCCCCCGAGCAGATCGAGAGCGGCACGGTCGGCCCGCGCACCGACGTCTACGCCTGCGGGGTGCTGCTCTACGAGATGGTGACCGGGGGCAAGCCGCACACCGGGGACTCCCCGGCGCAGGTGCTCTTCGCCCACGTCAACCAGGACGTGCCGGCGCCGTCCGCGGTCGTGCCCGGGCTCGCGCCGGAGCTGGACGCGCTGGTCGCTGCGGCCACCGCGCGGGCGCCGGAGCGCCGGCTGGTCGACGCCTCGGCGATGCTGGCCCGGGCCCGCCAGGCGCGGGCCGCGTTGGGTGACGCCCAGTTGGACGCCCCGCCCCCGGTGGTGTCGCGGCCCGGCACGGCCGGCGTGGTCGGTTCGGAGGACGAGACCCGGCGGGTCGCCGGGCTGCCGGGCGTGGCGCGGCCGGAGCCGGCCGGGATGGACCACACGGCCAGGATCGAGGTGCCGGCGTTCGCGCCCGAGCCGCCGGACGGGCCGCCCGACGCGGCGCCGGCCGGCCGGCGCCGGCGGCTGTCCCGGCGTGGCCTGGTGTCGCTGGTGCTGGCCGGGGTGCTGTTGCTGTTCGGCGGGATCGGCGTCTGGTACATCAACTCCGGCCAGTTCCTGCGCACCCCGGGGGTCTACGACCTGCCGCGCGCGGAGGCCGAACAGGCGCTCCGGGACGCGGGGCTCGAGGTGCGGGTCGCCGAGGACTACTCGGAGAGCATCGAGCCGGACCACGTCATCTCCACCGACCCGGAGCGCGGGGAGCGGGTCCGGCGGAACACCACGGTGACGATGGTGGTCTCGCTCGGCCCGCGGGTCTCCGTGGTGCCGAACCTGCGGGGCGTCCCGCTGGCCGAGGCGCGGGAGCAGTTGGCCGAGGCCGGGCTGGTGGTCGGCGAGGAGCAGGAGCGGTTCTCCGGCGAGGTCCCGCGCGGTTCGGTGATCGAGAGCGATCCGGAGCCCGGCACGGAGCGCCGCCCGGACACCCCGGTGAACCTGGTGGTCTCCCGGGGCCAGGAGGTCGCGGTGCCCGACGTGGTGGGCGAGCCCGAGGGTTCGGCCATCCAGCGGCTGACCGAGGCCGGCTTCGACGTCGATGTGGCCGACGAGCGGGTGCACTCCGAGGAGGAGGCCGGCACCATCGCCGCGCAGTCGCCCCGGTCGGGCTCGCGCGCGGCGGAGGGCGACACGGTGGAGCTGACGGTCTCGCGGGGGCCGGAGATGATTCTGGTGCCGGACGTGCGTGGCATGGACGAGGACGAGGCCCGGGACGTGCTGGAGGGGTTGGGGTTCGAGGTGAACGTGAACCGGCTCTTCTTCACCGGCACGGTCTTCAACCAGTCCGTCCGGGACGACGAGGCGCCGCGCGGTTCGAGCATCACCATCTGGGTGCGCTGAACCGCCAATCGGCGGCGCGGTCGAGCAATTCACACACTCGGACGCTTTGCCCCCGTTAAGACTTCCCTCCTGTGACCCGCGTCACGGGAGCAAGGTCACATACGAAAGGGCTTAGTGCTCCCTTCGAGTTCTTCGCGCCTTCCCTAACGCGGCCAAACGGGTATTTCCGAGCGGCGCCACACTACGCCGTCTAGTACATAGGGTTATTGCATTTCGCTTTTTTGGGCTGTTAACAAGGGCCATCGCGTTTCCCCGCGCGAGCACCGCGAGAACCCGAGGACCCCTGAGATGCCCGCTCACCCCAGCCCCCGAGGCAACCTGACCCGGTGGCGACGCACCGCGACCGTCGCCCTCGCCACCACCGGCCTGGCGGCCGCCGCCCTGACCGTCGCCCCGGCCTCAGCCGACACCCCGCCCGAGACCGCCGGCGAGACCGCCTGGCAGGTCAAGGCCGCCGACGTGCCGGGCCAGGGCGGCCCGGCCGCCCACCCGACCCCGGGCACCGGCAGCCCCGGCGAACCGGCCGACACCGCCGCCGTGCTGGCCGAGGCCGCCGAACAACAGCGCGAGAACGCCCTGTTGGTCAACGACCACGCCACCCTGCAAGCCGAGATAGAGCGCCAGGCGGCGGAGAGCCGGGCGGCCGACCAGGCCGCGAGCCGCAGCGCGGAGCGGGCCGAACTGGCCGCCGCCGAGGCGGCCGAGGCGGAAGCCGAGGCCGAGGCCGCCGCCGAGGCGGAGGCGGCGGCACAGGCCGAGGCCGCCGCGGCGGACGCCAAGCCGGCCGCCGCCCCCGCGGCCGAGCCGGCGCCCGAGCCGGAACCGGAGCCGGCTCCCGCCGCCGAACCGGCCGCGCCCGTCTACCCGGACAACCTGGACGGTTGGATTCGGGAGGCGCTGGACATCATGGCCCAGCACGGAATTCCCGGCACCTACGACGGACTGCACCGGAACATCATCCGGGAGTCCAGCGGCGACCCCAACGCGATCAATCTCTGGGACATCAACGCGATCAACGGAACCCCGTCGATCGGGCTGCTCCAGGTGATTCAGCCCACCTTTGACGCCTATCACGTTCCTGGCACCCCGTACGACCTTTACGACCCGGTGGCGAACATCGTTGCCGCCGCCAACTACGCCTGGGACAGGTACGGTTCGATCGACAACGTGAACGGCCCGTACTAACCGGACCGCCGGGGCCGGCGGCAGGACGTTCCCGCGCGGCTGGCAGGCTGGAGCCGTGCCACCGCAGTCCCCGCGACCGACGTCGCCGCCGCCCGTTCCCCCGCCGCGCAACCCGATCGGCGGTCATGTCCCCGTCGCCGGGGGCCTGGCCGCCGTCGGCGTGCGCTACGCCCGCACGATCGGCGCCGAGGCGCTCCAGGTCTTCGTCGCCAACCCCCGCGGGTGGGCCACCCCGCCGGGCAGTCCGGCGCAGGACGCGGCCTTCCGCGCCGCCTGCGCGACCGAGGCACTGCCCGCCTACGTGCACGCGCCCTACCTGATCAACCTGGGCTCGCACAGCACGGAGACCGCCGAACGCTCGGTGGTCTCGCTGCGCCACTCGCTGCACCGGGCCCGGGCCATCGGCGCGCTGGGCGTCGTGGTGCACACGGGTTCGGCGACCGGCTCCCGCCCGCGCCAGGTGGCGCTCGACCAGGCGGGCCGGCTGCTGCGCCCGTTGCTCGCGGAGCTGGACGCACTGGCCGAGGACGGCTCGGCGGTGCCCCGGCTGCTGCTGGAGCCGACGGCCGGTCAGGGCTTCTCGCTCTGCTCGCGGGTCGCCGACCTCGGCCCCTACCTGGCCGCCGTCGACCACCACCCGCGGGTCGGCGTGTGCCTGGACACCTGCCATGTCTTCGCCGCGGGCCACGACCTGTCCGTCCCGGGCGGCGCCACCGCCCTGCTGGACGAGCTGACCCGGGTCGCCGGCCCCGGCCGGCTGGGGTTGGTGCACGCCAACGACTCGAAGGCGGGCGTCGGCAGCCGACTGGACCGGCACCAGAACGTGGGGGCCGGGGCGATCGGCGAGGCGGCCTTCGCCGAGCTGCTGCGGCACCCGGCCACCGCCGGGGTGCCGCTGGTCATCGAGACCCCGGGCGGCACCGAGGGACACGCCGGTGACATCGCCCGGCTGAAGGCGCTCCGCTGCTGAGTCCGAGGGCGCTGAGCCCGCAGGCGCAGAGGCCGAAAGCTCTCAGCCCGAAAGCGCTAGTCCGAAGCCGGCCGAGCCCGGGGATGGCCGAGCCCGGGGCCGGCTGGGCCGGTCAGGGCTCGGGGCCGTCCTCCGGGGACTCCTGGTACGAGTAGCGCTGCTCCCGCCAGGGGTCGCCCAGGTTGTGGTACCCGCGCTCCTCCCAGAAGCCGCGCCGGTCGGCCGTCATGTACTCCACGCCGCGCACCCACTTGGGGCCTTTCCACGCGTAGAGTCCGGGCACCACCAGGCGCAGCGGGAAGCCGTGCTCGGCGGTGAGCAGCTCGCCGTCCCGGTGGGTGGCGAAGAGGGTGGTCTCGGCGGCGAAGTCCGCCAGCCTGAGGTTGGCGCTGTAGCCGTACTCGGCCCAGACCATCACGTGGGTGGTCCCGGCCGCCGGCGGCGCCAACTCCAGCACCGTGCGCGCCGGCACCCCGCCCCACTCGACGTCCAGCATGCTGAACTTGGTGACGCAGTGCAGGTCCGCGACGAGCGTGCGGTACGGCAGCGCTGAGAACTCCTCGTGCGTCCAGCAGTGCTTGTCGCCGTCGGCGGTGGCGCCGAAGACCCGGAACTCCCAGCGCTCGGCGCGGAATCGGGGCACCGGGCCGTAGTGCGTCACCGGCCAGCCACGTTGCCGACGCTGGCCAGGCGGCAACCGGTCGTCGAGATGCTCACGACCCTGCTCCGGCTGACCCATGGGTCCATGGTGACAGACCGGCGCGGCCGTCTCGCACCGCCACCCCCGGGATGCCAATCGGGGCAATTCGGTAAGCCTTCGCTTACTGGACGAACTGCCGCGCCAGTGCCACGATGCGCGGACGGCACATCCGGTCCGACCGAGGTCGTACCACCGCGATCGCGCTACCCACCCGCGTCTCCACACCGCGAGCGCGGAAACCCCAGGAAGGAGAATCCCCCGCCATGCAGGGTGATCCCCAGGTCATCGAGCTGCTGAACGAACAGCTCACCGCCGAACTCACCGCGATCAACCAGTACTTCCTGCACGCGAAGATGCAGGAGAACTTCGGCTGGACCAAGCTGGCCGCGTACACCAGGTCCGAGTCCTTCGACGAGATGCGGCACGCCGAGGTGCTCACCGACCGCATCCTCTTCCTGGACGGCCTACCCAACTACCAGCGGCTGTTCCACGTGCGGGTGGGGCAGACGGTGACCGAGATGTTCCAGGCCGACCGGCAGATCGAGGTGGAGGCGATCGACCGGCTGCGCCGCGGCGTGGAGGTCATGCGCGAGAAGGGCGACATCACCTCGGCCAAGATCTTCGAGGCGATCCTCCGGGACGAGGAGCACCACATCGACTACCTGGACACCCAGCTGGAGCTGATCGAGAAGCTCGGCGAGCCGCTCTACATCGCGCAGCAGATCGAGCAGCCCAAGGACGCCGGCCCGACCTGGGGTGAGAACGGCGACAGCCACGCGGGCTGACCGGCGCGCCCGCCCGCGTGGGGCGCCTCCGGCTCAGACCGTCGCCGGCGCGGCGAACGGCCGCCGGGCCGCGACCGGCCGCTTCCCCAACGAGACGGCCGGGGTGACGGCCGGCGCGGCGGGGGCGGGCACCGCCGGCACGGCGGGAACGGCTGGCGCGACGGGCACCGCCGCCGGCGTGGCCGCCTCGACGGCCGGCTCCTCCGGGCGCGGGCAGGCCCGGCCCAGCAGCCCCTGGATGCGCCGCACGCAGGAGCCGCAGTCGGTACCGGCGCGGCACTCGGCGGCCAACCGCCGGGGAGTGCAGGCGCCGGCCGCGGCATGGCTGCGCACCTGCTCCTCGGTGACGCCGAAGCACGAGCAGACGTACACGCGTTACTCCCTGGAGGGGGGCGGCCCGCGGGGCGCCCAGACCGTCGGATACTGAGGTTAACCTAACCTTACTATCCGGGCTCCGGGCACGGAAAGCGCCCCGGGATGTGGTCACGGCCACGTCCCGGGGCGCGTGGCGGCACGCCACCCCCGGTGTCAGGAGCGGTACATCTCGGCGACCAGGAAGGCCAGGTCGAGCGACTGGCTGCGGTTCAGCCTCGGGTCGCAGGCGGTCTCGTACCGCTGGTGCAGGTCGTCGACGAAGATCTCGTCCCCGCCGCCCACGCACTCGGTCACGTCGTCGCCGGTCAGCTCGACGTGGATGCCGCCCGGGTGGGTGCCGAGGCCCTTGTGCACCTCGAAGAAGCCCTTGACCTCGTCCAGCACGTCGTCGAAGCGGCGCGTCTTGTGCCCGGAGGCGGCCTCGAAGGTGTTGCCGTGCATCGGGTCGCACACCCAGGCCACCCGGGCGCCGGAGGCGGTGACCTTCTCCACCAGGGTGGGCAGCCGGTCACGGATCTTGTCGGCCCCCATCCGGGTGATGAAGGTCAGCCGGCCGGGCCGTCGGTCCGGGTCCAGCCGGTCGATCAGCGCGAGCGCGTCCTCGGGCGTGGTGGTCGGGCCGAGCTTGACGCCGATCGGGTTCTCCACCCGGGAGGCGAACTCGATGTGCGCGCCGTCCAGCTGCCGGGTGCGCTCACCGATCCACACCATGTGCCCCGAGACGTCGTAGAGCTTGCCGCTGCGCGAGTCCGTCCTGGTCAGGGCGGACTCGTAGGCCAGCAGCAGCGCCTCGTGCGAGGCGTAGAACTCCACCGACTGGAACTCGGCCGGGTCGGCCCGGCAGGCCTTCATGAAGTTCAGCGCGTTGTCGATCTCCCTGGCCAGGGCCTCGTAGCGCTGGCCGGCCGCGGAGTTGCGCACGAAGTCCTGGTTCCACGAGTGGACCTGGTGCAGGTCGGCGTAGCCGCCGGTGGCGAAGCCGCGGACCAGGTTCAGCGTGGCGGCCGAGCGGTGGTACATGCGCAGCAGCCGCTCCGGGTCCGGGACCCGGGCCTCCTCGGTGAACTCCGGGCCGTTGACCGAGTCGCCCCGGTAGCTGGGCAGGGTGACGCCGTCCCGCGTCTCCGTCGGCTTGGAGCGGGGCTTGGAGTACTGGCCGGCGATCCGGCCGACCTTGACGACCGGGACCGCCGCGGCGTAGGTGAGCACCGCGCTCATCTGGAGCAGCGTCTTCAGCTTCGCCCGGATCTGGTCGGCGCCGACCTGGTCGAACGCCTCCGCGCAGTCCCCGCCCTGGAGCAGGAAGGCGCGGCCGTCGGCGACCTCAGCTATCCGGTCCGTGAGCTGGTCGCACTCGCCGGCGAAGACCAGCGGCGGATAGCTCGCCAACTCCTCCGTCACAGCACGCAGCGCGGCCGGGTCCGGATACTCCGGCTGCTGCGCTGCGGGCAGGTCTCGCCAGGTGTCGATGGAGATGCTGCTGTCAGCGTTCGCGGTCACGCCTCCCAGATTACGTGGTGTGGACGGCTCGGCTCGCCCCCCTTCTCGGCTGGTGAGACGGGACCGGTGGGGCGCGCGGGGACTGGCGCGCGCCGGCCCGGGTGCCCTAGAGTGCCGGCGTGAACGCGCAGCGACAGCTCAGCTCCTGGTGGTGGACCGCTCCCGAGGCGGCCCACTGACCGCGCGTTCCCCACAACGACGCGAAGGCCGCCCTCCGGGGCGGCCTTCGGTGTTTCCGCGGTCCTCGCGGCGCCGGCCCCCCGGGAGGCGGACCGGCGTCCCCCGCCGACCGGGTCCCCCGGGACCCGTCCAGGAAAGAGGCCACCGTGACCAGCACCACCCCTCCCGCGTCCGGCGCCGCCGAACCGCTGGCCGGCCTGCTCGACGACGACCGGCCGTTCGCGCTGCTGCGGCGGCGTACCCCGGGCCACCGCCCCGACGTGGTCGAGGTGCTCACCGGCCCGGTGATCACCGTGGACCGGATCGCCGACATCCCGCTCCCGGAGCGGGCCGGCGGGCCGCCGGCGCTGGCCCTGGTCCCGTTCCGCCAGCTCACCGAGCGCGGCTTCGAGGTGACCGACGACGGGACCCCGCTCACCGTGCTGCTCGGCGAGCGGCTGACCGAGCTGCCGCTGGAGCGGGCGCTCGCGGCGCTGCCCGACCACCGGGTCGAGGTGCGGGACGGCGCCTTCGACATCGACGACGAACGGTACGCGCGGATCGTTCAGACCGTGCTGGACACGGAGATCGGCGCTGGGCAGGGCGCGAACTTCGTGATCAGGCGCACCTTCACCGGGGTGATCGACGGCTTCTCCCGGCGGGACGCGCTGGCCCTGTTCGGCCGGCTGCTGCGCACCGAGCGCGGCGCCTACTGGACCTTCGTGGTGCACACCGGTGACCGGGTGCTGCTGGGTGCCAGCCCCGAGGTGCACGTCCGCTCGGCCGGCGACACGGTGGTGATGAACCCGATCAGCGGCACCTACCGCTATCCCGCCGAAGGCCCCTCCCTGGAAGGGCTGTTGGCGTTCCTCGACGACCCCAAGGAGATCGAGGAGCTGTCCATGGTGGTGGACGAGGAGCTGAAGATGATGTGCGCGGTGGGCGACCAGGGGGGCGTGGTGGTCGGGCCCCGGCTGCGGGAGATGGCTCATCTGGCGCACACCGAGTACGAGTTGCGCGGGCGCAGCAGCTGGGACGTGCGGGCGGTGCTGCGGGAGACGATGTTCGCGGCCACCGTCACCGGCAGCCCGGTGGAGAACGCCTGCCGGGTGATCGCCCGGCACGAGCCCGGGGGACGCGGCTACTACGCGGGCGCGCTGGCGCTGCTGGGACGAGACGCCGGGGGCGCGCAGACGCTGGACTCGCCGATCCTGATCCGCACCGCCGACGTGCGGGCCGCCGACGGGCTGCTGCGGGTGCCGGTGGGCGCGACCCTGGTGCGGGGCTCGGTGCCGGCGAACGAGGTCGCGGAGACGCACGCCAAGGCGGCCGGCGTGCTGACCGCGCTGGGCGTGCGCCCCGAGGCGGCCGAGCCGGCGCCCGGCCCGGCCGAGCGCCCCCGGCTGGCGGAGCACCCCGCGGTGCTGGCCGCGCTGGCGGCCCGCCGCCAGCACCTCTCGCCGTTCTGGCTGCGGCTGCGCGACGCGGGCCCGGACGGCGGCGCCGACCTGGGCGAACCGGCCGCCGGCCGCCGGGTGTTGGTGCTGGACGCGGAGGACACCTTCACCTCGATGCTGGCCCACCTGCTGCGGGTGGTCGGCGCCGAGGTCGAGGTGGTGCGCTGGAACGCGCCGGGGGTCGGGGAGCGCGCGCTGGCGCACCGGGGCCCGGTGGTGCTCGGCCCGGGGCCCGGCGACCCCAACGACCGGCGGGACCCGAGGATGCGGCGCCTGCGCCCGCTGGCCGCCGAGCTGCTGGCCGGGCACCGGCACGGGCTGGTCGGGGTCTGCCTGGGCCACGAGCTGCTCGCCGCCGAGCTGGGGCTGCCGGTGGTCCGCAAGCGGCGGCCCCACCAGGGCGCCCAGGAGCGGATCGACCTCTTCGGCACCGAGCGGGTGGTCGGTTTCTACAACTCGTACACCGCGCGCTGCACCGAAGCGGCGGCCGAGGCGCTGGCCGCCCGCGGGGTGCGGGTCAGCCGGGACGCGGCGGACGAGGTGCACGCGCTGCGCGGGCCGGGGTTCTTCGGCGTGCAGTTCCACCCGGAGTCGGTGCTGACCCTGGCCGGGCCGGCGATCGTGGCCGAGCTGCTCAGCCCGGCCGGCGTCCCGGCCGGCTGACGGCGCCCCCGGGGCCGGGGCGTCCCCCGGCCCCGGGGGGTTCAGTCGTCCGCGTCGCCGCCCTTGGCGGCCTGCGCCAACTGCCGCTTGGCGACGGTGGCGTAGATGTCCACGTATTCCTGGCCGGAGAGCCGCATGATGGCGTACATCACCTCGTCGGTGAGCGACCGCAGGATGAACCGGTCGCCCTCCATGCCCTGGTAGCGGCTGAAGTCCAGCGGGGCGCCGATCCGGATGCCGGGCCGCATCACCTTGGGGACGATCTTCCCCGGCGGCTGGATCTTCTCCGTGTCGATCATGGCGACCGGCAGCACCGGCGCCCCGGTGGCCAGCGCCACCCGGGCCAGGCCGCCGGACTTGCCCCGGTAGAGCCGCCCGTCGGGCGAGCGGGTGCCCTCCGGATAGATCCCGAACAGCTCGCCGCGCTCCAGCACCGCGATGGCGCTGGCGATGGCGGCCTCGCCGGCGCCCCGGCCGCCGGACCTGTCCACCGGCAGCTGGCCCACGCCCTTGAAGAACGCCGCCGTCAACCGCCCCTTGACGCCGGGGGAGTTGAAGTACTCCGCCTTGGCGATGAAGGTCACTCTGCGGTCCAGCACGGCCGGCAGGAAGAAGGAGTCCGAGAACGAGAGGTGGTTGCTGGCCAGGATGGCGGGGCCGGTGGCCGGCACGTGCTCCTTGCCCTCCACCCAGGGACGGAACGTGGCCTTCAGCCCCGCCCCCACGGAAACCTTCATCGCTCCGTACAACAAGACGTACCTCCCGGTTCACCGATGCGGCGGACCCTACCGGGCTTTCGGGCGCATGGCGCGCTGTCGGCCCGCCCACGTAGGCTGGCACGCGCCGTCGCACCCGCGCGGGTACCCGCGAGCGGAGGGAGCCGTCGTCGATGCGCCTGCTACCCGGGGCCGAGCCGTTCTACCACCGGCCCGCCGGAGAGGCCCAGGTCGGGGTGTTGCTCTGTCATGGTTTCACCAGCACCCCGCAGTCGTTGCGGCCGTGGGCCGAGGCGTTGGCCGCCAGCGGCCACCACGTCTCGCTGCCGCTGCTGCCCGGACACGGCACCCGCTGGCAGGAACTGGCCGTCACCGGCTGGCGGGACTGGTACGCGGTCCTCCACCGGGAGCTGCTGCGGCTGACGGAGCGGTGCGCGCGGGTGGTGGTCTGCGGGCTGTCGATGGGCGGCTCGCTGGCGCTGCGGCTGGCGGCCAGGCAGCCGGCCTCGGTCAGCGCGCTGGCGCTGGTCAACCCGGCGCTCACCTTTCCCGCCGCCAAGGGGGTGGCGCTGCGCGCGCTGCGCCATGTGGTGCCCAGCGCGCCGGGGTTGATCGGCGACATCGCCAGCCCCGGGTCGCGCGAGGTGGGGTACGACCGGGTGCCGCTGCCGGCGGCGGACTCGCTCCGTGAGCTGTTCTCCCTGGTCCGCGCGGATCTTCCGCAGGTGACCCAGCCGCTGCTGCTGATGCGCAGCACGGTCGACCACGTCGTACCGCCCTCGGACTCGACGTTGCTGGCCACCTCGGTCTCCTCGGTCGAGGTGCGTGAGGTGCCGCTGACGGAGAGCTTCCACGTGGCCACCCTGGACCATGACGCGGGGCGTATCTTTCAGGAGACGGACGCCTTCATCACTCGCCTCGTGACAAGGAAGACAGCCCGTGACGGAACGTGACCAGGAGCGCGGCGACGGCCGCGACCCGATCGACGAGGAAGCCGCCTGGGCGGAGATCGTCGCCGGCTACGGCGAGGAGCCCGCCGACCCGCCGGGTGGTTGGCCGCGGGCGGCGGACGTGGAGCCGGTGGACCGGGTCGAGGCGACGGCCGAGGCGCTGCCGGCGGAGCGGTTGAACGACGAGCGGCCGAGCGACGAGGGGCCGCGGGACTGGGTCGCCGACGAGGAGGACGAGGGGCACTTCGAGCCGCCCGAGCCGCCGCCGCTGCCCGAGACCGACCTGTCCACGAAGGTGGCCTGGCTCGCGGTGCTGGGCGGCCCGCTGCTGCTGCTCGGCACGGTGCTGCTCCAGCTGGAGATGACCTGGTGGATCGTGACGCTGGGGGTGGGCGGCTTCCTCGGCGGCTTCGCCACCCTGGTCGGCCGGTTGCGGGACGGCGACGACGACTGGCAGGACCCGGGCAACGGCGCGGTGGTCTGACACCGCGCCGGCGGCGCGGGTTGCCGCGGCGCGAGGCTGGGCGGGGCCGGGCTGGGCTGGGCTGGGCTGGGCGTGAGCCTGCGGGCGGTGCGGGCGGGGTGTCTGGCCCGAGCGGGGCGCGGCTTCGGAGACTGAGCGGCGCAAGCCCGAGTGGGGCAAACCTGAACGAGGCGCGGCTGAGGGAGGCGCGGCTGAGCGGGGCGGGCCCGGGCGGGGTGTCTGGCCCGAGCGGGGCAGACCCGAGCGGGGCGCGACTGAGCAGCCTGACGAGGCGGGCTCGAACGGGGCACGCCCGAGCGGGGCCCGGCCTCAGAGACTGAGCGTGGCCAGCACCGGCAGGTGGTCGGAGGCGGCGGCGAGGTCGTCCGGGGCCGGCGCGGTGGGCACCCCGCAGGCGAGCGGCGTCACCCCCGGCCCGCACAGCACCGCGTCGATCCGGCGCCGGGGCGCCCCGGCCGGGAAGGTGAACTCCCCGCCGACCGGGGCCCGTTCACGGGCGTCCGGCAGCACGCCGGCCAGTCGGCGGAAGGTGGCGCCGGCGGGCGTCTCGTTGAGGTCCCCGGCCACCACGGTCGGGGCGTCGAACGCGGCCGCCCGGGCCAGCAGCCGCTCGCCCTGGTCGCGCCGCTCGGCCGCCAGCAGGCTCAGGTGACAGCTGACCACGGCCAGCCTGGCGTCCCGGCCGAAGCGCAGCACCGCACTGGCGAGCCCCCGCCGGTGCGCGCCCCTGACCAGGGGGAACGTCGTCTCCTCCGTGGACTCCACGGCGGCCCGCAGGCTGGACATGATCATGGTGCCGCAGGACGGGGCGCCGCCGGCGACCAGCACCAGGCCGCTCAGCCTGGCCAGTTCCCCGGCCTGCTTGCGCCAGCGGAAGAAGCGCGGCGCCTCCTGCACACAGACCACGTCCGGCGCGCAGGCCCGGATCACCCGGGCCAGCGCGCGCCGGTCGTCGCGCAGCGACCTGACGTTGTAGCTGAGCACCCGCACCCTGACCGACACGGCTGGCCCGGCCCCGGCTCAGCCCTGGCGGGCCAGGTCGGCGGCGCCGACCAGGCCGGCGCGACCGCCGAGCCGGGCGGCGAGCACCTGGGCGTGCGGCCGGTGCCGGCCGCCCACCAGCCAGCGGCGGAAGGACTTGCGGATCGGCTCCAGCACCAGGTCGCCCTCGTCGGAGACGCCGCCGCCGACGATGAAGGCGGAGGGGTCGAAGAGCGAGGCCAGGTCGGCCAGGCCGGCGCCGGCCCAGCGGGCCAGTTCGCGGAAGGAGTCGATGGCGACCGGGTCGCCCGCCCGGGCCGCGTCGCTGACGTGCCGGCCCTCGATGCCCTCGGGGGTGCCGTCGCCGAGGCCGAGCAGCAGCTCCGCGTTCTCCGGGGTGGCCAGCGCGCGCTGCCTGGCGTAGCGGACCAGCGCCCGGCCGGAGGCGTACTGCTCCCAGCAGCCCTGGCTGCCGCAGCCGCACAGCAGGCCGTCGGGGACCACCCGCAGGTGGCCGAACTCGCCGGCCACGCCGAACCGGCCGCGGTGCAGCCGGCCGCCGATGATGATCCCGCCGCCCAGGCCGGTACCGAGCGTGACACAGATCACGTCGTCGTGGCCGGCGCCGGCGCCGAACCGGTACTCGCCCCAGGCCGCGGCGTTGGCGTCGTTCTCCACCACCACGGAGAGGCCGACCCGCTGCTCGATCTTGTCCTTGAGGGTCTCCTGCCGCCAACGGATGTTGGGGGCGAAGAGCACCGTGGCCCGCTTGTCGTCCACGTACCCGGCGGCGCCGATGCCCACCGCGTCGGCCGAACTCCCTTCGCCCACGGCCTTGATGGCGTCGGCGATGGCGTCGATCACGCCCTCGGGGGTGGGCGGGGTCGGAACCTGAGAAGTGTCGAGGATCGTGCCGTCCTCGTCGACCACACCGGCCGCGATCTTCGTACCGCCGATGTCGACGCCGATCGTCAGTCCCATTTGTCCCTCAAGTGAATGTCAGTGAACCGGCCTCCGACCCACGTTACCGGAGGTGGGCGGGGTGCGGCTCGCCCATCTCAGTCGAGGTCGATCCGCTGACCACCGGCCGGACCCGCCGATTCTCCCGGCTCGTCGCGATTGCCCGGCTGGCCGTCGTCCGGCCCCTGCGCGGCGTCCGCCCGAGGGCCCTTCGCGGGCTCCGGCGCGGCCCGCCCCGGCCCCTCCCGGCCCGGCTCGGCGTCGGCCGGCCGGGCCCAGCGGCCCTCCTGCCCCAGCACCGCCGACCGGTAGGCCGCCAGCAACTCCTGCCCGGCGGAGGCGAGATGGCCGAACGCGTCGGCGTTCCGCTCGATCACCGGGTCGATGGCCGCCCTGGCCTGGTTGGCCAACGGCTTGGCCAGCATGCCCACCTGCGGCAGCCGCGAGCCCAACTCCCCCAGCCGGGAGGTCAGTTCGTCCGCGATCCGGCGCAACTCCTCGGCCGGGTCCGGGCGCGCGGACCCGTACCGGTCCTGCCGGCGGGCCTCCTCGGCGGCCAGGTCCTCCGCGCAGGCGGCGGCCCAGGGATCGGCCTCGGCTGCGGGCCCCGGCGCCGCCCGGTCGGCCGGCCGGTCAGCGGGGTGCTCGGCTGCGTCGCCCATCGCGACCTCCTGACGGTGCGCGCCCCGAACGGGCGCTGGGTGAGCGTCCCTTCGACGTTACCCGAAGGCCCCCGCCGGGGAACGGGCCGGAACGCGCCCCGCCGCCGGTGCCTCAGCCCGGCCGGCCGGGCGTCCCGCCCAGCCGCTCCGGCCACCGGTCCGGATCCGGCGCGAACCGCACCGCCAGCTCCCCGCCGGCGAACGCGGCGCCGGCCACCACACAGCGCCGCAGCGCCGACGGCAGCTCCAGCACCCGGCGGAACGGCCCCACCGTGACGACCAGTTCGTCGCCCCGGCGCACCAGGTCAAGGCCCGACTTGACGGCACCGGGCAGCGGCAGCCGCCAGACCAGCAGCCCGTCGTCCGCCAGCCGGTCCTCCAGCACCGGCACCGGCCGGGCCGGCGGCTCGTCGGCCAGCGGCGGCAGCAGCCGGGCCAGGGCGTCCGCGTCCGGCTCGGCGCCCAGGTGCGGCAGCCGCCGCGGCGGCTCAGGCCGTCCCAACGCCGCCGCGCTCTCCCCCAGCACCCGCTCCTGGGCCGCCGCCAGCCCGGCCAGCCAGGGATCGGCCGACCGCGGCGGCACCAGCCGGTTGGCCAACACGTCGGCCACGCCCACGCCGTGCAGCGCGAGCCCCGCGTGCGCGACCCGCAGCGCGGCCAGGGAGCGCCCGGTCGGCTCGAAGACCAGCCGCGCCGCGGTGCCGTCGGCCGCCAGCCGCCGCCGGCTCTCGGCCAGCGTGGCCCCCCAGCCCTCGGCCGCGGCCAGCAGCGTGTCCGCCGGCATCGGCACGCTGGCCAGCTGCGCCAGCAGCGGGCGCAGCGCCCGGGCCGCCCGGCGCTCCTGCGGCAGCAACCGCCGCAGGTAGCGCCCCAGTTGTTCGGGGAGCGCCAGCAGCCGCACGGCGTCCAGCGCCGGCGGCAGGTCGACCACCACCAGCGGCCAGCGGTCCGCCGCGTGCGCGGCGCGCAGCGCGGCCAGGGTGGCCAGCTGCTCGGCGCCCGGCAGCTCGGTCAGCTCGTCCTCGTCCAGGGTGGCCGCGCCGAGCGTGGCCAGCGCCGAACGGGCCTGCCGCTGGGCGGCCAGCACGGCGGCCCGGAACGCCGGGCCCGGGTCGATCCCGGACACCCACAGGCCGGGGGCCGCCTCGGTCGGGCCGCGGCCGGCCAGGCTGTCGGCCTGGCGGCCGAGCAGCGCCCCCAGCCGGTCGGCCGGCTCCCGGCTGAGCAGCAGCGTCAGCCGCCCGGCCCGCGCCGAGGCCAGGGCCGTCGCGGCGGCCACCGAGCTGACGCCGGCCCCGCCGGGGCCGGTGACCAGCAGGGTGCGCGGCGCGCCGGTCACCCCTGGGCTGGCTGGCCGGCGCCGCCCTCCACCCGGCTCTTCAGCCCGGCCAGGGCGCGGTCGATGATGACCTTCTCGGCCTTGCGCTTGATGCTGCCGAGCATCGGGATCTTCACGTCCACGGTCAACTGGTAGGTCACCTCGGTGCGTTCCCCGCCGGCCAGCGGCCGCAGCCGGTAGGAGCCGTCCAGCGACCGCAGCATCCGGGACCTCACCAGCGACCAGCTGACCTCGTTGGCGTCCGGCCACTGGTAGGCCAGGGTGTGCTCGTCCTTGATCGCGCCGGCGTCCAGCAGCAGCCGCACCTGCTCGACCCGCCCGCTGTCGTCCCTGGCCAGCACCTCGGCCTCCTTGACCTCCCCGGTCCACTCCGGGTAACGGTCGAAGTCCGTGATCACCGCCATGACCTCGGCCGGGGTGGCCTCGATGGTGATGCTCGACCTGGTGTGTTCGGCCATCGGTCTGGCTCCTCGCGCTTATCTCCCGGTGCCGTCCCGGGGAAGGCTACCGCGCCGGGAGGACCACCCAGGGACCGGTGGAGCGGCCGGCGGCGCGGCACCCCCCGGCCGCCCCCGGGTACCGGGGAGTACCCTGCGCCTTGGGGGACGGGGCGAACAGCCACATACGAGAACAACCACGGAACCGCTGGGGATAGCCGCACGGCGGACGTGCCGACGCGGGCCGGCCCGGTCCGTGCGGGAAGCGACAGCGAAGAGGAGTCGGGGTGCGCGAGTTCAGCCTGCCGGCGCGGTACACCGTGCCGGCCGAGGGCGGCCTGCCGGAGCTGCTGCGGGCCAACGCGGCCCGCCACCCGCACACGGCGGTGATCGCCCGCCAGCGGGACGGCGGTTGGCAGGACCTCACGGCCACCGAGTTCCTCGCCGAGGTGCGGGCCGTCGCCAAGGGTCTGCTGCGCTCCGGCGTCCGGCCGGGCGACCGGGTCGGACTGCTCTCCCGCACCCGCTACGAGTGGACCCTGCTCGACTTCGCCATCTGGAGCGTGGGCGCGGTGACCGTGCCGGTCTACGAGACCAGCTCCGCCGAGCAGATCGCCTGGAACCTCGGCGACTCGGGCGCGGTCGCCGTCGTGGTGGAGACGCCCGAGCACCTGGCCACCGTGGAGGGGCTGCGTGACCAGCTGCCCGAGCTCACCCGCCGCTGGTGCCTGGAGCCGGCCTCCGGCCCCGGCGCCGTCGAGCTGCTCACCGCGGCCGGCGCCCCGATCAGCGACGGGGAACTGGACTCCGCCACCGCCACCGTCGGCCCCGACTCCCCCGCCACCATCGTCTACACCTCGGGCACCACCGGCCGGCCCAAGGGCTGTGTGCTCAGCCACCGGGCGTTCCTCGCGGTCTGCGGCAACGTGGTCCCGGCGCTGGCCCCGCTCTTCCGCACCGGGGAGTCCTCGGTGCTGCTGTTCCTGCCGCTGGCCCACATCTTCGCCCGCATCGTGCAGGTGGCGGCGGCACTGGCGCCGATCCGGCTGGGGCTGGTGCCGAACGTGGCCCAGCTCACCGACGACCTCGCCTCGTTCCGGCCGACCATCGTGCTGGGCGTGCCCCGGGTCTTCGAGAAGGTCTACAACTCGGCCCGCGCCACCGCCGTCCAGGGCGGCAAGGGCCCGATCTTCGACCGGGCCGCGGCCACCGCCGTCGCCTACAGCCGCGCGCTGGACGCCCCCGGCGGCCCCGGGCTCGGCCTGCGGCTGCGGCACCGGCTCTTCGACCGGCTGGTCTACCGCAAGCTCCGGGCCGTGCTGGGCGGTCGGGCCACCCACGCCATCTCCGGCGGCGCCCCGCTGGGCGAACGGCTCGGCCACTTCTTCCGGGGCATCGGCTTCACCGTGCTGGAGGGGTACGGGCTCACCGAGTCCTGCGCGCCCACCGCGTTCAACCCCTGGGACGCGCCCCGGATCGGCACCGTGGGCCGGCCGCTGCCGGGCAGTGCCATCCGGATCGCGGAGGACGGCGAGATCCTGCTCCACGGCGAGCACCTGTTCACCGAGTACTGGAACGACCCGGCGGCCACCGCCGAGGTGCTGCGGGACGGCTGGTTCCACACCGGCGACCTGGGCGACCTCGACGCCGACGGCTACCTCTCGCTCACCGGGCGGGCCAAGGAGATCCTGGTCACCGCCGGCGGCAAGAACGTGGCGCCGGCGGTCCTGGAGGACCGCATCAGGGCGCACGCGCTGGTCGCCGAGTGCATGGTGGTCGGCGAGGGCCGCCCGTTCGTCGGCGCGCTGCTGACGGTGGACGACGACTTCCTGCCCCGGTGGGCCGCCCAGCGCGGCCTGGCCGACCTGGACCGGTCCGAGCTGCTCGCCCACCCCGCGCTGTTGGCCGCTCTCGACGAGGCCGTGAGCAGCGCCAACGAGGCCGTCTCCCGCGCCGAGTCGGTGCGCTCCTTCCGGGTCCTGCCGGGCCAGTTCACCGAGCAGTCGGGCCACCTCACGCCCTCGATGAAGCTGAAGCGCCAAGCGGTGACCAGGGACTACGCCACGGAGATCGAGGCCATCTACACCTGACCGCAGGCCCCCGGAGGCGACCGGCGGCGCCGGACGGGCGCCCGGTCCCGGCGGAGCCCCAACCACCGGCGCAGCCGTATCAGGAGGCCAGCACCGGCCGGCCGGCCGTCGCGGCCTGGGCCCGGCCGAACGCCCCACCCCGACGGACGGCCGCCGGCCCCGGCGGCCGCCGCCGAACGGCCAAGCCCCCAGGGCGGCGCCCGGCCCCACCGGCGAAGCCGGGGTGTCGCCCACGTCCCGTCACCGGCGCGAGCCGGAACCCGCGGGGCGAGGGGCAACGCGGCCGCCCGGCCGCGGGCGGGACTCAGCCTCGCCAAGGGGCCGCCAGGTCCCACGTGGCGTCCGCCGCACCCGGCGGGTCCGCCACGGCCACGGCGACCGGCCAGCGTCGAGGGCCCGGCGGCCCGAGCCTCAGCTGAGGAGGGCCTTGAGCCGCTCGGAGAGCATGTCCCAGCCCCAGCGTTCCTCGACCCATTCGCGGCCCCTGGTGCCCATCCGGCGGCGCAGCTCGGGGTCGCGGAGCAGGGTCACGATGCGCTCGGCGGTCTCGTCCGGGGCGGTGGGCCCTCCGCCGCGCACCACCCAGCCGGTCTCGCCGTCCAGCACCGCGTCCGGCGCGCCACCGGAGTTGCCGGCGATCACCGGCAGGCCGGTGGCCGAGGCCTCCAGGTAGACCATGCCGAGGCCCTCGACGTCCATCCCCCGGTGCCGGGTCCGGCACGGCATCGCGAACACGTCACCGATGCCGAAGTGCGCCGGCAGTTGTGCCCATGACACCTCACCAAGGAAGCGCACCGACTTCTGGAGCCCCATACGCTGCACCAACCGCTCCAGGTCCGAGCGGTAGGAGCCGCCGCCGACGATGGCCAGCACGGTGTCCGGCTCGGCGGCCAGCACCTTCGGCAGCGCCTTGATCAGGGTGTCCTGCCCCTTGCGGGCCACCAGGCGGGAGACGCAGACCACCACCGGGCGGTCGGCGAGCCCCAGCTCGGCGCGCAACTGCCGGCCGCCCGAGTCGGGCTGGAAGATCTTGTGGTCCACGCCGGGGGTGAGCTGGGTCATCCGGGAGGCCGCCGCCGGCGTCAGCGCCGCGGCGATCCGGCTCCTGGTGTACTCGCCGAGGTAGGTGATCACGTCGGTGTTCTCGCCGATGCGGCGCACCACCTGGCGGGTGACCGGCATGCTCGCCCAGCCGGCCTCATGACCGTGACTGGTGGCCACCAGCCGCTCGGCGCCGGCGGCACGCAGCGTCGGGGCCATCAGGCCGAGCGGCGCGGCGGCGCCGAACCAGACGGCCGTGCAGCCGTGTTCCCGCACCAGCTCGGCGGCCTTGCGGGTGGTGGCTCTGGTGGGCAGCAGGGACGGAGTGCGGTCCCGGATCACCGGGTACGGCTGCTCCGCGTCGAACTCGGTGGTGGCCTCGACGGCTTCGGCGTCCCGGCGCCAGCTGGAGGCATAAACCACCACCTGGCCCGGGTCCATCCGAAGCGCCATGCTGTGCAGGAACGCCTGGATGCCGCCCGGGCGGGGCGGGAAGTCGTTGGTCACGATCAACGTCTTTCGCATCACCCGAACATTACCGACCTCAGCTCATGGTCGTACCACCGAGGAGACCGGCATCATCCCGACCGGGTCATACCGCACCGAAGCTCCGGTATACGGCGCATGCACCACTTGCCCGTCTCCGGCGTACAGCCCGACGTGGCTGGCGTCGGACCGGTAGACCACGATGTCGCCAGGCTGCGCCTGGTCGAGCGGCACCCGCCGGCCCGCCCCGGCCTGTTCCTGGGAGGTGCGGGGCAGGGCGACGCCGGCCTTGGCGTAGGCCCACTGGACCAGCCCCGAGCAGTCGAAGGAGTCGGGTCCGGTCTGCCCCCAGCCGTAGGGCAGCCCCACCGCGGTCCGGGCGGCGGCCAGCGCGACGGCCGCCCGGCCGGAGGCGGCTTCGGTCGGCACGGCCGGGGTGGCGGGCGGCTCGGCGGCGGCCGGCTCGCCGGGACCGGGTTGGGCGCGCTCGGCGTCCCGGGTCGCGCGGGTCTCCTCGCGCTGGGCCCGTTCCTCCCGCTCCGCGCGCTCCTCGCGGGCCGTCAGCTCGGCCAGCCGCTCGTTCGCCGCGGCCAGCCGTTCCTCGACGGTCTCCTTGTGGCGCGCCAACTCCGCGCGCTCCTCGGTGAGTTCCTCCAGCTGGGCGGCGGCCTCGTCGCGCTGCTGGGTCAGGTCGCGCTGCGCGGTGAGGAGTTCCCGAAGCTCGCCGGCGCGCCGGTCGCTCATCCGCTCGTACGAGACGGACCGCGCCAGGTAGGCGTCCGGGCTGTCGGAGAGCAGCAGGGCGAGCGCCGGGTCGAGGCCGCCGGCGCGGTAGTGGGCGGCGGCGGCCGAGCCGAGGGTGCGCCGCTGCTCGTCGACCGCGCGCTCGGTGCGGTCCACCCGGTCCTGCCGGCGGGCCAACTCGGCCTCCAGCTCCGAGACCCGTTCGGCGACACCGTTGTACTCGTCCACGGCGCGGTCGGCCTCCGCGAAGAGCCGGTCCACCTGCGCCGCGGCGTCGGTGGTCTCGGCCCGCCGGCCGGCGGGGTTGGCCACCACGGGCACGGCGCAGACGACCGCCACGACGGTCGCGGCCGCCGACCAGGCGGACAGCCGCAACGCCAGCCGGCCGCCGGGCGAGGGGGAAGTACCTTGCGTAACCACTGCGAGCCGCGCTCCTTCGGTGGGGAACCGAGCGCAGCAGAATGTAGCCGCGTCCCCGCCGAAGTCACGGCAAGGCGACACCGCGCGGCTCGGCCGCGGGCGCGCGAAAGCAGGTCACACCGGGGTCCACGGGCCAGGCCCTGACCTGCGAATCACCTGGTTGGTCGAGTTGGCGCGGCGCCCGTTCAGCGGGCGCGCGGGCACCCGGAGTTCGGCGGGAGCGCGCCGGGTCAGCCGACCCGGGTGCCGAACTGGAAGGGCATCACGTTGATGTCGGCGTACTCCACCACGCCGCCGGGTCTCGGCGCGTGCAGGATCTGACCGTTGCCGGCGTAGATCGCCACGTGGGTCAGCTCCGGGTAGTAGAAGACCAGGTCACCCGGGGCCAGTTCGCTCATCCCCACCCGGGCACCGGCGTTGGCCTGGGCCTGCGAGACGCGCGGCAGCGAGACGCCGGCCTGGCTGTAGGCCCAGGAGGTCAGCCCGGAGCAGTCGAAGGAGCTGGGCCCGGAGGCGGCCCACACGTAGGGGGCGCCCAGCTTGGTGGCCGCCGCGTTGAGCGCGGCCTGGCCGCGGGAGGACGCCGAGACGTCGCCCGCCGGGCGGTCCTCGGAACGGCCGGCGCGGCTGGCGTCCGCGGCCGCCGCGGCGGCCTCGTCGGCCTCGGCCTGCTCGGCGGCGGCGATGGCCGCCCGCTCCTCCTCGGTGAGCTGGTTGAGCAGCGACTGCGCCTCGCTCAACCGGCCCTGGATGGCTTCCTTCTGCTCGCCGAGGGTGCCGCGCACCTCCTCCAGCTCGGCCAGCCGCTCGCCGGCCTCCTCGCGCTGCTGGTCCAGGGTCCGCTGCTGGTCCTGGATGAGGCGCAGGGCGTCGGCCTGCTTGCTGGAGAGCTGGTCGAGCGCGGACGCCTGGTCCAGGAAGGCGTCGGGGTCAGACGAGAGGAAAAGCTGCATGGACGGGTCGAGCCCACCGTTGCGGTACTGCGCACTGGCCATCGAACCCATGCCGTTGCGGAGCTCGTTGAGCCGCTCCTGACCGCGGGCGGTGGCGTCCTGGAGTTCGGCGATCTCGTCCTGGAGCTCCTGCTCGCGCTCCTTGGCGCCGTTGTACTCCTCGGTGATCTCCTCCGCCTCGTGGTGGAGTTCGTCGACCTCCTCGCGGACGTCGTCGATGCTCTGACCGGGGTCGGCCGAGGCGGAGGTGGCGGTGACGCCGACGGTGGCGGCGGCGGAGGCCGCGGCGCCGAGAAGGGTCAGTCTGGCGCGGCCTGGCTGCTTGGGACGACGGTGGGACGCCACTGGGGCGAGCTCCTTCTTCCTCAGCCGCCTGCCGGGTCGGTCCTGCTGACCCCGGCTCCGCGATACTGCCGCGGACTCGGCGGTACCCCCGCGGTCACCCGGGCTGGGTGCGCTACCGCGCGAAGGTTCGAGGTGACCCTAGCGAGGTGCCTTTGTCCGATTCAAATCCTGCCGGACATATTTTACTTACCTCACACCGAGCGCGGTCGCCCGCCCACCGTCCGTACCCAACAAACCGTCAACAAGCCACGCCAGCGGCGCGAAGCGGCGCATCCCGCGCCCACCCGGCCAACTCGCCCCGAACCACCCGACGCGCGAAGCCCACGGACCCCTCCGGTACCCGCGTCCGGCCGGACCGAACCACCGTTCGGCCAGCGGCACCCCGCACCGGGCGGCCGGCCGGGGTCAGACCCGGGCCAGCCGGTTGAGCAACAGCGTCGCCGCGGCCGGCCAGGCGCCCGAGCGGGCCACCCCGTCCGCCACCTCCCGGTCGCTGGAGACCACCACCACCGGGCGGCCCACCGGCTCGGCCCGCACCAACTGCCGGATCAGCTCGTCCGCCGTCTCGCCCGCCGGGCTGAACAGCACCCGCACCCCGCGCGGCGGCGTCAGCAGCACCGGCGCCGCCAGCTCCGCGCCGTCGAAGACGCAGGTCATCTCGGCGCCGCTCTGCGCGGCCAACACCGCGAGCCCGCGCATCAGCCGCGCCCGCTGCCGCTCCAACGGCAGCTGCGGGTAACCCGTCTTGGTCACGTTGTAGCCGTCCACCACCAGGTGCGCCTGTGGCAGCGCCAACAGCTGGTCCAGCACCGCCGGATCGTCCCCGGCCAGCGCGCGCCGCGCGATGTCGCCCGGCCCCGGCTCGCCCGGCCGCACCGCGGCCACCGTCTCCGCCGGGAGCTGCCCCTGCCTAGCCGGCGGCAGCGCCAACTCCCGGCGCAGGCCCTGCGTCGCGTCCAGCACGGTGTCCAACAGCAGCCGCAGCCTGGTGTCCTCGATGCCCCGGTCCTCCCGGACCGAACGCCGACTGGCCTCCAGCGCCGCCTCCGCCCTGGCCAGCCGCCCGCGCAGCCGCCGGGCCTCGCTCTCCCCCGCCGTCCTGGCCGCCTCGGCCGCCGACCGCACCTCGTCCAACTCGGCGCGCAGCTTGCGGACCGCGGCCTCGCCGCGCCGCACGTCGGCCTGGGCACTGCGCAACTTCCGGTGCAGGGCGTCGGACTCCTTGCGGCTGGCCTCCAACTCGGCCCGCAGCCGCTCCTGCTCGTCCCGGGCCGCGCCGCGCAGCCCGGCCAGCTCGGCGCGCAGCTCGGCCAGCTCCCGCTCCCGCTCCTGGCCGGCCCGCTCGGCCTGCACCCGGTGCGCCTCCTCGCCGGCCGCGGCCACCAGCTTGGGCCAGCCGGCCGGCCGCAGCAGGAAGGCCGCCGCCGCCACCTCCACCGGGTCGGCCGCCGGCGGCGGCGCGCCCCGCTCGACCGCCTCGACCAACTCCGGCTGCGCCGCCCGCAGCACCGCGGCCACCCGGTGCCGGAAGAAGGTGTCGGACTCCAGCGCCGCCGCCATCGCCGAACCGCCGAACTTCACCCGACGGGGTGGGGTGAACCGGGCGAACTGCCGCAGCGTGTTCGGCAGCTCGGCGAGCGTCAGACCGTCGAAGGCGTCCCCGGCCAGCTGGATCACCCGCCCCCTGACCCGCTCGGGCAGCGGGCGGTCGAGGATCTCGGCCGGCTCCGCGGGCTCGGGCTCGGGCTCCGCCCCGTCCCTGGCCTCCGCACCGTCCGTGGGTTCGACCACCGCTGCACACCATCCGTCGGTCCGGGGCCGGCCGGCCGGCCGGACCTCACCGTCATCGCGTATCCCCGTCACATTCGGGTTCACCCTACGGCCTGGTACGCGCCGCGTCTGCGGGCCCCGGCCGGGCGGCCCGGCCGCGTCGCCCGGGAGCTAGGGTGTGGCCTGCGTAGGCGACCACCGAATCCGGAAATGAGGCGCAGCCGTGATCACTTCGATCGTGCTCATCAAGACCAGCGTGGACCGCGTTCCGGAGGTCGCGGAGCAGATCGCGGCCCTGGAGGGGGTCAGTGAGGTCTACTCGGTCACCGGGCCGCACGACCTGATCGCCCTGGTCCGGGTGCGGGAGCACGAGCAGTTGGCCGAGGTCATCCCGGCCCGGCTGAGCAAGATCCCCGGCGTGGAGGCGACGGAGACGCACATCGCGTTCCGCACCTACTCGCAGCACGACCTGGAGGCGGCGTTCGCCATCGGCCTGGACTCCTGAGCCCCGTTCGGCGGGGCCCCGGGGCCCCGACCCGCCCGTTCGGGCCCCGCGACCGCGCCGCCGGGCCCGAACGGGCGCCGGTCACCGGCGGGTGGTGGCGATCCAGCGCTCCAGCGCCGCGCCGGCCGCGCCCGAGTCGATGGACTCGGCGGCCCGGGCCATGCCGGCCGAGATCCGCTCGGTGAGCGGGGCGTCGCCGCCCTCCAACGCGGCCAGGCCGGCCGCCGAGTTCAGCAGGACCGCGTCCCGCACCGGCCCCCGCTCGCCGGCCAGCACCCGCCGCGCCACCGCCGCGTTGTACGCGGCGTCCGCGCCGCGCAGCGCCTCGACCGGCGCCAGCTCGACGCCGACCGACCGCGGGTCGAAGGACTCCTCGGTCACCTTGCCGTCCCGCACCACCCACACCGTCGAGGTGCTGGTCACGGTCAGCTCGTCCAGCCCGTCGTCGCCCCGGAACACCAGCGCCGAGCTGCCCCGTTCGGCCAGCACCCCGGCGAGGATCGGCGCCATCCTGGCGTCCGCGACGCCGGTGGCCTGCGCCGCCACCCGGGCCGGGTTGGTCAGCGGGCCGAGGAAGTTGAAGAAGGTGGCCACCCCCAGCCCCTTCCTGGCGGTGCCCGCGTGCCGCAGCGCCGGGTGGAAGAGCACCGCGGGACAGTAGGTGATGCCGGCCTCCAACGCCACCTCGGCCACCCGCACCGGCGTCAGGTCCAGGTTGACGCCGAGCTGTTCCAGCACGTCGGTGGCGCCGCTGGCGCTGGAGGCCGCCCGGTTGCCGTGCTTGACCACCCGCGCACCGGTGCCGGCCACCACGATCGCCGACATGGTGGAGATGTTGACCGTCCGGGCCCGGTCGCCGCCGGTGCCCACGATGTCCAACGCCCGGCCCGGCACCTCGATCACGTTGGCGTGCCGGTACATCGCCTCGACCAGCCCGGTGACCTCCTCGACCGTCTCGCCCTTGGCCCGCAGCGCCACGGCGAAGCCGGCGATCTGCACGTCGCTGGCGTCGCCCGACATGATCCGCTCCATCGCCCAGGCGGTGTCCCCGCTGGACAGGTCCCGGCCGGCGAGCAGCGTGCTGAGCACGTCCGGCCAGGTGCGCGCCGCCCCGGTGTCGCCTCCGGCGGGGGTCACAACGCTCATGGGAATCACTCCTGGCGAGTCAGCTGGATCGGAAACGGGCGGCACCGGCGGACGGGAACCCCGCCGATCACCGTGCACGAAGCCTAGCCGCGGCCACCGACCGGCGGGGCGGGGCGTTCGATCCCCGGACGATCGGCCACGGCCGGCCGCGGCCGGCGCACCGGAACGGGCCGGCCCGGAGGCCAACGACGTCAGTGGTGCTCGTCGTGGCTCTCCGTGATGGCCTTGTACTCCTCGCGGGTCGGCTTGGCGATCTGCGCCTGGTCGCCGAAGTACGCCTTGCTGAACCGGGCCCGCACCCGCTCCACCGGGTTGATCGGCCGCCGGACACCGTTCTTGTCGGTGCTCGGGCCGAGGTCCAGTGGCTTCTGCTGCTCGTGCGCGGTGAGCGTGTAGAGCTGCTCCTGCGACAGCGGGGCGTGCACCTCGACGAACTCGCCGTGCGGCAGCCGCTTGATGATGCCGGACTCCCGCCCGTGCAGCACCTTCTCCGCGTCCCTGCGCTGGAGCCCCAGGCAGATCCTGCGGGTGGCGAAGAAGACCAGCACCGGCAGGACGAAGAAACCGATCCGACAGAACCAGGTGATGGCGTTGATGGAGAGGTGGAAGTGCGTCGCCCACAGGTCGTTGCCACCGGCCAGCATGGCCACCGCGAAGGCGGTCAGCCAGGCCATGCCGAAGCCCGTCCTGGTCGGGTTGTTCCGCGGGCGCTCCGCGATGTGGTGCTCGCGGGGGTCCTTGGTGACCCAGGACTCGAAGAACGGGTAGAGCCCCATCACGGCCAGCAGGCCGGGGAAGACCGCCAGCGGCACCAACAGGCCGAAGTTCAGCGTGTAGCCGCCCGGGATCACCCACTCCCAGCCGGGCATCATCCGGACCAGACCCTCGGAGAAGCCCAGGTACCAGTCCGGTTGGGCGTTGGTGGAGATCTGGTCGGGCCGGTACGGGCCGAGCACCCAGACCGGGTTGATGGTGACGGTGGCCGCGATGATCGTGATCACACCGAAGACCAGGAAGAAGAAGCCTCCGGCCTTGGCCATGTACACCGGCAGCAGCGGCATGCCGACCACGTTGTCGTTGGTCCGGCCGGGACCCGCGTAGTGGGTGTGCTTGTGGTACACGATCAGGATCAGGTGCGCCACCACCAGGCCCAGCATGATGCCGGGCAACAGCAGCACGTGCGCCACGAAGAACCTGGGGATGATGTCGTACCCGGGGAACTCGCCGCCGAAGATGAACATCTGGAGGTAGGTGCCGACCACCGGCACCGCCAGGATCGCGCCCTCCATGAACCGGATGCCGACGCCGGAGAGCAGGTCGTCCGGGAGCGAGTAGCCGGTGAGTCCGGTGAAGACCGCCAGCACCAGCAGCAGGAAGCCGAAGAGCCAGTTGACCTCGCGCGGCTTGCGGAAGGCGCCGGTGAAGAACACCCGCATCATGTGCATGAAGATGCCGACCACGAACAGCAGCGCCGCCCAGTGGTGGATCTGCCGGACCAGCAGGCCGCCGCGCACGTCGAAGCTGATGTCCAGGGTCGAGGCGTAGGCCTCGGACATCATCACGCCCTGCATCGGCGCGAACGACCCGGTGTACTCCACGTGCGCCATGCTCGGCACGAAGAACAGGGTCAGGTAGACGCCGGTCAGCAGGATGATGATGAAGCTGAACAGGCAGATCTCACCGAGCAGGAACGACCAGTGGTCGGGGAAGATCTTCCGCATGTTGGCCTTGGCCAGGCTGTAGATGCCCAGCCGGCCGTCGGCCCAGTCGGCGACCTTCTCGCCCGCCGGGGCCTTGCCCCGGGAGCTGCTCTTCCGGGGTTCCGTTGCCGTACTCATCCGCGCTCCCAGAAGCTCGGGCCGGGGGGCTCCTCGAAGTCGCCGAGCGCCTGGAGGAAGCCTTCGTCGTTCACCGTGATCCGCAGCTGCGGCAGGGGGTGGCCCGCCGGGCCGAAGAGCACGCGCGCACCGTCCGAGAGGTCGAAGGTGGACTGGTGGCACGGGCAGAGCGCGTGGTGGGTCTGCTGCTCGTAGAGCGTGGCGGGGCAGCCGATGTGGGTGCAGATCTTGGAGAAGCAGAGGATGCCCTCGTGCCCCCAGTCCGCCGACCGCTGGTCCTTGATGTCCTCGGGCTCCAGCCGGACCAGCATCACCGCGGCCTTGGCGATCTCCGCGTGGAAGTCGTGGTCGTGGTGGTCGATGTCGCTGGGCATCGCCTGGGTCAGCGAGCCGACCTGGATGTCCTCGGGCCGCAGCGGCTCACCGGTGTTCTCGTTGACGATCAACGAGCCCTCGCGCCAGGCGGTGCGCCGCAGCTTGTCCTCGGGCAGCGGCCCGAGGTCACGCAGCAGCACCACGCCGGAGAGCGGCACCAGGGCCATCGCGCCGAGCATGGTGTTGCGCACCAGCTTGCGCCGCCCGATCCCGGACTCCTCGGCACCCTTCCGGAACTCCTCCAGCACGTGGGCCTTGACCTCGGGGGTCGCGGTGACCGCGTGCCGCTCCTCGGAGCGCTCCTCGTCGGACATCAGGGTGCGGGCCCAGTGGATGGCGCCAGCGCCGATGCAGAAGAGCGCGAGGCCCAGGGTCAGGCCCAGCGCGAAGTTGAGCCCGCTGATGTGCCCGATCGGCCAGATGTAGACGATCCGGTCGATCGGGATGGCCACGTAGGACACGATGAAGCCGATGGTGGCCAGCATCGAGACGGTGAACAGGAGGGCCACCGTGCGCTCGGAGCGCTTGGCGGCACGCTCGTCGATGTCCTGCCGCCGGGGTTCGTGCGGAGGCAGCCCCGGGTCGGCGAACGGGTCGTCCGACCCCGCCAGTTCACCCGAGCGCCGCTCACCGGGGAGGTGATCGTCGGACACGTCTTTTCGCGTTTCCGTTTCTTTGGGTTCGGGGGAGTTGTCGTTCTCGCGATCGCTCATGACTTCCTGGCCTTAGCGCTCCTGGCCCCGATCCAGACGGTCAGCGCGACCAGGGCGCCGATGCCGAAGGTCCAGGCGAAGAGCCCCTCGCTGACCGGGCCGAACCCGCCGAGCGAGAAGCCGCCGGGGTTGGGGGACTCCGAGGTGTTGACCGCGTCGAGCCAGGCGATGATGTCCCGCTTCTCCTGCTCGGGGAGCACGGAGTCGGGGAACGACGGCATGTTCTGCGGACCCGTCAGCATGGCCTCGTAGATGTAGATCGGGTCCACGTCGGTCAGCTCGGGGGCGAACTTCCCGTGCGTCAGGGCGCCGCCCTGGCCGGTGAAGTTGTGGCACTGCGCGCAGTTGGTGCGGAACAGCTCACCACCGCGGGCCGCGTCACCGTCCGCCGGGTCGTAGGCGGAGACGTCGGGGATGGCCGGGCCGGGGCCGAGCGAGCCGATGAAGGCGGCGAGCTGGGTGATCTCGTCGTCGGTGTAGACGCGCGGCTTCTCCGGCGCCTGGGCGCCCGGGTTCGCCATCGGCATGCGGCCGGTGCCGACCTGGAAGTGGACCGCGGCGGGGCCCACGCCCACCAGGCTGGGGCCGTCGCTGCCGCCCTCACCTGACCGGCCGTGGCAGCTGGAGCAGCCGACCTGGTAGAGCGCGTCACCCTCCTCGATGGCGAGGGACTGGGCCGCGGTGTTGCCGGCCTGTGCCTCGTCGGCGGGCGCGAACGCGGTGTACAGCCCCCCGGTGGCCGCCAGCGCGATGAGGAGGACGACAAACACCGCCAGTGGATGGCGCCGTCGTGCGGAGAGCTTTTTCACGGATTACCCCGGTGTCAGGATCTTCTGCGTCGGTGCTGGGAACAAACGTCCGGTGCGGCGTTGGGTGTTACTTGATCAGGTAGATGGTGGCGAAGAGGCCGATCCACACCACGTCGACGAAGTGCCAGTAGTACGACACCACGATGGCGGTGGTGGCCTGCTCGTGCGTGAAGCGGCGGGCGGCGTAGGTCCTGGCGAGGACGAACAGGAAGGCGAACAGCCCGCCCAGCACGTGGAGGCCGTGGAAGCCGGTCGTCAGGTAGAAGGCCGACCCGTACGGACCGGAGGCCAGCGTGACGCCCTCGTGGGCCACCAGCTCGACGTACTCGGTGATCTGTCCGCCGACGAAGATCGCGCCCATCGCGAAGGTGATCACGAACCAGAGCCGAAGCCTCTTGACATCACCCCGCTCGGCGGCGAAGACGCCCAGCTGGCACGTCACCGAGGAGAGCACCAGGATCGTCGTGTTGGTCAACGAGAAGGGCAGGTTGAGCGACTCCGCGCTCTCCTGCCAGTACTCGGGGCCCATCACCGAACGAAGGGTGAAGTACATCGCGAAGAGGGCCGCGAAGAACATCAGCTCGGAACTCAGCCAGATGACCGTCCCCACAGAGGTGACGTTCGGCCGGTTGACCGAGGGGATCGCGTGCCCGGTGTCTACTGCTGTTGCTGTCGCCACGCCCGTCATTATGTCGGGCCGTTTTCCGGCCGTTGTCCCGGGGGTGGGGTTCGGTGTGTCAACGACCCTTCCCTCTGCCTCAAGTACGGCCGGACGGAGTAGCATCCCGCGCAAGGAGAACCCCAGTCGGCGGAGGAACGATGCAGCGCAGCGTCACGGTCCTGGTCTACAGCGACGACGTCAACACCCGGGAGCAGGTGCGGCTCGCCGCCGGCACCCGGCCGGCCACGGACCTGCCCGCCATCGAGTACCTGGAGTGCGCCACCCTGCCGGCGGTGCTCTCGGCACTCGCGGACGGCGGCGTGGACCTGTGCGTCCTGGACGGCGAGACCTCGCCGGCCGGCGGGATGGGCGTCTGCCGGCAGATCAAGGACGAGGTCTTCGAGTGCCCGCCGGTGCTGCTGCTGATCGGGCGGGCACAGGACGCCTGGCTGGCCACCTGGAGCCGCGCCGAGGCCGCCGTGGCGCACCCGATCGATCCGGCGGAGCTGACCGAGGCCCTGACCGGCCTGCTGCGCCAGCAGCTCTCCGCGGCCGCCTGAGGGCCGTTCGCCCGGCCGTCAGCCCCTCCCCCGCGGCGGGCGGCGCGTGAGCGTCAGACGCTCGGACGCAGCCGTCCCGCCGTGGGCTGGGCGTGGTCGTCGCCCTGCTCGGCCAGGGCGCTGCCGGCCAGCCACTCCTCCCAGGAGAGGTTCCACTCGCCGAAGCCGTTGCCGAACGGGGCCATGTCCTCGCCGTCGCCGTTGACGTGCTCCACCACGTCGCCCGGCTTGATCAGGTCGAAGAACCACTCCGCGTTCTCGGTGCTCATGCCGGTGCAGCCGTGGCTGACGTTGGCCGAGCCGTGTGAGGCCGCCGACCACGGGGCGCCGTGCACGTACTCGCCGCTCCACGTCAGGCGGGTGGCCCACTGCACGTCCATGTCGTAGGACTCGGCGCTGCCGGCCGGGATGCCGATGCTGGTGCCGGTCATCCGCACGTTGGGCTCCTGGCCGAGGACGACCTTCTTGCCGTTCCTGGTGCGGAAGCCCTCCTTGCCGGTGGTGATGGGCACCGTCCGGATCGCCTCGCCGTCCTGGTAGACGGTCATGGTGTGGGCGCTGATGTCGGCGACCGCCTCCACCCGGTCCCCGGTGCGCAGCTCCACCGTCTCGGCCTCGCCGCCCCGCAGTCCGTCGGCTATGGGGACGCCGGCCAGCTGCGAGCTGACCGAGATCCTGGTGTTGGCCGGCCAGTACTCGCGCGGCCGGTAGTGCAGCTCCTTGTCGTCCACCCAGTGCCAGGCGCCCTCCACCTCGGGCTCGCTGGAGACCTGGAGGGCCGCCTCCACCACGGCCCGCTCGGCGGTGCCGCTGACCTCCTCGCTCAGCTCGGCGGTGATCGGCTGGCCCACGCCGTAGGTGCCGGCGTCCGGCCCGAAGGTGACGTCCACCCGGTCCGCCTCGGACGAGCCGGTGCGGAAGCTGTGCTCGCCCCGGCCGGGCGCGCCGTCGCCGTTCTCGGTGCTCACCTGGACGGTGTAGTCGACGCCCGCGGTCAGCGGGCCGCTGCTGCGCCAGTCGCGGCCGTCGGCGGACAGCTCGCCGGCCAGCCGGCGGCCGGCCGAGTCGGTGGCCACCACGTCGGTGATCCGGGCGCCGGCGGCCCGGGCCGAGATCTTCAGCGGGTCGTCCGGGTTGACCTCGGCCGCGCCACCGGCGCCGCCGAAGGAGAGGTGTTCCAGAGCGTCGTAGGGCTGCTCGCTCAGTGACCTGGCGTCACCACCGCACGCGGTGAGACCGGCCAGCAGGGGGGCGACTATCAGGGAGCACCGGAGCGCGGTCCGCGTTGAGAGGGTCATAGCCACAAAATACGGAGAATGCCCCGAAAGGGCCCGGTAGCTGCCCGCAAACGGGTGGGCCCCCGGAGCACGCGCTCCGGGGGCCCACCACGACCGGGGCCGCCGGCCCCCGGTGGGGCGCCGGCGGCCGCCGACCTCACTGCGTCTGGTTCTCGCCGCGGTAGTACTCGAAGACCCACAGCCAGAGACCGATGAACATCACCGGCAGGGTGAAGAAGAGGAACCACCAGCCGAAGACCGGCCCGAGGAAGGCCAGCGCGGACCCGAAGGCCAGCAGCAGCGGCGCCCAGCTGTGCGGGCTGAAGAAGCCGACCTCGCCGGCGTCGTCGGCGACGTCCGCCTCCTTGTCGTCCTGCGCGCCCACGTCCACCCGGCGGGCGGTGAAGAGCAGGTAGAAGCCGACCATGCCGGCCAGGGCGAAGGAGAGGAAGAGCGCCGTGGTGCCGACCGGCTCCTTGGACCAGACGCCGTAGACGACGGCGACGGCCAGCAGGAAGACGGCGAGCCAGGCGAAGAGGTGTCCCTGGATCCTCACGCGCCGGCCTCCTTTCCGGTGAGTGCCTCGGCCTCGTGGCGGGCCTCGTTCTCCAACTCGTCGAGCGCGGCGACCTCGGGGTGGTGCAGGTCGAAGGCCGGCGACTCGGAGCGGATCTTGGGCAGGGTGACGAAGTTGTGCCGCGGCGGGGGCGAGGAGGTCGCCCACTCCAGCGACCGCCCGTAGCCCCAGGGGTCGTCAGTGTTGACGTACTCGCCGTACTTCCACGTCTTCCAGACGTTGTAGATGAACGGCAGCATCGACATGCCCAGCAGGAACGAGCTGATGGTGGAGATGGTGTTGAGCGCGGTGAACCCGTCGGCCGCCAGGTAGTCGGCGTACCGCCGGGGCATGCCCTCGGCGCCCAGCCAGTGCTGCACCAGGAAGGTGCCGTGGAAGCCGACGAAGAGCGTCCAGAAGGTGATCTTGCCGAGCCGCTCGTCCAGCATCTTGCCGGTCCACTTGGGCCACCAGAAGTGGAAGCCGGCGAACATCGCGAAGACGACGGTGCCGAAGACCACGTAGTGGAAGTGGGCCACCACGAAGTAGCTGTCCGAGACGTGGAAGTCGAGCGGCGGCGAGGCCAGGATGACGCCGGTCAGACCACCGAAGAGGAAGGTGATCAGGAAGCCGATCGACCAGAGCATCGGGGTCTCGAAGCTGAGCGACCCCTTCCACATGGTGCCGATCCAGTTGAAGAACTTCACGCCGGTCGGCACCGCGATCAGGAACGTCATGAAGGAGAAGAACGGTAGGAGGACCGCTCCGGTGACGTACATGTGGTGCGCCCAGACCGTCACCGAGAGGCCGGCGATGGTGATGGTCGCCGCCACCAGGCCGATGTAGCCGAAGATCGGCTTCCGGCTGAAGACCGGGATGATCTCGGAGACGATGCCGAAGAACGGCAGGGCGATGATGTACACCTCTGGATGGCCGAAGAACCAGAAGAGGTGTTGCCACAGGATCGCGCCGCCGTTGGCCGCGTCGAAGATGTGTGCTCCGAACAACCGGTCGGCCGCGAGCCCGAAGAGGGCCGCCGCCAGCACCGGGAAGGCCAGCAGGATCAGCACACCGGTCAGCAGCACGTTCCAGGTGAAGATCGGCATCCGGAACATGGTCATGCCGGGGGCGCGCATGCAGATGATGGTGGTGATGAAGTTGACGGCGCCGAGGATGGTGCCGAAGCCCGACAGGGCCAGCCCCATCACCCACATGTCGGCGCCGACCCCGGGCGACCTGACCGCGTCGGAGAGCGGCGAGTAGGCGAACCAGCCGAAGCTGGCCGCGCCCTGCGGGGTGAGGAAGCCGCCGACCGCGATCAGCCCGCCGAACAGGTACAGCCAGTAGGCCAGCATGTTCAGTCGGGGGAACGCCACGTCGGGCGCGCCGATCTGGAGCGGCATCATCCAGTTGGCGAAGCCGGCGAAGAGCGGGGTCGCGAAGAGCAGCAGCATGATCGTGCCGTGCATGGTGAACAGCTGGTTGAACTGCTCGTTCGAGACGACCTGGGTGCCCGGCCTGGCCAGCTCGGCCCGCATGATGAGGGCCATCGCGCCGCCGACGATGAAGAAGAGGAACGACGTCAGCAGGTACATCGTGCCGATGGTCTTGTGGTCCGTGGTGGTGAGCCACTTCACGACCACGGCGCCGCGGTGCCTGGTGCGCCGCGGCGGGGCCGCGGCCTGGTCCTGGTGCGACGCTTCGGTGAGCGCGCTGGAGGATTCCTCGACGGAAGTCACGATCGGCCCTCGTTGGTCTCGGCGTTCACGGCGGCCTCGGTCTGCTCGATGCCGGCCGGCGCGAAGCCGGTCTGGCCCCTCTCCGCCAGGTCCTGGAGGTAGGCGTCGTACTCCTCGGGCGACACCACCCTGACGTTGAAGAGCATCCGGGAATGGTCAACGCCGCACATCTCGGCGCACTTGCCCAGGAAGGTCCCCTGCCGGTCCGGAGTCACCTCGAAGGAGTTGGTGTGCCCCGGGATGGCGTCCTGCTTCATCAGGAACGGAACCACCCAGAAGGAGTGCACCACGTCCCGCGAGGTGATGATGAACTGCACGGTCTCACCCTCGGGGAGGACCAGCGTCGGGCCGGGGTTCCCGGTCTCCGGGTCACGGTCGGCCGGGGTGCCGATCTCGTACACCCCGTCCGCGTTCTCCGGGACCCGGTCCATCATCCGGTCCGGGATGGAGGCCAGTTCCGGGGCGTCCTGGGCGTACTCGTCGGAGTGACCGACGGGCTCCAGGTAGTTGAACGCCCAACTCCACTGGAAGCCGACCACGTTGATCACGTGATCCGGCTCGTCCGAGGTCTCCAGCAGCTCGGTCTGGTCCCGCGCGGTGAAGTAGAACAGCACCGACACGATGATCAGCGGCACGAGCGTGTAGAGCGCCTCGATGGGCACGTTGTACCGGTTCTGCGGAGGAACCTCGACCTTGGTCCTGGACCGCCGGTGGAAGAAGACACTCCACAGGATCAGGCCCCAGACCAGGACGCCCGTTACCAGTGCGGCGGCCCAGGAACCCTGCCACAGGGCCAGGATGCGGGGCGCCTCCTCCGTGACCGGGGTGGGCATACCGAGTCGGGGGAAGTCCTCGGATGTGCAACCTGTCGCGGTTGCCATGACCAGGCCCGCGATCAGCGCCTGCGGCAGAATCCGCCGCATCGGGCGCCGCGACGAGCGGTCGGAGCCGTTGGGACTCACGTAGCGCCTTCCCGAGAGTCTCGCCCATGTCCGGGCTGCCATCGCACGGAGCGGGGCCGGCCCTGGCACGGGCAGGGTTTGGATGTTTATGCGGACCAAACCCTACTGGACGCTTCCGGGCGCCACGCGGGGAGGGTGCCCAACGCGCCGCACCGGCCCACGAAGGGGTTTTCGTGGGGGTTGTTAGCGTGGCGAAGTGGCTTACTTCGACGCGGCCTCCGCGCTGCCGCTTCACCCGGTCGCCCAACAGGCCCTGCTGGCGGCCGTGGAGGACGGCTGGGCCGACCCGGCCCGCCCGCACCGGGAGGGACGGCGGGCCAGACTGCTGCTGGACGCGGCCCGGGAGACGGCGGCCGACGCGGTCGGCTGCCGGCCGGACGAGTTGGTGTTCACCTCTTCGGGTACCGCCGCGGCGCACCGCGGCGTCGCCGGGGCGCTCGCCGGCCGGGCGAGGGCCGGCCGGCGGCTGTTGGTCTCCGCCGTCGAGCACTCGGCGGTGCTGCACGCGGCCGAGGCGCACCGGGCGGCTGGCGGCGAGGTGGCCGAGATCCCGGTGACCAGGACCGGCCGGGTGCCGGCCGAGGCGGTGACGGCGGCGCTGGGCACGGGGCCGGGGCCGGCCGCGCTGGTCTGTGTGCAGTCCGCCAACCACGAGGTGGGCACCGAACAGCCGGTGGCCGAGATCGCGGCGGCCTGCCGGGCGGCCGGGGTGCCGCTGCTGGTGGACGCGGCGCAGTCGCTGCCCTGGGGGCGGGTGCCGGGCGACTGGTCGCTGCTGGCGGCCAGCGCGCACAAGTGGGGCGGCCCGGGCGGGGTGGGGCTGCTGGCGGTCCGCAAGGGCACCAGGTTCGCGCCGCCCGCCCCGGTGGACGAGCGGGAGTCGGGCCGGGTGCCGGGGTTCGAGAACATCCCGGGGATCGTGGCGGCGGCGGCCTCGCTGCGCGCCTTCCGGGCCGCTGCCCAGGCCGAGGCGGCCCGGCTGCGGGCGCTGGTGGAGCTGGTCAGGCGGCGGGTGCCGGAGCTGGTGCCGGACGTGGAGGTGGTGGGCGACCCGGAGCGCCGGCTCCCGCACCTGGTCACCTTCTCGTGTCTCTATGTCGACGGCGAGACGCTGCTGCACGCGCTGGACCGGGCCGGGTTCTCCGTCTCCTCGGGCTCGTCCTGCACCTCCAGCACCCTGACGCCCAGCCACGTGCTGCGGGCGATGGGAGTGTTGTCGGAGGGAAACGTCCGGGTCTCGCTGCCGCCCGGCACCAGCCGGGAGTCGGTGGCCCGGTTCCTCGACGTGCTGCCCGGGGTGGTGGCCGAGGTGCGGGCCCAGCTGACCGGGCCGGTGGCCACGCCGGCCGAGGCGCCGGCCGAGGCGGCCGCCGAGGTGGCGGAGGCCGGGGTGGCGGAGGCCGGGGTGGCGGAGCTGGTGATCGACGCGCGCGGCAAGCGCTGCCCGATCCCGGTGATCGAGCTGGCCAGGGCGATCGGCGGGGTGCCGGTCGGCGGCACCGTCACGGTGCTGGCCGACGACGTGGCCGCCCGGCTGGACATCCCGGCCTGGTGCGACATGCGCGGCCAGGAGTACCTGGGCGAGGAGCGGGAGTTCGCCTACCGGGTGCGCCGGCTCGACTGAGCCGGGCCGGCGCACCAGGGGCCGGCGTCCTCAGCGGACGAAGGGCCGGATCTCCTCGGCCGCGTCGTTCCCGTACGCCTTGGTGAAGCGGTCGACGAAGGTGCCGCGGTTGAGGGTGTACTCCTGGGTGCCGACGGTCTCGATCACCAGGGTGGCCACCATGCAGCCGAGCTGGGCGGCCCGCTCCAGCGAGACGCCCCAGCTGAGCCCGGACAGGAAGCCGGCGCGGAAGCCGTCGCCCACGCCGGTCGGGTCGGCCTTGGACTCCTCCTCGGGGCAGCCGACCTCGATCGGCTCCTCGCCGGCGCGCTCCACCCGCACGCCGCGCCCGCCGAGCGTGGTGACCCGGGTGCCGACCCGGTCCAGCACCTCGGCGGCCGACCAGCCGGTCTTGGTCTCGATCAGGGCCTTCTCGTACTCGTTGCTGAAGAGATAGGCGGCGCCCTCGGTCAGCAGCCGCAGCTCCTCGCCCTCCATCCGGGCGAGCTGCTGCGAGTAGTCGGCGGCGAACGGGATGCCGCGGGTGCGGCACTCCTCGGTGTGCCGGAGCATCGCCTCGGGGTCGTCGGCGCCGATGTGCGCCAGGTCGAGGCCGCCGACCCGGTCGGCGACCAGCTGGAGCTCGATCAGCCGGGCCTCGCTCATGGCGCCGGTGTAGAAGGAGCCGATCTGGTTGTGGTCGGCGTCCGTGGTGCAGACGAAGCGCGCGGTGTGCAGCATCTCCGAGATCCGCACGGACTCGGTGTCCACGCCGTGCCGCTCCAGCCAGGCCCGGTACTCGGCGAAGTCCTCGCCGGCCGCGCCGACCAGGATCGGCCGGGCGCCCAACTGCCCCATGCCGAAGCAGATGTTGGCGGCCACCCCGCCACGTCGCACCTCCAACCCGTCGACCAGGAAGGACAGCGAGACCGTGTGCAGCTGGTCGGCCACCAACTGGTCGGCGAACCGACCGGGGAAGGTCATCAGATGGTCGTTGGCGATGGAGCCTGAGACGGCGATGCGCACGGGCACTCCCCATGAGGACGGCGAAAGTCAGGGCTCAGGCTACCCCGGGGGAACCGGTGGTGACCGGCCGTCGTCAGAAAGTTGAACCAGGTCACCGACCCGAGGAGCGTGCCCGTGACGGACGCGGAGAGTCCTGAGGAGACCCGTCGGCGCTGGCCGGCGGTGACCGCCGTGGCGGCCACCGTGGTGCTGCTCGCCGGTGGGCTGTACGGCCTCGGCCAGGCCAGGGAGGGCGGCGGCACGGGGGCGGCCGACGCGCCGCTGGCGCTGGACGGTCCGACGGCCGAGGGGGCGGCGAAGTCGCTGGCCGTGGCGGGGCCGCTGGAGCTGCGCGGGGAGCCGCCGGCGGCGCCCGACGCGGCCGCCGTCTACCACTTCGACGATCCGGGGGTGGACGCCGGGCGGGTGGCGGAGCTGGCCGCCGCGCTCGGCCTGGACGGCGAGCCGGTGGCGGCCGGCGGCAGCTGGTCGGTCTCCGGCTCGCCGGAGACCGGGCGGCCCGGCGGGCTGCTGGTCGCCGAGGAGGCGCCGGGGCACTGGGTCTACTCGGTGGACGGGGCCGGTGCGCTGACCGCCCCGGGCGACCCGGACGCCAGCGTCTCGTCGGACGCGATGCCGCCGGCCGGCGGGGAGCCGGCGCCCTCGGTGGAGACGGCACTGGCGACGGCCGAGCCGCTCTTCGCCGAGCTGCTCGGCGAGGAGGTGGCGGGGGCGCTCGACGACGGCGGGTACGACGCCGGCGAGGTGACCGGCTCGACCCGGACGGTGCGGGCCGAGCCGCTGGTGGACGGCCTGCCGGTGGCCGGCATGGAGATCGTGCTGGGCATCGGCCCCGGGGGCGGGCTGGTGACCGCGGCGGGCAGCCTCGGGGTGCCGACGGCGGGCGAGGAGCGGCCGGTGACGGGCGCCGCCGAGGCGCTGGCCCGGGTCAACGAGGGTTCCGGGGCGGCGGCCGCCCGGGAGATCGGGGATCCCTGCCTGATGCCCGAGCCCGGCGGCCTGGCGCCGGCCTTGGGTGAGGCGGCCGAGGAGCTGGCGCTGGACTGCCCGCGGCCCACGCCGGGGCCGGTGGAGCCGCTGCCGGTCAGCGCGGAGCTGGGGCTCTCGTTGGTGTGGTCGGAAGGGTCGCCGCTGCTGGTGCCGGCGTGGCTGTTCCGGACCGACGAGGCGGACGGCCGGCGGCTGACGCTGGCCGAGCCGGCGGTGGAGTACCAGGTCGGGCCGGTCGCCGATGGTGCCGGGGACGCCGTGGACTCCGAGGAGCCGGGCGACGCCGAGCCGGGTGACAGCGAGCCGGCCGAGGCCGGCGCCGAGCCGAGCGAGGGCGACGGGAGCGAGCCGGGGGTCGCGGACGGCTCGGACGGCGCCGAGGTGGGGCCGGTGGAGCCGGACACCCTGCCGACCGGCGGGCTGTGGGTCGCCGGCCACGCCTCCGACACGGACACCCTGACGGTGCACTTCTGGGGCGGCGTCTGCGACACGTACGAGGTGCGGGCGACGGAGTCGGCCGACGAGGTGGTGCTGACGGTCGCGGTGGTCGATCCGGACCCGGAGCGGGTCTGCGTGATGATGGCCGAGCAGCACGTGGACGAGGTGACCCTGGACGCCCCGGTGGGCGACCGGGCGCTGCTGGACGAGCGCGGGGAGCCGCTGACGGTGCGGTGAACGCGGGCGAGGGGCGGCGACCGGGAGTCCGGTCGCCGCCCCTCGTCGTGCCGGGCGTGCCCTCGGCCGAGCGGTGCGCTCAGCTGAAGGAGTCGCCACAGGCGCAGGAGCCGGTGGCGTTGGGGTTGTCGATGGTGAAGCCCTGCTTCTCGATGGTGTCGACGAAGTCGATGGAGGCGCCGCCGAGGTAGGGGGCGCTCATCCGGTCGGTGACGACCTTGACCCCGTCGAAGTCCTTGACCACGTCGCCGTCGAGCGACCGCTCGTCGAAGAACAGCTGGTAGCGCAGACCGGAACACCCACCGGGCTGGACCGCCACGCGGAGCGCGAGGTCGTCGCGCCCCTCCTGCTCCAGCAGGCCCCTGACCTTGGCCACGGCCGCGTCGGAAACGATGATGCCGTCGCTCACAGCGGGCTTCTCCGTTACGGACATCTGCGTCTCTCCCGGGTAGTACGGAATGCTCTGCCGAGGGGGGAACGGACGGTCCGGCGAGGTTATTCCCGGCCGCCACGCCTTCTTCCCCTTCTCCTCTTCTCCTCTCATGCTCGCACACCGGACGCGGTCGGCACATGGCCGCGGGGACGGAGTGACGCGTTCCGCGCCCCTTCCTCATCGTCAAACTGACGCGAAGGAGTTATCCTCCATAACGTCAATACGACGAAAAGGTAAGCGACGGAAGCACCGTCGAGGAACCGCCCAGAAGAAAGGGTGCCTGCCGTGACCAGCGCCCAGCCCCTTGACGTCCAACCCACCCCGTTGGCGCTGCTGCTGCTCGGCCGGGAGTCCGATCCGGCCAGCGAGCGCGGCGTGGACTGCCCGGGAGACCTGCCGGCCCCCTCCGACCCGGACCTGGTGGCCCGGGCCAGGGCCGCCAAGGAGAGCCTGGGCGACCGGGTCTTCGTCCTGGGGCACCACTACCAGCGGGACGAGGTCATCCAGTTCGCCGACGTGACCGGCGACTCCTTCAAACTGGCCAGGGAGGCCGCCGCCCGGCCGGCCGCCGAGTACATCGTCTTCTGCGGCGTGCACTTCATGGCCGAGTCCGCCGACATCCTCACCTCGGACGACCAGCGGGTGATCCTGCCGGACCTGGCGGCCGGCTGCTCGATGGCCGACATGGCCACCGCCGAGCAGGTCGCCGAGGCCTGGGACGTACTCACCGAGGCCGGCGTCGCCGACGACACGGTGCCGGTCAGCTACATGAACTCCTCGGCCGACATCAAGGCCTTCACCGGCCGGCACGGCGGCACCATCTGCACGTCCTCCAACGCCAAGCGCGCCCTGACCTGGGCCTTCGAGCAGGTCAGCGAGAACGGCAAGGTGCTCTTCCTGCCCGACCAGCACCTGGGCCGCAACACCGCCGTCCGCGAGCTGGGCCTGACCCTCGACGACTGCGTCGTCTACAACCCGCACCGGCCGAACGGCGGCCTCACCAGCGAACAGCTGCGCCGGGCCCGGATGATCCTGTGGCGGGGGCACTGCTCGGTGCACGGCCGGTTCACCCTGGACTCGGTCAACGAGGTCCGCGAGCGGCTGCCCGGCGTCAACGTGCTGGTGCACCCCGAGTGCCGCCACGAGGTGGTCGCCGCCGCCGACCAGGTGGGTTCGACCGAGCACATCATCGCCACCCTGGACGCCGCGCCCGCCGGCAGCCGCTGGGCGATCGGCACCGAACTGAACCTGGTGCGCCGGCTCGCCAACCGCTACGCCGAGCAGGGCAAGGAGATCGTCTTCCTGGACCGGACGGTCTGCTTCTGCTCCACCATGAACCGGATCGACCTGCCACACCTGGTCTGGGCGCTGGAGTCACTGGCCGCCGGGAAGGTGGTCAACCGCATCGAGGTGGACCGGGAGACCGAGCACTACGCCAAGCTGGCCCTGGAGCGGATGCTGGCGCTGCCCTGACCGGCCGCCGCCCCCACGCACGACGAACGGGCCCGGCCCCCCACGCGCTGGGGGTCCGGGCCCGTCGGCGCGCTGGGCGGCGGCGGCCGGGCCGGCGGGGCGCCGGCTCAGTCCGGGATCAGGCCGTCCTCGGTCAGCATCGCGCGCACCTCGTCGATGGACGCCTCGGGCGCGGGCAGGATCAGCTCCGAGGGCTCCAGGGAGTCCTCGGGGAGCGGCGCGCCCAGCGTGCGGACGGCCTCCAGCAGGGCGGTGAGCGTGCGGCGGAACCCGGCCTCGTCCCCGGCCTCCACCTCGGCGAGCAGCTCGTCGTCCAGCCCGTTGAGGGTGGGGAAGTGGCTGTCGTCGAGCTTGACCTGGCCCTCCCCCATGATCCGCACGATCATGTCGTTCTCCTGGCTCTTGCGAAAATCACTCGAAGGTCAACCAACGATCTCACCGACCGCCGGACTACTGCTTGTCGAACTTCGGCGACTGCGTCTGCTCCGACGACTGGGGCGCGGCGGCGTCACCGCCCTCGATCGCCTGGCGCTGCGCCGAGGTGCCGCCGGACAGCTCGGCCTTCATCCGCTCCAGCTCGAACTCGACGTCCGCGTTGCCCGAGATCCGGTCCAGCTCGGCGGTCAGGTCGTCCTTGGAGGTGCCCGTCTGGTCGTCCAGGGCGCCGGAGGCCAGCAGCTCGTCGATCGCGCCGGAGCGGGCCTGGAGCTGCGCGGTCTTGTCCTCGGCGCGCTGGATCGCCATGCCGACGTCGCCCATCTCCTCGGAGATGCCGGAGAACGCCTCGCCGATCCTGGTCTGCGCCTGGGCGGCCGTGTAGGTGGCCTTGATCGTCTCCTTGCGGGTGCGGAACGCGTCCACCTTCGCCTGGAGCCGCTGCGCCGCCAGAGTGAGCTTGTTCTCCTCGGTCTGGAGCGTCTCGTGCTGCTGCTGGAGGTCGCTGATCTGCTGCGACAGCGCGGCCCTGCGGGTCAGCGCCTCACGGGCCAGATCCTCCCGGCCGAGCGCCAGGGCCTTCTTGCCCTGGTCCTCCAACCGACCGGACTGCGTGTTGAGTTGGTTGAGCTGGAGTTCGAGCCGCTTGCGTGAGGTGGCCACGTCGGCGACCCCACGGCGCACCTTCTGCAACAGCTCCAGCTGCTTCTGGTACGAATAGTCGAGAGTCTCGCGCGGGTCCTCGGCCCGGTCCAGGGCCTTGTTCGCCTTCGCGCGGAAGATCATCCCCATCCGCTTCATGACACCGCTCATGGGCTTCGCGCGCCCCCTTCATGCCGGGCTCGAACCGTTGGCCATCTTCCAGCCGCTTTCCTGCTGATCCTCTACTACCCTACGGGGCACCCATCCATTAGCGCACCGCTCGGCCCCGAATGCGCTCCTCCCCAAGGACGATCACGGTGCCGCCCCTCCCGCCCAGGGACTAGGTGGTCCGGTGCGGAGCCGCCCGGGGACGGTGCGGCCGGCGGGGACGTTGCAGGATCGTGCCCGGCTCCCCAGGCCGATACCGTTCGAAGAGACCTTAGGCTGGTGAACGTGTTCCGAAGTCGTGCCAAAGAAGACGCCAAGACCGAGCCGGTGAGCGAGCCGGCGGACCGCCCGACGCGGGACGCCGAGGCGCCCAAGGGCCGGCCCACCCCCAAGCGCAGCGAGGCCGAGGCCCTGCGGAAGGCCGTGGTGAAGCCGGCCCGCACCCGCAAGGAGGCCGCCCAGCGCACCAAGCGGGCCCGCCGCGAGGCGCTGGACAAGCAGCGCCAGGCCCTGCTCTCCGGGGACGAGCGACACCTGCCGGCCCGGGACCGCGGCCCGGTGCGCCGGTTCGCCCGGGACTACGTGGACAGCAGCTGGCACGTCGCCGAGTACTTCCTGCCGATCGCCGTGCTGATCCTGGTGATGAGCATGATCCCGGCGACCACCAACATCGCGCTGCTGGTGTGGATGGCCGTGATCCTCGGCATCGTCTTCGACTCGATCCTGCTCTCCCGGCGGCTCAAGAAGCAGCTGCGGCAGCGCTTCCCCGACGAGAGCCTGCGCGGCGCCACCGCCTACGCGCTGATGCGGACCCTCCAGATGCGGCGGATGCGGCTGCCCCGGGCGCAGGTCAAGCGCGGCGAAGAGCCCCGCTGAGCCCGGTGCCCGGCCGCCCGCCGCGCGGCCGGGCCGGCGGACAGTGGCCCGGAACGGCGTAGCGCCCCTCCCGGTCACCGGCCGACGGAGCGTCCACAATGCCCGTTATGGCCACCCCGCTCCCGTTCCGTGCCGCCCTCGCCGCGCTCTGCCTGGGGACGCTGCTGGCCGGCGCCGGCTGCACCGCCGAGTCCGACGGCTCGGGCCCCGACCACCCGCAGGTGAACGCGCCCGAGCCGACCGTCACCGGCGAGCTGGAGCGCACCTACCAGGACGTGGTCAACGAGGTGCTGCCGTCGGTCGTGCAGATCACCACCGCGAACCAGCAGGGCTCCGGCATCGTCTACGACGAGGCGGGCCACATCGTCACCAACGCCCACGTGGTGGCCGAGGAGGACAGCTTCGAGGTCACGCTGGCGACCGGCCGCCAACCGCTGGAGGCCGAGCTGGTCAGCGCCTACCCCGAGCAGGACCTGGCGCTGCTCGCCCTCGTCGACCCGCCGGACCAGCTGCGGGCGGCCACCTTCGGCGACTCGGCCGAGGTGCGGGTGGGCCAGATCGTGCTCGCCATGGGCAACCCGCTGGGCCTGGCCTCCAGCGTCACCCAGGGCATCGTCTCGGCCGTCGGCCGGTCGGTCAGCGAGGGCGAGGGCGAGGCGACGCTCGGCAACATGGTGCAGACCTCGGCGGCGATCAACCCGGGGAACAGCGGCGGCGCGCTGGTCAACCTCTCCGGGCAGGTGATCGGCATCCCCACCCTCTCCGCCCGCGACCCCGGCTTGGGCGGCTCGGCGCCCGGCATCGGCTTCGCCATCCCGGCGTCCACCGTGACCTTCCTGACCGACCAGCTGATCGAGCACGGCCGGGTGGTGGACTCCGGACGGGCCGCGCTGGGCGTCTCGGTGCGGACCGTGCTGGGCGACGGCTTCCAGCCGGCCGGGGTGGCCGTCGTCGAGGTCACCGAGGGCGGCCCGGCCGACCGGGCCGGGCTGCGCGCCGGCGACGTGCTGACGGAGCTGGGCGGCGAGGCGATCGTCGACGTGGTCTCGCTGGCCGAGGCGCTGGCCACCCACCGGCCCGACCAACGGGTGCCGGTCGGCTACCTCCGGGACGACGAACAGCGCACCGCGGACGTGACGTTGGGCGAGGCGTAGCGCCGGGCCCTGGCCGGGCCCGGCGCACCGTTCGGCCCGGTCGCCCTCGTCGCGACCGGCGGTCGGTCCCGCCGACGGCCGGTCGCCCGCCGACCGGCTCAGTCGTCGACGGCGCTGTGCAGGCTCATCGGGCCGTAGACCCGGGTGCCGTCCTCCAGCAGCGTCACCTGGTCGATCCCGCCGTCGAGCAACTCCGGCCAGATCTCACCGATCCAGGACTCGGCGTCGCCCTGGGTACCGAAGTCCCCCGGGTCCTCCGCTGGTTGGGTCGTCGAGCCGTCCGCCTTCTCGAAGCGCCACTCCCACGCCATGCAAAGCCTCCGCTCACCCGTGACCGACTGTTGGCGGACCTGTCCGGCGGACCCGTCGGGCAGGACCGTCAGACAGACCCGTTGGCAGGCTAAGGCACGCCCCGCGCCGGGGCGCACCACCGCGCGCGACGGGCCGCGCACGCCCCGCGAGCGCCGGCTCCCGACGCGCCGGTACCCGGCACACGTCCACCACACAGAACCTGTTCCCCACCGGAACGTCCGCGACCCCCAGCACCAGAACTCCCCCGCGTGCCGGCCATCCCCGGCCGCCGCCGCCAGCCCGCGGACGGCGCGCGGGTACCCTCGTGCGCATGAGTGAGGGCGGTCTGCGACTCGACGACTTCGGTGACCTGATCGAGCGGCCCAGTGCCCGACTGCGCCGGCAGGCGGAGGCGCGACGCGCCAACCTGGCGGTGCCGCCGAAGGCGCTCGGCCGACTGGACGAGATCGGCGCCTGGCTGGCGGCGGCCCAGGGACGGGTGCCGGTGCGCCCCGTCGAACAGCCCAGGGCACTGCTCTTCGCCGGCGACCACGGGGTCGCCGAGCTGGGCGTCTCCGGCCGCCCGGCGGGCGGCACCGCCGAACTGGTCCGCGCGGTGCTGGACGGGGTGAGTCCGGCCGCCGTGCTGGCCCGTCAACTGAACGTCCCGCTGCGGGTGTTCGACCTGTCCGTCGACTGCCCCGTGGAGGAGCTGCCGGCCGAGGTCACCCGGTACCGGGTGCGCCGCGGCTCCGGCCGGCTGGACATCGAGGACAGCCTCACCGAGGAGGAGACGGCGGCGGCCTTCCGCGCGGGAATGGCCATCGCCGACGAGGAGGCCGACGCCGGCACCGACCTGATCGTGCTCGGCGACCTCTCGGTCGGCGGCACCACGGCCGCCGGCGCGCTGGTGGCGGCGATGTGCGGCACCGACGCCTCGATGGTCACCGGCCGCGGCGAGGTGCGGATCGACGACCTGGCGTGGATGCGCAAGTGCGCGGCCATCAGGGACGGACTGCGCCGGGCCCGGCCGGTGCTGAGCGACCAGCTGCGGCTGCTGGGCGCGCTGGGCGGCGCCGACCTGACGGCGATGACGGGCTTCCTGTTGCAGTGCGCGGTGCGCCGCACCCCGGTGGTGCTGGACGGCGTCGTCTCGGTGGCCTGCGCCCTGGTGGGCCAGCGGGTGGCCTTCCGGGCCCCCGACTGGTGGCTGGCCGGCCAGGCCAGCGGCGAACCGGCCCAGGCCAAGGCGCTGGAACGGATGACCCTGCGCCCGCTGCTCGACCACGGCGTGACGGCCGGCGAGGCCACCGGCGCCCTCCTCGCCCTCCCCCTCGTCCAGGCCGCGGCCGCCCTCGCCGCCGACCTCCCCGAACGCCCGACAGAGCCGGCACCGGCGGAGCCGGGTCCGGCCAAGCCGGAGGCGGCGGAGGCGGAGGCGGGTCCGGCGCAGCCGGAAGCGGCGGGCACGACGGACGCGGAACCGGCCAAGCCGGAGGCGGCGGGCACGACGGACGACGTCGCGCCGGCGGCTGGGCCGGCGGAGCCGAGGCCGGCGCAGCAGGCCGTGGGTGCCGACGAGGCGACCGCCACGGCGGGATCGGTGACCGCCCAGGCGGGGCCGCCGGCGGGCACCGAGGAAGCACCGGAAACGGGCGCCCGTACCGAGCCAGCGGCCACGGTGGAGCCGGACCCCGCCCCAGAGCCCACAGCCAAGCCGTAACCGGACCGGCAAAGACGGCGGGCACGACGGGGCCATCCACCCAACGGCTGGGCCAGCGAAAGGGCGGCGGTCGCCGACGAGGCAACAGCCGCGGCAGGACCGGTGACCGCCCAGGCGGGGCCGCCGGCGGGCACCGAGGAAGCACCGGAAACGGGCGCCCGTACCGAGCCAGCGGCCACGGTGGAGCCGGACCCCGCCCCAGGCCAGGGCGGGCGCGTCGTCCGCCAGGCGGCCGGCGTCCACGCCGGCCAGCCGCACCCACCGAAGCCGGCGGGCGGCCGCCGCCCGTTCCCGCTGCCGGCGAAGCCGGTCAGGTGCCCTCGTTCTCGCCCGTCGGGGTGCCGCCCAGCAGGTCCTGGAGGCGGCGGTTGGGTCTGGCCCAGCGGCGGTCGTGGCGGTGGGCGCGGCGGGCCGCGCGGGCGCGGGCCCGTGGTCGGCGGCGGTAGGCGCGGCGGGCCCACGGCGAGTCGGGGCGGGCCAGGCGCAGCGCGCCGATGATCGCGATCACCGGAACCAGCACGCCGAAGACGGCCAGCTTGGGTTTGCCCTTGAGCAGGCAGACCAGCGCGCACAGGAAGTGCAGCAGCACGGTGGCGATCAGGCCGCCCCGGTCGCCGCGGTCCTCCGGGGTGAGCCCGTCCACCCCCATCGGCAGGAAGCCGAGCAGCAGCATGGTGACCAGCGCGGTGGTGACCATGACCAGTTCGACGCTCTGCCGGCCCTGCTCGGACCAGTAGACGTCCTGCATGTAGAGGATCAGCGCGAACTCGTCGAGGACCAGTCCGGCGCCGACGCCGAAGACCACGGCCAGCGCCGCCGCCACCCAGCCGGTACCGCCGGCGGCGACCCCGCCGAAGCCGCCGACCAGCATCAGCAGGACCCCGGGCACCACGTGGTGCACGTGGTGCCCGCCGGCGGAGACGTCGTGGAAGGGTCCGCGGCCGGCCCGGATCAGCCGGGTCACGCAGCGGGTGACGGCGAAGCTCAGCACGAAGGCGAGGAGGGCGAGGAGCAGGGGCAGTTTGCCCGGTTCGACGATGTTCCGATACCACCAGTCGTCCATGACGGCCCAGGCTCGCCGCGCTACCCTGCGAACTGATGAACGCCACGCCGCCGTTGCCGCCCGTACCGCCCGCCGCGCCACCGCCCGCCACCGGGATGGCGGCATGGGGCGCGGGTCTGCGCTTCCTGCTGGGGGCGCGCACCGCGGTCCCGCGGGGGTGGGGGCCGGCGGACGCGGAGACCGTGGCGCGCGGCATGCGGCTGGCGCCGTTGGTGGGGCTCGGGCTGGGGGCGCTGGCCGGCGGGCTGTGCTGGACGCTGCTGGCGCTGGAGGCCGGCTGGCTGCTCACCGGGGTGCTGACGGTGGCGCTGTTGGCGCTGCTCACCCGGGGGTTGTCGCTGGCCGGCCTGGCCGGGCTCGCGGACGCGCTGGCCAGTCGGCTGCCGGCGGCGGAGGCGCGGGCGCTGGCGGGCGGCTCCTGGCTGGGGCGGGCGGGTTCGGTGGCGCTGCTCTTCGCGGTGCTGACCCAGGTCGCGGCCGTGCACGAACTCGCCGGCCACGGGCGGGACTACGCGGCCGGCGCGGTGCTGGCGGCGGTGCTGGTCGGCTGGACGGCGGTCAGTTGGGCCGGCCGGGAGGTGCCGCCGGCCGAGCCCGGCGGGCCGGACGCCGCGCTGGCCCGTTCGGTGCCGGTCTCGGTGGCGGTGCCGTTGGCGGCGGTGACCGCGTTGCTGGCCGGCGGGCTGGGCGGGCTGACCGCCGGGGAGCCGGGGGCCGGCGCGGTGATCGGGGTGAGCGCCGTGGTACTCGGCCTGGGCGCCGCCGAGTTGGTGCTGTGGCAGGCGCGGGAGCGGCTGGGCGGGCTGACCGAGGGGGTGTTGGGCGCGGTGGGCGAGACGGCCACGGCGGTCGCGTTGGTCACCCTGGTGGTGGGCGCGACCTGATCCCGGTGCCGGGGCGAGGTGCGGCGTAGTCTTCTGTGCCGGACGGCCGGTGCGACGTTTTCCGGCCAGTCCTGGCACGCCAGCACCTGACGCACACAAGGACGGAATCCCACACCGTGACTGCACTGACCCTCAGCAACCTCTCCGCGGCGACCGTGCCGGCGGACGCCGTCGTCATCGGCGTCGCCAAGGGCGAATCGGGGCCGGTGCTGGCCGCAGCCGGCGCGCCCGCCGCCGCCGTGGACGCCGCGACGGGCGGCACGTTGGCCGCGACGCTGACCACCCTGGGCGCCAAGGGTGGTGAGCTGGAGATCACCAAGCTGGCGACCCCGGAGGGCGTCGCGGCGCCGCTGCTGGTGGCGGTCGGCCTGGGCGCGGTTCCCGAGGAGGGCGCCGCGTTCGACCCGGAGCGGCTGCGCCGGGCGGCGGGCGCGGCGGCCCGGGCGCTGGCCGGGTCGGCGCACGCGGCGTTCGCGCTGCCGCTGGCGGACACCGAGGCGGTGACCGCGGTCGCGGAGGGCGCGCTGCTGGGCGCCTACCGGTTCACCGCGTTCCGCGGCCGGGACTTCGACGGCTCCGAGTCGGCGCCGCCCGGCCAGGTGACCGTGCTGGACGAGGGCGCGGCGGACGACGCGCACACCGCGGCGGTGGAGCGGGCGCTGGTGGTGGCCGAGGAGGTGGCCAGGGCCAGGGACCTGATCAACACCCCGCCGGACGCGCTGACCCCGGCGGAGTTCGCCGCGCGGGCCACCGAGGCGGCGCCCGGGTACGGCGTGGACGTGACGGTGTGGGAGGAGGAGGCGCTGGCGGAGGGCGGCTTCGGCGGGCTGATCGGCGTGGGCCGTGGCTCGGCGAACCCGCCACGGCTGGTGCGGCTGGCCTACCGCAACCCGGCGGCCTCCCGGACGCTGGCGCTGGTCGGCAAGGGCATCACCTACGACTCGGGCGGCATCTCGCTGAAGCCGGCCGGCCACAACGAGACGATGAAGTGCGACATGAGCGGCGCGGCCGCCGTGTACACGGCGGTGCTGGCGGCGGCCCGGCTGGGGCTGCCGGTCAACATCACCGGCTGGCTGGCGCTGGCGGAGAACATGCCGTCGGGTTCGGCGACCAAGCCGGGCGACGTGCTGAGCCTGTACGGCGGGAAGACCGTCGAGGTGCTGAACACCGACGCGGAGGGCCGGCTGGTGCTGGGCGACGCGTTGGTGCGGGCGTGCGAGGAGGAGCCGGACGCGGTCGTCGACGTGGCGACGCTGACCGGCGCGATGGTGGTGGCGCTCGGCGAGCGCACCATGGGCGTGCTGGGCACGGACGAGTTCCGGGACCTGGTGCACGAGACGGCCGTCGAGGTGGGCGAGCCGTCCTGGCCGATGCCGATGCCGACCGAGCTGGCCGAGTCCCTGAAGTCGGTGGTGGCCGACCTGCCGAACGTGGCCGGCCGGATGGGCGGCGGGCTGCTGGCGGGCGTCTTCCTGCGCGAGTTCGTGCCGGCGGACCTGCGCTGGGCGCACCTGGACATCGCCGGCCCCGCGTACAACGACGGCTCGGCCTACGGCTACACGCCGAAGGGCGGCACCGGCTTCGCGGTGCGCACCCTGGTGCGGCTCGCGGAGCGCGCCGCGGACGGTGACCTGGGCTGACGTCCCGGGCGTGGCACCGGGTGCCGGCCCCGGACGGTCGGGACGGTGACGGCCGCCGTGTGGCGGTCGTCACCCGCCCGCCGTCCCACCAGGGTCCGGCAGGTGCGAAGATGGTCTTCCGGCAGGACAGGGCCAGGCTCAACCAGCGAGCCACAGCAAGCCGCACGATCCGCGGCGGACAGACGACGCCGACCGGTCAGCGCCGACCGGCCGGTGCACCCATCCATGGAGGAACGTGACGTGGCGAACGACGCCAGCACCGTTTTCGACCTAGTGATCCTCGGAGGCGGCAGCGGCGGTTACGCCGCAGCGCTGCGCGCCTCCCAGCTGGGTCTCGACGTGGCCCTGATCGAGAAGAACAAGCTGGGCGGCACCTGTCTGCACCAGGGCTGCATTCCCACCAAGGCCCTGCTGCACGCCGGCGAGATCGCCGACGCGGCGCGCGAGGGCGCCGAGTTCGGTGTGCGGACCACCTTCGACGGCATCGACATCGCGGGGGTCCACAAGTACAAGGACGGCGTGGTCTCGGGCCTCTACAAGGGGCTCCAGGGGCTGGTCGCCTCCCGCAAGATCACGTACGTGGAGGGCGAGGGCCGGCTGTCGTCGCCGACCTCGGTCGACGTGAACGGGCAGCGCTACACGGGGCGGCACGTCCTGCTGGCCACCGGCTCGGTGCCCAGGTCCCTGCCCGGCCTGACGATAGACGGCGACCGGATCATCTCCTCCGACCACGCGCTGGTCCTGGACCGGGTGCCGAAGTCCGCCATCGTGCTCGGCGGCGGCGTGATCGGCGTGGAGTTCGCCTCCGTCTGGAAGTCCTTCGGCGCGGACGTGACCATCGTCGAGGGCCTGCCGCACCTGGTGCCGGTGGAGGACGAGAACAGCTCCAAGCTGCTGGAGCGCGCCTTCCGCAAGCGGGGCATCAACTTCTCCCTCGGCTCCTTCTTCCAGGGCGCCGAGTACACCGACGACGGGGTGCGGGTCACCCTGGCGAACGGCAAGACCTTCGAGGCCGAGGTGCTGCTGGTGGCGATCGGCCGCGGGCCGGTCTCCGCGGGGCTCGGCTACGAGGAGGCCGGGGTCGCGCTGGACCGCGGCTTCGTGCAGGTCGACGAGTACTGCCAGACCAACGTGTCGACCATCTCGGCCGTCGGTGACCTGATCCCGACGCTCCAGCTGGCGCACGTCGGCTTCGCCGAGGGCATCCTGGTCGCCGAGCGGCTGGCCGGGCTCTCCCCGGTGCCGATCGACTACGACGGCGTGCCGCGGGTGACCTACTGCCACCCGGAGGTGGCCTCGGTGGGCGTCACCGAGGCGCGCGCCAAGGAGCTGTACGGCGCGGACCAGGTCGTCACCCTGAAGTACAACCTCGCGGGCAACGGCAAGAGCAAGATCCTGAAGACGGCGGGCGAGATCAAGCTCGTGCGGGTGCGGGACGGCGCCGTGGTGGGGGTGCACATGGTGGGCGACCGGCTCGGCGAGCAGGTTGGCGAGGCCCAGTTGATCTACAACTGGGAGGCGCTGCCCGCCGAGGTGGCGCAGCTCATCCACGCCCACCCGACCCAGAACGAGGCGCTGGGCGAGGCCCATCTCGCCCTGGCCGGCAAACCGCTGCATTCCCACGACTGATCCTGGCCGCGTGGTCCCAGAGCGCGCGTAACCCATTGCCACATTTCGTAAGGAGCAACAGAAACCATGGCGGTTTCCGTAACCCTTCCGGCGCTCGGCGAGAGCGTGACCGAGGGCACCGTCACCCGCTGGCTGAAGGCCGAGGGCGAACACGTCGAGGCTGACGAGCCGTTGCTTGAGGTCTCCACCGACAAGGTCGACACCGAGATCCCCGCGCCGGCCGCCGGCGTGCTGTCCTCCATCAAGGTGGCCGAGGACGAGACCGTCGAGGTCGGCGCCGAGCTGGCCGTGATCGACGACGGTTCCGGCGCTCCGGCGGCCGCGCCGGCGCCGGCCGCCGAGGCCGCGCCGGAGCCCGCTCCGGCGCCGCAGGCCGAGGCGCCCCAGCCGGCCCAGCCGGCGGCGCCGGCTCCGGCGGCTGAGGCGCCGTCCGGTGGCGCTGCCGAGGGCACCGACGTGGTGCTCCCGGCGCTCGGTGAGAGCGTCACGGAGGGCACCGTCACCCGCTGGCTCAAGGAGGTCGGCGAGGAGGTCGAGGCCGACGAGCCGCTGCTTGAGGTCTCCACCGACAAGGTCGACACCGAGATCCCCGCGCCGGTCGCCGGCACCCTGCTGGAGATCACCGTCGGCGAGGACGAGACGGCCGAGGTCGGCGCCAAGCTCGGCGTGATCGGCGCGGCCGGTGCCGCTCCCGCGCCGGCGCCCGCGCCGGCTGCCCCGGCGCCCGCCGCGGCCCCCGCGCCCCCGGCGGCCGAGGCGCCCAAGCCGGCTCCGGCTCCGGCCCCCGCGCCGGCGGCCAAGCCGGCTCCGGCGGCCCCGGCTGCCCCGGCGCCGGCCGCCGCCCCCCGGGCGACGACCGCGCCGCCCGCGGACGGCGCCTATGTCACCCCGCTGGTGCGCAAGTTGGCCAGCGAGAACGGCGTCGACCTGGGGCAGGTCAAGGGCTCCGGGGTGGGTGGCCGGATCCGCAAGCAGGACGTGCTGGCCGCCGCCGAGGCCGCCAAGGCCGCGGCCGCCGCCCCGGCGCCGGCCGCCAAGGCCGCCAAGGCGCCGGCCCAGCCGTCGCCGCTGCGTGGCCAGACCGTCAAGATGCCGCGCATCCGCAAGGTCATCGGCGAGAACATGATGCGCGCCCTGCAGAACCAGGCGCAGCTCTCCTCGGTGGTCGAGGTCGACGTCACCAAGGTGATGCGGCTGCGGGCCAAGGCCAAGGAGTCGTTCCTGGCCCGGGAGGGCGTCAAGCTCTCCCCGATGCCGTTCTTCGTCAAGGCGGCCGCCGAGGCACTGAAGGTGCACCCGGTGATCAACGCCAGGATCAACGACGACGGCACCATCACCTACCACGATGTCGAGAACGTGGGCATCGCGGTGGACTCCGAGAAGGGCCTGATGGTCCCGGTCATCAAGGACGCCGGTGACCTGAGCCTGGCCGGGATCGCCAAGAAGACCGCCGAGCTGGCCGGCAAGGTCCGCAAGGGCGGGCTGGCCCCGGACGACATGGCGGGCGGCACGTTCACGATCAGCAACACCGGTTCGCGCGGCGCGCTGTTCGACACCATCATCGTGAACTACCCGCAGGTCGCCGAGCTGGGGATCGGTGCCACCGTGCGCCGTCCCGTGGTGGTCAACCACCCGGACCTGGGCGAGACCATCGCGATCCGGGACATGGTCTACCTGACCCTGTCCTACGACCACCAGCTGGTGGACGGGGCGGACGCGGCCCGTTACCTGTCGGAGGTCAAGGCCCGGCTGGAAGCCGGGGAGTTCGAGGGCGAACTCGGTCTCTGAGCCGAGGTGGCCGCGCCCCGTCCGGGTCCTCCCGGGCGGGGCGCGGCCCGTTCTGCCCGGGGTCAAGAGCAGGTCAAGCCAGCGGCCGGCAACGGCCCGACAGGAGAGAAGTGATGAGCCCGCCCATCGTCCACTCGCTGCGGCAGCAGATCCGTGAGCACATCGTGGAGGGCATCGTCAGTGGCCGCTGGCAGCCGGGAGAGCGGATCGTGGAGCGCCGGATCGCGGTCGAGCTGGAGGTCAGCCAGACGCCGGTGCGGGAGGCGCTCCGGGAGCTGGAGACGCTCCGGCTGATCGAGTCGGCGCCCAACAAGGGTGTTCGGGTGCGGGAGTTGACCGCTTCCGATCTGGAGGAGATCTATCCGGTGCGGGCCGGTCTTGAGCAGATCGCCGCCGAGCTGGCCGCCGAGCGGCTGGCCGGGGACGCCTCGGCGCTGGTGCCCGAGGTCGCGGCGCTGCGCACGGCGGACCTGGCCAACGACGCGGAGGCCCAGGTGGGGCACACCGTCGCGTTCCACCACCAGCTGGTGATGGCCTCGGGGAACAGCGTGCTGCTGCACACCTGGGAGTCGTTGGGCATCGAGATCTGGACCGCGCTCTCCATCCGCTGGCTGGGCACCAGGCAGCGGTCCTACGCGGAGGAGCACCAGGAGCTGATCGACGCCTTCGTCCGGCGCGATCCGCGCATCGGGGAACTGGTCAAGGAACATGTCCTGAACTGTGCACCCCGTGCCTGATCTTCCTTAGTTCGCCCCGCTTTGCCCTGGCACGCGGTGTCAATTTACTCAAAAGCTTTGATCGATCATCGATCAGGGGCCTACAGTGCGAGACGAAGAAAGAGCCGTGCCACGCATCGCACCTGTCCTGCCGCGTGGCGCGGCTCTGCCCGAGGCCCGGGTCCCGATGTCGCGCCAACGATTCCAGGGACCCGGCCCTCACGGTTGCCCTCATGTTGCCACCCCCGCCCCTCCCCCGCCCCCGGTTTTCTCCGATGTCGACGGATGATGCAGGCTGGGGCCATGCGCGCGGCTCGGTTGATCAGACTGGTCCTGTTGCTGCAGTCCCGGCGGAGCATGACGGCCGGCGAGCTGGCCGCCGAGCTGGAGGTCTCCGAACGCACCGTGGCCCGGGACGTGGCCGCGCTCTCCGAGGCCGGGGTGCCGGTCTACGCGGACCGGGGCCGCGCCGGCGGCTACCGCCTGCTGGGGGGCTACCGCACCCGGCTGACCGGCCTGGACCGGGACGAGGCCGAGGCCCTCTTCCTCTCCGGGGTACCGTCCGCGCTGCGTGACATGGGCCTGGCGGACACCGCCTCGGCCGCCCGGCTCAAGCTCGCGGCGGCGCTGCGGCCCGAGCTGCGGGACGCCGAGCACAGCGCGGCCGGCCGCTTCCACCTGGACGCCCCGCACTGGTGGCAGGCCCCGGAGACCCCCGAGGCGCTGCCGCTGGTCGCCGAGGCGGTCTGGGCCGAGTCCACCCTCAGCGCCGACTACCGGCGGGGCGACGGCCGCACGGTGACCCGGGTCTGGGAGCCGCACGGGCTGGTGCTCAAGGCCGGCGCCTGGTACCTGGCGGCCCGGCCGGTGGGAGCGGCCGGCCACCGGATCTACCGGGTGGCCCGCTTCTCCGCGGCGGCGGTGACCGGTGAACCGTTCGCGCGCGACCCGGAGTTCGACCTGCCGGCGTTCTGGGCCGAGCGGGCCGCCGCGTTCGCCCGCTCGATCCTGCGGGAGTCCGTCCGCCTGCGGCTCACCGCGGCCGGCGCCCGCCAACTGCGCCGCCACACCGACCGGACGGCGGCCGATGAGGCGCTGGCCGCCGCCGGCCCGCCGGACGAGCGGGGGCGGGTCACCGTCACCCTGCCCGTCGAGTCGCTGGACGTGGCCTTCGAGCAACTGCTGACGCTGGGCCCCGAGGTCGAGGTACTGGGCCCCGAGGCACTCCGCACCCGGCTGGCCCGGGCGGCCGAGCGGACGGCGGCCCTCTACCGCTCCCCCGGGACCTGACGGCCCCGGCCCCGCGCCGGGAGACCGCCCAGGAGACCGCCCAGGAGGCCGCCCGGTGGACCGCCGGCCGCTCGGGCCGAGGGCCTCCGGCCGGGCACGGGGTGGTCAGCCCCGCGCGTGGGCCGGATGGCGCGGGATCAACGCGGCGGCCAGGTCCCGCCAGCCGGCGCTCGGCAGCGCGGTGGGGTCGGGGGTGAGCACCTGGAGGCAGACGTGGTCGGCGCCGGCGGCCAGCTGCGTCCGCACCCGCTCCTCGACGGCCTCCAGGTCGCCCTGGGCGACCAGGGCGTCCACCAGCCGGCGGCTCGGTGTCGTCCCGAGATCCGTGTCGGTGAAGCCGAGGGCCCGCAGGTTGCGCTGGTGGTGCGGGGCGGCGAGATAGGGGGCGACATGAGCGGTGGCCAGCTCCCTGGCCCGGGCCCGGTCCCGGTCAAGCACCACGGCCTGCTCCACCCCCAGGAACGCCTCGGCGCCCAGCGCCGCCCGCGCCCGCACGGTGTGCTCGACCGGCACGAAGTAGGGGTGCGCGCCCAGCGTGCGTTCGCCGGCGAGCGCCAGCATGCGGGGCCCGAGCGCCGCGAGCAGCCGGGGTGGCGGTGAGAGGGGCACCGGTCCGTGCGCGGGAACCGCGTCCATGGCGTCCAGATAGCCGCGCATGAGGGCCAGCGGTCGGCCCCGGGCCGGCACCGGGGAGTCGTCGGACCGGTGGATGGCGCCTTCCACCCGGTGGCCACCGAGTCCCAGCAGGTAGCGCTCGGGGAACGCCTCGCCGAGCGCGCGCTCGGCGCCGGCCAGCGCGATCGGGTCACGCAGCATGACGTTGGCGATGCCCGAGGCGACGGTGAGCCGGCGGGTGGCCGAGAGCAGCAGCCAGGCCTGGCTCACGGTGTCCCGGCCGAACCCCTCGCCGAACCAGAGCGCCCCCCAGCCCAGTTCGTCCAACTCGGCCGCCGTCTCCCGCACCAGGGAGGCCGGCTGAGCGTCGAGGGCGAAGGTCCACAGACCCACCGGCCCCATCACCCGACGCAGCCGTGCGGCCCCGCGCGCCACCCTGCCGTCCGACGCCTCGTCAACCATCGTCATGGCCATCGCCCACCCTCAGCCCACCAACCGGAGAGGTTCTCCGTTTTGCCTGACCGGGTCACCCTACCCCGGCACTCGGATATTCGGAGAGTCTCTCCGCTTGTCCGGGGTGGCCTGTCCCGCCCGGGCCGTCCCCGGGTCACCCCGCGGTCGCCGCCCGCCGCCCGGCCGATGGAAGATGGAAGATGGGGCCATGGCGGACACGACGGAGACGGGACCGGGCGACCGGGCGGGGCGACCCACCGGGCGCGCTGACGCGCGCCGCAACCGCGAAAGGCTGCTGGCCGCCGCCGAGGAGGTCTTCGCTACGTCGGGCCCAACCGCCTCGCTCAACCAGATCGCACGCCGCGCCGGAGTCGGCCCCGGCACCCTCTACCGCCATTTCCCCGGCCGCGACGCACTTCTGGCCGGCGTGCTGGACGAACGGATCGACCGGCTGACCCGCCGGGCCGACGCGCTGCTGACCGCACCCGAGGCCGATCGGGCCCTGGCGGACTGGCTGGCCGCCTTCCTGGACCACGCGCGAAGCCAACAGGGCCTGGGCAGCGCCCTGTTGTTGGCCCGATCCAGCGAGTTCGGCCTCGACTGCCACCACCGGCTCCGGGCGGCGGCCGGGGCCCTTCTCGACCGGGCCCAGGCCAGTGGCGGCACCCGCCCCGACATCACGACGGACGAGATGCTGCGGTTGGTCGTCGGGGTCGCCCTGGCCACCGTGGAGACGGCGGCGGACGACGCCGCCCCGGGGCCGGCGGAAGACCCTCCACCGACCCCACAGCGACTGCTCGGCCTGGTGCTGGACGCGCTGGGCGGCCCCGCACCGCCTCAGCGGTAGTCGGCCGCGTCCACCTCCTCCCCCGCCAGCACCCGCTTCAGGTAGGGCCAGCAGTCCGGCCGGGAACCGTCCACGTCGGTCACCCCGTACTCCCTGGCCAGCGTGCCGCTGTCCAGCGAGCGCCCGTTGAAGCGGGCCCGCTCCGGGTCGGCGGCCAGCGCCGCCACGCCCCGCCCCAGGTAGGTCGGGGTCTCGGAGATGGCGAAGTGCGGGTCCTGGGCGATCCCGTCGCGCCAGTTCTCCTCGGTCACCTTGAAGTAGGTGTCCAGCATCTGCTCCGAACGCAGGAAGCCGGGCGTCACCGCGACCGCCGTGCAGCCGAAGCCGCTCAGCTCCCGCCCCAGCCCGAGCGCCATCCGGAGCGGGGCGTACTTGGCCAGGTCGTAGTAGAACGCGCCCCGGTAGTCGGCGTTCGACTCCGCCGTCCCGTCCGTCACCTCGACCAGCAGCCCGCCCTCGTGCCGGGTGAGCAGCGGCAGCGCGTGGTGGCTGGTGACGATGTGCGTCTCCACGCCGAGCCGGAGCATCCGCAGGCCGCGGTCCAGGTCGGTCTCCCACATCCGCTCGGTGAACGGGTGGTCGATCAGGTGGTCGGCGCCCCAGATGTCGTTGACCAGGATGTCCAGCCGGCCCCGCTCCCGGTCGATCCGTGCCACCAGCGCCGCGACCTGCTCGCGCGCCAGGTGGTCGGTGGGCACCGCGACCCCCTCGCCGCCGGCCGCGGTGACCAGTTCCCCGGTCTCCTCGATGGTCTCGGTGGCCCGGCCCACCTCGCTCACCGCCGCCCTGGTGGTGCGGCCGGTGACGTACACGGTCGCGCCGGCCCGGCCCAGCTCCACCGCCAGCGCCCGGCCCGCGCCCCTGGTCGCCCCGGCGACCAGGGCGATCCGTCCGGCCAGGGGTCCATCCTGCGTGCTCACTCCGTGTCCTCCAGGGTCGTCGCTCGACGGCCGGTTCCGCCGTCCGGCGGCCGGTGCCGGCTCCGACCCTGGCAGCCAATCCCGACACCTGGTGTCCGGATTCCGCGCGGCTTCCTCGGGTCCTCCGGTTCGCGCCGGCCGGACCACCCCGGGGCGGGGCCACCGGCTCGGCGCCGTCCGACCGGGTGACGTTCGAGGTGCGGAGCGGGCCGGGCCCGCCGATCCTGTTGCCGTGATGGACGAGACGGAGTTCTGGGCGCTGGTGGACGGCACGCGGCTCGCCGCCGGCCACGACCCGGACCTGCACGCCGAGTTGCTGGTGGAACGGCTGACCGAGCTGGACCCGGAGGCCGTCCAGGACTTCGCGCGGCACTTCGAGGCCCGCTTCGGCCGCGCCTACCGGTGGGACCTGTGGGGCGCGGCCTGGCTGCTGCTCGACGGCGCCGACGAGGACACCTTCGAGAACTTCCGCTGCTGGCTGATCAGCCGGGGCCGGCGGGTCTTCGAGGGCGCGCTCGCCGACCCGGACGCGCTCGCCGAGCTGCTGCCCGACTTCGACGGCGGGCGCGAGGGGGAGGCCGAGGAGTTCGGCTACGCCGCGTTCGACGCCTACGAACAGCTGACCGGCGACGAACTGCCGGACCTCGGCCTCGGCGAACCGGGGAACGAGCCGCTGGGAGCCGCGCTCGACCTGGCCGACGAGGCGGCGCTGGCCGCCGCCTACCCACGGCTGTGGGCCCGCTTCGGGCCCGGCGCCGGGCGGCCGGCCGGGCCGGGCGCGGCGTCCGACGGCTGGTCGGACACGGGGCCGGGCGGGGCGCCGGGGGGCTGGCCGGGGGAGCCATCCGGCAGTGGGTCGGGCGGAGCGCGGGTGTCGAGCGGGTACTACGACGAGGTCGCCGGCGAGCCGTCCGACCGCTGGACGGCGGACCGACCGGGAGCCGCCGACGCACCCGGCATCGCGGGTGGCCCGGCACCGGTCTGATCGGCCAGGATGATCGACATGGCAGCTGACACCCCCTACACCACCGAACTCCCCCACCGGGTCGCGGTGACCGGCACCTCGGGACTCCTCGGCGGCGCGCTGGTCGCCTCCCTCCGCTCGGCGGGGTGCGAGGTGGTGCGTCTGGTCCGGCACCCGCCCCGGGCGGCGGACGAGGCCCGCTGGGACCCGACCGGGCAGGACCGGGCGGCGAACGTCACCGCGTTGGCCGGCTGCGACGCCGTGGTCCACCTAGCCGGCGCGGGGGTCAGCGACCGCCGCTGGACCGCCCGGTACAAGCGGCTGGTCCGGGACAGCCGGGTGCTGGGCACCACCGCCGTCGCGGAGGCCATCGCCGCCCAGACCACCCCGCCCCGGGTCTTCCTGTGCGGCAGCGCGATCGGCTACTACGGGGACACCGGCGACCGGCCGGTGGACGAGGACGCCGCCGCCGGCCAGGGCTTCCTGGCCGACGTCTGCCAGGACTGGGAGGGCGCCGCCGAGGCGGCCCGCCGGGCCGGGGTACGCACCGTGCACCTGCGCACCGGGCTGGTCGCCTCCCGGAAGGGCGGGGCCTGGGCCCGGCTCTTCCCGATCTTCCGGGCCGGCGTCGGCGGCCGGCTGGGCAACGGGCGGCAGTACTGGAGCGTCATCTCGATCGCCGACCACCTGGCCGCCATGCGCTTCCTGCTCCAGGCGGGGAACGAGCTGTCCGGGCCGGTCAACCTCACCGGACCGACGCCGGTCACCAACCGGGAGGTCACCCGGATCATGGGGCGGGTGCTGCACCGGCCGGCCGTCCTCCCGGTGCCGAAGTTCGCCCTGCGGATCGTGGTCGGCCAGTTCACCGAGGACATCGTGGGCAGCCAGCGGGTGCTGCCGGCCCGGCTGACGACCGCGGGGTTCACCTTCCAGCACCCGACGGCGGAGGCGGCGATCCGGGCGGCCCTGGACTGACGGACGGCGCGACGAACGGCGCGACGGACGGGCGTCCGGGGCGCGGGCGGGGGGCCTTGGCGGCGGTCGTCGCCGTCGCCGTCACCGTGGTTGTCAGTGGCGGGAGCTACTCTCCGTGACATGAATCGCCTCTGCTGTCACAGTACGTCACTCTCCGTCCGGCTCGTCGCCCGCCGTACCGCGCCGCTGGTCGTCCGACTCGTCGCCCCGCTCCTCGTCCGGCTCCGCCGCCAGCTCGCGGCGCGCGTCCCGCTCGCCCGCCGGCTCGGCCTGGGCCCCCTGCTGGCCGGCCTGACCGTTCCGCCCGGTCCGCCCGGTTCGCCGGCGGGTTCGCCGCCAGGCGTCCGCCCCCGTCCGCCCGGCGGGCCCTGCGCCGCCCTCGTGCTCCGGTGCCCGGTGCGTGCGCTCTGCCGCTTTCGGGGCGGCGTGAGAGGGTCAGCTCCGGTTCGGAAGGCATTGCTCGCTTCCCAGCGGGCATCAGGTAGCAGGGCCCACCGGCCACCGCCTGACCGCCGCTCCGACGCACCGACCACCTCACCCGGGAGGCCCAGTGCTCAGCAGCCGAACACGGCGTACGGACGCCGACGTCGTCATCATCGGGGCCGGCCCGGCCGGGCTGTCGGCCGCGCACCGGCTGACCGCCGCCGGACTGACGGTCATCGTGCTGGAGGCCGGCGAGCGGATCGGTGGCCGGCTGGCCACCGAGCTTCGGGACGGCTTCCGGCTGGACCGCTCCAGCCAGCTCACCCTCCCCGACTCCCCGGCCCTGGCCGAGCTGCCCCGCCGGGTGCCGCTGCGCCGGCTGACCGGCGGCGTCCAGCTGCACGGCGCCGGCCCGGTCCGCCAGCTGGGTGGCGAGCCGCCGCCCGGCGGCGAGGAGGGGCCCGAGGGTGGTGCCGGTGCCGGCCGGTCGCCCGCCGAGCCGTTCGACCAGATCTGGCTGCGGGCCAACCTGGCCCGCCTCGGCCGGCTCTCCGAGGAGCAGCTCTCCCAGCGGCCCGAGTCGACCGCGGCCGAGGCCCTGGCCCGGCGGGACATCCCGACCCGGATCGCGGACGCCATGCTGCGGCCGGCGCTGGCCGCGCTGCTCCACGACCCGGAGCTGGCCACCTCCAGCCGGCTGAGCGACGCGGTGCTGCGCGCCTTCGCCCGGCACGGGCTGGCGCTGGCCGAGGGAGGCGCCGCCGCGCTGCCGGAGGCGCTGGCCGCCGAGCTGCCGCCGGACTCGGTGCGCACCGGGGTGCGGGTCACCTCGGTCGCGACCACCCGGGTCGAGACCGCGGCGCACGGCGTGCTGCGCTGCCGGGCGGTCCTGGTGGCCACCGGTGCGGCCACGGCGGCCCGGCTGCTGCCGGGGCTTCGGATGCCGCGCTTCCACCAGCTGACCGTGCTGCACCACGCGGCGCCGGCGCTGTCGGTGCCGCACCCGGCGCTGCTGGTGGAGGCCGCCGCGCGCGGCCCGGTGGCACACTCGGTGGCCGCCTCGGCGGCCGACCCGAGCCGGGCCCCGGCGGGGCAGACGTTGCTCACCTCGGTGATCATCGGCCCGGCCGCTGCCGGGTCGGTCGAGTCGCTGGACCGGGCGGCGCGCCCCCAGCTCAGCCAGTTGTACGGGGTGGCAGCCGACCGCTGGCGGCTGCTGGCCGCCCACCACGACCCGCAGGCGGTGCCGGTGCTGCCCCCGCCATACCGGCGGCGCCGGCCGGCGCGGCTGCTGGACGGCCTCTACGTCTGCGGCGACCACCGGGACCTGCCGGGGATCACCGGGGACCTCAACTCGGCCCGCCGGGCCAGCCTGGCCGTCCTGGACGACCTGGGCTGCGCCCCCGCGGCCGAGGACTCCACCCGGGCCGCGGGCTGACCCGCCCCCGGGCGGCGCCCCCGGCCCCGGCCGGGGGCGGGCGCCGGGCCGGCCGGCTACCGCAGGACAGCCGTCTTCTCCCGGTAGGCGCGCACCGCGGCCGCGTCCCGGAACGGCTCCAACCTACGCTCGAACTCCTGGACGTACTCGTGGGCGCGGGCCGAGCGCATCTCGTTGGCCTGCTGGGCCGCCTCGGCGGCCAGCGTGCAGGCCTGCTCCACGTCGCCGAGTCCCAGCCTGGCCGAGGCCAGGACGACCCGGCAGAAGAGCCGGCTGCGGGCCTGCTCCGGGGCCCGCAGCTGGAGCGAACGCTCGGCGTGCCGGGCGGCGGCCCGGTACTGCTTGAGGTCGCGGTTGCAGTGGCCGAACTCGTCGGCCAGCTGCGCCTCGTCGAAGGACCGCGCCCAGGGCGGCACCTCCTCCCCCGGGCGGGCCGCCTCCAGGGCCCGCTCGGCTCTGGCCATCGCCGCGGTGCAGGATCTGACCTCGCCCAGCAGCCCGTGCCCACGCGCCTCCACCGCGTGCAGCAGCGCCTGGACCACGGGGGCCACCGAGCTGGCGATGCCCTGCTGGGCGACCCGCGCCAGCTGCACGGCCTCGCGGCCGTGGCCGAGGTAGACCGCCTGTCGACTCATCGACACCAGGACGAAGCTCCCGTAGCCCCGGTCCGCCGCCGCCTGGGCCAGCCGCAGTGCCTGCACGAAGTACCGCTGGGCCAGGCCGTGGGCGGCGATGTCGTAGGCCGTCCAGCCGGCGAGCCGGGTCAGCTCGGCGGCGGCGGCGAAGAGCCGGCGCCCGGTCTGCTCGCCGTAGCCGCCCCGCAGCATCGGCTCCAGCTCGTGCTCCAGATAGCGCACCAGCGCCTGCCGGGCGTGGCCGCCGCCGTACGCCTGGTCCAGACCCCGGAACAGCTCGGCCACCGAGCGCAGCGCGGCGATGTCGCCCGCCGTCACCCGCTGGCCCGGGCCGCGTTCCACCCGGTCGATGCGGCTCGGCCTGGGCATCCGGGGGTTGGCCCTGGCCGCGCCGAGCGGGCCGTGGCCGCGCAGCTGCTCGGGGACCCGAACGGGGGGTGGCGGCTCGCTGACCGCGCCGTCGGGGGCCTCCCCCCGGGCGACGCGCTCGTCGGGGCGGCCGATCAGCCAGTCCCGGCTCGGCACCACCAGGCCGGCCGGGGTGAACGCGATCTTGCGCAGCTCCGCGTAGCCGCCGGTGTCCTTGCGCCAGAGCCCGGCGACGATGTCCACCGCCTCCGCCGGGCTGCCGGCGAACTCCAGCCCGGCGTAGACCGGGGCGCAGGCCTCCAGGCCCAGGTCCTGCGCGGAGAGCCGCCGGCCGAGCCGACGGGTGAACACCTCGGCGATGAGCGCCGGGGTGGTGCCGCGCGGGCGCTGGCCGCGCAGCCATCGCGTCACCGATGTCTTGTCGTACCGGAGGTCGAGGCCGTGTTCGAGGCCAAGCTGATCGACGCGTCTGGCCAGCCCCGCGTGGGAGAAGCCGGCTTCGGCGATCAGGGCGGCCAGCTGTCGGTTGGGATTGCGCGGCGTGGCGGACTGCGGGGAGGCCGGGCCTCCGGGTCGTTCCGTAGACATCGGCGATGCGGTCTCCTGCCTTACGGCTGTGCGGCTGGAACGGCGTGAATGTAACGGTCCCGCCAGGTCGCAACGCCGCGAGAGCGGATGATTCATCCGTATGTGTGAGCCGGAGGCCACCCCCCTCGCCGTCCTCGGCCGGGCTTAGAGTTGGGGGTGGGACGCCAGTGCGTCTCACCGAATGCGTGTATGCCAAGCGCGTGTACCGAAAGCGAGAGTTGCAGTGGGCGAGCTGCGCTTTGTCCATCTGGGGTTCGGAGCCGAGGCGGTGGAGTACCACGCCGCCTGGCAGGAGCAGCGTCGGGTGCACACCGCTCGCTTCGCCGACGAGATCCCCGACACCTGTCTGCTCCTGGAGCACCAACCGGTCTACACGGCCGGCCGGCGCACGGAGGACAGTGAGCGCCCCCTGGACGGCACCCCGGTGGTCGACGTCGATCGCGGCGGCAAGATCACCTGGCACGGCCCGGGCCAGTTGGTCGGCTACCCGATCATGAAGCTGCCCCGTCCGGTCGACGTGGTGGCCCATGTGCGCCGACTGGAGGACGCGCTGATCAAGGTCTGCGCCGAGTTCGGTCTGGAGACGACCCGGGTCGAGGGCCGCAGCGGGGTGTGGGTGCTGGGCGACGAGGTGGCCGGCGCCGGGCTGGGCGGACTCTCGCTGGACTTCGACCCGCGCCGGCACGACGAGGAGTTCGACCCCCGGCTGAACGGCCCCGAGTACGCGCCGTCCAACGCCGGCCAGCGACACGAGGACCGCAAGCTGGCCGCGATCGGCATCCGGGTCGCCAAGGGCGTCACGATGCACGGCTTCTCGCTCAACTGCGATCCGGACAACACCTGGTTCGATCGGATCGTGCCCTGCGGGATCAGGGACGCCGGAGTGACCTCGCTCTCCCAGGAGTTGGGCCGCCAGGTCCCGGTCACCGAGGTGGTGCCCGTGGTGGAGAAGCACCTGAGCGCGATATGGGAGACGGCCACCCCGCTTCCGCGCGCCGTGTGACCGGGATCACCCACATATCCAGAGGCGTACGCTGTAGAACGCCAAAGAATCGAAAGTGGTAGGGAGCCGGACGTGTCCGCTGTCGCGCCTGACGGCCGCAAGATGCTGCGTCTTGAGGTCCGGAACAGTCAGACCCCGATCGAACGCAAGCCGGAGTGGATCAAGACCCGTGCCCGGATGGGCCCCGAGTACCAGGCGCTGACCGGCCTGGTGAAGCGCGAGGGCCTGCACACGGTCTGCCAGGAGGCCGGCTGCCCCAACATCTTCGAGTGCTGGGAGGACCGCGAGGCGACCTTCCTCATCGGCGGTGAACAGTGCACCCGGCGCTGCGACTTCTGCCAGATCGACACCGGCAAGCCCGCCGAGCTGGACCGGGACGAGCCGCGCCGGGTCGCCGACTCGGTGCGCCAGATGGGCCTGAAGTACGCCACGATCACCGGCGTGGCCCGGGACGACCTGGCCGACGGCGGCGCCTGGCTGTACGCGGAGACCGTCCGACAGATCCACCAGGTGCTCCCCGGCACCGGCGTCGAGCTGCTGATCCCCGACTTCAACGCGGTTCCCGAGCAGCTGGCCGAGGTGTTCTCGGCGCGCCCCGAGGTGCTGGCGCACAACGTGGAGACGGTGCCACGGATCTTCAAGCGCATCCGCCCCGGCTTCCGGTACGAGCGCTCGCTGCGGGTGCTGACCCTCTCCCGGGAGGCCGGCCTGGTCACCAAGTCCAACCTGATCCTGGGGCTCGGCGAGACCCGCGAGGAGGTCAGCCAGGCGCTGCGCGACCTGCACGAGGCCGGTTGCGAGCTGATCACCATCACCCAGTACCTGCGGCCCACGCCGCGCCACCACCCGGTGGAGCGCTGGGTGAAGCCGGCGGAGTTCGTCGAGCTGCAGCAGGAGGCCGAGGAGATCGGCTACGCCGGGGTGATGTCCGGGCCGCTGGTCCGTTCGTCCTACCGCGCCGGCCGGCTCTACCAGCAGGCCATGGAGCGGCGGGGCGCTTCGCGGGTGGCGTGACGGCGCCGGCTGTTGACCCCGGGGTCACCGGGTGGAAACACCGTTCGATAACGATATGGGGGAGCGTTGTCCGTGAACAGCCATGGTGGGCGTGCGGGGCGCGGCCAGCGGCACGGGGGTTCGCCGGGCCCGGTGGTGCCGTGGCCGCCCGGGAGGGATGCGGTGATGGGGCTGGTTCAGCTGGTGCACCGGGAGCGGTCCACCATGGGTCGCGCCCTGCGGGCCCTGGACGAACGACTACTGGCCGGCGGCCGGCGGACGGCGTTGGAGAACGCCTGGTCCGCGGTGCGGGAGGACCAGGAGCGGGCCGCCGCCCACCGGGAGGCCGAGCGCGCGCTGCGCGCGGTCGATGGCGGGAACCCGCCACCGGCCCGGCCCACCACCCGGGTCTGACCCGGGCGCCCGAGGGGCCGGCGGCGCCGTAGACTTGCCGGCATGGCGCGGAAGGAAAAAGAACAGGATTCCGAAAACCCAGGCCGGATGAAGCAGATCGGTCTGACCTACAAGATGGCCAAGCGGGTCGATCGTTGGATCGGTCTGTGGTTGATTCTGGTCTTCCTGGTCACCTTCGGGATCATTCTCGGCATCGGCATCCTCTGGGGACACCCGATCTATCTGGGCATCCTGGGCTTCCTGGTCGCGCTGCTGACCACCGCCATCGTCTTCGGCCGCCGGGCCGAGCGGGCGGCCTACAGCCAGATGGAGGGCCAGCCGGGCGCGGCGGCCGCCGCCCTGGAGAACATGCGGCGCGGGATCGTCTTCACCCCGGCGGTGGCGGTCAACCGGCAGCAGGACGTGGTGCACCGTGCGGTCGGCAAGTGCGGTGTCGTGCTGGTCGGCGAGGGCAACCCGAACCGGCTGAAGACCCTGATGGCCGCCGAGAAGCGCCGGATGAACCGGGTGGTCTCCGACGTTCCGGTCCACGACATCGTGGTCGGCAAGGGCGAGGGCCAGGTGGAGCTGAAGAACCTGCGCCGCACGATCGCGAAGTTCCGCAAGGAGCTGCCCGGTCCCCGGGTCACCGAGGTCAACGACCGGCTGCGGGCGATGGGCGATCTGCTGAGCAACATGCCGATCCCGAAGGGGCCGATGCCCAAGGGCGGCGGCGGGCGGATGAAGGGGATGAACCAGGCGCCCCGCCGCGGGCGCTGAGCCGCTTCGCGGGACACGAACGAAGCGCGGCCGAGGGGCCGGCGGGATCTCCCGCCGGCCCCTCGGCCGTTGTGGCGCCCGGCGGCCCGGGATGGGCGGCAGGCGTTCGCTGACGCCTGGCTCGTTCCGGGGTGGGGCCGGGCTCGGCGGGCGGCCAAAAGGTCAAGGAAGGTCAGGGAAGGTCAGGGAAGGTCAGGGAGCGGTTTCGGAAGCGAGCCGGCCCGATCGGGCAGAGCACGGGGCCTCGCCCGACCGTGTCACCGCCAGGCCGCGCGCCGGAACAGCCCGACCCGAGCCCCGCCCAAGCGTTACCGCCCGACCGCGCGCCGGGCCGGCCGGACCCGAGGGCCCGCCCCGCCGCCTACCGCCGGAACGTCCGGACCCCGAGGACCGCGCCCGGCCGCCTACCGCCGGAACGGTCGAACTCCGGGGCCGCGCCTCGCTGTGATACCGCCAGGCCGCGCCCTTGGTGCGGAACGGACCCGGAGCCCCGCCAGGCCGCGTACCGCCAAGGCGCGCGGCGGGACGAGCCGGTCAGCTGCTGGCGGGCGTCGATCCCGCCGCGGAGCCGGCCTCCGGCTCCGTCAAGGGCTTCGTCGAGGGCTCCGTCGCCGGCCGGCCGGTGATCCGCACCTGGACGGCGCCCGCCGCCCGGTCGTGCAGGCCGCGGCCGTCGCGGTCCCAGATCAGGGCCGGGATGGCCAACGCCAGCAGCAGGCAGCGGAGGGCCGCGCGCGGGAAGCTCAGCCGCTGGCCGCTGAGATGCACCAGGCGCAGCCCCAACAGCCGCTTGCCCGGGGTCATCCCCACCGTACCGACGGTGAGGACGCTCATCAGCGTGAAGACCAGCAGCGTCCAGTTGTTGGCGGTGCCGAGGTCGCCCTGGGCGAGCAGACCGTATGCGATCAGCGCGCAGAGCCCCCAGTCCACACAGATGGCGGCGACCCGCCGCCCGAACGGCGCGATCGAGCCGGGGCCCTCCTTGGGCAGCCCCAACCCCTCGCCCCGGTAACCGAAGTCGATCCCCATGTCCTCGGCCGCCGCGCGGGGGCCGGACAGCCACGAACCCATTGCCTGCCGGTTGTCCACCCCTCCACCGTAGCGCGGTCGCCGTCCCGGCGTGCCGCCGGCTATCCGGTGAGAAGTCCGGTTAACACTGGGGAAACAAGTGAGTCACGCCCGAGAAATGGCTGGTCCCTAGGGTCGGCCCCGGCAGGCCCACGCGAGGGGCCACTCCCGAGCTGCACATCCCCCGCCCTGCCGGGACGGGGCAAGGAGGACATCCGGATGTTCCGTAACGCCGACGAGATCAAGAAATACATCGCCGACAACGACGTCAAGTTCGTCGACGTCCGCTTCTGCGACCTGCCGGGCATCATGCAGCACGTCACCGTCCCGGCCGAGGCGTTCGACCCGACGGAGAACCTGATGTTCGACGGGTCCTCGATCCGCGGCTTCCAGGCCATCCACGAGTCCGACATGGCGCTGGTCGCCGATCTCTCCACCTCGCGGGTCGACCCGTTCCGCAAGGACAAGACGATCAACATCAACTTCTTCATCCACGACCCGATCACGGGCGAGGCGTACAGCCGCGACCCGCGGAACGTGGCGAAGAAGGCCGAGGCATACCTGGCCTCCTCCGGCATCGCCGACACCGCCTACTTCGGCCCCGAGGCCGAGTTCTACGTCTTCGACGACGTGCGGTTCGAGACCCGCTCCAACGCCGGCTACTACTACATCGACTCCGAGGCCGGCGCCTGGAACACCGGCGCCATCGAGGAGGGCGGCAACCGCGGTTACAAGGTCCGGTACAAGGGCGGCTACTTCCCGGCCCCGCCCGTGGACCACTTCGCCGACCTGCGGGCCGAGATCTCCCTCGAACTGGCCGCCGCCGGCCTTGAGGTGGAGCGCCAGCACCACGAGGTGGGCACCGCCGGCCAGGCCGAGATCAACTACAAGTTCAACACCCTGCTGGCCGCCGCCGACGACCTGATGCTCTTCAAGTACATCGTGAAGAACGTCGCCTGGCGCAACGGCAAGACCGCCACCTTCATGCCCAAGCCGATCTTCGGCGACAACGGCTCCGGGATGCACGTCCACCAGTCGCTGTGGCAGGGCGGCACCCCGCTCTTCTACGACGAGCAGGGCTACGCGGGCCTCTCGGACACCGCCCGCTACTACATCGGCGGCGTCCTCAAGCACGCCCCGTCGCTGCTGGCGTTCACCAACCCGACGGTGAACTCCTACCACCGCCTGGTGCCCGGCTTCGAGGCCCCGGTCAACATGGTCTACTCGCAGCGGAACCGCTCCGCCGCGATGCGCATCCCGATCACCGGGTCCAACCCGAAGGCCAAGCGCGTCGAGTTCCGGGCGCCCGACCCGTCCTCGAACCCGTACCTGGCGTTCTCCGCGCTGCTGCTGGCCGGTCTGGACGGCATCAAGAACAAGATCGAGCCGGCCGAGCCGATCGACAAGGACCTCTACGAGCTGGCCCCCGAGGAGCACGCCGGCGTGCAGCAGGTCCCGACCTCGCTGCCGGCGGTGCTGGAGGCCCTGGAGGCGGACAACGAGTACCTCCAGGCCGGCGGCGTCTTCACCTCGGACCTGATCGAGACCTGGATCGACTTCAAGCGGGAGAAGGAGATCGCCCCGATGCAGCTCCGGCCGCACCCGCACGAGTTCGAGCTGTACTTCGACGTGTGAGTCGACCCGCTGCCTCCCCGCAGCTCGGCGAGGGCCGCCATCCCGCGAACCGCGGGACGGCGGCCCTCGCCGCGTTCCCGCTCGTCCGGGTGGACACGTCCCGGCCCGTCGGGGCGGCGCGGGAACCGGGCGGCCGGGGCGCGGGTTGGCGCAGGTGTCTCGGGCCTGACGAGGAGCTTGGCTAACGCGCCGGCAGGTCGGATATCAGGGCGGCGAACCGGGCGGGGACCGCGTGGGCGGCCATGGCCAGGCGGAGCAGTGCGTGGTCCACGCCGTGGGTGGCGAGGTGGGCCAGGAGTGGCCGGTACCGGTCGGGGCGGTCGCGGAGGAACTCCGTGGGGAGGTGCAGCTCCAGCCGGACGCAGTGCACGCGGTGGGCGCCCACGGTCACCGGGACGTGGTGCCGCCAGGCGGCGTCCGCGCCGGGCCGTTCCACGGTGCTGACGCTGAAGCCGACGCCGCCCACCCGGTAGCAGGCGTAGTACTGGGCGGCGGCGGCCAGCCACACCGGTGGAGTGACGCAGGGGTGGCCGGCCAGCGCGGTGGCGACGGCGTGCACGTCGCCCCGGCCGGCGAGCAGCAGGTCGATGTCGCCGACCGGCAGGTCGACGCCCTGGAGGCGGGCTGCCGCGGTGCCGACGAGGCGGTGCGGTAACTCCGGGGCGACGGGCCGGATCAGGTCGAAGCCGGTGGTGAGGACCGCCGTTAGTTCGGCGAGGTCGCGCGGTGGGCGGGTCTCCGGTGCTGCCATGGTGTCAGGGTGCCAGCCGGGTCTGACAGTCCCACTCGGTCACGCCGGGCGGAGGGTGACCTGGCAGGAGCCGAGGAACGGGGCGTCGGAGCGGACGGTCGCGGGGGCGCGGAGCCCGTCGTGGCTGGTGTACAGCTCGCGGGCGGCGGTGAACGCGACGTCGGGGGCGGTGAGTTCGGCGACCCGGTCGTAGAGGGCGCGGGTGGCGTCGGTGAGGTCGGCGTCGTTGCTGGCGCCCTCGCCCCAGACGTCCCAGAGCAGCGGCTCGGTCTTGTTGAGCATCGCCAGGTCGAGCAGGAGCGCGCCGCAGACGAACCACTCCCCCACCAGGTCGGCGCCGGGGGTGCGGACGCCGAACCGGCCGGGGTCGGCGGTGCCGGCGCGGATGGCCTGCCAGGCGGTGCCGGCGAGCAGGAAGCGGTCCCGGGAGACGTCCAGCGGGTCGATGCCGGGCGGCGGGTCGGTGGCGACGTTGGGGTCGGCGAGCAGCCAGCCGCGGTGTGGGTCCCAGTACTCGGTGACCACGTGGTCGGCGTGGAAGCCGTCGTCCGAGAAGTAGTCGGCGAAGCCGTAGCGGAGTCGGGCCGGCACCCCGACATGGCGCAGGAACGAGCAGAGCAGCAGCGCGAAGTCGCGGCAGATGCCGACGAAACGGTCGTCCAGGGGGCGTTCCTCGGTCAATGGCGCGCTGTTCCGGTCGAGAACGATCCGCAGGATGTCGTCGAGGTAGCGGGTCTCGGCGTCGTGGTGGAGCCGGTCCTCGGGGATGGCGTACTTCAGGTGGTCGCCCTCCAGCCGGTGGATCACCAGCCCCCGGGCGAGCCGGGCCAGTTCGCCCACGTCGGTGGGCAACGCCGCGTAGGAGTCGACCAGTTGACCCGGGTCACTGTAGGCGCTCTGCGCGCGGTAGTACGCGGCGACCTCGGGTGCGAGCGGTGCGACGGTCGGCAAGGGAACTCCCGGGGGACGAGAACAGGCGAGCTATTCGGACACACGTTCGACCGCGTGCGACCGGCGCTCAGCCTGCCAATTCTCCCGGCCCCCTGTCCAGCGACTTCCGCGACCCGACGGGCCACATTACCGACCGGTTCGGCCGCTTTTGCACCGAATGGCGCATCGTCCTAGGTTCGAAGAAGCGGCCCCCACGCCGTCCACCGAGCGGCGCGCCCGGGCCGCCGAACCGCACGCTCGTGCCCCGAGGAGGCACCCATGAGCTTTGTGAGGACCCGCGACGGAGCGCACATCTACTACAAGGACTGGGGCATCGGCTCGCCCGTGGTCTTCTCGCACGGCTGGCCGCTCCAGGCGGACGTCTGGGACGACCAGCTCAACCTGGTCGCCGAGAACGGCTACCGGGCGATCGCCCACGACCGGCGGGGCCACGGCCGTTCCACCCAGACCTGGCACGGCAACAACATGGACACCTACGCCGACGACCTGGCCGAGCTGATCGAGCAGCTGGACCTGCGGGACATCACCCTGGTCGGCCACTCGACGGGCGGCGGCGAGGTGGCCCGGTACATCGGCCGGCACGGCACCGACCGGGTGGGCCGGGTGGTGCTGCTGAGCGCGGTGCCGCCGCTGATGCTGAAGACCCCGGAGAACCCCGAGGGCACCCCCATCGACGTCTTCGATCAGATCAGGGACGGTATCCGCAAGGAACGGTCGCAGTTCTACCTGGATCTGACCGAGACGTTCTTCGGCGCCAACCGGCCGGGCAACCAGGTCACCGACGGCAACAAGTACGCGTTCTGGCTGATGGCGATGCAACTGGGCGTCAAGGGCGCGCTGGACTGCGTGGCCGCGTTCTCGGAGACCGACTTCACCGAGGACCTGCGCCGCATCGACGTGCCGACGCTGGTGATCCACGGCGACGACGACCAGATCGTGCCGATCGACGCCGCCGGCCGCAAGTCGGCCGAGATCATCCCCGACGCGACCCTGCACGTCTATCCGGACGCGCCGCACGGGCTGGCCAACGTCCCGGGCTTCAAGGAGAAGTTCCACGAGGACCTGCTGGTCTTCCTGAAGCACTGACCGCAGGCGCCGCGGGCGGTCAGCGACCGGTGGTAGAGTAACCGGGCTCTGACCCGGCCCGTTGGCGGGCCCCGAGGACGGGAGGTGAGGACGATGGCTGTGGTGATGACGGCTGCCCTGAGCAGCGCCCGGATCGTTCTTGTCTCCCGGGTCCCGGTCTGACCGACGTCACATACGCGGGACCCCTTTCTCCAAGGGTCTGCCCCTCATGTCTTCTGCTGGTTCTTCTGCTGGTTCTTCTTCGAACTCTCCCTTCTTCTCCCCCGCCGCCGGCCCCGACCCCGCCGCCGGCGCGGCCACCGCGCTCGACGACCACGGCTGGGACGCCGACTGGGCGGCCGCGTTCGCCGAACACGTCGCGGACGGGCTGACCCCGGCCCGGGTGGTGCGGGTGGACCGTGGCCGGTGCGAGGTGGTGACCGGGCGCGGCCCGGTGCACGCCGACAGCACGGCCACTCCCGGCGCCTGCACCGGCGACTGGGTGGCGCTGCGGGACGGCGCCGAACCCCGGCTGGCGGCGCTGCTGCCGCGGCGCACCGCCATCGTGCGGGCGTCCGCCGCCCGGGACTCCCACGGCCAGGTGCTGGCCGCCAACGTCGACACCGTGGTCCTGGCGGTTTCGGCCGCCGGGGCGCTGGACGCCGGCCGGCTGGAGCGGCTGCTGGCGCTGGCCTGGGAGAGCGGCGCCCGTCCGGTGGTGGCGCTCACCAAGATCGACCAGGCCGCCGACCCCGGGGCGTCGCTGTCCGAGGCGGCGGCGCTGGCACCGGGCGCCGACGTGGTGGCCACCAGCGCGCTGACCGGCGAAGGGCTCGACGCCCTGACCGCCGCGCTCACCGGAACGGTGGTGCTGCTGGGCACCTCGGGCACCGGCAAGTCCACCCTGGGCAACGCCCTGTTGGGTGAGCCGGTGCTGGCCACCGGGGCGGTGCGGGCGAGCGACGGCAAGGGCCGACACACCACCGTGCGGCGGGAGTTGCTGCCGCTGCCGCACGGGGGCGTGCTGATCGACACCCCGGGCCTGCGTGGGGTCGGCCTGTTCGACGCGGCGGAGGGGCTGGAGCAGGTCTTCGCCGAGATCGAGGAGTTGGCCGCCGACTGCCGCTTCACCGACTGCGCCCACCAGGCGGAGCCGGGTTGCGCGGTTCTGGCCGCGATCGAGGCGGGCACGCTGCCGGCGCGGCGACTGGCCAGCTACCGCAAGCTGTTGCGGGAGAGCGCCTGGGCGGCGGCCAGGACCGACGCGCGGGTGCGGGCTGAACGCACCGACCGGCTCAAGGCGATCACCCGGCACCAGCGGGCGACCTACCGGTTCCGCGACCGGCAGCGCTGACCCCGCGCGGCTGATCCGGCGCGGCTGACCCCAGGTGGCTGGCCGCGCCCCGGTGACGGTGCGGGCGTCGGGCGCAACTGCCCGGCGCCCGCGCCGAGTCGGAGCGATTTCGTGACAGTCCTGGTGGGACAGCGGATGCCGTCGAGGCGTAATCTTGATTACATGATTACAGACAAGGGGCGGCAGGAGCTGCGCGGCTGGTTCGCCGGGCGGCTCCCGGAATCCTGGTTCACCGAACTGGTGGAGGTGTCGGCGGACCGTGAGGAGATCACGGTCATCGGCCGCATCGCGGAGCCGGAGCTGCCTCCCGGGGCGTCCATCACCGAGTACGAGGCGGCCTGCGAGGGGCGGATCACGGAGTTCCGTGAGCGCACCAGGGCGCAGCGGGTCGAGGTGGCGCGCGAGGCGCAGGTCCGGTTCCGGCGGCAGCTCTCCTGGGGGGCGCGCTGCGGCCACAGCCAGGAGATGTTCACCCATATCTCGGCGCCGGTCATGACCCGCCTCAAGCAGCCGGAGCGGCTGGTGCTCGACACCCTGATAGCGGGCGGGGTGGCGCGCAGCCGCAGCGACGCGCTCGCCTGGTGTGTGCGGCTGGTGGAGCGCAACTCGGACGCCTGGCTCGCCGATCTACGCGAGTCGCTGCACGAGGTGGAGCGGGTCCGCACCGAGGGGCCGGCACCGTCCACGGCCGACGGGCTGGAGGGCAGCGCGCTGGAAAAGACCGACCGCTGACAGGAGTTGGGGCGGGCGCGGCGCGAAAGCGGACCCGAGGGGGGTCAGGCCCCGCCCGCCCCAGGTGACGACGAGGGCGCCGGTATGGCGTACCTCACCATACGTATCCGCATGGTTTTAACTTTACGTTACCTTTCTCCCATGCCACAACAACGGGGAGCCCGACGCCGTTTGACGGCTGCGGACTGGGCAGAGGCGGCGCTCGCCGCGCTGCGGGACGAGGGCAGTCTGAGTGCCATCGCCATCGAACCGCTGGCCGCGCGGCTCGGCGCCACCAAGGGCAGTTTCTACTGGCACTTCACCAACCGCGACGCGCTGATCGACGCGGCGCTGGCCGACTGGGAGGCCCGCTCGACCCACCAGCTGACCGCGGCCCTGGCCGTCCACGAAGGTGAACCGGCGGCGCGGGCACGGGAGTTGCTCCGCACCATGACCGGGCTCGCGGAACGGGACGCCACCGAGCTGGCGTTGCTCGCCGAAGCCGGCCAACCCCGGGTGGCGGCCGTGCTGGAGCGGGTCATCACCCGCCGCCTCGACGCGCTGGCCGGCTGGCTGCGCGCGACGCTCGGGCTCAGCGCCGAGGAGGCCGGGGAACGCGCCCTGCGGCTCTACTGCGAGCAGCTGGGGCGGGCCCAGATCCTGCGCGCCATACCGGGGTTGCTCCCGGAGGCCGGCTGGGACGAGGAGCGGCGGCTGGACGCGGCGCTGGAGTCGCTGCTCGGCCCGGCGGCGGTCCGGGCACCGGTCGGCGGCGGCCGGCAGCCGGCGCGGTCCTGAGCGGACGGTAACCCTGGGTGGCCCCTGAGCGGACGGTGGCGCTGAGCGGACGGTAGCCCCGGGGGGAACGGTGGCCCCAGCCGCACCGCGGGCGTGACGAGTCGACGGGGTGACGGGGCGCGGAGGGCGCACCGGCCAGCACGGTCCTGCGCGGCCGGCCGGTGGGGCGGACCGGTGGCGGTGTCGGGAGGGCGCGAGCAGCACTCCGGGCGGGGCCCCTGATTTCCCCGGCCCGGAGCTTGTGCGTTTCCCTGTCCCAGGCCGCTCACCGACCCGGACTCTGCGAGTTCCCCGCCCCGTCGGACGGCAAACCCGCCCCCGGCGGGCCGGCCGTGCGGTGGGAGACCGCCGGCGCGGTGTGGGGAGCGCCCCGGCGGGTACCCGGGGCGCTCCCGAAGTCGTTAGGAGGAAGCCATGCAGCAGCGTGGTAGCGACCAGTACAGTCCGCGTCGCGACGACGAGATGAAGCATGAGCTTCAGGGCATGTTGCGCGGCGAACGCCCGTCGAGGGCCGAGGAGTGGCGGGACCCGGAGCCGGCGGCGGACGACGATCCGCAGCTGGCCGGCGGCCCGGTACGCCCCGGCGCCGGCGGCGCCGAACGCGAGCAGGACGACGAGGCGTTCCGCTTCGAGCTGGCCCGCTATCTGCGGCGGACCGACTTCCCCGCGGACCGCCCCGAGCTGTTGGCGGCGCTCGACGAGAACCACGCCCCGGAGCCCCTGGTCGAGACGGTGCGCGCGGACCTGCCGCCCGAGCACGCCTACCAGAACGTGCAGGAGGTGGCGGTGGCCCTCGGCCACCATCCCCGCGCCTGAGGCCCACGACCGGGACCCGCGTCTCGGCACCCGACCCGACGGCGCCCGTCCCACCCGCTCACGCGGGCGGCGGGCGCCGTCGCACGCCCCGGGGCGCGGCACCGTATACGTTCGGTGGGCGTTCGGTGGGGGCGACACCACCCGACGTGGCGTCGGGCGCGTCAGGCGTCCAGCGCCGCCTCGATCGCCGCCAGGATCTCCGTGACCCGCAGCCCGAAGTGGGCGTCGCACGGGTGCGCGGGGCCGCCGCCCGCCGCCTCGACCAGCGCGTCCACCGCCCGCTGGAACGGCCGGACGGCGCCGCCGTCGGCCCGCTCCGGCAGCGTCGAGACGCCGGCCGCGCCGCGCAGCTCGGCGGTGACGTTCGCCGCCTGCGGTGGCACGGTGTGGCTGAGGGTCAACGTGCTGGTGGCCCCGGTGGTGTGCCGGAGCGAAGCGTGCACCAGGTCGCCCGGCCCCCGGATCGCGCGGATCGCGGCCAGGTCAGCGACGTCGCCCAGCGGTGGCAGCAGCAGTGAGAGCGCGTGCGGCCCGACGTCCCAGAGCGCGCCGCGCTCCTGGCGCCAGACCGACTGGGAGTAAGGAGTGTCGGCGCCGCCGAAGACCGGCGAGAACCAGTCGGCCCGGCCGGTCAGCCAGCCGTCCGTGCCACTCTGCGCCGCCACCCAGGCCTCGGTCTCGGGCGCGAAGCGCAGCGTGCAGAAGACAACCGAGGCCCGGTCGTGCGCGGCGACCGCGTCGGCGACCTGCCGGGCGCCGGCCACCGTGGTGGCCACCGGCTTGTCGAGCAGCAGGTGACAGCCGGCCGCCGCGGCCCGGACCGCCAGCGGCGCCTGCACGTCGGGCGGCAGCGCGAAGGCCACCGCCTCGCACTCCGCGAAGAGCGCCTCCGGGCTGTCGTAGGGGTGGGTCCCCAGGGCCACCGCCAGTTCGGCCGCCGCCTCGGGGCGGCGTCCCCACACCCCGACCAGCTCCACCCCCGGGTGCTCCACCAGCGCCGGGCCCTGGGTTATGTGGGCCCAGGGGCCGGTGCCGAGCAGGCCGATCCTCATCCTCGAACGCCCTCTCCTCGCTCATGTCCCGTGCCGGCGAGACCGGCCGGCGAGCGGCCGGAAGCGCCGCCCCACCCTAGCCACGCCGCCCCGCACTTCCCCACGCGGGCCCCCGAAGACCTAGTTCACAGCGGCTTAACAAACGGGCAACTGAAGGGCAATCGCGGCTGGCGATGGTGTGCCCAGGGTGCGGAGCGCACGCGCCCGCGCAGCACCCGCGACGTACCCGCGATGACTTCTCAAGGAGCAGGACCGTGAGCTACAAGGCCGAGTACATCTGGATCGACGGCACGGAGCCGACCGCGAAGCTGCGCTCCAAGACCAAGATCATCGCGGACGGTGTCGAGCCGCCGGAGTGGGGCTTCGACGGGTCGAGCACCAACCAGGCCGAGGGCCACGCCTCGGACTGCGTGCTCAAGCCGGTCGCCAGCTACCCGGACCCGATCCGCGGCGGCGACCACAAGCTGGTGCTCTGCGAGGTCTACAACGTCGCTGACGACACCCCGCACGTCTCCAACACCCGTGCGCTGCTCCGCCCGTTGGCCGAGAAGTACGCCGGCCAGGAGCCGATCTTCGGCATCGAGCAGGAGTACACCTTCTTCAAGGGCTCCCGCCCGCTGGGCTTCCCGGAGAACGGTTTCCCCGCCCCGCAGGGCGGCTACTACTGCGGTGTCGGCGCCGACGAGATCTACGGCCGGGACATCGTGGAGGCGCACCTGGAGAACTGTCTCAAGGCGGGCCTCGGCATCTCCGGCATCAACGCCGAGGTGATGCCCGGCCAGTGGGAGTTCCAGGTCGGCCCGCTCTCCCCGCTGGAGGTCTCCGACCAGCTGTGGGTGGCCCGCTGGCTGCTCTACCGCACCGCCGAGGACTTCGGCGTCTCCGCCACCCTGGACCCCAAGCCGGCCAAGGGCGACTGGAACGGCGCCGGCGCGCACACCAACTTCTCCACCAAGGCGATGCGCGAGGGCTACGACGCGATCATCACCGCCTGTGACGCCCTCGGCAAGGAGGGCAAGCCGCTGGAGCACGTGCGCAACTACGGCACCGGCGTCGAGGACCGGCTGACCGGCGCGCACGAGACCGCCCCGTGGGACGAGTACAGCTACGGCGTCTCCAACCGCGGCGCCTCGGTCCGCATCCCGTGGCAGGTCGAGCGGGACAAGAAGGGCTACATCGAGGACCGCCGCCCCAACGCCAACTGCGACCCGTACGTGGTGACCCGCCTGCTGGTGGACACCTGCTGCGAGGAGCTGGCGAAGGCCGGCCTGGTCTGACCGCCCCCCGGCCGGGCCGCTCGCGCCCGGCCCCTTGAGGCCCCCTTGGCCCACGGCCGCAGCTCGGGTGTGGCACCGAGGGGACGTCGAAGGCGCCCGCCCCGCGGCGGGCGCCTTCGCCTTGTCCCGCCCGCGTGGGGCGCGCCGACGTACCGCCCGGGTGTAGCCAGCACCACCGACGCTCCGGGGCCTCCCCCCGTTACGCTCCCCTCCTGGACAGGCCAGACTCTGGGTACGGGGCGAGAGTGTGCGGATACGGAAAGGTCACGTGGACATGAACCGGGAACGGGTGCGGGGCGGCCTGCTGGCGGCGGCCCAGGGATCGCTGCTGATGTTGATGTCGGTGGGTGTCTCGCTGCTGCTGTTCGTGCTCTTCGTGGTCTCGCTCGCGCTGATCCCCCTCGGCGTGGGCCTGCTGGCGGTGCCGGTCCTGGTGGCGGCGATCCGGGCGCAGGCCAACCAGCGGCGGGAGTTCGCCGGCGCCTGGTACGGCATCGAGATCCCGGTCGCCTACCGGCCGCTCCCGCACGACCCACGCGGCGGCATCGCCGGCCAGGTGTACCGCGCGATCCAGCTGCTGAAGGACCCGGCGACCTGGCGGGACGTGCTGTGGCTGCTGCCCGACGCGGTGGTCGGCTTCCTGCTCGCGGTGCTGCCGCTCGGGCTGCTCAGCTACGGCCTGTGGGGCGTGGTGCTGGCGGCCGGCGTCTGGGTGCCGATCGTGGCCGCAGTGGACGTCTTCTGGTGGGGGTTCGTCCCGGTCAGCGGCTTCGGCACGGCGCTGCTCGCCGGGCTGCTCGGGCTGGTCTTCATCGGCGTCGGCCTGCGCTACAACCACCTGCTGATCCAGCTGCACTTCCACTTCACCCGGGTGCTGATCGGGGCGCCGGAGAAGCAGTTGCTGGCGCAGCGGGTGGCCAGGCTCCAGGAGACCCGGCACGACGCGCTGGACAACTCGGCGGCCGAGCTGCGCCGGATCGAGCGCGACCTGCACGACGGGGCGCAGGCCAGGCTGGTCGCGATGGGCATGAGCCTGGGCGCGGTCGAGGCGCTGATCGAGAAGGACCCGGACCAGGCCAAGCGGCTGCTCGCGCAGGCCAGGGCCAACTCGGCCGAGGCCCTGACCGAGCTGCGTGACCTGGTGCGCGGCATCCACCCGCCGGTGCTGGCCGAGCGGGGGCTCGGCGACGCGGCGCGGGCGCTGGCGCTGCGCATGCAGGTGCCGGTCGAGGTGGACGTGGAGCTGCCCGGCCGGCTGGACGAACCGGTCGAGTCCGCCGCCTACTTCGCGATCAGCGAGGTGCTCACCAACGCGGCCAAGCACGCCGAGGCCGAGCGGATCTGGCTGGACATCTACTACGACCGCAAGCAGCGCTCGCTGCAGATCGCGGTCACCGACAACGGCCGGGGCGGTGCCTCGCTGGAGGGCGGCAGCGGGCTGCGCGGGCTCCAGCGGCGGCTGGGCGCGTTCGACGGGGTGCTGGCGGTGAGCAGTCCGGAGGGCGGCCCGACGCTGGTCACCATCGAGATCCCGGGCGTGCTCTGCCACCCCCGCCAGGCCCGCGCCGAGTAGCCGCGGTGCCGTTCCCCGACGAGATCGCCCCCGTCGAGGTGCTGCCCCACCGGGCCCACTGGGCCGGGGACTTCGACCTGCTGGCCGCCGAACTGTCCGCCGCGCTGGGCCCGTTGGCGCTGGCCGTGGACCATGTCGGCTCCACCTCGGTGCCCGGGCTGGCCGCCAAGGACTGCGTGGACATCCAGGTGCGGGTCGCGGCCCCGCCCGAACCGGCGTCGCTGGCCCCGCCGTTGACGGCCCTGGGCTACCGGCTGCGGCCGGAGCCGTGGAACCGGAAGGAGCTGAGCGGTGGGGTGTCCTGCCGCAAGCTGGTCTTCGCCCCACCCGTGGGGGCGGCCGTCCGGCACAACGTCCACCTGCGCGCCCACGACGGGCCCAACGCCCGGTTCGCCCTGCTCTTCCGCGACCACCTGCGGGCGGACGCGGCGGCCCGGGACGCGTGGGGGGCGTTCAAGACCCGGCTGGTGCGGAGCGCCCCCGACCTGTTCGAGTACGGCCAGATCAAGGCGTCGGCCACCACGGTGCTGATGCTGGCCGCCGAACGCTGGGCGGCCGACACCGGCTGGCGCGTCCCCCCGCCGCCGGCCCGGCCCCCAACCGGCCCGGCCAGCGGGGGCGTTGGGCCGGGCACCGACTGACGGGGCGACGGGAAAGGCTGGGCTCCACACTCAAGGACTACGCTTCATGACCCACTGCGAACACCCGGTATCCGCGTGGCGCCGCAGCAGCTACAGCGGCCCCAACGGCGGCGAATGCCTGGAGGTCGCGGACGGCGTACCGGAAGTGGTCCCCGTCCGTGACAGCAAGAACACCCACGGCCCCACCCTGGCCTTCCCCACCGCCAGTTGGTCCGCCTTCGTCACACTGACCAAACGCTGACCCCCGGCCGCCGGGCGGCCAACGCGGGCGTCGCCATCGGATGTGTGGGGAGCGTTCGCCTCCGCATCATCGCTTGTGCATGACAACTCCCCTACGCTAGCGCGGGGTTGCGGGTGCTCCCGCGTCCCAGGACGCATCGGCAGGCGGCGGCGAGGGAGTTCGGATGCACAGGTCAAGGATGCGGTGGCTCGGCGGCGCGGCGGCCGTCGGCGGGGTCGGCGTGCTGGTGGTGGCCGGCGGGGCGCGGGCGGTCGAGTCGGGTCCAGCGGCCTACTCGGCGAGCACCTCCGTCGGGGTGCACAACGCCTATCTGCAGAGCGCGTTCCCCTACTTCGCCGACGCCCTGGACTCGGGCGCCGGCATGCTGGAGATCGACGTCTGGACCAACTTCTTCGGCTCCGGCTGGCGGGTCGGGCACGACAGCCCGTTCGTCAACCAGAACAACTGCGTGGGCGCCGGCAGCCCCGACGAGCTGCGGTCCGGCGACCGGGACCAGAGCCTGGCCGCCTGCCTGACCGACATCAGGACCTGGCACGACGCCAACCCCGGCCACCGGCCCATCCAGTTGAAGCTGGAGCTGAAGGACGGCTTCGCCGACAACCTGGGGCGCGGCCCGGCCGCGTTCGACGCGCTGGTGGAGCAGACGCTGGGGGACGCGGTGTTCCGCCCCGCCGACCTGACCGGCGGCCACGCGTCGTTGGACGCGGCGGTCACCGCGGACGGCTGGCCGTCCAGGGACGCGCTGGCCGGCAAGTTCCTGATCCACCTGATCCCGGGCACCGTCGAGCAGGGCAACCCGTTCGACAACCTGTGGACGGACGTCGAGTACGGCCGGCATCTGCGGGATCTGGCCGCCGCCGGCGAGCTGGGCTCGGCCACCGCCTTCCCGGCGGTGCTGCGCGCCGAGGCCGGCGGCGACCCGCGGGTCGGCCGCTACGAGGAGTCGATCCGCCCCTGGTTCGTGGTCTTCGACGGCGACGCCGACGTCTTCGTGGAGTCGGTGGACACCGGCTGGTACACCGACCGGAACTACCTGCTGGTGATGACCAACGCGCACAACGTCGCCCCGCCGATATCCGGCACCGACCCGACCGAGCGGGAGGCGCTGGACCGGGTGCGGCAGCTGGCCGACTCCGGCGCGGCGGTGGCCAGCTCGGACTGGACCGGGCTGCCCTCGGTGCTCGGCACCGTCCTCCCGCACTGAGCCGGGCCCACCGCCCCCGTCCGAGCCGCCCGGCGGCCCCGCGTGAGGGGCGCCGGCGGCGGCCGGGCGGCGGGACGGCATAGGGTGGCCCCCGTCGGGAGACGCTCAGAAGACGTCGTCGAGCATCCGGAAACATCCGGGAGACGGAGAGTTCCGTGCGGGTTGTTGTCGCCGAAGATCTGTTCCTCCTCAGGGACGGTCTGGTCCGGCTCTTGGAGGCCCACGACTTCCAGTTGGCCGCCGCCGTGGACAACGGGCCCGAACTGACCCGCGCGCTGGCCGAGTTGAAGCCGGACGTGGCCGTGGTCGACGTGCGGCTGCCGCCCTCGTTCACCGACGAGGGGCTCCAGTGCGCGCTCCAGGCCCGCCGCGAGCAGCCGGGCTTGCCGGTGCTGGTGCTCTCCCAGCACGTCGAGCAGCTCTACGCCAGGGAGTTGCTGGCCGACGGCAACGGGGGCGTGGGCTACCTGCTGAAGGACCGGGTCTTCGACGCCGACCAGTTCGTGGACGCGGTCCGCCGGGTCGCCAGCGGCGGCACCGCGATGGACCCGCAGGTCATCCAGCAACTGCTGGCGCAGCGCAGCAGCCAGGGGTCCCCGCTGGAGAAGCTCACCCCGCGCGAGGTGGAGGTGATCGAGCTGATGGCCCAGGGCCGGTCCAACGCGGCGATCGCCGAGCGGCTGGTGGTCACCGAGCGGGCGGTCGCCAAGCACACCTCCAACATCTTCGCCAAGCTGGGGTTGCCGCCGTCCGACGACGACAACCGCCGGGTCCTGGCGGTCCTCGCCTACCTGGAACGCTGACGCGGCCGCGTGCGCTGACCGCGCGGCGGCGGGGGCCGGCGCTGCCGCCGGCCGGACCGGGACGGCGGGCCCGGGCCACGGCCGGGCGGCCGCGGACGGCGGCGGCTGGCGTGGTCGTCCGCTCGCCCCCGGAGGGGATTCGTTTCCGCTGGGGTGCGGGCCGCCGGGCGGTCCGCGCGCGGTGCGCGTGGTGGCGTAACTCCCGGGTGGGCGGCTCGTTCTGCCGGTTGTGCCATCCAGTGACATCTCTCCCAGCGACACCCGCCGGGCCGCGCCCGCGCTGGCCATCGACCAGGCCGAGGCGGTGCTGGTCGAGCACTATCCCCGGCTGGTCAGGATCGGCTACCTGATCCTGCCGCAGTCCTTCGGCCGGCACCGGCGGGTGCTGGCCGCACACGCCCTGGTGCAGCGGGCGTTGCCACGCGGCCGGGCGGTCGACGAGGCGCCGCCGGTGCTGCCCGCGCAGCGGGACGGCTCCGGGGTCGCCGCCGCCCCGGTGAGCGAGGCCGGGTACGCGCTGCTGCGGCTGCGCGTGGTGCGCGCCGCGCTGGCCGCGCAGCGGCCGGTCCGGGTCGCCGGGCGCGAGGTGGGGTGGCTGCCGAGGGTGCCGCTGGCGCTGCCCAGGGTGTGGGGACTGCGGCTGTTCCCACGGGCCGGGGAGCCGGAGGAGGTGGCGTTGGACCAGCGGCTCGGCGTGCTCTCGGCCGCCGCCCGCGCGGCCTTCGCGCTGCGCCGGATCGACGGGTTGAGCCCGGCCGAGGTGCGGCTGCTGCTGGCCGGCGCCGGGGAGCCGGCGGAGCGGATCGAGGCGGCCCTGGCGGCGGCCGACGCGGTGGTCGGCGAGACCCCGCTGGTCGATCCGTGCACCCTCCAGGCCAGGCCGACGGACCTGTTGCGGCGCCGGCAGTACGCCAGGACGGCGCTGGTCGGCGCCGTCGCGGTGGCGGTCGCGGCGGGCGCGGTGACGCTGGTGCCGGGCGGCTGGGGTCCGGACGGGGCGGCCGCCCCGCCGTACAGCGAGAACGCGGCGGCCGAGGCGGCGTTGGACCCGGCGGGGTTGCGTCGGGTGCCGGCGGACGACTGGCTGGCGGCGCCACGGCTGGACTTCTCGGTCTGGCCGGCGCGTGGTGACGCGCTGGACGACACCGGTCTGCTGCGCCGGGCGCTGGCGGTCTGGGCCAGGCCGGGGGACGAGGTGACGGTCTCGGCGACGCCGGGGACCCAGACGGGTCCGCCGCCGGGGCCGGCGCAGCTGCTGTTCGCCGGGGAGAGCGGCGGGGCGTCGGTGGTGCTGCTGTACGACGGGCTGCGGCTGGTGCGGTACGCGGAGCCGAGCGGCGCCAGGGACGGCGCGGTGGTGCTGGATCTGGCGCGGGTCGACGGCGCCGGGCTGGCCGGCGCCTCGGCGGTGGTGGTGCAGCGCGGGGACGGCAACACCCGCTATCTGACGGCGCCCTGGGTGACCGGTGCGGCCTCGGTCGATCTGCTGGAGCCGCGGGAGCCGGCGGCCGAGCTGCCGGTCGACGAGCACGGTGTGACCGGCCCGGTGCACACGCCGGCGCAGGAGGGTGAGTGCCGGACGGTGCCGTCCCTTGAGCTGTCGGCCGAGGGCCTGGCGGGGCCGCTGCTGCTGACCGACCTGGGCGAGTTGGCGCCGGCGCAGCTGACGCACGGGGTGCCGGGGGTGGCGCGGGACGACGCGGCGCCGGCGGACTCGGGCGGTGCCCGGGCGGCCTGGGCGCCGCTCGCCTGCCAGCTGGCGGCGGTCGCGGGCGGCGGGGTGCGGTCGGTGAACGCCTGGGAGTTCGCCGAGCAGTCACTGCCCGAGCACGCCGGCACCGGGCGCTGGGTGTGTGGCCGGGCGGAGACCTGGCGGGGCGGCGGCGCCACGGCCTGGACGCACTTCGTCGACCCGTCGTTGGAGGGGTCGGGGGCCGCGGTGGTCACGGCGGCGGCCGAGGAGGACCCGGCCTGTGGGGAGCGGCGGCCCGAGGTGCTCAGCGGGGTGTTGTGGCGGTCGCCGGACGCGTCCTGGTATCTGCTGGCGGCCGGCAGCGAGCAGGTGACCGAGATCGCGGCGAGTGGCGGGGTCAGCGGCGAGGGCGCGGAGCGCACGCTGGCGCTGCCGGCCACGGAGGGCGCGCAGGCACGGCTGACCGGGTCACTGGCGGACGGCGGTGAGTTGCTGATGCTCGGCGGTGGGTGACGGCGGGCGGGCCGGTGGGCCGCCAACACCCGTGCTGTGCAAAGTCTTTCGCAAGCTCTTGCGAGCTGCTAGCTTTCCCGCGTACCCCGGCTGAGCGGAGGGCCGTCACGGGCCTCACGCGCCCGCTCGGCCGGGGGCTCCGCCCGCCGGAGCGCGGGTGGTCCCCGGCCCGCGCGGTCAGCGGACCGTGGCGTCCCGGTGGCGGCGCAGGGCGCGGCCGGGGCGGGCGCCGGTGGGACGCCCGTCGGCGATGACCGGCACGCCGGCCACCAGGACGTGCGGGATGCCGCGCGGCAGCCGCCTGGGCTCCTCGAAGGTGGCGGTGTCGGCCACCGTGGCCGGGTCGAAGAGCACCAGGTCCGCGTGGTAGCCGGCGCGGACCAGCCCGCGCCGGCGCAGCCGGAGCCGCCGGGCCGGGGTGCCGGCCAGGTGGGCCACGCACTCGGCCAGCGTCAGCACCCCCAACTCCCGGACGTACCGGGCCAGATAGCGGGGGAAGGTGCCGTAGGCCCGCGGGTGCGGGTGGGCCACCGCGAGCAGTCCGTCGCTGCCCCCGGTGTGGCCCGGGTGCCGCATCACGGCCCGCACGTTCTCCTCGTTGCCGACCAACTGGAGGATGGCGGTGGACAGTTCGTCGGCCAGCAGCAGCGCGACGAAGGTCGCGAACGGGGACCGGCCGGCGCGGGCGGCCAGCTGGTCGAGCGTCGCGCCGATCGCCGCCGGGTCCCGGGAGCCGGCGATCCGGATGGTGTCCCACTCGACCGGCACCCCGTGGCAGCCGTCCGAGCCGACCACCTCCAGGTCGTGGCGGATCCGGGCCAGCGCGGCCGGGTCGCGCAGCCGGGCCAGGGTGGCGGCCGGCCCGCCCTCGGCGGCCCAGCCGGGCAGCAGCGCGGCCAGCGTGGTGGCGCCGGGCAGGTAGGGGTAGCTGTCCAGGGTGAGGTCGACGCCGTCCCGGGCCGCCGCGTCGAGCAGCGCCAGCAGCTCACCGGAACGGCCCCGGTTCATTCGGAAGTTGAGGGTGGCGTGCGCCAGGTGCAAGGCGCAGCCGGCGGCCCTGGCCACCTCGACCATCTCGGCGTAGGCGGCCAGCGCGCCCGCCCCGTAGGAGCGGTGGTGGGGCGCGAAGAAGCCGCCGTGCGCCGCGACCACCCGGCAGAGCGCGACCAACTCGGCGGTCGGTGCGGAGCGGCCCGGCGGGTAGCTGAGCCCGGCGGACAGACCGACCGCGCCCTGGCGCAACCCCTCGGCCAGCAGCCGCTGTTGGGCGGCCAGCTCGGGCCCGGTGGCGGGCCGGTCGGCCCAGCCCATGGCGAGCATCCGGACGGTGCCGTGCGGCACCAGGTAGCAGGCGTTGACGGCCGAGCCGCGGTCCAGCCGGTCCAGGTAGCCGGCCACGTCCCGCCAGTCCCAGTCGAGGCCGGGCGGGTCGCCGTGCCAGCCGGCGATGGCCTGGCGCAGCTGCGGGAGGGTGGTGTCGTCCACCGGGGCGTAGGAGAGGCCGTCCTGGCCGAGCACCTCGCAGGTCACGCCCTGGGCGACCTTGGCGGTGTGGTCCGGGTCGGTGAGCAGGCTCAGCTCGGAGTGGGCGTGCATGTCGACGAAGCCGGGGGCCAGCGCCAGGCCGTCGGCGTCCAGCACGCGCCGCCCGGTCAGGCCGGCGCCGCCGACGGCGGTGACCAGGCCGCGGTCGACGGTGACATCGGCCCGGCGGCCCGGCGCGCCGGTGCCGTCGAGCACCAGCGCGCCCCTGATCAGCAGCTCGGCCATCGGCCCGCTCCCTCCGCGCGGCGCGCCCCGTCCACCCTGCCGCACGGCGGGCGCACGCGGAAGCCCGCCGGCGGACCGGCGGGCCGAACGGGCGGCGGGGGTCAGGCCGCGGGGGCGGCGGCGGTGGAGCCGCGCACCACCAGCTCCGGCTGGAAGACGAACTCGGTGTGCTGCACCGGGTTCCCGTTGATCTCCTCCAGCAGGGTGTGCACGGCGGCGCTGGCCATCGCGGCGACCGGCTGCCGCACGGTGGTCAGCGGCGGGTCGGTGAAGGCGATCAGCTGCGAGTCGTCGAAGCCGATCACCGACACGTCGCCGGGCACCGACAGGCCGCGCTGCCGCACCGCGCGGATCGCGCCGAGCGCCATCATGTCGCTGCCGCACACCACCGCGGTGCAGCCGGCGTCCAGCAGCGCGGCCGTGGCGGCCTGGCCGCCCTCCACGCTGAACAGGGTGTGCCGCACCTCGCCGACCACCGGGCCGCGGCCGTCGTCGGCGGTCAGCCGCTCGTTCTCGGCGACGACGGCCGCCTCGAAGCCGGCGACCTTCCGCCGCACCGGCACGAACCGGTGCGGGCCGACGGCCAGGCCGATCCGGCGGTGGCCCAGCTCCCGCAGGTGCCGGACCGCGATCCGGCTGGCCGCCGCGTCGTCCGGCGAGACGAAGGGCGCGCCGATCCGCTCGTTGAAGCCGTTGATCAGGATGAACGGCACACCCCTGCCGGCGAGTCGGGTGTAGCGGGCCGGGTCGGCCGTGGTGTCGGCGTGCAGCCCGGAGAGGAACACGATGCCGGTGACGCCGCGCTCCACCAGCTGCTCCACCAGCTCGTCCTCGGTGGCGCCACCCGGGGTCTGGGTGCAGAGCACCGGCGTGTAGCCGTAGCCGGCCAGCGCCTGCTCGATGACCTGGGCGAAGGCGGGGAAGATCGGGTTGGTCAGCTCGGGTATCACCAACCCGACCAGCCCCGCGCTGCGTTGCCGCAGCCGGACCGGCCGTTCGTAGCCCAGGATGTCGAGCGCGGCGAGCACCCGTTGCCTGGTGGCCGACGCCACGCCCGTCCGGCCGTTCAGCACCCGGCTGACGGTGGCCTCGCTGACCTCCGCCTGCTGGGCGATGTCGGCGAGCCGGGCGGGCGGGGCGACCGGTGGGACCGGCTGGCTCACACCTGCCACCAGACGGTGGTGTCGGCCGGCAGCGGGCCGCCGGCCCGGTAGGGGCCGCTGGCCAGCAGCGGCTCGCCCGCCTCGGCGAACTCGGCCGGCAACTCGACCGGCGCGTCCGTGGTGTTGGCCGCGACCAGCACCGCGCCGCCGTCGGCCGAGCGGCGGAAGGCCAGCACGCCGTCGGGCGCGGTCAGCCACTCGACGGAGTCGCCGCCGCCCAGCGCCGGCTGCGCCCGGCGGGCCGCCAGCGCCGCGCGGTACAGCTCCAGGGTGGAGTCCGGGTCGCCGGTCTGGGCCGCGACCGACAGCTCGCCCCAGCCGGCGGGCTGCGGCAGCCAGCCGGTGCCACCGCCGAAGCCGAACGAGGCGCCGTCCCTGGCCCACGGGATCGGCACTCGGCAGCCGTCGCGCAGCCCGTCCTGGCCGTCCTGGCCGTCGCCGCCGGTGCCGCGCCGGAAGAACGCCGGGTCCTGGCGGGCCTCGTCGGGCAGGTCGGTGACCTCGGGCAGCCCCAGTTCCTCGCCCTGGTAGACGTAGGCGGAGCCGGGCAGCGCCAGCATCAGCAGGCTGGCGGCGCGGGCCCGGGCCAGCCCGCCGCCCAGCCGGGTGCGGTGCCTGACCACGTCGTGGTTGGAGAGCACCCAGGTGGTGGGGGCGCCGACCGGCCGCATCGAGTCGAGCGAGGCGTCGATGACCCGACGCAGCTCGGCCGCGTCCCACGGGGTGTTCAGGTAGTGGAAGTTGAACGCCTGGTGCAGTTCGTCGGGCCGGACGTACAGCGCGGTGCGCTGCTCGGTGGGGGCCCAGGCCTCGGCGACGCCGATCCGCTGGTTCGGGTACTCGTCGAGGATCTCCCGCCAGGCGCGGTAGATCTCGTGCACCCCGTCCTGGTCGAAGAACGGCAGCACGTCGGTGCCCAGCAGGCGCAGTTGGCCGGCGTGCCCCATGTCGGGCAGGCCGGGCGCCTTGACCAGACCGTGCGCCACGTCGATGCGGAAGCCGTCCACGCCCATGTCCAGCCAGAACCGCAGCACCGAGCGGAACTCGTCGCGGACGGCCGGGTTCTCCCAGTTGAAGTCGGGCTGTTCCGGGGCGAAGAGGTGCAGGTACCAGTCGCCCGGGGTGCCCTCCGGGGTGGTGACCCGGGTCCAGGCCGGGCCGCCGAAGACGGACTCCCAGTCGTTGGGCGGGAGTTCGCCGTCGGTGCCGCGGCCGGGGCGGAAGTGGTAGCGGTCCCGCAGCGGCGACTCCGGGCCGTCGCGCAGCGCCCGCTGGAACCACTCGTGCTGGTCGGACGAGTGGTTGGGCACCAGGTCGACGATGATCCGCAGGCCCAGGTCGTGGGCGTCGCGGATCAGCGCGTCGGCGTCGTGCAGGTTGCCGAACATCGGGTCGATGGCCCGGTAGTCCGCCACGTCGTAGCCGGCGTCGGCCTGGGGGGAGGCGTAGAAGGGGCTCAGCCAGACGGCGTCCACGCCGAGCTGCGCCAGGTAGGGCAGCCGGGCCCGGATGCCGGCCAGGTCGCCCATGCCGTCGCCGTCGCCGTCGGCGAAGGAACGCGGGTACACCTGGTAGATCACCGCTTCCCGCCACCACTCCGAGCGGCTGGGGGCGGCGGCCTGCGGCTCGCCGCCGGGTCGCGGGGGGCGGGCTTCGCTGGTCGGCTGGGTGCGGTCAGCGAGGTGCTGGGTCATGACATCCCTGAGGTGGGTGGTGGGCGGTCGGTGGGGCTGCGCCGTGCCGTCAGGACTTGGTGGCGCCGGCGGTGAGCCCGGACTGCAGATGCCGTTGGGCGTACCCGAAGACCAGCGTCGCGGGAACGGCGATCAGGACGGCCGCGGCCGTCATCAGATGCCAGTCCTGGGTGTGCTGGTTGACGAAGGTCTGGAGGCCACCGGCGAGGGTGAGGTTCTCCTCGCCGGTCATGAAGGCGGTCGCGTAGGCCACCTCGGCCCAGGCGGTCACGAAGGTGTAGAAGCCGGTGACGGCCAGCCCGGGCCTGGCCAGCGGCATGACCAGCCGCCAGAAGGTGCCGAACGGGGTGAGGCCGTCCACCCGTCCCGACTCGTCGATGGAGACCGGGATGGTGTCGAAGAAGCCCTTCATCATCCAGGCGCAGAACGGCACCGCGATGGTGAGGTAGGTGACGATCAGCGCGACCGGCTGGTTGAGCAGGCCGTACTTGGCCATCAGGTTGTACAGCGGCACGATCAGCACCGCCATCGGGAACATCTGCGTGATCAGCAGGGTCCACATCAGCGGGCGCATCCCGGGGAACCGGAAGCGGCTGAGGGCGTAGCCGGTGGTCGAGGAGATCAGCACCCCGATCACGGTGGTCACGAACACGATCACCACGGAGTTGCCGAACCAGGTGAGGAACGCCGTGTTGTTGATGACGTGGTCGTAGTTGTCGAGGGTGAAGTCCGAGATCAGCGACAGCGAGAAGGTCTCGCTCTTCGGCTTGAACGAGGTCACCAGCAGCCACAGCGGCGGGAAGAGCGCGATGAACGCGGCCACCAGCAGCGTCAGGTGCAGCCCCACGGAGGCCAGCGGTCCGCGCTCGCCGCGCTTCCTGGTCCGGCGGACGCGCCCGCCGGCGCCACCGGTCCTGGCCGGTCCCGGCACGGGCAGCGGCTCCGTGCCGTCGACCCGGGTGGTATCGGTCGCCATGGTCACCACACCTCTCCCTGCCGGCGCAGCGCCCTGCGGTAGGCGACGGCGAAGAGCACCAGCAGCAGCAGGATCAACACGCCCCAGGTCGCCGAACCGGCGAAGTCACGTGGGCTGTTGACGAAGGCCAGCCGGAACGCCTCGGTCACCAGGATGTCGCTGGAGCCGGCCGGTCCGCCCCGGGTGAGCAGGAAGATCACCGGGAACATGTTGAACGTCCAGATGGTGCTGAGCAGCACCACCGTCATGCTGACCGAACGCACCCCGGGCAGCGTGATGTTGACGAAGCGCTGCCAGGCGCTGGCGCCGTCCATCTCGGCCGCCTCGTACTGCTCGGCGGGGATGGACTGGAGCGCGCCCAGCATGGCGATCAGCATGAACGGCACGCCGAGCCAGACGTTGACCGCGATCACCGAGATCTTGGCCCAGGTCGGGTCGGACAGCCAGGAGACGCCGTCGATGCCGCCGTTCTCCAGGACGCCGTTGAGGATGCCGTTGCGCTCGTTGAAGAGCATCCGCCAGGCGAAGATCGACACGAAGGCCGGGATCGCCCAGGGCAGGATCAGCGCCATCCGGTAGAGGGTGCGGCCCCGGAGGGAGCGGTTGAGCATGTTGGCCAGGCTCAGGCCGACGAGGAAGGTGAGGCCGACACAGGCCACCGTCCACAGCACGGTCCAGCCGAGCCGGTCCCAGAAGGCGTTGTCGGTGAGGACGTCGACGTAGTTGTCGAGGCCGACGAACTCGTAGGTCGCCTCGATGGTGTTGACGCCGATGGTCCGCTCGACGTTGGACTCGTCGGCGTCGGTCAGCGACAGGTAGATGCCGCGGACCAGGGGCCAGCCGATGATCACGCTGATCACCGCGACCACGGGGGCGATCATCGCCCAGGCGTACCAGTAGTCGCCGAGTCGGTTGCGCAGCGGCGGCCGCCCGGGGCGGCGGGCCCGGCCGGCCGGGCCGGCCCCGGGGGTACCGGGGCCGGCGGGCGCGGGCGGCGGGCCCGGGTCCTGCGTGCTGGTGGGGGTTGTCGCGTCAGCCATGGGGTGTGCCCTTCGTCCGCCAGGACCGGTGCTCACTGCCAGTCTTCGAGCAGGTCACGGTAGGCGTCACCGGTGTTGTTGGCGGCCTCCTCCGGCGAGGCGGAGCCGGTCAGCATGGCCTCGATGGAGTGCTGGAGCGGCTCGAAGAGCGACTGCGCCTGCGGGATCCAGGGGCGCTCGTGAGCGACGTCCACGGCCGGCTTGAAGAACTGCACCATCTCGTTGGCCTCGACCGCGGGCTCCGCGTAGACGGACTCGCGGGTCGGCAGCAGGCTCAGCTCCTCGGTGATCCGGGCCTGGGTCTCGGCGGAGCTCATGTACTTGACGAACTCGAAGGAGGCGTCGGCGTCCGGGGTGCCGGAGTAGACGCCGTAGTTCCAGCCGCCGAGCGGGGAGCCCTGCTGGGCCGCGCCGCCGGGGACGGGGGCCACGCCCAGGTCCTCGCCGAGCGCGGCCTGCGCGTCGGCGATGGCCCAGGGGCCGTTCACCATCATCGCCACGTCGCCGGCGGCGAAGGCGGACATCATGTTCTCCCAGCCGTCGGTGGTGTCGCTGATCGCGACCCCGGACTCGACCAGGTCGTTCATCTGCTCGAAGGCCGCCACGCCGGCCTCGCTGTCGATGGTGACCTGCTGGGCGTCGGCGTCCACCAGGTCGCCGCCCTCGCCGTAGAGGAAGGGGAGGAACCAGTAGGGGTCGTCACCGCGGACGTAGAGCGGGGTGGTGCCGATCTCCTCCAGGGCGCCGGCGTCCTGCCGGATCTGGTCCAGGGTCTCGGGCACCTCGATGCCGGCCTCGGCCAGCAGGGACCTGTTGTAGAAGAGCGCCAGGGTGTCGGTGACCTGCGGCACGGCGTAGGTCTGACCCTCGTACTGGGTGCTGGCCCAGGCCTCGGGGAGGAAGTCCTCCTGGTTCTCCAGGGCGGCGGTGTCGTCCAGCGGGTAGAGGTAACCGAGGCTGGCGAAGTCGGCGACCCAGGCCACCTCGGTACGCATCACGTCGGGGCCCTCGTTCGCGCCGGCCGCGTTCTTGAAGCGGTTCTGCGCGTCGTCGAAGCCGACGTTGACGTACTCGACGGTGACATCGGGGTGCTGGTCCTCGAACTCCTTGGCGACCGCCTCGAAGACCGCGGCTTCGGTCTCGTTCGAGGTGTCCCAGAAGGTGACGGTGCTGCCGCCCTCGTCGCCGCCACCGTCGTCCCCGCCGCAAGCTGTTGCCGTAACAGCCAGTGCCGCCAGCACGGCCGTGGTCCCTATGCTGCGCCGCATGTGAACTCCTTCAACCGTTACGCCCGATTCAGGGCGATATAGCCACCCTATGCGCCGCGCCAGTGCTGCGCCGGGCCGAGCAGGAACGTAACAGTGCCGCAAGATTTTGGAAAGACCTTGCGGCAAATTTCTGCAAGAGTGCGCTGGACAGGACTTTTCCCGCCACGGAGCGCACAGCCGACCGCCCGGCGGCCGGCCGACGGGGCCCCGCGAGCCGCGCGCACCGGGGCCCGCCGGGCGGGGGCCGGAGGCGGCCCGGGTGGGGCGACACAAGGGGCGACGGGGGCGACGGGGGCGACGGAGGTGGCGCGGGGGCTGATGCGCACCCGCCCCGGCGCACACCGGCCCCGGCGCGGCGCGCGACCCGGCCGGCGAGCCCCGCCGCGGCCCCGAATGTCCCCACATGTCAGGACAGTTGTCCGCCCCGAGTAGGCAGTGTCAGCGACGCCAGGTAAGGTCCCGGACTGTGACCGCGCGGCTAGCCGACATCGCAGCCCAGGCGGGGGTCAGTGAGGCGACCGTCAGCCGGGTGTTGAACGGCAAGCCAGGCGTCGCCTCGGCCACCCGCGAGTCCGTGCTGGCCGCGCTCGACCTGCTCGGCTACGAGCGGCCCGCGCGCCTCCAGAAACGCAGCGCCGGCCTGGTGGGCCTGATCACACCCGAGCTGGAGAACCCGATCTTCCCCGCGTTCGCCCAGGTCATCTGCCAGGCGCTGACCCGGCAGGGCTTCACGCCCGTGCTGGCCACCCAGACCCCCGGCGGCTCCACCGAGGACGAGCTGACCGGCATGCTGGTGGAGCGGGGCGTCGCCGGCATCATCTTCATCTCAGGACTGCACGCCGACACCTCGGCCGACATGGAGCGCTACGACCGGCTGCGGGCCAGCGGCGTCCCCTTCGTGCTGATCAACGGGTACGCGCCGAGCGTGCGGGCGCCCTTCGTCTCGCCCGACGACCGGGCGGCGATGCGGCTGGCCGTCACGCACCTGGTCTCGCTCGGCCACCGGGAGATCGGGCTGGCCCTGGGGCCGGCCAGGTTCGTGCCCGTGCGGCGGAAGATGACGGGCTTCGTGGAGAGCATGGCCGCCGAGCTGTCGATGCCGCAGGCCAGGGCCGAGGGGCTGATCCAGCACTCGCTCTTCACCCTGGAGGGCGGCCAGGCCGCGGCCAACGCGCTGCTGGACGCCGGCTGCACGGCGGTGATCTGCGCCAGCGACATGATGGCGCTCGGCGCGATCCGCGCCGCCCGGCAGCGCGGCCTCTCGGTGCCGGGCGACTGCTCGGTGATCGGCTTCGACGACTCGCCGCTGATCGCCTTCACCGACCCGCCACTGACCACCATCAGGCAGCCGGTCCCGGCCATGGGCCAGGCCGCGGTGCGGGCGCTGCTTGAGGAGCTGGGGGGCACCCCGGCGCCGCCCAGCGAGTTCGTCTTCATGCCGGAGCTGGTGGTGCGCGGCTCCACCGCCGCCGCCCCGCCCGGCACCCACGCCTGACCCCGGCCCCCCTCCCCTGACCTCGGGGTCGGCATCCCCCGAACGGCGGACACACCGGGCCGAAGACCAGACCGAAGGATGATCGGGCGGACGGTGGCGCTCTGGCAGACTAGTGGCCCATGGGGGCAACGAGCGTCAGTCCGACCGATGAACGAGTGGAAGCGGCCACATCCGTGACCGAGCGACAAGCGACCGTGTCCGCCCCCAGCAGACGGTTCTCCCGGCCGAGGCTCCCCGGCCGCCCGCGCATCTGGTTCGAACTGCTGCTCATCGCCGTGAGTTACGCGGTGTACTCGGCGATCCGCAACGCGGCGCCGGACCGGGTGGAGGACGCCCAACGGCACGCCCGCTGGATCTGGGACCTGCAGGGCAGCATGGGCCTGGCCTTCGAGCGCACGGTCAACCACGCCGTGGAGGGCGTGACCTGGCTCGTCGTGTCGATGAACTACTACTACGCCACGCTGCACTTCGTGGTGACCATCGCCGTGCTGGTCTGGCTCTTCCGCTCGCACCCCGGCCGGTACGGCCCGACGAGGCTGGTGCTCTTCCTCACCACCGGCGTCGCCCTGCTCGGCTACTACTTCTTCCCGCTGGCGCCGCCCCGGCTGATGGAGGGCATGGACTTCATCGACACCGCCCGGGTGCACGACACCTGGGGCTCGCTGTCCGCCGAGGACAGCGCGATGGCCTCCGTCTCCAACCAGTACGCGGCGATGCCCTCGATGCACATCGGCTGGTCGGTCTGGTGCGGGATCACCATAGCCGTGCTGGCCAGGCCGCTGTGGATCAAGCTGCTCGGGGCGCTCTACCCGGTGCTCACCCTGCTGGTGATCGTGGCCACCGCCAACCACTTCTGGCTGGACGCGGTCGGCGGCGTGATCTGCCTGGGCTTCGGCTATCTGGTGGCGTACCTCTGGTTCGGCCGGCTCTGCTACCGGCTGCCCCGGGCGGTGGACGACCCGAAGGAGCCGGTCGCGGCCACCGCCGTCGGGATGGCGGCGGCCCGCGCCGAGGCGGCCGCCCCACCCGGCGGCGACAAGGACCACGCCACGCCGTAGCGGCTCAGCCGGCCTCCCCCGGCGGCGCCACCGTGTCCAGCCCGGCCAGCCGCGCGCCCCGGTGGAGCACCGCGCGCAACCCGGCCGGGGTGAGGGTGCGGGTGGACATGTTGCGCTGGCTCGGGTGGTAGCCGCCGACCAGGTGCAGCCGCCCCGCCCCGGCCGCGTCGGCCAGGGTCACCTCGACGCCGTGTCCGAAGACCGGCCGCGGCCTGGGCAACCGCCAGCCGGCGTCGGCCAGCAGCGGCAGCAGCACCCGCCAGGCGAAGCCGCCGAGCGCCACCACGGCCCGCGGCCCGGGCCGCAGCAGCGCCAGCTCGCGGGCCAGCCACGGGCCGCACCTGGCCCGCTCCTCGGTGGTCGGCCGGTTCTCCGGCGGCGCGCAGTGCACCGGCACCATGATCCGCACCCCGTGCAGCCGCAGGCCGTCGCCGCGGTGGGTGGCGGTCGGCTGGGAGGCCAGGCCGAGGTCGTAGAGCGCGGCGTAGAGGGCGTCACCGGACGGGTCACCCGTGAAGACCCGGCCCGTGCGGTTGCCGCCGTGCGCCGCCGGGGCCAGGCCGACCAGCGCCAGCGGCGCGTCCACCGGCCCGAAGCCGGGCACCGGCCGGGCCCAGTACTCCCAGTCCCGGAAGGCCCGGCGCCGGAGGCGGCCGACCTCCTCCCGCCAGGCGACCAGCCGCGGGCAGGCGCGGCAGGTCGTCACGGCCGCGTCCAGCTCGGCGACCGACCGCACGGCCGGCGCCGTCCGGGCCGGGAAGTCGGGCGCCGCGGGCCCGCGCTGACCGCCGTCGCCCATCCCGCCGCCCTCCTCGCTGGCCGCCGCCGGGCGGCGCGCCGGGTGAACCGGTGGTATCCGTTCTACCGGGAGGCCGCCCGTCCGGCACCTCCACGAGCGGAAAGGACCGGAAATGGCGGAACAGTTCGCGGTCGGCGACCATGTCAGATGGAACTCGGAAGCCGGATACGTGACCGGCGTGATCATCGAGAAGCACACCCAGGACGTCGAGTACCACGGCCACATCCACCGCTGCTCCGAGGACGAACCGCAGTACGCGATCCGCAGCGACCGCACCGACCACGTCGCCCTGCACCGCGGGGCGGCCCTCGCCAGGTGGTAGCCGCGTCGGTCGGGAGGTGAGGGACGGTGCACCGGGTCTGCACGGTGGGCCACTCGACCCGCGAGGTCGACGAGCTGGTGACGATGCTGCGCGCGCACGACGTCACCTGCCTGGTCGACGTCCGTTCCTTCCCGTCCTCCCGCGCCTACCCCCGGTGGAACCGGTCGGCGCTCGTCGATGAACTGCCGGCCGACCTCGGCTACCGGTGGCTGCCCAAGCTGGGCGGCCGGCGGCACACCCCGAAGGGCGTGCCGAGCGTCAACGACGCCTGGCGGGTCAAGGCGTTCCGCGACTACGCCGACTACCTGGCCACCGACGCGTTCGCCGAGGGATTGGCCGAGCTGCTCCGGCTGGCCGAACGGGCCCGGCCGGCGATCATGTGCAGCGAGGCGGTGCCCTGGCGCTGCCACCGGCGGCTGATCACCGACGCGCTGCTCGTCGCCGGCGTGCCGGTACTCGACATCCTGTCGCCGACCAGCAGCCGGGAGGCGACCCTGACCCCGTGGGCCCGGGTGCGCGACGGGCGGCTGACCTACCCGGCGCGGGAGGCGGCGTGAACGTGGTCGCCGAGGTCGGTGCGGTGGTCCGCGCCGTCCCCACCGGCCGGGTGGTCACCTAGGGCGACATCGGCCGGCGGATCGGGGTCGGCCCCCGCCAGGTGGGGCGGGCGATGAGCCTGCTCGACGCGGATGTGCCGTGGTGGCGGGTGGTCCACGCGGACGGGAGGCCGGCGGGTTGTCACGGTGGGCGGGCGCCGGAGCTGCTTCGCGCCGAGGGCACCCCGATGCGTGGCGCCCGGGTGGACCCGCGCCGCGCCCGCCAGCACCAGCCCGACGCGGCCACGGTCCGGACACCGCCACGCGGCGGTCAGACTCGGTCCGGATCCGGTCAGGACCCGTCAGGAGCCACCGAACCGCCGCAACCCCCCGGTCAGGACTCGTAGAAGAGCCGCTCCACCACCGCGCGGGCGCGCCGGGTGACCCGGCGGTAGTCGTCCAGCATCCGCCCCGCGGTGCCCGGCTCGTAGCCGAGGTAGCGGGCCACCGCCGCGGTCTCCCTGGTGTCGGTGGGGAAGGTGTCCAACGGGCGGCCGCGCACCAGCATCACCGCGTTCCGCACCCGGGAGGCCAGCACCCACGCCTCGTCCAGCACCTCGGCGTCCTCCTCGGACAGCAGGCCGGCGGCGGTCGCCGCCGCCAGCGCCGGGCGGGTGCCGGTGGTGCGCAAGGCGGGCAGCGCGGCGGCGTGCTGGAGCTGGAGCAGCTGCACCGTCCACTCGATGTCGGAGAGCCCGCCACGGCCCAGCTTGGTGTGGGTGGTCGGATCGGCGCCGCGGGGCAGCCGCTCGCCCTCCATCCGGGCCTTGAGCTTGCGGATCTCGCGCACCGCCGCCTCGTCGAGCCCGTCGGCCGGGTAGCGCAGCGGATCGATCAGCGCCACGAACCGGCGCCCCAGCTCGGCGTCGCCGGCGACCGGCTCGGCGCGCAGCAGCGCCTGGCTCTCCCAGACCAGCGACCAGCGCCGGTAGTAGGCTGCGTAGCTGGCCAGCGAGCGCACCAGCGGCCCGTTCCTGCCCTCCGGGCGCAGCTCGGTGTCGACCAGCAACGGCGGGTCGGCACTGGGCAGTTGGAGTAGCCGGATCATCTCGTTGGCGAGTGCCCTGGCCTGGTCGGCGGCGGCCGCTTCGGCGGCCCCGGGCAGCGGGTCGTGGACGAAGACCACGTCCGCGTCGGAGCCGTAGCTCAGCTCGCGGCCGCCGAACCGGCCCATCGCGATCACCGCCAGCCGGGTGGCCGGCTCGGCGCCGCGCAGCACCGCCGTGGTGGCCGCCTCCAACGCGCCGACCAGGGTGGCCGCGTTGATGTCGGTGAGCGCGTCCCCGACCAGGTCGAGGGCGGCGCCGAGGTCGCTGGCCGCGCCCGGGGTGCCCTCCGGGGCGTAGGCGCCGACGATGTCGGCGGCGGCGGTGCGGAACAGCTCGCGCCGGCGCACGCCCCGGGCCGCGGCGGCCGCCGCCTCCGGGCCGCTGGCCCGGCCGGTGGCCGCCCGCACCTCCTGGCTGAGAGCGGCCCGGCCCCGGGGCTGGAGCCCCGCCGGGTCGCCGAGCAGGGCGACCGCCTCGGGGGCGCGCAGCAGCAGGTCGGGGGCGAGCCGGCCGGCGGACAGCACCCGGGCCAGGTGCTCGGCTGCCGCCCCCTCGTCCCGCAGCAGCCGCAGGTACCAGGGGGTGGTGCCCAGCGCGTCGGAGACCTTGCGGAAGCCGAGCAGCCCGGCGTCCGGGTCGGCCGAGTCGGCGAACCGGTCCAACAGGACCGGCAGCAGCGTGCGTTGGATGGCGGCCTTGCGGCTCACCCCGGAGGCCAGCGCGGACAGGTGGCGCAGCGCCGCGGCCGGGTCGGTGTAGCCGAGCGCCTCCAGCCGCTCCTTGGCCGCGCCCTCCCCCAGCCTGACCTGGCCATCCTCCAGCCGGGCCACCGCTTCGAGCAGCGGCCGGTAGAAGAGCTTCTCGTGCAGCCGCCGGACGCCCGAGGTGTGTCGGCGCCAGCTGGCGGTCAGCTCCCTGACCGGGTCGCCGACGAAGCCCAGCGAGCGGCCGAGCCGGCGCAGCTCGGCCGGGTCGGTCGGCATCAGGTGGGTGCGGCGCAGCCGGTGCAGCTGTATCCGGTGCTCGACGGTGCGCAGGAAGCGGTAGGAGCGGTCCAGCTCGGCCGCGTCCCGGCGGCCGACGTAGCCGCCCTCGGCGAGCGCCGCCAGCGCCTCAAGGGTGGGGGCGCGCCGCAGCTCCGGGTCGGTTCGGCCGTGCACCAGCTGGAGCAGCTGGACGGCGAACTCCACGTCCCGCAGCCCGCCGGGGCCCAGCTTCAGCTCCCGCTCCAGCTGGGCGGCGGGGACCGAACGTTCCACCCGGCGGCGCATCCGCTGCACGTCGGGCACGAAGTTCTCGCGGGCCGCGGCCTGCCAGACCAGGGGGGCGACCGCGGCCCGGTACTCCTCGCCCAGCGCCAGGTCGCCGGCGATCGGTCGGGCCTTGAGCAGCGCCTGGAACTCCCAGGTCTTGGCCCACCGCCGGTAGTAGGCGAGGTGGCTGGAGAGGGTGCGCACCAGCGGGCCGTTGCGGCCCTCCGGGCGGAGGTTGGCGTCCACCGGCCAGATGGTGCCCTCGACGGTGCGCTCGGAGCAGATCCGCATCATCGCCGAGGCCAGCCGGGTGGCGGCGCGCAGCGCGTCCTCCTCGGGGACGCCTTCGACGGGCTCGGCGACGAAGATCACGTCCACGTCGGAGACGTAGTTCAGCTCCCGGCCGCCGCACTTGCCCATGCCGATCACCGCGAGCCGGCACCTGGCCGCGTCCTCGGGGGCGGCGGCGCCGGCGATCCGCAGCGCGGCCCGCAGCGTGGCGGTGGCCAGGTCGGCCAGCTCGGCGGCGGTCTCGGCGAGTTCGCTGCTGCCGGTCAGGTCGCGGGCGGCGATGGTGAGCAGCGCCCGGTGGTAGCGGATCCGCAGCGTGTCCCGGTCGTGGGCGTCGGCCAGCGCGGTGCCGAACTCCTCGGTGCCCGGGTGCAGGTCGGCGGACTCGAAGGCGACCAGGGCCTGCCAGGTCGCCGGGTGCCGCACCAGCTCGTCGGCCAGCCCCTCGGAGGCGCCCAGCACCGCGAGCAGCCGGTCGCGCAGCGGCTTGGCGGCCAGCAGGGTGTCCAACAGCCTGGGCCGGTCGGCCTCGGGCTGCGCCTCGACCAGCCGGGCGAGGGCGCGGAGCGCCTGGTCCGGGTCGGCGACGGCGCCCAGCGCGTCGAGCAGCGCCGGGTGGCCGGCGACGGGCCGCAGCGGCGGGGACTCCAGCAGGCGGTCGGCGGCGGACGGGTCGGTGAACCCGCGCCGCAGCAGCTGTCCGAAACGGCTCTCCCGTCGCCCTCCCACCGGCACCGTGGTCGTCCCCTCTCGGTCGCTGCCCCGGCGACCGGCCCGCTCACCAGGATCGGCCGGTCCTGAAGGTGTCACTGGGCATAGAGACTAGTCATGCTTCCGGCCGAAACGGTCAGCCGCCGGGCGCCGGGGTGATGTTGTGGTTGAAACGGAACATGTTGTCCGGGTCGAACCGGTGCTTGAGCCGCGCCAACCGGGGCACGTCGGCCGGGTCGTGCACCTCGGGGGCGGCGGCGACGGCCAGCGGGCCGGTCAGGAAGTTGACGTAGGACCGGCCGGTGCACCAGGGGATCATGCGCTTGGTCAGCGCGTCCGCGTAGGAGCCGGTGGACTCGGGCGGCGAGATCACCATCAGGCTGAAGACGGCGTCCCGGTTGCCCACCGCGCTGGGCGCGGCCGGCGACCGGCCGGCGGCGCCGCCCAGGTGCCGCAACTCGACCATGTAGGCGGGGCACTGGGAGACCTCGGGGCCGACCAGGGTGAGCACCTGGTCCACGGCGGCGGCGTCCAGGTCGCGCAGCATCACCGAGTGCGCGTGGTGGTCCAGTGGCTCGGTCGGGTCGTCGTGCACCCGGGCGATCTCCAGGTAGGGCCGTTCGGTGACGGTGTCGAGCAGCGGGGCGGTGACCGCGCGCAGCTGGCCGACCAGCGCCTCGCCCTCGGCGATCGGGCCGGTGTGGGCGATCCGCAGGTGCACGGCGTGCGCGCCGCGCAGCGGCTCGGGGAAGGGCGGCATGTCGGGGAACCGGACCAGGGCCAGCGAGCTGGTCATCGTCTCGGGCACGGTGGCCGTCCACATCCGCCAGTTGTGGACGACCTCCGCCGCCGCCCAGCCCGGGAAGTAGAGGCCGCCGCCGTAGAACCGGTCGACCGGCACCAGGCCGAACTCCAGCTCGGTGACCACGCCGAGGTTGTCCTTGCTGCCGCGCAGGCCCCAGTAGAGGTCGGCCTCGCCCTGGGCGCTGGCCTCCCGGACGGCGCCGTCGGCCGTCACCACCTCAAGCCGGGTGACCAGGTCGGCGGCGAAGCCGTACCGCCTGGCCAGCGGGCCGAGGCCGCCGCCCAGCGTGTAGCCGACGACGCCGACCTGCGGGGACGAGCCGTTGAGCGGCGCCAGCCCGTGCGCCCAGGCCGCCCGGATGACCTGCTCCCAGCGCGCGCCGGCGCCGACCAGCGCGGTGCGGGCGGCCGGGTCGACCCGGACCTCGGTCATCCGGTGGGTGCTCAGCAGCAGGCCGCCGTCGGCGGGCCGGGTGATGCCGTGGCCGGTGGCGCGGACGGCGACCGGCAGCCCCCGGTCGGCGGCGTGCGTCACCGCGGTGCGCACGTCCTCGCGGTCGGCGGCGGCCACGGTCAGCTCGGGCCGGTGCCGGGCGACGCCGTTGAAAGGGGCGGGCGGGGCGGCGGGTTCGGCGGCGGCGCTGCTCGCGTCGGCGGGGTCGAACACGGCGCCGCGCAGATGCCGGGCGAGCTGCCGGGCGAGCGGGTGGGCGGGCACGTGAGGTCCTCTCGGCTGTGCGCTGGGGAGCACACAGTCTTGAGGTCCGAGGGCCGGTCTTACATCCCTCGTATGAGCGTCACCGGATCACCCGGGAGCGCGCGGCGCCACTCGCGCGCCCCTCTTCACCTCCGTCCGCCGGCCGGTGACCCCTCAGAGGGCCGGCAGGTTCTTGCGCAACTCGAATGCGGTCACCTCGGACCGGTACTCCTCCCACTCCTGGCGCTTGTTCCGGAGGAAGAAATCAAAGACATGTTCGCCGAGGGTCTCCGCGACCAGTTCGCTGCGCTGCATCAGCTGAATGGCTTCCCCCAGGTTCTGCGGCAGCGGCTCGATGCCGAGCGCGCTGCGCTCCCGGTCGGTCAGCGCCCAGACGTCGTCCTCGGCGCCCGGGGGCAGCTCGTACCCCTCCTCGACCCCCTTGAGACCGGCCGCCAGCAGCACCGCGTAGGCCAGGTAGGGGTTGGCGCCGGAGTCCAGGGAGCGGACCTCGACCCGGGTGGAGACGGTCTTGCCCGGTTTGTACATCGGCACCCGGATCAGCGCCGAGCGGTTGTTGTGGCCCCAGCAGATGTACGAGGGGGCCTCGCCGCCGGCGCCCGCCGTGCGCTGGGCGCCGCCCCAGATCCGCTTGTAGGAGTTGACCCACTGGTTGGTGATCGCCGAGACCTCGCCCGCGTGCCGCAGCAGCCCGGCGATGAACGAGCGCCCCACCTTGGAGAGTTGGTACTCGGCGCCGGTCTCGTGGAAGGCGTTGCGGTCGCCCTCGAAGAGCGACAGGTGGGTGTGCATCCCGGAGCCGGGGAACTCGGAGAAGGGCTTGGGCATGAAGGTCGCCTGCACCCCCTGCTCCAACGCCACCTGCTTCATCACCAGCCGGAAGGTCATGATGTTGTCCGCGGTGGAGAGCGCGTCCGCGTACCGCAGGTCGATCTCCTGCTGGCCGGGGGCGCCCTCGTGGTGCGAGAACTCCACCGAGATGCCCATCGACTCCAGCATGGTGATGGCCTGCCGGCGGAAGTCCATGCCGACGTTCTGCGGGGTGTGGTCGAAGTACCCGGAGGAGTCGGCCGGGGTGGGCCGGGTGCCGTCCACCGGCTTGTGGCTGAGCAGGAAGAACTCGATCTCGGGATGGGTGTAGAAGGTGAAGCCGAGGTCGGAGCTCTTGGCCAGCGCCCGCTTGAGCACATAGCGCGGGTCCGCGTAGGAGGGGGAGCCGTCCGGCATCAGGATGTCGCAGAACATCCGCGCGGTGCCCGGGGATTCGGCCCGCCACGGCAGGATCTGGAAGGTGCCGGGCGAGGGCTTGGCGATCATGTCCGACTCGTGCACCCGGGCGAAGCCCTCGATGGCCGAGCCGTCGAAGCCGATGCCCTCCTCGAAGGCCTGCTCCAGTTCGGCGGGGGCGACCGCGACGGACTTGAGGAAGCCCAACACGTCGGTGAACCACAGCCGCACGAACCGGATGTCCCGCTCCTCCAGCGTGCGGAGCACAAACTCCTGCTGCTTCTCCATTTCCACCCATCCTCGCTGGTCAGACGGCTCTCGTCGCCGAACGCGCCGCTGCCGGGACGTCCGAGCATCCCAGCCCAGGATTTCCGACGCGTTGCCGTTCGGCGACCGGAGGCCCCGGAGCCGGTGGCTCCATTGTGGGGCACCGGCACAGGCCCCGGGGAAACCGACCCTTGGCCATAACCTCACGGATCGACCCGGACCCGCCCCGAACCACGAAACCACAGGTCAGCTGGGGTTCGACGGCGGCCACACCGGCCCAGGGACGGCGGCTGGCCGCCCGATCGGGGGAGCTTTGCGCAAGTGCCTGCGGCACCCCTCGTCGGACCTCTACTCTCCTGTGTCACATAGCGAGTTGTGGCCGCTACGGCTAGTCGCCGCCGCCTATGTCAGTGGCATGGGCCACCGTCGTATCCGTCCGTCGCAAGCCTGTGAGGAAGCCCCATGGTGCACGTCGGTTCATTAGAGCGAACCAGCCGCCCCGTCCTGCCCACCGGCCGGTGGTTCGTGCCGCCCGCCCTGGTGGCGCTCGGCGCGCTGGGCGCCGTGTTCCTGGTGCCGGCGGCAGCCCGCCTCGCGGTGCTGTGGTGCGGCGGCCTGGCCACCCTCGCGGTGCTGCTGATCGCGGGCGAGACCGCGCGCCGCGGGCGGGTCGTCGAGCTGTTGCGGGACCGGGTCCACGCCCAGGTCGGCGACGCCGACCTGATGGCCTACGAGCTGCTCCCGGTGGCGCTCGACCGGATGAAGAACGGCGAGCTGGAGGACGAGGTCATCCCCTCCCTCCCCACCGGCGGCACCTCCGACCCGCAGCTCGTCGCCGCCCTGGAGGGCATGGCCTTCGGCATCCTCGACGTCCTCCGGGAGAAGGAGCTGCAACGGGACTCGGCCAAGCGGGCCATCGTGAACATCGCGCACCGCATCCAGTCCGAGATCCACCGCCTCCAGGACGACATCGCCAAGATGCAGTTCCGGCACGGCACCCCCGAGGTGCTCAGCGACCTGATGCACCTGGAGCACCGCATCAATGTCACCGGCCGGTTCGCCACCAGCCTGGCCGTGGTCGGCGGCGGCGCCCCGGTGCGGCGCTGGGCCCGCCCCATCTCGCTGCACGACGTGATGCGCGCCGGCTCGGGCCCGATCAACGAGTACCTGCGGGTGGAGCAGCACCGGGTGATCGAGACGGCCGTCGTCGGGCACGCCGTCGAGCCGCTGATCATGATCATGGGCGAGCTGCTGGACAACGCCACCCGCTACTCCCCGCCCAGCAGCACCGTGGTGATGAACACCGAGGAGGTCGCCACCGGCGTCGAGGTCTCCATCGAGGACAAGGGCGCCGGCCTCACCGACGAGTCGCGCCGCCGCGCCGAGTTCCTGCTCCAGCAGGGCGTCGACGGCCTCGACCTGGAGGACCTGGGCGAGACCGCCAGGATCGGGCTCCGGGTGGCCGGCATCCTGGCCAGCCACCACGGCGTCAAACTCTCCCTGCGCCCCTCCACCTGCGAGGGCGTCCGGGCGGTCGTCTTCATCCCCAACGACCTGCTGACCGCCGTGCCCCCGCCCAAGTACCCGATCCCGGCGCTGCGGCCCACGCCGCAGTGGCACCTGCCGATCGGCGCGCTGGACGAGGAGACCCCGGAGTACGAGCGGAACGCCAACGGCCTGCCGCAGCGCCGCCGCCGGACGGCGACGTCGGACGGCGGCGGCCGGCCGGCGCCGCCCCGGGCGAACGGCGCGGCCCCGGCCGCCTCGCCGCCCGCGGCGCGGCGGCGGGGGGCGCCCGAGCGCCGGGAGTCGGGGCTGTGGGTGGACGCCTTCTTCGCCGGGATCCGGTCGGAGCCCGGTGCCTCGCCGCCAGCGGACGGCCCGGGCGAGGCGGAGCGCCCCGGCCCCTGAGCCGGCCGCCCGCCCCGCCGCCGGCCCGGGCGGCCCCACGCCGCCCGGGCCCGAGCGGCCCGCGAGACCCCCACAACGCCAAGCCCTCCTCGGATCAAGTCGGAATCAAGGTGAGAAGCACGTGACACAGCGTCGGTTCAAGGACATGGACTGGATGCTCAGGGACCTGGCCGCCTCCGTCCCGTGTATCCGGCACATCGTGGTGCTGTCGGCGGACGGGCTGTGCATGGCCCAGCACGGCAGCGAGCGGGACAGCGGGGACCGGCTGGCCGCCGCCGCCTCCGGGATCAAGAGCCTCGCCCAGTCGATCGCCACCGAACTCCCGGGCGACGAGGGCGACGTGAAGATGGTGCTGCTGGAGCTGACCGGGGGCTTCTTCTACCTGATGTCGGCCGGCGAGCGCTCCTACCTCGCGGTCACCGCCGACGCCGAGGTGGACCCGGGGCTGATCAGCCAGCGGATGCGCGACCTGGTGCTGCGCATCGGCGAGCACCTGTCCACCGGCACCAGGACGCCGGAACGGGCCGCGCCGTGAGCGTCTCCGAGGACGCCGGCGCGGACGAACCGGGCCGCCGCAAGCCGGAGGGCGACCAGCCCGTCCCGCTCTACGTGGTGACCGGCGGACGCAGCGAGTCCGCCGACGCGATGGCCCTCGACCTGGTCACCCTGGTGGTGGCCAGGGCGGACCCGCACGCCGGCCAGTCCCCCGAGCACGCCGCGCTGCTGCGGATGTGCCGCTTCCCGATCTCGGTCGCGGAGATCTCGGCCTACCTCGGCCTCCCGTTCAGCGCGGTGACCGTACTGCTCATGGACCTGCTCGACAGCTCCCAGGTGGAGGTCAGGCAGACCAGGGTGGCGCAGCGCGCGGTCGCCGCCGACCCCGACCTCGACACCCTGAAGGCACTGATCGATGGCCTACAACGACTCTGATTCCCCGGCGGCCGGGCGGCTTCCCGAGTTCACCGGCGGTCCCCGCGAGGAGGACCTGCTGCCCAGCTCGGCCGAGCAGTCGGTCAAGGTGGTGGTGGTCGGCGGGTTCGGCGTCGGCAAGACCACCATGGTCGGCTCGGTGAGCGAGATCCGCCCGCTGACCACCGAGGAGACCATGACCCAGGCCGGCGCCGGGGTGGACGACCTGGCCGGCGTGGAGCGCAAGACCGAGACCACGGTCGCCATGGACTTCGGCCGGATCACCCTCAACGAGCGGCTGGTCCTCTGCCTCTTCGGCACCCCGGGCCAGCAGCGGTTCTGGTTCCTGTGGAACGGCGTGATCGAGGGCGCCCTCGGGGCCGTGGTGCTGGTGGACACCCGGCGGCTGGAGGACAGCTTCCAGGCGATGGACCGGCTGGAGGAGTGCGGCGTCCCCTTCGTGGTGGCGGTCAACAACTTCCCCGACGCCCCGCTGCACCCGGTGCCCGAGCTGCGGCTGGCCCTCGACCTGCCGGCCCGGGTGCCGGTGGTCAGTTGTGACGCCCGCCAGTTCGACTCCTCCCGCGAGGTGCTGCTGACCCTGCTGCGCCATCTCTACACCCGGGCGACCGAGGGCGAGGCGCCCGAGGAGCCCGGCACCCCGACCGTCGTCCCCGCTCCCCCGCACCCCTCGGAGGCCACGTGACCAGCCTGCCAGAACCCCCGCGCGCCTCGATCCCGTTGGGCGCGCCGCCGCCGGGCTGCCCGGCGCACGCCAGCGGCCCGGGCGGGGTGCAGCGGCTCTACGGGCCGGCGGCCTCCGCCGACCCGATGGGGCTCTACGAGCGGCTGCGCACCGAGCACGGGCCGGTCGCCCCGGTACTGCTGGAGGGCGACGTGCCGGCCTGGCTGGTCCTCGGGTACCAGGAGATCCTGGAGGTCACCCGCAACCCACGCCGGTTCCGCCGGGACGGCCGGGCCTGGTCGCCCTGGCAGCGCGGCGAGATCGGCACCGACTCGCCGATCGCGCCCGTGCTGGCCTGGGGCCCGGACTGCTCGCACCAGGACGGCTCGGTGCACCAGCGGCTGCGGGGCGCGGTCAACGAGTCGCTGGAGCGCTTCGACCGGCGTGGCCTGCGCCGCTACGTGCAGCTCTACGGGCACCAGCTGATCGACCGGTTCGCGCCGGAGGGCCGGGCCGAGATCCTCGGCCAGTACGCGCAGCAGCTGCCGATGCTGGTGCTCACGGTGGTGCTGGGGCTGCCGGAGGAGGAGGGGCCGCGGCTGGTGGAGGCCAGCCGGCAGCTGCTGATCGGCACGGAGAAGGCGGTGGCCGCCGACCGCTACATCCAGCGCACGCTGACCGAGCTGGTGGCGACCAAGCACGCGACGCCGGGGCACGACCTGGCGTCCTGGCTGATCGCGCACCCGGCGGACCTGTCCGACGAGGAGGTGCTGCACCACCTGCGGCTGGTGATGGTCGCGGCGAACGAGACGACGACCAACCTGATCGTCAACACGCTGCGGGTGGTCTTCACGCACCCCAGGTTCCGCGGCTCGCTGCACGGTGGCCGGATGACGCTGCCGGCCGCGGTGGAGCAGGTGCTCTGGGACGAGCCGCCGATCTCCGTCTGCCCGGGCGGATTCGCCAGCGACGACGTCGAGTTGGGCGGACAGAACATCCGAAAGGGCGACATCTTACTGCTCGGCCTGGCGGGGGCCAACGCCGATCCGGCGATCCGGCCGGCGCCGGGGGCGCCGATGCACGGCAACCGCTCGCACCTCTCGTTCACCAGCGGCCCGCACGAGTGCCCGGGTCAGGACATCGGCCGGGCGATCACCGTGACCGGGATCGAGGTGCTGCTCTCCCGACTGCCCGACCTGCGGCTGACCGTGGAGCCCGACGAGCTGACCTGGTCCTCGTCCACCTGGTCCCGCCACCTGGTGGCGCTGCCGGCCGAGTTCACGCCACGGGCCCGCGCCGAGCGGATCGCGCTGGTGCCGCCGGCGCCGGGGCGACGGCAGGCGCCGGGCCGGCAGCGGCCCCGGCCGCCGGCCGAGCCGGCGCGGACTGAGCGGCCGGCGCGCCCGGAGCGGCGCTCGTTCTGGGCTGGCCTGCGGCGGCGGTGGGGCCGTTCGGACCAGCCGGCCGACGCGGAGCGCCCGGGCCGGCGGGAGGGCTGAGCCGGCCGGCCGGGCTGGGGCGCTCGGGGGCGCTTCGCCCGGGCGGGCGCCCCGGCGTGGTGAGGTCCCCGATCACGCCCCGGCCGGCCGCGCCCCCGGCGTAGCGGGCGGTGCTCACGCCCCAGCGCTGGTTGCCGACCATCCAGCAGCGCAGCCCGGCGGCGTAGCGTTCGACGGCCTCCCGGCCGGCCCGGTCGAGGCCGAGCCGGGCGGCCAGCCGGGGCAGCCGGGCCGCGATCCGTTGGAACAGCTCGACCCGGCCCCGCACCAGCCCGACCACCTGCCGGACCGCGCTCTCCCGGGAGCAGCCCTGGGCGCGCTGCCGGATCAGCACCAGGTTGTGCGGGTCGCCCTGGTCCGCCTCGCGTTCCACGGAGTGCACGTCGTTGCAGAGGAAGATGACGTCCCCGGCGCAGCGGGTGAGGATCTGGACCTCGCTGCTCCAGTAGGCGGCGCCCGGCACCTCGAACCGGCCGACCCGTTCGATCAGGTCGAAGCAGGGCGCGGTGCCGACGGCCTGCCGGCGCAGCGTCAGGTAGGCGTGCTCGTCCAGCGGCGCGGTGGAGACCCGGTTGCGCGCCTCCCTGACGTAGGAGCGGAAGAAGCGGGTGAGGTTGCCGGCGGCCCGCTCCCGCCAGGCCGGGGACATCCCGTCGGCGGCCCGCCGCCACATGTCGGCGTAGCCGTGGGTGAGCGGCAGGTCGAGGGCGGGGCGGCGGCCGGCCGGCTGGTAGGCGATGGCGGCCAGCGCGGTGGAGAGCCGGACGACGCTCTCCGGGCGGCGGCCCAGCTCGCCGTCGAACTGGTCGTCCAGCGGGAAGCCGAGGCAGACCGCGTCGGTGGCCAGCTCCAGGTCCTCAGGGGCGGCGTCCGGGTAGGCGTAGGCGGCCAGGTCAGTGAGCCGCCAGGCGGTGTAGGCGCGCAACGGCGGCCCCTCGGCGACCAGTCGGTGGGCGCGCACCCAGTCGAGGTGATGGGCTCTGGCGCGCTCGGCCGCGGGGTTGACCCTGGTTTCGAACGGCAGGAAGAACCGCACGTTCTGCGGCATGGACCGCCCCCTTGCGTCCGCGTGTGCCAGCGCTCCAAAGCTCTGCCCCGGGCGCCGGGGAGACAACCGGACAGGCCGGCGCGCGGTGGCCGAATCACACCGGTAGCGGAGAGATCACCGCAGGTGAACCGGGAGGGGTGGCTGGCCACAACGACCGGATCACCGGGGGCCGACACCCCCATCGCGTCAATTGGACGATTACACTCACTGACGTGCCTCAGCTACGAATCGCCCTGAACCAGATCGACGCCAGGGTCGGCGATCTCGCCGGCAACGCGGACGCGGTGCTGCGCTGGACGCGGCACAGCGTGGACCACGGGGCCCACCTGGTGGCGTTCCCCGAGATGATGCTCACCGGCTATCCGGTGGAGGACCTGGCGCTGCGCTCCTCGTTCGCCGAGGCCAGCCGGCGGACGCTGGACGAGTTGGCGACCCGACTGGCCGACGAGGGGCTGGGCGGGGTGCCGGTGGTGGTCGGTTATCTGGACCGCACGGACGAGCGCGCCCCGCATCTGGGCCGGCCGGCGGGCGCCCCGCGCAACGCGGCCGCGGTGCTGCAGGGCGGGGAGGTCAGGCTCACCTTCGCCAAACACCACCTGCCCAACTACGGCGTCTTCGACGAGTACCGGTACTTCGTGCCGGGCGACACGCTGCCGGTGGTGCGGGTGCGCGGGGTGGACGTGGCGCTGGCGATCTGCGAGGACCTGTGGCAGGAGGGCGGCCGGGTGCCGGCGGCCCGCGCGGCGGGGGCCGGGCTGCTGCTGTCGATCAACGCCTCGCCCTACGAGGTGGCCAAGGACGACACCCGGCTGGAGCTGGTGCGGCGGCGGGCCAGGGAGGCGGGTTGCGCGCTGGCCTACCTGGCGATGGTCGGCGGCCAGGACGAGCTGGTCTTCGACGGGGACTCGCTGGTGGTGGACCGGGACGGCGAGGTGCTGGCCAGGGGGCCGCAGTTCGCCGAGGAGTGCCTGCTGCTGGACCTGGCGCTGCCGGCGGCGGCCGTGGCGCCGCCGGCCGGCCGGCTGGCCGACGGGCTGACCGTCGATCACCTGACGCTGGACGCCGCGCCGCTGGCGCCCTACGAGCCGCGGTTCACCGGCGGGACGCACCCGCGGCTGGACGACGCGGAGGAGATGTACCAGGCGCTGGTGACCGGGGTGCGCGCGTACACCGAGAAGAACGGCTTCCCCTCGGTGCTGCTGGGGCTGTCCGGCGGGATCGACTCGGCGCTCTGCGCGGTCATCGCCTGTGACGCGCTGGGCGCCGACCGGGTGCACGGGGTGGCGATGCCCTCGCGCTACTCGTCGGAGCACTCGGTGGCGGACGCGGAGGAGCTGGCCAGGCGGACCGGGCTGACGCTGCGCACGGTGCCGATCGGCGGCATGTTCGACGCCTACCAGCGGCAGGTGGAGCTGACCGGCCTGGCCGAGGAGAACCTCCAGTCCCGGCTGCGTGGCACGTTGCTGATGGCGCTCTCCAACCAGGAGGGCCACATCGTGCTGGCCCCGGGCAACAAGAGCGAGCTGGCGGTGGGTTACTCGACGCTCTACGGGGACTCGGTGGGGGCCTACGGCCCGATCAAGGACCTGTACAAGACGGGCGTCTACCGGCTGGCGCGCTGGCGGAACGAGGCGGCCGAGCGGCGTGGCGAGACGCCGCCGATCCCGGAGAACTCGATCGTGAAGCCGCCGAGCGCGGAGCTGCGCCCGGGGCAGGTGGACACCGACTCGCTGCCGGACTACGACACGCTGGACGCGGTGTTGGAGCGGTACGTGGACCGGGACGAGGGCTGGTCGCGGATCGTGGCGGCCGGATTCCCGGCCGAGTTGGTGACGGAGGTGCTGCGGCTGGTGGACCGGGCGGAGTACAAGCGGCGCCAGTACCCGCCGGGCACCAAGATCTCGCCGAAGGGCTTCGGCAAGGACCGCCGGCTGCCGATCACCAGCGGCTGGCGCGAGGGCAGTTGACGGGTGGCGGCCGGCGGACGTGGGGCCCGCCGGCCGCCGGTGGCCGCTTCTCGCCGTTCCGGAACGCTTGTTGACACCCTTGGTCTAGACATGTACATGGCATCGCTTTACGCTCTCCCCCGGCGGCGGTGAGAGCGCTCTCTCCCTTCGCTGTTCCACTCCTCACCGGTAGCGCATCGAAGGAGTACCCCCACATGAGACGCACCAGAAGCCTGCGCCTTGGACTGTCGGCCCTGCTGGTCGCCGGCGCGCTGGCCGGCACCGGGGCCGCCGCGGCCGCCGCCGACCCGGCCGCCGAGCCGCTCGCCTCCCCCGGCCTGCTGCTCGGCCTCCAGCAGGAGTTCGGCCTGACCGCCGCCGAGGTCGAGGCCCGGCTGGCCGACGAGGCCGCCGCCACCGAGCTGGACCCGGTCGCCCGGGAGGCGGCCGGCCCGGCGCTCGGCGGCAGCTGGTTCGACCCGGCGACCGGCGACCTGGTGGTCGCCGTCACCGACGCCGAGCGGGCCGCCGAGGTCGAGGCCACCGGCGCCGAGACCACCCTGGTCCGGCACAGCGAGGCAACCCTCAACCGGGGCCTGGCCGCGCTCGACACGCTGGCCGCCGAGGCCGGCGCGCCGGACGCGGTGGCCAGCTGGCGGGTGGACCCGCGGGCCAACAGCGTGGTCGTCGACGTGGTCGAGGGCCAGCAGGACAGCGCCGAGGTGGCCGCGTTCGTCGCGGCGGCCGAGGAGACCGTTCCGGTCACCCTCGGCACCGTGCCGCAGGCCCCGACCACCTTCGCCGCCGGCACCGTCGGCGGTGACCCCTACTACACCGGCAACGTCCGCTGCTCCATCGGCTTCTCGGTGCACGGCGGCTTCGTCACCGCCGGGCACTGCGGCGCGCGGGGCGCCAGCGTCTCCGGCTGGGACCGCACCCACATCGGGACCTTCCAGGGCTCCTCGTTCCCCGGCAACGACTACGCCTGGGTGAGCGTGGGCAGCGGCTGGTGGACCGAGCCGGTGGTGCTCGGCTGGGGCGCGATCCCGGACCAGCTGGTGCGCGGCTCGAACGAGGCCCCGGTCGGCTCCTCGATCTGCCGGTCAGGCTCGACCACCGGCTGGCACTGCGGCACCCTGCTGGCCAAGAACGAGACGGTCAACTACAGCGACGGCACCGTGGTGCACCAGCTGACCAAGACCAGCGCCTGCGCCCAGGGCGGCGACTCGGGCGGCTCCTTCATCAGCGGCGACCAGGCCCAGGGCGTCACCTCGGGCGGCTGGGGCAACTGCTCCAGCGGCGGCGAGACCTGGTACCAGCCGGTCAACGAGATCCTGTCCACCTACGGTCTGACGCTGCACACCGCCTGACCGCCGGACGCGACCGGCCGGCGGCCCGCGCGGCCCGCCGGCCGGCTCACAGCCCGGGCGCGCCCCAGACCGGGAACCAGCGGCCGAGATCGTTCTCCACCCGCAGGTCGTCGGCGAGCAGCGCGCGCACCCGCAGTTCGAGGCCGTTGTCCCGGCGCTCCTTCGCGCCGGGCAGCGGCGCGAACGGGTAGAAGGTGCCGCGCTTGTAGAGGTAGACCAGGGCCAGTGGCCGGCCCTCCGGGTCGCGGAAGCCGACCAGGGAGCAGAGCAGCTGCGGCCCGAAGCCGGCGTCCTGGAGCAGGGTGTTGACCGCGTGCAGGTCGTTGACCAGGTCGGTCAGCCGGTCCGCCGGGTGCCGGGCGAGCAGCCAGGTGTAGCCGTAGTCGTCCTGGCTGAACTCCACCGGATGGTCGTCGCCGCCCGGGGCGTGGTCGGCGTCCAGGAGCTCCCGCACCTCGTCCCTGACCCGGGTGAACGCGCCGCCCTCCACACTCGCGAAGCAGACCGAGCCGGCGCCGGTGGGGGTGAAGCCGGCCCCCGCCTGCAGGGTGATGGCGGCCGACGGGACCGCGAAGAGCTGGTCCAGATCGGGTTTGACCGGTTTGCGGCGGCCCAGGATCGCGTCGAGAAAGCCCACGGGGTCGGTTCCTGCCTTCGGTGCCTACATGTCTAGGTGCCTGCGTGCCTGCGGGCCTGCGGGCCCGCGGGAACGGTCGGTCGGTCAGGGCTGGCCCAGCTGGCGGGAGAGCTTGGCCAGCCCGTCCAGCCGCTGCTCCAGCGTCGGGTGCGAGGAGAACAGCCGGCTCATCCCGTCGCCGGAGAGCGCGGGGGCGAAGTAGAACGCGTTGAACGGCTCCGCCTGCCGCAGGTCCCTGGTGGGGATACGGCCCATCTGCCCGGAGACCTTGGTGAGCGCCGAGGCCAGCGCCGACGGGCGGCCGGTGAGCAGCGCGCCGGTGCGGTCGGCGGACAGCTCGCGGTACCGGGACAGCAGCCGGGTGAGCAGGAAGCTGATCACGTAGACCACGGCGCTGACCAACGGGATCAGCAGAAAGACCAGGTTGTTGTTGTTCCGACCGCCGCGGCTGAGCCCGCCCCACAGGGCGATCCGGGTGATCAGCCCGGCCAGCACGCCCAGGAACGCGGCCACCGTCATCACCGCCACGTCCCGGTGCGCCACATGGGACAGCTCGTGCGCCAGCACGCCCTCCAGCTCGTCCTTCTCCAGCCGGCGCAGCAGCCCGGTGGTGGCGCAGACCAGCGACTTCTTCTGGCTGCGGCCGGTGGCGAAGGCGTTGGGCACGTCGGTGTCCGCGATGGCCACCCTCGGCTTGGGCATGTCGGCCAGCGCGCACAGCCGGTCCACCGCGCCGTGCAGCTCGGGCGCCTGCTCGGGGGTGACCTCGCGGGCACCCATGCTGTAGGCGGCGATCCGGTCGCTGAACCAGAACTGGACGAAGAACAGCCCGCCGGCGAGCACCAGGATCAGCGGCCAGGCCTGCCCGAAGGCGGCGATCAACACACCGACGAAGACCACGTAGAGCAGGCCGATCAGGAACATGGTGAGCAGCATGCGGCGGGTCAGTCCGTGATCGGCGGCGAACCGGGTGCGCGCCATACCGTTCCCTTCCCAGGCGTCAGGTCTCCCTCAAAAGTAAAACAACCGGAGCAAAACCGGCGGGCCACCCGGAAGCCGGCCGGCGATCGGCCGACGGTCAGAAGTCCACCCGGGCAGCGACCGGCAGATGGTCACTTCCGGTCGCGGAGAGTGTCCAGGAGGACACCGGCTCCAGGGAACGCACCAGGATCTGGTCGATCCTGGCCATCGGGAACCCGGCCGGCCAGCTGAAGCCGAAGCCGGCCCCGGCCGCCCCCTGGGTGGAGCGCAGCTGCGAGGTGAGCGGCGCCAGCGCCCGGTCGTTCATGGTGCCGTTGAGGTCGCCCAGCAGCACCGCGTGGTCCACCGGCTCGGCGGCGATGGCCTGGCCGAGCAGCTCCGCCGACTGGTCCCGCTGCTCGGCGGTGAAACCGGCCCGGAACTGCACCCGCACCGAGGGCAGGTGCGCCACGTAGACGGCGACCGGCCCCGGCTCGGCGCGGACCGTGCCGCGCAGCGCCCTCGTCCAGCCCATCCCGGTGTCCACCGGGGCCACGTCGGCCAGCGGGTAGCGGCTCCACAGGCCGATGGTGCCCTCGACGGCGTGGTGCGGGAACGCGTCGGCCAGCTCCGCCTCGTAGGTGGCCAGCTCGGCCTGCGGCACCTCCTGGAGCGCGATCACGTCGGCGCCGCTGCCGGAGAGCTGCCGGGCGGTGCTGGCGTGGTCGGCGTTGTCCGCGTCCACGTTGTGGCTGACCACCATCAGCTCGCCACCGCCGCCGGTCTTGTCCAGCAGCAGCCCGCCGAAGAGGTTGGTCCACACCAGGAGCGGCACCAGCAGCGCGACCAGCGCACTGACCGAGCGGCGCAGCACGGCCCAGAGCACCAGCAGCGGCACGGCCACCGCGCACCAGGGCAGGAAGGTCTCCAGCAGGCTGCCCAGGTTCCCGATCCGGTTGGGCACCCGGGAGTGCACGCTGAGCAGCAGGGCCAGCAGCAGCGCCAGGCCGGCCGGCACCAGGCCGCGCCGCCAGCGGCCGACCCGGTCGCTCCACCTGGGCCCGGGGGTGCTCGCCGCCTCGGCGGGCTCACCGGGTGGTGACCCGGCCGCCGCTTCGTGAGGCGTCTTCGAGGAGTCCACCTGTGCCATTCACGCCCTGCCTGACCGTCGTGCAATTCCGTGCGGGCCCCGCGCTCCCCCGTACGCCGCGCCTGGGCCCCGGGGGGCCGCTGCCGGGGAAGACGGCCGGCGCACGGCGTGAGGTTCCCGTTATATCAGCCGTGATCTTCGCCCCCCACTTCCCGACCGCGCTGGGCGGTGCGACGATGGATTCAGTCCGGGGACGCCGTTACGGCGCTTCGAGATCACGAGAACAGGAGCAGCGTGATGACGCAGCACTCCCCTGCCCAGGCGCCGGCGAAGCCGGAGCGTCCGGGGCTCTACGGCGGCAAGAGCAGCCGCCGGGTCACGGTGAGGGACCTCGCGGCCGCCAAGCGGCGGGGCGAGCGGTGGCCGATGCTCACCGCCTACGACGCGATGACCGCCGCCGTCTTCGACGAGGCCGGCATCCCGGTCCTGCTGGTCGGCGACTCGATGGGCAACACCGCGCTCGGCTACGACTCCACGGTGCCGGTCACCCTGGAGCAGGTCACGATGCTGTCGGCGGCCGTGGTGCGGGGCACCCGGCGGGCGATGGTGGTGGCCGACCTGCCGTTCGGCTCGTTCCAGGAGGGCCCGCGGCAGGCCCTGCGCAGCGCGACGCACCTGGTCAAGGAGGCCGGCGTCGGCGCGGTCAAGCTGGAGGGCGGCGAGCGGTCGGCCGACCAGATCCGGCTGCTGGTGGAGTCCGGCATCCCGGTGATGGCGCACGTGGGGCTGACTCCGCAGTCGGTGCACGCCTTCGGCGGGCACCCGGTGCAGGGCCGCGGCGACGAGGCGGCGGCGCAGCTGCTGCGGGACGCCAAGGCGGTGCAGGACGCGGGCGCCTTCGCGGTGGTGCTCGAGCTGGTGACGGCCGAGCTGGCCGCCGAGGTGACCCGGGGCCTGGCCATCCCGACGGTGGGCATCGGCGCCGGCCCGGAGTGCGACGCGCAGGTGCTGGTCTGGACGGACATGGCCGGCATGACGGACTGGCCGGGCGGCCGGTCGCCGCGCTTCGTCAAGCAGTACGGGCAGCTGCGCGCGGCGCTGGGCGACGCGGCGAAGGCCTTCGCCGACGACGTGGTGGGCGGCGCCTACCCGGCCGAGGAGCACAGCTTCCACTGACGCCCGGCCGGCGGGTCTTCGCGGGCCGGCGGCCGGCCCGGCGCCGCGGGTCAGGCCGGGGTGCGCCGGTCCGCGCCCTGGGCCCTGGCCCGGCGGCCGTAGTACCAGGCCATGTTGGAGGAGAGGCCGGCCAGCGCCACCCAGACGATGCCGAACCAGTCGCCCCTGACGAACGAGACCACCGCGGCCACCGCGGTCAGCGCGCAGAGCACGGTGGCGTAGAGGGCGAGCCGGCGCGGGTTGCCGGCGGGAGTCGGGGCTGCCATGGGGGGCCTTCCAAGGGACTGGGGTACGGCGGTCGGGCCCGGTGGTGGGCCCGACCGCCATTCTCCCTCGCCGGCTCAGATGTTGGTCAGCCGGATGCCGGCGTGCGCCTTGTACCGGCGGTTGACCGAGATCAGGTTGGCGACCAGCGCCTCCACCTGGTGGGCGTTGCGCAGCCGGCCGGCGAAGACGCCGCGCATGCCGGGGATCAGCTGGGCGACGGCCTGCACGGTCGCGCAGTCGTCGCGGTCCTCGCCGAGCACCATCACGTCGGTGTCGATCCGCTCGATCTCCGGGTTCTGCAGCAGCACCGCGGAGAGGTGGTGGAAGGCGGCGGTCACCCGGGAGTCGGGGAGCAGGGCGGCGGCCTGCTGGGCGGCGCTGCCCTCCTCGGGGACGATCGGGTAGGCGCCGCGCTTGTCGAAACCGAGCGGGTTGACGCAGTCCACCACCAGCTTGCCGGCCAGCTCGGTGCGCAGCGCGGTGAGGGTGCGGGCGTGGCCGTCCCAGGGGACGGCGACGATCACCACGTCGCTGCGGCTGGCGCAGGCGGCGTTCTCCTCGCCCTGGACGCCGTGGCCGAGTTCCTCGGCGGCCGCCCGGGCGCGGTCGGCGGAGCGGGAGCCGATGATCACCTGCTGGCCGGCCCTGGCCAGCCGGTAGGCCAGGCCGCGGCCCTGGTCGCCGGTGCCGCCGAGCACGCCGATCACGAGGTCGGAGACGTCGGGCAGCTCCCAGGGGTCGCGGCGGGGTGGCGGGGCGTCGTCACGTGTGGTCATACCCGGCATCCTGCCACCGGCCGGCTGACGCGGCGTCGGCGGCCGTCACCAGGGGCCCGGGTCCTCCCGGTCCGCGCGCCGCTCGTCGGGTTCCCCGCCGTCCTCGCGGTCCGGCTCGTCGTTCCAGCGGGGGTCCTGCCGCCACTGGTCGTCGCGCTCCCTGGCGGTCTCGATGGCGCGGGCGGCCTCCTCGCGGCTGGCGTAGGGGCCGAGCCGGTCCTTGGCCGGGCACTCGGGGCCTTCCTCGACCTTGCCGTGCTTCAGGCAGTAGTACCACTCGCCCGGTTGGCCGCTGGTGGTGCGCTTGAAGAGAGCCATGTTCCTTATCCTGCCCGCCCGTAGACTCGGACGCATGTCTGGCCAGTCACTTCTTCAACCCGGCAGGATCTCGCCGCGGCGCGCGGTGCCCTCCGCCATTCCCCGGCCCGAGTACGTGGGGCGGCCCGGGCCGGCCCGGTACACGGGTCCCGACGTGCAGGACGCGGAGACCATCGAGCGGATGCGGGTGGCCGGCCGGATCGCCGCGCGGGCGCTGGCGGAGACCGCCCGGCACATCGAACCCGGCGTGACCACCGACGCGTTGGACGCGGTGGCGCACGCCTACCTCTGCGACCACGGCGCCTACCCGTCGACGCTGGGCTACCGGGGCTTCCCCAAGTCGCTGTGCACCTCGGTGAACGAGGTGATCTGTCACGGCATCCCGGACTCCACCGAGTTGCGCGCGGGCGACCTCGTCAACCTGGACATCACGGCCTACGTCGGTGGGGTGCACGGGGACACCAACGCGACGTTCCTGGTGGGTGGCCCCGAGGCGGCGGACGAGGAGTCGCGACTGCTGGTGGAGCGGACCAGGGAGGCGCTGGCGCGGGCCATCAAGGCGGTCCGTCCCGGCCGGCGGATCAACGTGATCGGCCGGGTGATCGAGTCCTACGCCAAGCGGTTCGGCTACGGCGTGGTCCGGGACTTCACCGGGCACGGGGTGCACAGCGCCTTCCACTCGGGGCTGATCATCCCGCACTTCGACGACCCGAACGCGGACACGGTGCTGCTGCCCGGCATGACCTTCACCATCGAGCCGATGCTCAACCTGGGCACCCACACCTGGGAGATGTGGCCGGACGAGTGGACGGTGGTCACCAGGGACGGCCGCCGCTCGGCCCAGTTCGAGCACACGCTGGTGGTCACCGAGAGTGGCGCCGAGGTGTTGACGCTGCCCTGAGACGGTGGCGCGCGGGAGGGCGCGGCCGAACGCCGGCCGCGCCCGGCACTTTTACCGACAGGGCGTCGGCAAACGCTTGACTTAGGTAAGCCTAAGTAGACAGTATGGCCAGGCGCGACGCCCTGCCGCGCCCCGCTGCCCCTGGCCCTGGAGGTCACACGTGACCGTGCTCGACGCCACCGCCCCGTTCTCCACCCTGATCCGCGACGCCTCGCAGGCCCAGCACACCGAGGCGGAGAACTCCTCCTTCATGGCCGACCTGCTGGGTGGCCGCCTCGGGGTGACCGCCTACCGCAGCTACACAGAGCAACTGTGGTTCGTCTACCGCGCGTTGGAGGGCGTCACACAGTCACTGGCCGGCGACCCGGTGGCCGGCCCGTTCCTGCGGCCCGAGCTGCTCCGCCGCGCCGCGCTCGAACAGGACCTGGACCACCTCCACGAGGGCTCCGACTGGCGGACCGGGCTGCGCCCGCTGCCCGCGACCGAGGAGTACGCGGCCCGCGTGCTGGCCGTGGCCAGGGACTGGCCGGGCGGCTATGTCGCCCACCACTACACCCGCTACCTCGGCGACCTCTCCGGCGGCCAGGTGATCCGCGGCATCGCCGAGAAGACCTGGGGCTTCGCCCACAAGGGGGACGGCGTCCGGTTCTATGTCTTCGACCGGATCGGCAACCCGGCCGCGTTCAAGCGCGAGTACCGGGCGCTGCTGGACGCGATCCCGGCCGACGCCGCCGAGCGGGAGCGGATCGTGGCCGAGTGCCGCCGGGCCTTCGCGCTGAACACGGCGGTCTTCCGGGATCTGGGCGCCGCCACCCGCTGACACCCGGTCGATCGAGAGGTCCCGGTGGGGGTCACCCGCCGGGACCTTTCCGGTGAATATTTCCGATAAGCGCGTTTTTGGCTTGGTGTGGGGTGGGGGAAACGGGACGCTGAGGCCCTTGGCACGCGGGTCTTCCCAAGGAGCACGTCCTGAGTACCTCGTTCGGTAGCAGCGCAAGGGCGTTCTGGGCCGTGTCCGTTCTGCTGGCCACCACCGCCTGTGGATCGGCCGGTGCCGACGCGGCATCGGTCGACCCCGACCGGGTGGGGCCCGCCAGGGGGGACATCACCTGGTACGCCATCAACTTCGGGCCCGAGGGGTTCCCCGAACAACTGATCGCGGCCTTCGAGCGGGCCCACCCGGAGATCAGCGTCGACTTCCAACCGGCCCCCAACAACACCGACACCATGCGGGCCACCCTCACCACCGAGATCACCGGCGGCTCGGACAGCATCGACGTCTACAACGGCGACCTGGTCTGGCCCGCCCAGTTCGGCGACGCCCAGCTGGCGATGCCGCTGGACGAGCACCTGCCCGACGACTTCTGGGACCGCTACCCGAAGGAACGCGCCCGGCTCACCGAGTACCGGGACAACCACCTCGCCGCCCCGCTCTACGTGGACGCCGGCTTCCTCTACTACCGCAAGGACCTGCTGGCCAAGCACGACCTGCCGGTGCCCCGCACCTGGCAGGAGCTGGCCGACACCGCCAAGCGGCTCCAGGACGCGGGCGACGTCACCTACGGCTACGTCGGGCAGTGGGCCAACTACGAGGGGCTCACCGTCAACTGGACCGAACTGTCGGCCGCCGCCGGCGGCCGGAGCGTCACCGCCGACGACGCGGAGCCGGCCATCGACTCCGAGGAGAACCGCGCGGCACTGGACTTCATGCGCCGGCTGCTCGACGAGGGCGTGGTGCCCTCGGCCTCCACCAGCTTCCAGGAGCAGCAGTCGCTCCAGACCTTCGTGGAGGGCGACGCCGCCTTCCACCGCAACTGGTCGCACGGCTGGGACATGGCCAACGACCCGCTGGCCTCACGGATCGCGGACCAGGTCGGCGTGCTGCCACTGCCCGGCTTCGAGGGCGGCGAGGAGCGGGGCCCGTCGGCGGCCGGCGGCTGGAACCTGATGGTCAACCCGCACAGCAAGCAGATCGGCGCGGTGCTGGTCTTCATGGACTGGATGACCGGCCCGGAGGCCCAGCGGATGATGGCGGAGAACTCGGTACTACCGGCCAGCGAGGAGGTCCTCAACGACCCCGAGCTGCAGCGCGAGAACCCGGTGCTGGAGGTGGCCGCCGACCTCGACCTCGTGGCCCGCCCCGCGCAGACCCCGCGCTACCCGCAGATCAGCCACGGCATCTACACCAACATCAACGGCTCCCTGGCCGGTTCGGCTCCCACCGCGAACGCGCTGCGCGACGCGGCGGAGGACATCCAACGCGCACTGGAGGACCGGGCGCTATGAGCGGTGGCACAGCGCGGGCGGCGATCCGACCCAACAAGGGACACTCCATCCTGGAACGGCGGTTCGCCCGCCTGGGGTGGGGCTTCGCCACGCCGGCGCTGGTGGTGGTCCTGGCCATCACCCTCTTCCCCATCGCGTTCTCGGTGGCGATGAGCCTGAGCCACGTGACCGTCTCGGCAGACGGCTTCCAGCTCTCCGGCACCACCACCGAGCACTACGAGATGCTGCTGAAGTCCGAACGCTGGCGCCACGCGCTGGTCTTCACGGTGCTCTACACCATCGGCACGGTCGTCGCCGAGCTGGTGCTCGGCACCCTGATCGCGCTGGTCCTGGAGCAGCTCTCCGGCGGCCGGGGCTGGATGATGGCACTGCTGCTGCTCCCCTGGGCCATGATCACGGTGGTCTCGGCACAGCTGTGGGCCTACATGTACAACGGCGTCTACGGGGTGCTGACCGCGCTCACCGAGGGGCTGACCGGCACCCCGTTCCAGTTCCTCGGCACCCCCACCCCCGCGGTGCTGTCGATGGCGGCGGCCGACGTCTGGAAGACCACCCCGTTCGTGGCGATCATCGTGCTCGCCGGGCTGATGATGCTGCCCAGCGACGTGGTGGAGGCCGCCCGGGTGGACGGCGCCAGCGCGTGGACCGCGTTCTGGCGGGTGCGGCTGCCGCTGCTGCGGCCGGCGCTGGTGATCGCCGTGCTCTTCCGCATCCTCCAGGCCTTCGGCATCTTCGACCTGCCCTTCGTGCTCACCGGCGGCGGCCCGGGGGACGCCACCGAGTCGCTGGCGCTGCTCGGCTGGCACGTGATGTTCACCAACCTGGACTTCGGCCCCGGCGCCGCCGTGGCCGCCAGCACCGCCGCACTGGTCCTGGTGGGGTGTCTGATCTTCCTCCGCGCCTTCCGGGCGCGGGTGGGCGACGAGGAGGCGCAAGCGTGACGCGACCCCGGTTCCGGTTCCAGTTCCGCTGGGTGCACCTGGCGGCGCTGCTGGTGGCGCTCTTCGTCGCCGCCCCGCTCTACTGGATGGCGGTCAGCTCCCTCAAGCCGATGGAGGAGGTCGGCGCCAACCCGCCGACCGCCTGGCCGGAGCGGTTCACCTTCGACAACTACCGCGACGCCTTCGTCACCAACCACTTCGGCCGGTACCTGCTCAACTCGGCGCTGGTCTCGCTGCTGGCCACCGGCCTGGTGCTGTGCCTGAGCGCGTTCGCCGGCTACGCGCTGGCCCGGCTGCCGCTGCGCGGCAAGTCGCCGATCATGATCGCGCTGCTGATGATCTCGCTCTTCCCGACGATCGCGCTGGCCGCGCCGCTCTTCCTGCTGATGCGGGAGATCGGCTGGCTCAACAGCTACCAGGGGCTGATCCTGGTCTACACGGCGCTCAACATCCCGTTCGCCATCTGGATCCTGCGGAACTTCTTCCTCCAGATCCCGAAGGAGATGGAGGAGGTCGCCTGGGTGGACGGGGCCTCCCCGGTGCGGACCGTGGTCGGGGTGATCCTGCCGCAGGCGCTGCCCGGGATGTTCACCGCGGCGATCTTCACGTTCACCGCCTGCTGGACCGAGTTCCTGATCGGCCTCACCCTCAACACGGCCGACAGCTACCGGACCATGCCGGTGGGCGTGGCGCTCTTCGGCAGCACCTTCACCGTGCCCTACGGCACGATCTTCGCCGCCGCGACGGTCTCGGTGCTGCCCATCGCGCTGCTGGTGCTGATCTTCCGCCGGGCCGTGGTCTCCGGCCTCACCTCGGGCGCGGTCAAGGGCTGACGACGGGCGCGGCCAAGGGGCGGCCGGGGCGCGGAAAACCGGGGGTGGGGCGGGCCGCCCCTGGCTAGTATGAAGATCACTCGAAGGGGGGAACAGTGGCGAAGCTCAACCAGATCATCGCCGTCGAAAAGGGCGTCAAGAGCAAGTCGTACCAGGACATCACCGCGGCGCACCACCAGGTGCAGAAGCCCGCGCTGCTGGCCGGCATCTCGCGCACCTACCAGCCGAAGGACGAGGAGGGCGAGCAGCTGCCGCCCGAGTCAACCCGGGTGCAGGTCAAGGCCGAGACCGTGCTGCGGGAGATGGCCGCGTCGCTGACCCGGCTCTTCGACGTGACCGCCACCAAGGACTGGGCGAACTGCGCGGCCCGCGCCGACGTCGTCGTCGACGGCCGCACCATCGTGCCGGACGTGCCGGTCAGCTACCTGCTCTTCCTGGAGAAGCAGCTCACCGACCTGCACACCTTCGTCAAGAAGCTGCCCGTCCTGGACGGCGCCGAGACCTGGACACTCGACCCGTCCACCGACTGGTGGAAGACGGACCCGGTGCGCACCATCCGCACCAAGAAGGTCCCGCGCAACCACGTCAAGGCCGAGGCCACGGAGAAGCACCCGGCGCAGGTCGAGGTGTACTACGAGGACGTGGCGATCGGCTACTGGACCACGGTGAAGTTCTCCGGCAGCCTCTCGGCCCGCCAGGTCAACGAGCTGCTGGAGCGGGTGGAGAAGCTCCAGACCGCGGTCAAGTACGCCCGGGAGGAGGCCAACTCGGCGGAGGTCGAGGACCGGCGCGTCGGTGAGGCGGTGTTCGGCTACCTCCTCGGCTGACGCCTTGGCCGTTTGGCCGTCCGGCCGTGCCCTCCGGGGCGCGGCCCCACAGATGCCCCCGCGTGCGAGCGCGGGGGTGCGCGAAAGAGCGCGGACCGATTGAGGCCGGTCCGCGCGGGCGCAAGCTGAAACTGAACGTTCAGCCTGACGCGCGCGGTGACAGTGAGGGTTCGAGTCCTTCCCCCGGCACCCAGGCCGGGGTAGCCCAATGGCAGAGGCAGCCGCGTTCAAGCTCAGACTCTCGCTCAAGCTTCAGCATCGCCACCGATCGCCGGATCGACCGGGGACGGACGACCGCCGTCGAATGCGGGTTCAATTCCCGCCTGCACCTCTCCGTGGTGCGGTAGTTCAAAGGCAGAACGCGACGGCCTGACGAATGATCCGTCCTCTTCAACGCCGCCGGCGTGCGCAATTGGGTGGCAACCCCAGGGGCCCGGGAGCTGGATACGACTCCCGGGTCCCGCCACGTTCCGGCTCCGCCGGTGCCTCGGCCCTCGCGGTGAGGGGCGCGCGCTGGGCGCGCGCTCGCGCCGGCGCACAACGCGGAGTTGGCCGGTCACTGCGGGTGCGAGTAGCGTGCCTCCACGGGGAGTGGCACGAAGGGGAGGCCGCCGATGGCCAGCGTGTACGGCAACTGGTTGAAGCAGCAGCGGGAGGCCGCTGGGCTCACCCAACAGGACCTGGCCGAGCGGGCGTTGATGACCCGCTCCCACATCTCCCACATCGAGGCCGGCCGCCGAGTCCCCTCCAAGGACGACGCCCGCCGCCTGGACCGCGCCCTCAACACGGGGGACGTCCTGACCAACTTCCTGCCGGAGAACACGGCGGCGGTCGCCGACTACTTCGAATCCGCGCGACAGCTGGAACAACAGGCCACAGTGATCCAGGAGTTCGCCATCTCCTTCATCCCGGGCATCCTCCAGACCGAGAGGTACGCGCGAGCGATCATTCCGATCGGCTACCCACCACGTAGCGCTCAGGACTGTGAACGGACGATCGTCAGCCGACTCGAACGCGGCAAGCTCCTCGCTGACCCGGTCAAGCCGGTGGTCTGGGCCGTGCTGGACGAGGCGGTGCTTCGCCGCCCAGTCGGCGGCCCGGAGGTGATGGCCGAGCAACTCACCTATATCGCGGACCTGGTTGAGCGCAACCGCGTGCGGGCCCATGTGATGCCCTTCGCGCTGGGCCCGCATCCGCTGATGCAGAGCATGCTGACCCTGATGTGGTTCGAGGACCAGCCCCCCGTCGCCTACACCGAAGGCTTGCGGACCGGAAAGGTCCACGACAGTCCGGATGTGGTCGAAGAGCTACAGGGGTCCTACAATCTGGCACTGAGTGATGCTCTGCCCCTACGAGAGTCACTTGACCTGTTGAGGTCAACAGCGAAGGAATTCGGACACCATGACTGAGCACACGATCGCAGACGCGTCCACGCTGAGCGGGTGGCGGAAGTCCTCGTACAGCGGCAACGAGGGGGGAAGCTGCGTCGAGGTGCTGGACGGACACCCGGCCGGAGTCCCCGTGCGGGACTCCAAAAACAGCCACGGCCCAGCACTCGTCTTCTCCGCCGAGCAGTGGAACACCTTCATCGACACCGTGAAGTCCGACCGCCACGGCTGACGACAGTCGGGCAACAGCTGAGGAGCCGGAACACCATGACTGCACACACGATCGTGGACGGCTGGCGAAAGTCCTCATACAGCGGTAGTGAGGCCGGAAGCTGCGTCGAGGTACTCGACGGACACCCGGCCGGAGTCCCCGTGCGGGACTCAAAGAACACCCACGGCCCAGCGCTCCTCTTCCCCACCACACAGTGGAACACCTTTGTCGACACCGTGAAGTCCGACCGCCACGGCTAAGCTAACGCCACTCCCGACCCCCAGGTGACCCAGGTACGGTTGGGTTGGGATTCCATAGTCGGGGGTTGGCCATGGCGGAACGACGCCCGTCCCGGCAGGAGTTGATGCTCCAGCAGCGGCGGCAGGACTTCGTCGGGCGGGTGGCGGAGGTATCTCGATTTCGGGAGAATCTGAACCTCGACCCGGCAGGCGAGGGCTTCCCGTTCTTGTACCACGTCCGGGGCCTCACCGGAATTGGCAAATCGACATTGGTCCGCCGCTGGCGGCAGCTGGCGGGGGAACGCGGCGCCGTCACCGTGCCGTTGGACGCCGGCCCCCTCAACCCGCTGGAGGCAATGGCGGCGATCAGCACCGAACTGGCCTCCCAGGGGCACGTGTTGAAGGCATTCGACAAGCGGCTGGCCAGCTACCGGCAGCGCCACCACGAGGCGGTCACCAGCGTCGACGGACCGGTCGACGGCATCGGCCCGTCGGCCGGCAGCGCGGCGACCGCCCAGCTGGCGCTGGCCGGGCTGGGCTCGGTGCCCGGGCTTGGCCTGCTCGCCGGCGGGTTGGACCCGCAGCCGGTGGCCCAGGGCCTGGAGAGCGCCCGTTCCTGGCTCTCCGCCCGGCTGCGGAACGCCGACGACGTGCGGCTGGTGCTCAGCCCGGTGCAGGTGCTCACCCCGCTCTTCCTGCGAGAACTGGCCGGGGTGGCCCGCGAGCGGCTGGTGGTGCTGGTCTGCGACACCTACGAGCAGCTAGCCCCGGTGCTGGACGAGTGGCTGCGGGACATGATCTGCACGGAGCGGTACGGCGCCCTGGACCAGAACGTGATCGTGGTCATCGCCGGCCAAGGCGAGCTGGACCAGCTGGTCTGGGGCGACCACGGGCGTTGGGTCACGGACGTCCCGCTGGACGTCTTCAGCGAGGCGGAGAGCCGGGCCCTGCTGGCCGGCCAAGGCGTCACCGACGAAACGGTGATCGAGGAGATCCTCCGGCTCAGCCATGGCCTGCCGGCCTTGGTGGAGCAGCTCGCTCAGGCCAGCCCAGCGCCCCTGCCAGAGATACCCGACCCCTCGGAGTCCGCCGTAGAGCGGTTCCTGAGGTGGGAGACAGACGACGACCTGCGCGCCGCCGCGCTGGCCTGCGCGCTGCCGCTGCGGCTGGACGAGGACGTGTTCCGCGTGCTGGCGCCGGAGCCGGTGGCGGACCGGTTTTCGTGGTTGCGGCGGCTCAGCTTCGTTCAAGAACATGGCGGTGAACTTCAGTACCACGAGGTGGTCCGGGCCATCATGCTCCGCTTCCAACGACACCGCTCCCCCACCCGCTGGCGCGCCCAACACACCGCGCTGGCTGCGCACTTCGCCGAGCGGCGGCAAACACTTGAGGAGATACTGCCAGCCGATGACCGCTGGCAGGACACTGCTTGGCGGGAAGCACGCTGCTCTGAAACCCACCACCGGCTGTGCGCCGAACCACAAGCGGCACTGCCCCACGCGCTACGCGAGATGCTCAACGCCGGCGTCGTGGATATCTCGCTGTTTCGCCACCACGCACGCGCATTTCGTCAAGCAGGACGGGACACCGACAGCAGGGTCCTGATGGAGTGGTCCAAACGACTCACCTCGCCATTGCCGGAAGAGGGCAGTGAATCCGCGAATGGTCGGTTGGTCGCAACTCTAAACCACCTGCTGGCCGCCCCTGGCCTGACCGACGCTGACCGCGCGTTAGCGCACTCTCTTCGGGGCCGCACTCACCACACGGACGACCAGCTCGACGCGGCCGTAGCCGACTTCTCCCAGGCCATCGACCTGAGACCCGACTTCGCCTCTCCCTATGTTGGACGGGCCAAGGCACTGTTGCAGTTGGACCAACTGCCGGGCGCCCATGCGGACGCGAATCGAGCCGTCCAGATCGATCCGGCGGATGCGGAACATTGGGGACTCCGGGGCGTCACCCACCGGCTCCTGGGTCAGCACGAACCAGCCCTCGCCGATCTCAGCCAGGCCGTCCAGCTCAACCCCAAGTACTCCTGGGCCTTCGCTCAGCGCGGTCTCACCCATCGAGCCCTCGGTCAACTCGACCAAGCCCTCGTCGACCTCAGCCACGCTGTCCAGCTCAACCCGGCGGATGCCTGGGCCTTCGCTCGACGCGGTGAGATCCACCATCTCCTAGGCGACCACCAGCAAGCCCTCGCCGACCTGGACAGCGCCATCAAGCTCAATTTTGAGTACACCTGGGCCTTCGCCCAGCGTGCCACCACTCATCGTCTCCTTGGCAACTACCAGCAGGCCCTCACCGACCTAGACCACGTCATCCGACTGGATCCCGAATACCCCTGGGCGCTGGCCAGCCGAGGACAGATCCACCGCGCCCTGGGGCACACCGACCAGGCCCTCGCCGACCTGGACCACGCCATTCGACTTGACCCCGGACATGTTCTGGCCCTCAGCGAGCGGAGCGAAATCCGTCAACTCCTGGGCCATTACGAGCAGGCCCTCGCCGACCTGCGCCGCGCCTTCCGACTCATCTCCGTGTACTCCCCGGCCCCACCCGGCACTCAGCATGACGAAGTGCACCTCAAAAGAGACCAATCATCCCCATGATTCGCTGAGGCTTATCTGCTGGCTTTCCACACGCCGGAGAAAGTACGGCCAAGCACAGTGGCGCCGCCCTGGTACGAGGTGCGGGAGGTGCTGTTCATGATCAACAACTTCCGGCCGGACCTGCCCGCTACCGAGCCGATCCGCCGCGTAAGGGAGCTACTGGTCGCCGCGGGGCGGTGACCCCGCCCCGGTGGGAATCGCCTGGCCAACGGCCAGGCCCGTGGTCGAGGCTGGGGGGATGACGACGACGCTGCGCATCATTCCGGGGGACGCGACCGATCCGCAGGCCAAGGGGCCGAAGATCATCGCGCATGTCTGCAACGACATCGGCGGTTGGGGCAAGGGTTTCGTGCTGGCGCTGTCGCGGCGCTGGCCGGAGCCGGAGCGGGAGTACCGGCGTTGGCACCGGGAGCGGGCGGGGAACGACTTCGGGTTGGGGGCGGTGGGGCTGGTGCGGGTGCGGCCGGATGTCTGGGTGGCGAACATGGTCGGGCAGCGGGGGATCAAGACCGGCAGCAAGGGGGTGCCGATCCGGTACGAGGCGGTCGAGCGTTGTCTCGGCACGGTCGCCGAGCACGCCGGGACGCTCGGCGCCTCGGTGCACATGCCGCGAATCGGCTGTGGGCTGGCGGGCGGGAAGTGGGAGCGGATCGAGCCGCTGATCGAGCGGACGCTGCTGGCCCGGGCCGTGCCGACCACCGTCTACGACCACGGCTGAGGGGACGCTCCGGTAGCCCGCCACGGGGCGCGGGCGCCGGCGTCCGCCCCGGACACGCCCTACGCCGGCCGGGGGGTGATCGGCGATGATCGTCTGGTTTGGGTCGAACGTCTGAGAGCGTGTCGAACGTCCGAGACCGCCGCGCGAGCGGCGGGCACCCGCCTGAAAGGTCGTCCCGCATGTCGCCCTTCCGCCCCGCGCCCACCTGGCTGGCCGACGCCGTCCTCTACCAGATCTACCCGCAGAGCTTCGCCGACTCCGACGGCGACGGGATCGGTGACTTCGCCGGGATCACCGAGCGCCTGGACCACCTGGCCTGGCTGGGGGTGAACACCGTCTGGCTCAACCCGTGCTTCGCCTCGCCGTTCAACGACGCCGGCTACGACGTCTCGGACTACCTGCGGGTGGCGCCCAGGTACGGGACCGAGGAGCAGCTGGCGGAGCTGGTGGAGGCCGCGGCGCGGCGGTCGATCCGGGTGATGCTGGACCTGGTGGCCGGGCACACCTCGGACCAGCATCCCTGGTTCCAGGCGGCGGTGGACGACCCGGAGGACCACCGTTACATCTGGACCGACCGGGTGGACGAGGAGCTGCCGAAGGGGTTCGTCACCTCGCCGGGCAGCCGGCCGGGCGGCTACCTGCCGAACTTCTTCGACAGCCAGCCCGCGCTGAACTTCGGCTATGCCCGCACCGACCCGGCGGAGCCGTGGCGGCAGCCGGTGGACGCGGCCGGGCCGAAGGCGAACCGGGCGGCGCTGCGGGAGGTGATGGACCACTGGCTGGGGCTCGGGCTGGCCGGCTTCCGGGTGGACATGGCGCACTCGCTGGTCAAGGACGATCCGGGGCTGACCGAGACCAGCACGCTGTGGACGGAGCTGCGCGGCTGGCTGGACGACGCCCACCCGCACGCCGCGCTGCTGGCCGAGTGGGGCGATCCTTCGGTCTCGGTGCCGGCCGGCTTCCACTCGGACTTCTTCCTCCAGTTCGGTGGGCCGTCGGACGGGCTGCCGCTGCGTTCGCTGTGGAACAACGGGCAGGGCACGGTGGCCGAGCACTGGACGCAGGAGCACTGCTACTTCGACGCGGCGGGCCAGACCTCGGCCGGTACCTTCGTCAGTGCCTGGGAGTCGGTGAGCGGGGCCATCGGCGACCAGGGCTTCGTCACGCTGCCGAGCGCCAACCACGACTTCTCCCGGCTGGCCTGCGGCAGCCGCACGGCGGAGCAGCTGCCGGCGGCGTTCGCCTTCCAGCTGACCTGGCCCGCGCTGCCGGCGATCTACTACGGCGACGAGATCGGCATGCGGTATCTGCCCGACCTGCCGGACCACGAGGGCAGCCGGCTGGGTCCGCGCTACAACCGGGCGGGCTCGCGCACCCCGATGCAGTGGGACGGCTCCGCAAACGCCGGCTTCTCGACGGCGCCGGCCGAGCGGCTCTACCTGCCGATCGACCCCGATCCGCAGCGGCCCAACGTCGCCGCCCAACGGGCCGACGAGGGCTCGTTGTTGCACCTGGTGCGCCGGCTGATCGCGCTGCGCCGCTCGCACGCCGAGCTGGGCGCGCGGTGTGGGCTTGAGGTCTTCCACACCGGCTATCCGCTGGTCTACCTGCGGGGGGACCGCTTCCTCGTGGTGGTCAACCCGCGCCGGGAGCGGGCGGAGCATCCGCTGCCCCGGCCGGATCTGGCCACCGCGCGGCTGGTGTTGGGCGACGGGGTGACGGTGGGGCCGGACGGCATCGCGGCCGCCGGCTTCGGCTACGGCGTCTTCGACCTGCGGCCCTGAGCCCCACACCCGTCCCGGCCTGAGCCGTCCGCGCCCGACCGCCCGGGTCCGTCCCGGGCCTGAGCCCGTCCGGCCCGCACCGTCCGGGCCTGACCGTCCGCCCCGAGTCAGTCCGGCCCCGAGCCGTCTGGCCGGGCCCCGATCGGCCGGGCCCGCGTGCGGACCCGAGTGGACGGCCCGGCGTCGGGCGGCGGGTCGCCCCTCCGCCCACCGCCCCGACACCGGGTCCGGGGTCAGGCCGGCTCGGGGTGGGCGCCCTGGCGGGAGCTGACCTCCCGGACCTCCCGCAGGTGCCGCTCCATCGCCGCGCCGGCCGGCGCCGGGCGGCGGGCCAACACCGCCTCGTAGATGGCCTGGTGGCCGCGGAAGGAGACCTCCCGGCCCTGCCGGGTGCGGTGGCCCAGCTCCCGGGTGTTCCGCGTCCAGCTGGTGGTCATCGTGCAGAGCGTCACCAGCAGGGGGTTCTGCGCGGCGTGTGCCAGCAGAGTGTGGAACTCGACGTCCAGCGCCAGCGACTCCTCGGGGCTCAGCTCCGCGTGCGAGCGGGCCAGCACCTCCTCCAGCGAGATCAGGTTGGAGTCGGCGGCGCGGAGCGCGGCCAGCTGGGCTATCCGCGGCTCGACCAGGTCACGCAGCTCCGTGGCGTTGGCTATCTCCACATCCAACTCGGAGAGGTTCTCGTAGAGTTGGGCGACGCCCTCGGGCTGCTCGGCGACCACGCTGCCGCGGCCCTGGTGGCGCTCTATCAGCTTCTTGGACTCCAGCTCGAACATGGCCTCGCGCAACGAGGCGCGGGAGACGTTCAGGCTGGCCGCCAACTCCCGCTCCGCCGGGAGGCGGTCGCCGGCGCGCAGCTCCCCGCTGGTGATCAGGCGCTCCAGATGGGCGGCCACCTCGGCGCCGACGCTGCGCGAGCGGCGCACCATCGGCGGAATGGACGCGAAGCTCATCGGCGTCTCCCCCTGTTGAGACCGGACCGGCGAGTGGGCCCACTGGTCTGACCAATGACTACCACCCGGGATCGCGCGCCCGCAAGACGTCACGGGGCGCGGGTGGTGGGATGGCCGAGACCGTTCGGTGTCCGGCGTGTTTCCTGCTGACCTGCGGTAAAGCCCGTACGGCCGGCGCCGTTTCGGCCAGGTAAAAGCGCCGTGACGAATGCCGCCAGCCCTGGACGCGGGTCGGCCACCCCGGCCACTGTGGCCAGGACATCGGATGGTCTGACCAATACGGCGACCGCGCCGGATCGGTTCGAACGAGACCGCATCAGGCCGGTTCCGACCGAGCCGGGGCCAGTACCAGTCCGCTTGGAGTCCGGGACAGAACGCCGCGGGACGGCGGCGCTGACGCAGGGGGCGCGACCAGCAGTGACAGCGACGATGACGGGGGCCTTCCCCGTTCTCCAGCGGGGCGAGCGGCTGCCGACGGGCATCGACTACCTGCCCGCCGACCCGGAGCACGTGCTCTGGGGCCGGCTCCCCTGTGCCGGGGACCGGCCGGTGGCCTCGGTGGCGCCCGGCGAGCGGATCGTGGTGGACACCGTCAGCCACGAGGGCATCCTCGACGACCAGGGCTCCGACCCGGTGGCCTTCTTCGGCCGGTACGGGGTGGCCGGGGACCAGGTGCTCCAGGACGCGGTGGAGATCACCGCCCGGGGCCGGCGGGTCGCCGGGGACGGCCCGCACGTGGTGACCGGCCCGATCGCGGTGGCCGGCGCGCGCCCCGGCGACCTGCTCGCGGTGCGCACCGAGCGGCTGGAGATGCGCGCGCCCTACGGCGTGATCTCCACCCGGCACGGGCGCGGGGTGCTCGCCGCCGACCCCGAACTCGGCGGCGCCTACCACACGTTCTGCTCGGTGACCGCCGGTCCCGGCGGCCGCTGGCAGGGCTCGCTGCCCACCCGGCACGACGCCGAACCGGGCGACGGTCCGCGGGTGAGCTTCCCGCTGGCCCCGTTTCTGGGCATCGTGGGCGTGGCCACCGACACCCCGGGCCGGGTCAACTCGGTGCCGCCGGGGCCGCACGGCGGGAACGTGGACATCCGGCTGCTCACCCCGGGCGCGACGCTCTTCCTCCCGGTGCAGGTGCCGGAAGCGCTGCTCTACGTGGGTGACCCGCACTACGCCCAGGGCAACGGCGAGGTGGCGCTGACCGCGTTCGAGGCGCCGCTGCGCGCCGAGTTGAGCGTGGACCTGCTGCCCCGGGAGCTGGTCGCCGAGGAACTCGGCGGGGTGCGGGGGCCGTTCGCGGCCGGGCACGGGCTGCTGGTGCCGACCGGCCTGGACGCCGACCTGAACGAGGCGCTGCGCCGCTGCGTGCGGAACGCGGTGGGGCTGCTGAGCGCGGTCTCCGGGCTGGACGAGCGGCAGGGTTACCTCTACCTGAGCGCGGCGGCCGACTTCCAGATATCCCAGGCGGTGGACGAGGTCGCCGGGGTGCACGGCGAGCTGCGGGTCGCCGACTTCGCGCTGGACGGCGTGCCGGGGCCGGTGGCCCGCCGCATCCTGGAGCGGGCGCGATGACCGACACCGGGCATCCCGAGTCAGCCCCGACGTCGCCCGAGGTGCTGGGCGAAGGACCGCTGCCGGCCGACCTGTGGGCGGCCTTCCTGGCCTACGACCGGGCCCTGTTGAGCAACGACGTGCCGGCCCTGGACGCCTCCTTCGCGCCGGGCGAGCTGACCCTGCGGGCGGACCACACCGGGGTGTTGGTCGGGCACGACGCGATCGCCGCGTTCCGGGCCGGCCGGCCGGCGGCGCCGGAGCGGCGGCTGGTCCGGGTGCACGTCCGGCTGCCGGCCGACGACGTGGCGCTGCTGGTCGCCGAGGTGGCCTCGCCGGCCGGGGCGCCGGGCCTGCAGACCCAGCTCTGGCAGCGGGTGGCCGGCCGCTGGCGGGTGGCGGCGGCCCATGTCACGGCCCCACCGCGGCCGGCGCGGGACCGGCCGGTGGACGGCGCGGTCTGGCGGGTGGTGGGCGCGCCGCTGGTGGCGGCGTCGGCGACCGGCCCGCTGACCGGCGAGACGGTCGCGGTCAAGGACCTCTTCGCGGTGGCCGGCCAGGCGGTCGGCGCCGGGGTGCCGGCCTTCCTGGCCGAGGGCCGGCCGGCGGCGGAGCACGCCGCCGCCGTGGCGGCGCTGCTGGCGGCCGGGGCCTCGGTCACCGGCCTGGCGCAGACCGACGAGTTCGCCTACAGCGTCAGCGGGCTCGGCGGGCACTGGGGCACCCCGGCACACCCGACGGCCCCCGGCCGGGTCCCCGGCGGCTCGACCAACGGTCCTGGCGTCGCGGTCGCCCGCGGCGAGGTGAGCGTGGGCCTGGGCACGGACACCGCGGGATCGATCCGGGTGCCGGGCTCCTACCTGGGCCTGTGGGGGCTGCGGACCAGCACCGGCCGGGTGGACACCCGGGGCCTGCTGCCGCTGGCGCCGTCCTTCGACGCGGTGGGCTGGCTGACCAGGGACGGCGCGACGCTGTACGCGGTGGCCCGGACGCTGGTCCCCGAGGGGCCCGAGGACGGGCAGGACGCACTGGGTGAGCACCCCGAGGTGTGCACCGTGCCGGCGCTGAACGCCCTGGCCGATCCGGAGATCGCGCGGGGCGTCGAGGCCGCGGCGCGGGCGCTGGCGGCCCGGCCGCTGGACCTCGGTGTCGACCTCGGCGCGGAACTGGCCGGCTGGTACGCGGCCTTCCGTACCGTGCAGGGCTTCGAGGCCTGGCGCGCGCACGGCGCCTGGGTGACGGAGCACCCGGGGGCGCTGAGCGCCGAGGTGGCCGCCAGGATGGCCTGGGCCGCCACCGTCACCGAGGACCAACAGGCCGCCGCGCGAGTCGAGTTGGACCGGGCGGCCGGGCTGCTCCGGGCCGGTCTCGCCGGCCGGGTGCTGCTGCTGCCGAGCACGGCGACGCCGGCCCCGCCGGCCGCCGACCCGGCGGCGCTGGCCGCCGCCAGGGACCGCACGCTCCAGCTGACCTGCCTGGCCTCGCTGGCCGGCCTGCCGGCGCTGACCCTGCCGGCCCCGACCTCGGCCCCGACTCCGGCCCCCGAGCCCACCCCCGCACACCCCACCACCGCTCAAGGCAGCGCCGCCGGGAGCCCGTTGCCGTACGGCCTCGGTCTGGTCGGCCCCGCCGGCTCGGACCTGGCGCTGATCCGCTTCGCCCTGGGCGCCGCCGCCACCCTGACCGGCCGCCCGACCCCCGTCACGGAGGACATCAGATGAACCACCACCTGCCCAAGGCCGGCCTGACCGCCGCGCTCGGCCTGGCCCTGACCGCCGCCCTGACCGGCTGCGGCACCTCGAACGGCGCGGACGGCGGCTCGTCCGACACCGTGACCATCGGCACGCTGCGCAGCCAACCCCACCTCTACCAGCCGTACTTCATGGAGCGGTTCGCCGAGGAGGGGGTCTCCTACGAGGTCACCACCTTCGACAACTCACCCGACATCAAGAACGCGCTCTCCAGCGGGGCGATCGACTTCGCGGTGCTGGGGGCGCCCTCCATGCTGGCCGGTTCGGCGGCGGGCGAGGACGTGCGGATCATCGGCTCGGCGGCCAACGGCGGCTCCGGCTTCGTCGGCACCCCGGAGATCAGCGGCCCGGAGGCGCTGGCCGGCGCCCGGATCGGCTACCCGGCCGGCTCCTCGCAGGAGATCCTGCTGAAGCTGACCCTGGAGGCCCACGGCATCGACCCGGACGAGGACGTGGAGCTGGTCAACCTGGCCTACCCGGACATGGCGCCGGCCTACGAGTCCGGCCAGGTGGACGCGTTCCTCAGCGCCGAGACCGGGGTCTCGATCGCGCTGGAGGCCGGCGCGCACGAGATCGCCTCGCCCTACGAGACGCCGATCGGCGGGGTGAACATCGTCTTCGGCACCCGCGCCGAACTGATCGAGGACAACCCGGAGTTGGTGCAGTCGGTGACGGACTCCTTCATCCAGGCCATCGGGCTGATGAACGAGGACCCGGACACCTGGGTGGACGGTGTGGTGGAGACCTTCGGACTGGACGCCGCGGTGACCGCCCGGTCGGTGCAGAACATCACCCCGCGGTACGCGCTGGACGAGGCGTACCTGACCGAACTCGGGGCGCAGGCCGAGCAGATGGTGGTCTTCGACCAGATCTCCGGGGAGCCGGACCTGGACACCCTGATCGACCCGACGTTCGTCGAGGCGAGCGAGTTCGCCGAGTAACCGGACCGGCGCGGAGCTGAAAGGAGCCCTCCATGTCCACCTCGACATCCCCCTCGACGTCCAACGACACCCCCGCGTCCGACCGGACGCCCGACGCCGTGGCCGAGGCCACGTCCGGCTCGAAGGCCGCTCCCGACGGCGCCCGGGCGCGGCCGCACCGGGAGCGCGCCGGCGGCGAGCGGCGCCGCCGGCTGCGGTCCGCGCTGACCGGCGTGCTCTACGGGGTCCCCGTGCCGGTGCTGCTGGTGATCCTCTGGGACCGCGGCGTGGCCGGCGCCTGGCTGCTGCCGTTCGGCATCCAGATGGAGCACCTGCCGGCCCCTTACGACGTGGCCCGCCGGTTCCTCGACCTGGCGGTGGGCGGCATCCTCGACGACACCTACAGCGGCACCCTCTGGGAGCACCTGTGGGCCAGCACCCGCCGGGTGCTCCAGGGCTTCGCGCTGGCCGCCGCGGTGGCCATCCCGCTGGGCGTGGTGATGGGGCGCTCGCGGGTGGTCTTCCGCCTGCTGGAGCCGACGATCAACCTGATCCGGCCGATCCCGGTGACCGCCTGGGCGCCGCTGTCCCTGCTGATCATCGGCTTCGGCGACCAGTCGACCATCTTCCTGGTCTTCCTGGCCTCGGTGTTCGCGATCCTGCTGAACACCATCGCCGGGGTGCGGGAGGTGCCGGAGCGGCTGGTGGAGGCCGCGGCGATGCTCGGCACCCGGCCGGCGCGGACGCTGTACAAGGTGGTGCTGCCGGCCGCCATGCCCAGCATCATCGGCGGGCTGCGGATCGCGCTGGGGCTGGCCTGGGTGATTCTGGTGGTCGGCGAGACCGTCGGTATCAGCACCGGCCTGGGCGCGTTGATCACCCAGGCCAGGGAGCAGTCCCGCACGGATCTGATCGTGGCCGTGATGATCGTGATCGGTCTGGCCGGTTTCCTGGCCGACCGGCTGCTGATGCTGCTGGTCCGGCTGATCGCCGGCCGGCGCCCGTTGATCAACTGACCGCCCGGCGCGGTCCCTCACCAACGCCCCCCGTCCTTCGCACCGGCCGCCCCGCCCCCTCGGGCGGCGCCGCAGAGAGGAGCACCCCGTGTCCGAAGCCGCCAAGAGCCCGCCGGCCCAGGCCGCCGGCATCGAGATCGCCGACCTGGGCAAGCGCTACCCCGGCGCCGCCGCCTACGCCATGGACGAGGTGACCATCGACATCGCCCGGGGCGAGTTCGTCTGCGTGGTGGGCGCCAGCGGTTGCGGCAAGTCCACCCTGCTGCGGATCCTGGCCGGCTTCGAGACGGCCAGCAAGGGCACCGCCCGGGTCGGTGGCGCGCCGATCACCGGCCCCGGCCCGGACCGGGCGGTGGTCTTCCAGGACTACGGCCTCTTCCCGTGGCTGACCGTCGCGGAGAACATCGCCTACGGCCCGCGCCAGGCCAGACTCCCCAAGGCGACCGTCCGGGAGCGCACCAGCCGGGCGCTGGCCGCCGTCGGACTGACCAGGATGGAACGTTCCTTCCCGCACCAGCTCTCCGGCGGCATGCAGCAACGCGTCGCCATCGCCCGGGTGTTGGCCAACGAGCCGACGGTGCTGCTGATGGACGAGCCGTTCGGCGCGCTGGACGCGCTGACCCGGTCCGGGATGCAGGCCGAGCTGCAACGCATCCACCGGGAGGCCGGCGTCACCGTCGTCTTCGTGACGCACAGCATCGAGGAGGCGGTCTACCTGGCCGACCGGGTGGTGGTGATGGCCGGCGGCTCGGCGCACGGCAACGCCGGCCACGTCCGGGAGATCGTCGACGTCGACCTGCCGGCCGAACGGGACACCACGTCGCCCGAGTTCAACGCGCTCAAGCGGCGCATCGACGCCCTGGTCCACCAGGGCAACGAGGTCACCGTCGGCTGACCCCCGGTCCCCCAGTCCCCCAGTCCCCCAGTCCCCCAGTCCCCCAGTCCCAGCTAAGGCCCCAGCACCCCGAACCGGAAACGTGAGCGTCCCATGTCCGACCGCACCGCCCAACCCACCGCGCCCTACGACCTGTTGCTCCGGGGCGGCCGGGTGATCGACCCGGCCACCGGCACCGACGGGCTCCGCGACCTCGCCGTCCGCGACGGCCGGATCGCCGCCGTCGCCGAGCGGATCGACCCGGCCACCGCCCGGGTGACCCACGAGGTCGGCGGGCGGCTGGTGCTGCCCGGGCTGATCGACACCCACGGCCACATCTACCAGCACGTGACCGGCCGCTTCGGCCTGGCCGCCGACCTGGTGGGGGTGCGCTCCGGGGTGACCACCGTGGTGGACCAGGGCGGCCCGTCCTGCATGACGCTGCCCGGCTACCGGCACCACGTCGCCGAGCCGTCGGCCACACGCTGCCTGGCCTTCCTCTCCGCCTACCTGGTGGGCGGCCTGGAGGGCCACCTCTACAGCCAGCTGTACAGCCCCGACGGGGTGGACGTCGCGGCCACGGTGGCGTCCGCGACCGCCAACCGGGACCTGGTGCGCGGCATCAAGGCGCACGCCGAGATCGGCGGCTTCGCCCGCTGGGGCATCCGGGTCATCGAGCTGGCCGCCGAGATCGCGCACCGCGCGGAACTGCCCCTCTATGTGCACTTCGGGCAGCTCTGGGGCCTCCCGGAGAGCGGCGCCAACGGCGAGGACGCGGACACCATCCTGGAGCGCGTCATCCCGCTGCTGGACGAGGGCGACGTGCTGGCGCACCCGTTCACCCGCCACCCGGGCGGCTTCGTCAACCGGCTGGGCGAGGTGCACCCGGTGATCCGGGCCGCGCTGGACCGGGGCCTGAAGGTGGACGTGGGGCACGGCAGCCACTTCTCCTACCGGCTGGCCCGCACCGCGCTGGCGGCCGGCGTGGTGCCGGACACCCTCGGCGCCGACATGCACGGTTACAACACCCACGTGCCCGCTCCGCCCGGCACGCCGACCGAGCACCCGGACGACGAGAACCACCCGTTCGTCGGCCAGGCCAGGTTCAGCCTGGTGCAGGCCATGACCTCGCTGCTGGCGCTCGGGCTGCCGCTCGCCTCGGTGGTGCCCATGGTGACCACCAACGCGGCCCGGCTGCTGGGCCTCTCGGACGAGCTGGGCTCGCTGGCCCCGGGCCGGGTGGCGGACGTGACGGTGCTGGCCGACGAGCGCGGCACGTTCCTGCTGCGCGACAACGAGGGCACCGAGGTGGCGACCGAGCGGTTGCTGCGGCCCGACTTCTGCCTGCGCGCCGGGCAGCGGTTCGACGCCGACTCGCCGCTGCTGCCCGAGCCCGTCCCCGTGCCGGCGTGACCGGGGGCGGCGGAACACCGGGCGACGGGGCCGGGGACGGGGCCGGCGGGGTCGCCGATCCCCGGGCCGGCTGGGCGGAGTTGGACCAGGCGGCCAGGGACGCCGCCTACGACAACAACGCGGCCGTCCCGGACAGCGACGTGCTGATCGCCGCGCGGAACGCCGCCGCCCGCGGCTACCGCGCCGGCACCCCGGCCGGCCTGCCCGCCGCCCGGCTCGACCTGCCCTACGGCCCCGCGCCACGCAACCGCTGCGACCTCTACCCGGGGCCCGAACCGGCCGCGCCCTGCCTGGTGTTCCTGCACGGCGGCTGGTGGCAGCGGAACGGCCGGGAGGACTTCGCACACGTGGTCGCCGGCGTCCGGGCGCACGGCTGGTCGGCCGCGCTCCCGGGCTACACGCTGGCCCCGGCCGCCTCGCTCGACGAGATCGCCACCGAGGTGGAGCGGGCGCTGGACTGGCTGGTGGCGGCCGGTCCGCGGCACGGCGTCGCGGGCCCGCTGGTGCTGGCCGGCTGGTCGGCCGGGGCGCAACTGGCCGCGCTCGCGCTGCCGCACGCCGGCGTGCGCGCCGGGCTGGCCGTCTCCGGCCCGTACGACCTGCCGCCGCTGCGGGACACCTGGCTGAACGCGGCGCTGGGGCTGACCGAGGAGGCGGCGCGCCGGCTCTCGCCGCTGCGCCGGCCCGTCGAACCCAAGCCGCTGACCGTCGCGTTCGGCACCGCCGAGCTGCCCACCCTGGTCGCCGACGCGCACCGGCTCTGGCGGCTGCGCCGGGCGGCCGGCGCGCCGGGCGAGCTGCTGCCGCTGGTGGACCGGGACCACTTCACCGTGCTGGAGGAGCTACGCTCCCCCGACGGGGCCCTGACCCGCGCGGCGCTGCGCCTGCTGGAGCCCTGACCGGCGGCTTCCCCCGGTGTGCCCGACCCGCCGGCGCCGGCCCGCGGACCGGCGCCCGCCGCCGCCCCGTACGAACTTCCTGGAGGAGTCGCTGTGAGCCCGACCAGAATGCCCGGAACCGAACGGTTGGCGCTGCTGCTGACCGTGGTGCTCACCTTTGTCACCGGTGTGGTGGACGCGGTGGGCTTCCTCGGGCTGGACCGGGTCTTCACCGGCAACATGACCGGGAACATCGTGATCCTCGGCATGGGGGCCGCCGGCGCCGACGAACTCCCGGTCCTCGGGCCCGCGTTGGCGCTGGTCGCGTTCGCCGGCGGGGCGCTGGTCGCCGGGCTGGCGCTGCGCGGCCGGCCGACCGGCTGGAGCGGGCCGGTGATCGTGCTGCTGGCGGCGCAGAGCGGGCTGCTGGCCGGGCTCACGCTGGCCCTCGCGGTGCTCGGCGAGGAGCCGGACCCGCTGGCCCAACTGCTGATCGCCGCGGGCACGGCCGCCGCGATGGGCGGCCAGGCCGCCGTCGCCCGCCGGATCGGGGTGGCCGAGATGACCACCGTGGTGGTCACCTCGACGCTGACCACGCTGGCCAGCGAGTCGCTGCCGAAGGGCGGGCTCGGCTCGATCGCCAACCGCCGGACGGCGGCGATCCTGGCCATATTCGTGGGCGCGCTGGCCGGCGCGCTGCTGCTGAAGGCGCACCTCGCGGTGCCGATGGGCCTGGCGGCCGTGCTCTCCGGCGCGGTGACCCTGCTCGGCCACTACCGGCTGCGCCCGCCGGCCACGCCCACGGCCTGAGCCGGGGTCAGCCGGCCTGGACCCGCTCCGGGGTCAGCCGCCCGCGCCGCGGGCCCGGCGTTCGGCCGCCGCGTGCCACCAGGCTGGCGGCGCCGGGCCGGTGACCCGGGCGGTCGGTTGCCGGGGGTGCAGGCCCAGCCGCCGCAGCGCCGCCGCGCGTACCTCCACCCGGTGCCAGCCGTGCCAGCGGCCGTCCGGGCCGACCCCGCAGACGAGTGCGGCACGCAGCTCGTCGGCCGCCCAGGGCAGCCAGTCGATGCCCCGCGCGCGCAGTCAACCGCGCGCGGCGGCCCACGGCCGGGGGCAGCCCGGCAGGTTCTCGTAGTACGCGATGGTGACCCAGTCGGGGTAAGGGGCGCGGTCGGCGGTCATGGCACCGATGGTGGCAGTCGCCGAGCCGGCGCACCAGCCCTACGTCCCGGGACCGGTCCCGCGTGCGACCAGCGCCCGTGGTGGGCCGGCGGCGCGGGGTGTCACCGTGGGGCGCATGACCAACGACTGGCCCGAGCACCTGGCGGTTGGCGCCGTGCGGTTCGCCCGCCCGACCGGCAGGTTCGAGGAGATCATCACCTTCTACCGCGACGATCTCGGCCTGCCGGTGCTGGCCGAATGGCGCGACAAACAGGGCCACAACGGGGTGGTGTTGGGGCTGCCGGACGCCCCGGTGCACCTGGAGATCACCCAGAACGAGGACCCACCCGTGGTGCCGCCGCCGCACCCGGAGAACCAGCTGGTGCTCTACCTGCGCGGCCCCGCCGCGCGGGACGCGGCGGCGGCCCGGCTCACCGCCCGCGGGCACCGGCCGGTGCCGGCGGCCAACCCGTACTGGCCGGAGCGCGGCGGGCTGCTCTTCCCGGACCCGGACGGCTGGCTGGTGGTGCTGGCCCCGTGGGTCTTCGGCCGGGACCCGGTGCCGACGCCGACCCCGCCGGCCTGACGCCACCGGCCTGCGTCCGGTCGGGAGCGGCCGGCCCGGCGCGGCATCATGGAGGCCCGACCCCGAGGGAGTGCCGCCGGTGCGACTGGTCTCCGATCCCGCGTGCGACGAGGTGGTGCTCACCGCCTCGGCGGCCGAACTGGCCGCGCTGGCCGAGGCGGTGGCCGCCGGCGCCGGCCTCCTCGACGCCACGGCGGCCGGGGCCGGTGCTGCCCTGACGGGGATCGAGGTCACCGGCACGGCCGGGCCGGGGGTGCGGATCGCCCGCGACGCCGGCCGGCGCGTCCTGGTGATCAGCGGGGACGCCGCCGCGCTGGCGGTCCTCGCGGACAACCTGCGGGCCATAGCGACCGCGACGGACAGCGGCCACCTGCACATCGACCACTTCCCCGAGCACCCCTACCTGGTCGCCGGGTCGGTGCCGGTCGTGGTCGACAGCCCGCACGGGGGCATGCCGGCCCGCTGATGGCGCGCCGGCGCAGGCGCCGCCCGGCGCTTGGCCGCGCCTACGCCGGCGCCGGCCACTCTCCTGCCGTGCTCGCCGCGCGCTCGGCCCGGCCGAGCCTCCCGATCGGGACCACCGTCCGATCCCGCCCGCAGCCGCGTCGGAGCCGCGCCCGGATCGGAACCGCCTCCGAACCCCAGCCGCCCGCGGACTGAGACCACTTCCGGATCAGCACCGTCTCCCCATCGGGCCACCTCCCGGTCAGCGCCGTCTCCCGTCGGGGCACGCCCCGACCAGGCCGCCCACCCCGGCCGGAGGCCGTTGCCGCCCCGGCCGGAGGCCACCTCGCGCTCAGGCCGCGCTGGCCAGGCCCAGTTGGCCGCGCAGCTCGTGCTCGCTGGCGTTGGCGCCGGTACAGACCACCGCAACCCGGCGGCCGGCGAACCGCTCGGGGTGGGCCAGCAGCGCGGCCAGCGCGGCGGCGCCGGCCCGCTCGGCCAGGGTGTGCGCGTCCCGCATCAGCACCCACTGGGCCTGGCTGATGCGCTCGTCGTCCACCAGCAGGAAGTCGGCCAGTCCCGGCCCGAGCAGGCCCTGAGTGAGGGCGAAGCCGGAGCCGACGGCCAGGCCCTCGGCCCGGGTGCGGTTGGGGCGGCTGAGCAGCCGGCCGGCGCGCCAGGAGTCGTGGGCGGCCGGCGAGGCCGCCGACTGCACGGCGATCACCTGGCAGCGCGGGGCCAGCGCCTGGGCCACCAGGCAGGCCGCCGCCGCGCCGCTGCCGCCGCCCACCGGCACCACCACGGCGTCCAGGTCGGGCGCCTGCTCGAAGATCTCCAGGTAGGCGGTGGCGACGCCGGCGATCAGCGCCGGCTCGTCCGCCGCGCTCACCAGTCGGGCGCCGCGGGCCGTGGCCAGCTCGGCGGCCCGCTCGGCGGCCTCGCCCATGTCGGCGCCGGCCTCGATCAGCTCGGCGCCCAGCGCGCGGACCGCCGCGGCCTTGCACGGGTTGGGGTCGGTGGGCATCACGATGGCGCAGGGCACCCCGTGCCGCCGGGCCGCGAAGGCCAGTGACTGGGCGTGGTTGCCGGTGGAGTAGCCGACGATGCCGGCCTGGCGTTCCGCCGGGCCGAGTCCGGCCAGCAGGTTGAGCCCACCGCGCACCTTGAAGGCGCCCGTGGGCTGCACGTTCTCGTGTTTGACCAGCACGGTCGCGCCCGTGGTCGCGTCCAGCGCCGGATAGTTCCACATCGGAGTCGGGGGCAACTGGCCGGCGATGACCCGGCGGGCCGCCAGCGCGTCGGAGATGGTCGGCTGGAGCATACGGGCACTGTCGCACGGAGCGGACGCATAGCTCCAATGCCGGTTTTCTCTCCTTCCATCGATGTCGTCTATGAGTGCTGGTCTAGGCTCGGCTCCATGTGGAACCTCACCAGACTGCGGGTGCTGGTCGCCGTGGCCAGGGAGGGCTCGGTGACCGGCGCCGCCGAGGCGCTGCACTACGCCCAGCCCTCGGTGAGCCACCACCTGGCCAGGCTGGAGTCCGAGCTGGGGGTGGTGCTGGTGCGCCGGGTGGGGCGCGGGGTGCTGCTGACCGACGCCGGCCGGCTGCTGGTGGCGCGGGCCGAGGAGATCCTGGGGCGGGTGGAGTCGGCGCGGGCCGAGGTGGCCGCGCACGCCGGGCTGCGCACCGGCCGGGTGCGGCTGGCCGCCTTCCCGTCCGCGCTGGCCACCCTGGTGCCGCCGGCCGCGGCCGCGCTGGCGGCCGAACACCCGGGCGTGGAGCTGGCGTTGACCGAGGCGGAGCCGCCGGCCGCGCTGACCGCGCTGCGCAACGCCGACGTGGACGCGGCGCTGGTCTTCGCGCACGACGACCCGCCGCCAGGCGACCAGCGCAACACCACGCTGCTGCCGCTGCTGGAGGAGCCGCTCTACCTGGTGACCAGGGCGGGGGACGCGGACCCGGGCGAGGCGCCGGCGGCCCGGCGGCCGGGCGGGCTGGCCCGGCACGCCGGGGACAGCTGGATCGCCGGCTGCGAACGGTGCCGGGCGCATCTGACGGCGGCTTGCGAGCGGGCCGGTTTCGCGCCCCGGATCACCTTCGAGACGGACGACTACGTGGCGGTGCAGGCGCTGGTGGCGGCCGGGCTCGGGGTGAGCCTGCTGCCCGGGTTGGCGCTGGCCGCGCACCGCGACCGGCGGGTGCGGGCCCAGCTGCTGCCGCACGAGACGCGGCGGGTGGCGCTGGCCGTCTACGGCACCTCGCCGGCGCCGGAGCCGGTCCGCGCGTTCAGCGAGGCACTCCAGCGGACGGTGACCGAGCAGCGATGGGTGGCGGCCGGCGGGGAGACCGGCGGGGACGGGCCGGGGATCGGGAGGGCCGGCGGGGACGGGCCGGCGGGCGGGGACGGGGAGGACGGGACGGGCCGGGTGACCGAGGGCTGAGGCCGGGCCCGGCCCGACCCCGGCCCCCGAGGGGGGAACCGGGGCCGGGCCGGAGCCGGCCGCCTGGTCAGCCCTGGGGGCGCGGGCGCATCCGGGAGTAGCGCACGGCCGCGGCGCCCGCCAGGGCGAGCGCGCCGGCGCCGCCGAGCAGCGCGAGCTGCTGGCCACCGGCGCCCGTGGCGGCCAGCGCGCCGCCGTTGGCGCCGCCCTGCGGGCCGGGGCCGCCGGTCGCGCCGCCGGCCTCGGCACCACCGGTGCCGCCGGTGCCGCCCGGGTCGCCGTCGGGCAGCCGCGCGTCGTCGCTCAGCGCCAGCGAGACGTTGACCGGGTCGAGCGCCTCGCCCGCCTCGTAGAAGCCGCCGAACGCCTCGGCGCCGTCGGCGGTGAGGGTGGCCGGCACGCCGGCGAGGGTCAGCACGTCACCCTCGGGGTTCAACGCGTCGGCCGGCAGGTCGAGTTCGGCCAGGGTGAGGTCGTCGTACTCGGTGACCTCGCCGGTCTCCCGGTCCTTGGACGAGACGTCGGCGACCAGGGCGCCCTCGGTGCCGTCGATCTCCACGCTCAGCTCGCTGAACCGCAGGTCCAGCGCGCCCTCGTGGCCGGTGAACCGGACGCCGCCGGCGAAGTCGCTGGCCAGCGTGCCGGCCTCGGCGTCGAGCGCGCCCGAGGCGTCGGGGAAGCGGTAGCCGTCGGCCAGTTCGCTGGCGCCGCCGGAGAGTTCGACCTCGCCACCGGCGATGGGGCCGGTCACGTAGGAGCGGAAGGACTCCTTGACGCCCCAGTCCAGCCGACCGTCGACGACCTCGCCGGAGACCTCACCGGGGTCGGTGCCCGGGTCGGTCCCCGGGTCCGTCCCCGGGTCGGTACCGGGGGCAGTGCCGGGGTCAGTTCCCGGGTCCGTGCCCGGGTCGGTACCGGGGTCGGTGCCCGGGTCCGTGCCGCCGCTGCTGCCCGGGGTGACGGTGAGGGTCGCCGGGTCCAGGGCCGTGCCCTCCGGGTACATCGCCGAGCCGTGGTACTCGAAGGCGGTGGCGCCGTCCGCGGTCAGGGTGGCGGGGATGTCGGCGAAGACCATCGCGCCGCCGTCGCCCCGCCCCGGGGACACCCCGGAGAGGTCGAGGGTGGCGAACTCGACGTCCTCGGTGGTGGCACCGGCCACGGTGACGTCCGCCAGGATGGTGCCGGTGGTGCCCTCGGTGACCACCTGGAGGTCGGCCAGCGCGAGGTCCAACTCGCCGTGGTGGCCGGTGAAGTGGACGCCGCCGGGGAAGGCGCTGGTCACCCCGTGGTTGGCCAGGTCATAGGTGCCGCTGCCGCCGCCGAAGCGGAAGCCGGTCTCGGTCGCCTCGGCGCCCCCGGTGGGCTCCGCGCTGCCGCCGGCGATCGGGCCGGTGATGTAGCGGCGGAAGGACTCCTTGACGCCCCAGTCGAGCTGCGCGTCGGCGAGTTCGATGACCTGCGCGGGCGCGGCGTCGTCCGCCACGGCCGGGCCGGCGAACGCGGTGACGCTCAGCACGGTGGCGCACGCCACGGTGAGCAGCGAGGCGCCCCGGCGCGCCGCGCGGGCGGGGAGGGTTCTGGTGGTCATGAGCGGGGTGTCTCCTCGGAGTCGGAGCTGGTCGCTGACGGGTCAGCGGAGTGATCGGTGGGGGTGGCGCGACGCCTGCGTCGCGCGAGGGGATACGCGACGGCGGCGAGTGCCAGCAGGGCACCGGCGCCGAGCGCGATCAGCGTGGGGGTGACGCCGCCGTCGTCGTCGGCCGAGGTGGCCTCCGGTTCGGCGGTCGGCTCGGGGTCGGCGGCCGGTTCCGCCGGGGCGGTCGGCTCGCTGCCCAGGTCGGGCAGCGGCGGCAGCGTGGCGTCCTCGGTGACGGCCAGCGCCAGGGTCAGCGGGTCCATCTCGGTGCCCTCGGCGTACAGGCCGGCGAAGGCGGCCGAGCCCTCGGCGGTCAGCGCGGCCGGCACCTCGGAGAGCAGCACCAGGCCGTCCGCCGGGGCGAGTTCCTCGGCCGGGAAGGTGACCAGCGGCTGGTCCTCGGCGGTCTCGCCGGCGGTGTGCACGTCGGCGGTGAGGGTGCCGGTGCCGTCCGCGACGGCCACCCGGACGGCGTCCAGGGTCAGGTCCAGGTCGTTGCCGGTGAACTGGACGGCGCCGGTGAACTCGGCCTCGACGGTGCCGGCCTCGGCGTCCCACACCCCCTCGGCCAGCGGGAAGCGGAACAGCGCCCCGCCGTCCTCGGCGCCGTCCGACAGCGCCCAGGAGCCCTCGGCGATGGGTCCTGTGACGTACTCGCGGAAGGTGCGGCGGACGCCCCAGTCCACGGCGGCGGCGGCCAGTTGGGCCGGCCCGCCGGCCGCCTCGGGCTCCCCGTCGCCGGCGCCGTCCGCCTCCTCGGCGTCCGCGTCCCGGTCGTCGGCCGGGGGCTCGTCGGCCGGCTCGTCGGCGGCCGGCTCCTGGCTGTCGGCGGTGAAGGAGACCGGGTCCAGCGGGTCGCCGGCCTGGTAGTAGCCGGCGAAGGCGGTGGCGCCGTCGGCGGTGAGGGTGGTGGGCGCGCCGGTCACCGCGATCTGGGTGCCGCCGCGCAGGTCGATCCCGGTCAGGTCGACGGTGGCCAGCGGCACCTGGCCGCGCTCGGTGACCTGCCCGTTGCCGCGGTCCTTGGAGCGCATGTCCGCGTGCAGGGTGCCCGACTGACCCGAGACGGACAGCGAGGGGTTGCTGATGGTCAGGTCCAGCTCGTAGGAGCCGTCGTCCTTCTGGTGGCCGACGAAGCGCACGCCGCCCGAGTAGCCGGCGGTCAGCGCGCCGCTGTCCGGGTCGTAGCCGCCGCTGGCGGAGTGGAAGCGGAACTGGCTCTGGCCGACCGTCGCGGCGCCGCCGCTCAGGCTCCAACTGCCGCCGGCGATGGGGCCAGTGACATAGGTCTGGAAGGAGGCCTTGATGCCCCAGTCCAACCGGCCGCCGGCCACCGGGCGTTCGACCGTTGGCCGGTCGGGGTGCGCCGCCTGCGCGGTCCCGGCGGCCAGTGGTCCGCAGAGCGCGGCGAGCGTCAGAAACAGCACGGCGGTCAACGTGAATGTGGTGTGACGCAGCGCTTTGGGCAGCATCAAAGGTCCTCCCAGGGCACCCGGGGCTCAATGAGGCTAGGTTAGGCTAACCTAAGCTAATCCGGGCTCGGGGGGTAGCCCCGCCGCCCGAACCACGCCAGGGGCCGGCCGGTTGGCCGCCCCCGGCGGAGCCCCCAGAAAGGTGGAAGCGCGGTGGCCCCTCACTCCGGACGGCTGCTCGGCAGGCTGATCGCCGCCCTGGCCATCCCCCTGTCCCTCGTGCTGTTGCTGACGGGTTGCGGTGGCGGCGCCGACGGGTCGGACGCGACCGGCGGAGCCGACGCGGGCGGTGCCACCCCGGCGGCCCCCGACCGCGTCGAGCCGCTCGAAGGCCCGCCGCCGGAGCCGGCGTTGCCGACGACCGTCACCTCGGCGGACGGCACCGAGGTGACCGTCGAGTCGGTGGACCAGGTGGTACCGCTCTCCGGCTCGCTCTCCGAGCTGGTGTTCAGCCTGGGGCTCGGCGACCGGGTGGTGGCCAGGGATGTCTCGGCCACCTTCGAACAGGCCGCCGACCTCCCGGTGATCACCCGCGGCCACGACGTGTCCGCCGAGGGCGTGCTCTCGATGCGTCCCGACCTGGTGCTGGCCGAGTCCACCACCGGACCGGCCGAGGCCGTCGACCAGATCCGCGCGGCCGGGGTGCCGCTGGTGGTGCTGGACCCGGCGCTCGAACTCGACGACGTCAACCGCCGGATCGCGGCGGTGGCGGAGGCACTGGGCGTGCCGGAGGCCGGCGAGGCGCTCGCGGCGCGCACCACGGAGCGCGTCGAGGCGGTGCGCGCCGAGCTGCCGACCGACGGGGACCGCCCCCGGGTGGCCTTCCTCTACCTGCGGGGCAGCGCCTCGGTCTACCTGCTGGGCGGCGCCGAGTCCGGCGCGGTCTCGCTGATCGAGGCGGCCGGCGGGGTGGACGCCGGCTCGGAGTCCGGCCTGGACAAGGACTTCACGCCGATCACCAGCGAGGCGCTGGCCGCCGCCGCGCCGGACGTGGTGCTGGTGATGACCAAGGGACTCGAATCGGTGGGCGGGGTCGACGGGCTGGTGGAGATCCCGGGCATCGCCCAGACGCCGGCCGGGATGAACCGCCGGGTGGCCTCGGTGGACGACGGGGTGCTGCTCAACTACGGCCCCCGTACCGACCAGGTGCTGGCCTCGCTGGCCGAGCAGATCCACGCCGGGGAGCCGGCCTCGTGACCGCGCCCACCGCCGCCGGGGCGGCCTCCGGCCCGGGCGATAAGCGGGACGGCCGCGCCGCACCGGACCGGGACGGGCCGGCGGGCGGCGACGCGTCGGGAGCCGTCGAGGCGACGGGCGGCACGGGGGCCGGCGGCGAGGCGGCTGGCGGCGCGGTGACCGGCGGCGCGGGGGCGGGGGTGGAGGCTGGGGACGCCACAGCGGCCGGCGAACGGGCGCCGCGCGGCCCGGGGTTGGGCCGGATCACCCTGCTGACGCTGGGACTCACCGGCGCGTTGGTCGTGGTCACGCTGCTCTCGTCGGTCACCGGCGCCTACTCGATCCCGCTGAGCGACGTGATCGGCTCGGTGCTGCACCGCGCGCACCTGGGCGGCGAGCCGCTGGACCAGGTCGGCGAGAGCGTGCTGTGGAACGCCCGACTGCCACGGGTGGTGCTGGCGCTGCTGGTCGGTGCCTCGCTGGGCTGCGCCGGGGCGCTGATGCAGGGCGTCTTCGGCAACCCGCTGGCTGAGCCGGGGGTGATCGGGATCTCCTCGGGCGCGGCGGTGGGCGCCGTGGTGGCGATCGCCTTCGGGCTGGACTTCCTCGGCAACTGGACGATCACCGGTGTCGCCTTCATCACCGGTCTTGGCACGGTGTTGTTGGTCTATCTCCTGTCCCGATCGGACGGGCGCACCGAAGTGGTCACCCTGATCCTCACCGGGATCGCGGTGAACGCCTTCGCCGGCGCCCTGATCGGCCTGTCCATCTTCTTCGCCGACAACGCGCAGATCTCCGAGATCACCTTCTGGCAGCTGGGTTCGATGGCCCAGGCCACCTGGCCCAAGGTGGTCGCGGTGCTGCCCTGCGCGGCGATCGGGCTGCTGATCGCGCCCTGGTACGCGCGCCGGCTCGACCTGCTGGCGCTCGGCGAACGGCCCGCCCGCCACCTGGGGGTGGACGTGGAGCGGCTGCGGGTGGTGCTGATCCTGGTCACCGCGCTGCTGACGGCCGCCGCCGTGGCGATGGCCGGCGTGATCACCTTCGTCGGGCTGCTGGTGCCGCATCTGCTGCGGATGGTGGCCGGCCCGGGGCACCGGTTCCTGCTGCCCGGCAGCGCGCTGGGCGGCGCGCTGGTGCTGGCCACCGCCGACCTGGTGGCACGCACCGCGGCGGCCCCGGCCGAGCTGCCGCTCGGGGTGCTGACCGCGCTGATCGGCAGCCCGTTCTTCTTCTGGCTGCTGCGCAGGACCCGTCGCCGGCAGGGAGGTTGGGCGTGATCAGGTTGCGGGGCAGGACGACCGCGACACCGACGGAGCGGCCGCCGGGCGCGGTGCTCGCGGCGGCCGAGGGACTGACCGTGCGGCTGGGCGAGCGGCCCGTGCTGCGGGAGGTGGACCTCGCGGTCCGGGCGGGCGAGGTGCTGACCCTGGTCGGCCCCAACGGCGCCGGCAAGTCCACGCTGTTGGCCGCGTTGGCCGCCGACCTCGCCCCGTCGGAGGGCACGCTGCTGGTGGACGGCCGGCCGGCCGCCGACTGGACCACCAGGGAACTGGCGCTGCGCCGCTCCGTGTTGCCGCAGGCCGCCACCCTCTCCTTCCCGTTCCCGGTGGTCGAGGTGGTGCGGATGGGCCGGGCGCCGTGGGCGAACACGGCGGCCGCGGACGAGGACGAAGCGGCCGTCGCCGAGGCGATGGCGGCCACCGACGTCCTGGCCTTCGCCGACCGGCCGTTCGGCGCGCTCTCCGGCGGGGAGCGCGCCCGGGTGGCGCTGGCCCGGGTGCTGGCCCAGCGCACCCAGCTGCTGCTGCTCGACGAGCCGACCGCGGCGCTCGACCTGCGCCACCAGGAGCAGGTGATGCGGATCTGCCGGGAGCGGGCCGCCGCCGGGCGGGGCGTGGTGGTGGTGCTGCACGACCTGGGCTTGGCCGCCGCCTGGGCCGACCGGGCCGCGGTGCTGCACCGGGGGCGGCTGGCCGCCGCGGGCCCGCCCGACGAGGTCTTCACCCAGGAGTTGTTGAGCGAGGTGTACGGGCATCCGGTGCGGGTGCTCCGCGACCCGGACACCGACGCGCCGCTGATCGTGCCGGAACGACCCGGCCGGCGCGCGGGCGCGACGGGGAGCGCCCGGGAGCGGGTGACGGCCGCCAGCCGAGCCGCGCCACCGCCGGTGGCGCGGGAGCGGGGCGTGTCGGGGGGCTGACCAGGGCCGGCGGGGGCGCGGCGCCCGCGCCGGGCGGCGGCCGGTACTCATGGCGCGCGGGCGACGGCGGAAAGTTACCGCGAACGCCGGGCGAACGACTCGGAGATGTTCTAGCCTTTTCAGCGGCAAGGCGCGCACTCACGGCGGTTGAGGACGCGCCTTCTCCTTGTCGTCTTGTCACCCTCAGTCGTTCCCGGTCATTCTTAGTCGCCGCCAGCCGTTAGCCGTCCGCCATCAGCCGCCAGCCGCCAGCCGCCAGCCGCCAGCCGCCGCCAACTGCCCGTCCCACACCGACACTCCGTTCCACCCCCCGCCGTCCCCGCCGTCCCCGCAGCCGTCTCCCGGTTCGCCGCCGACGCCGCCGCCCGCCACCGGGCCGTGGCCGGCCGGCCCGGGCCCCGCTCCCGGTCCGTCCCCGCCGGCCCGGCGCCCTCGCCCCGTCGTCCCACCCGTCCCCCCGCGCCGCCCGGTCGTTCCGCCGTGGCGGTCCGCTCCGCCGCTCCGTCGCCACACCGTGCTCGACCGCTCTCCTGCTCCACTTCCCGTCGCTCGCTCGGCGTCACCCGCATTCACCGCTCGGGGGGGATATGCGCCATCCAGACATCTCACGTACCCGACGGGTGCGAAGACCGCAGGTCCCGCGCCGCCGGGCGCTGCCGCCGGCGGGCACCGCCCGCTGGTACCGGCCGGTGGCCCTGACCTCGGACGCGCTCGGCGCCTTCGTCCCCGTCCTGACGGTCTACTACCTCACGGCCCAGCCGAGGCCGTTGGCCGCGGCCACCGTCGCGACGCTCGGCTGGCTCGGGTTACGCGCGGCCCACCACCGCTACCGGCGGGGCGCGCTGGGCGAGAGCCGCGGGCTGTTGGCCTCGCTGCACGACTGGCTGCTGCTGCTCGGCCTGCTGGCCGGGCTGCGGGCCGTCACCGGCGAGCGGTCGGAGGTGTCCGCCGCCGCCCTCGGGTTGCTCTGGGCACCGCTGGTGACCTCGTTGACCAGTGCCGCGCTGCACCGCCACCTCACCGGGCGCCGGCACCGTGCCGAGGCGGTGCGCCGGGTGCTGGTGGTGGGCGAGCCGGACACCGTCGACCTGGTCACCGCGCGGCTGGCCGCCGGCACCGACCACGCCTACGTGACGGTCGGCGCCGTCCTGCTCGGGCCGGGCGAACTGACCAGCGGCGCCCCGCCGCTGGCCCGGCTGCCAGCGGCGGCCCCGGCCCACTCCCCCGCCGTGCCGGACCTGGTGCCGGCCGGCACCGACGGCTCCGTGGTGCTGTCCGCCGCCCGCCAGCAGTGCGCCGACCTGGTGCTGCTGGTGCCCGGCGCCCGGCTCTCCGGGGACCGGCTGCGCCGGCTCAGCTGGTCAGTGCAGGACGCCGGGCTGGCCCTGACCGTGGCCACCGGGCTGACCGAGGTGGCCCGGCACCGGGTCACCGTGGCCAGCGCCGCCGGGCTCAACCTGCTGCACGTGGCGCCGCCGCCACGCCGGGGCGCGGCCGTGCTGTGGAAGTCGGCCCTGGACCGGGTGCTGGCGGCGCTGGCGCTGGCGCTGCTGGCCCCGCTGCTGGCGCTGCTGGCGCTGGCCGTCCGGCTGGACTCGGCGGGCCCGGTGCTCTTCCGGCAGACCCGGATCGGCCACCGGGGGACGCCGTTCACGCTGTGGAAGTTCCGCACCATGGTGCCGGACGCGGCCCGGCGGCGGCCCGCCCTGGAGTCGGCCAACGAACACCGCGCCAGCCCGCTCTTCAAGATCCGCCAGGACCCGCGGATCACCCGGCTGGGCCGGCTGCTGCGCCGCACCTCGCTGGACGAACTGCCGCAGCTGGTCAACGTGGTGCGGGGCGAGATGGCCCTGGTGGGGCCCAGACCGCCGCTGCCCGACGAGGTGGCCCGCTACAGCACCGTCGAGCTGCGGCGGCTGACCGTCCGGCCGGGGCTGACCGGGCCCTGGCAGGTGAGCGGGCGCTCCGAGCTGTCCTGGGACGAGGGCCTGGCCCTCGACCTGAGCTACACCGACAACTGGACCCTCACCGGCGACCTGGACGTGCTGGCCAGGACCGTGCGCGCGGTGGTCAGCGGCCGGGGCGCGTACTGAACGGCCCGCCGATGACCCGTCGTTCACCCCGGGCGCTGGGCGCGCCACCAGGCGTAGGTGTCGGCCAGCCCCTGCGCCAGCGGTATCTCCGGCGTGAAGCCCAGCGCGCGCAGCCGGCTGATGTCCAGCAGCTTGCGCGGGGCGCCGTCCGGCTTGCCGGTGTCCCAGCCGATCCGGCCCGGGTACCCCACCACCGAGGCGATCTCCCCGGCCAGCTCGGCTATCGAGAGATCCGCCCCACAGCCCACGTTGAGCGCCAGCTCGCCGTCGTAGGACTCCAGCAGCAGCCGGCAGGCCCGGGCCAGGTCCGCGCTGTGCAGGAACTCGCGGCGCGGCCGGCCGCTGCCCCAGAGCGTCACCTCGGCCCGCCCCTCCCGCCTGGCCTCGTCCAGCCGGCGGATCAGCGCCGGCAGCACATGGGCCGTCTCGGGGTCGAAGTTGTCCCGGGGGCCGTAGAGGTTGGTCGGCATGACCGCGATGTAGGAGCGGCCGAACTGCCGCCGGTAGGACCGCACCTGGGCGATGCCGGCGATCTTGGCCAGCGCGTAGGGCTCGTTGGTCGGCTCCAGCGGGCCGGTCAGCAGCGCCTCCTCGGGGATCGGCTGGGGCGCCTCACGCGGGTAGATGCAGGAGGAGCCGAGGAAGAGCAGCCGGTCCACGTCGGCCGCGTGCGCCCCGGCGAGCACGCTCAGCTGGATGCGGAGGTTGTCCTCCAGGAACGGCACCGGCTGGGTGGCGTTGGCCATGATGCCGCCGACCCGGGCGGCGGCCAGCACGACCGCGTCCGGCCGGAGGTCCCGCAGGTGGGCCGCGGTCGCCTCGGCGTCCCGCAGGTCCAGCCGGTCTCTGGGCCGGGTGAGCACCTCGTGGCCGGCGGCGGTCAGCGCCGCGGCGATGGCGGAGCCGGCCAACCCGCGGTGCCCGGCCACGAAGATCCGCGCCTGGCGCGGCAACAGCGTCTTCATGGGTGGGGATTGTGCCAGGCAGCACTGACAGCGACCGGCCGCACGACGGTCGGTGACGCTCGCCCGGCGACCGCGACCGCCTCGTCCGACCATCGAGCAAAGGAGAACCAGCCATGGGCAAGACCGCGCTGATCAGCGGAATCACCGGGCAGGACGGCTCGTACCTGGCCGAGCTGCTGCTCGCCAAGGGATACACGGTGCACGGCCTGCTGCGCCGGTCCTCCTCGTTCAACACCGAGCGGATCGACCACATCTACCAGGGCCCGCAGCACCCGGAGCGCACCCTGCTGCTGCACCACGCCGACCTCGCCGACGGCGTCGCGCTGGTCAACCTGCTGCGGGAGATCGCGCCCGACGAGGTCTACAACCTGGGCGCCCAGTCCCACGTCCGGGTCTCCTTCGACGCGCCGCTCTACACGGCGGACACCACGGGGCTCGGCACCCTGCGGCTGCTGGAGGCGATCCGGGCCAGCGGCGTGGAGACCAGGATCTACCAGGCGTCCTCGTCCGAGATGTTCGGCTCGGCGCCGCCGCCGCAGCACGAGGCCACCCCCTTTCACCCACGCAGCCCGTACGGATGCGCCAAGGTCTACGCCTACTGGTCCACCGTCAACTACCGCGAGGCGTACGGCATGTTCGCGGTCAACGGCATCCTCTTCAACCACGAGTCGCCGCGGCGCGGCGAGACCTTCGTGACCCGCAAGATCACCCGCGCCGTCGCCCGGATCAGGGCCGGCCTCCAGGACCGGCTCTACCTGGGCAACCTGGACGCGGTCCGGGACTGGGGGTACGCGCCGGAGTACGTGACGGCGATGTGGCTGATGCTCCAGCGGGACACCCCGGACGACTACGTGGTGGCCACCGGGGTGCCGGCGACCGTCCGGGAGTTCCTCCAGGCGGCGTTCGCGGCCGGCGGGCTGGACTGGGAGCGACACGTCCGCTTCGACCCCAAGTACGAGCGGCCCAGCGAGGTGGACGCGCTGGTCGGCGACCCGGGCAAGGCGGCGCGGCTGCTGGGCTGGCGGCCGAGCACCTACTGGCGGGAGCTGGCCGAGCTGATGGTGACGGCCGACGTCGAGGCGCTGGAGGCCGAGTTGAGCGGCTCGCGCGTGCGGATCGACCGATGAGCCGGCGACGGCCGGACGCCGGCCGGCCGAGGGGCGTGCGGCGGCCGGTCCGCCCGGATTGTGCGCCCTTCACACCACCGTGCGCCGACAACGTGCGCCCCGTGCCGGGGGTCCAGGCTCACGGTGCGTCAGCTGTGTGGGTGCCAAGTGTCAGTGCCGTGCAGGAGTATGGGGACAGTCGGATGACCGGGGCCGTGGGTGCGGCAGTCGAAGGGGAGGGGCCATGAGGCTTGGAGGTGGCGGGTCGCGGCTGACGCGGCCCTCGCGGCTCGCGTGGTTCGCGCGGACGGCCCGGGCGCCGGGCCGGGCGCGGCACGGCCGGCGGCGCTCCCGGCGGGCCGTGGTGGTGGCCGCGGCGCTGGCGCTGGGCGCCGGCCTGTTGGGGCCGGGCGGGGTGACCGGCGGCGCCGGCGCGGTGACGCCCCCGCTGACCATGACCGCCGAGGATCTCCCGACCTGGCAGACCAACGGCATCGTGCACGCGCTGGCCGAGGCCGACGGCGTGGTCTACGCGGGCGGCTCCTTCACGACCGTCCGCCCGCCGGGCGCCGAGCCCGACACCCAGGAGCAGCCGGCGGTCAACTTCGTCGCCCTCGACGCGGCGACGGGAGAGCCGCTGGCCGACTGCGCGCTGGCGTTCACGGTCGGCTCGGGCAACGCCACGATCCGGGCGCTGGCCGTCTCCCCCGACGGCGGCACGCTCTACGCGGGCGGCACCTTCGGCTCGGTGGCCGGCGCCGGCGCCTCCAGCCTGGCCGCGTTCGAGCTGCCGGGCTGCGCCCGCAAGCCGTTCCCGGTCGCCGCCAACGGCATCGTGCGGGCCCTGGCCGCCACCGACGAGACGGTCTATGTCGGCGGCGACTTCACCCAGCTGAGCGGCACGCCGCGGGCCAAGTTCGGCGCCGTCGACACCGCCGGCCAGCTGCTCGACTGGCGGGCCGACGCCGACGAGGCCGGCAAGGCCATCGCGCTCACCCCGGACGGCGAGCACGTGCTGCTCGGCGGGGACTTCTTCACGGTCAACGGCGCGGACAGCCACGCCCTGGCGGTGGTCGAGGCCGACTCCGGCGCGCTGACCCGCGGATACCCGGAGGGCTTCATCGACACCCGCTCCACGGTGCAGGACCTCGCCGTGGACGAGACGGGCTTCTACACGGGCAACGAGGGCACCGGCGCCTTCGACGGCCGGATCGCGCTGGAGCTGGACACCTTCGACGAGCGCTGGCGGGACACCTGCCTGGGCGCCACCCAGGCCGTCGAGGTCCACCGGGACGTGCTCTACAGCGGGCACCACGCGCACGACTGCTCCAGCATGGGCGAGTTCCCCAACCAGGAGCGCTACCACCTCTTCGGGCAGGGCGTGGACGATCCGGCGCTGCTCGGCTGGTTCCCCAACACCAACGACGGCCTGGGCGAGCGGCTCGGCCCGCGCACCCTGGCCGTCGTCGAGGACCACCCGGCGGACGACCGGGACTTCCTCTGGGTGGGCGGCGGCTTCACCACGGTCAACGGCCAGCCGCAGTGGGGCCTGACCCGCTTCACCACCGAGCCGGACACGGGGGCGCCGACCGCCCCCGAGGCGCACGCCGCCTCCCCGGCCGACGGCGTCGTGGAGCTGAGCTGGCGGTCCAGCCTCGACCTGGACGACAGCCTGCTCACCTACCGGGTCTACCGGGACGGCGCGGCCACCCCGGTGCACACGGTGGACGGCTCCTCGCTGCCCTGGCGCCGCCCCCAGCTGCGGTACACCGACGAGGACACGGCGCCGGGCGAGACGCACAGCTACCGGATCACGGCCACCGACGCCGCGGGGAACACCAGCGCCCTGTCCACACCGGTCTCGGTGACCACGGCCAGCGGCGGACAGCCCTACGCGGACGCCGTGTTGGCGGACGAGCCGCTGCTCTACTGGCGGTACGACGAGTCGGCGGGGAACTTCGTCTCGGACGCCTCCGGGAACGACTCGGCCGGCGTGCACCGGGGCGGCCCGCAGCGCGGGGTGACGCCCCCGGCGGTGCCGGGCCCGGCCGCCGCCGGCGTCGGGTACGACGGCGTGGACGACTACACCTACGGTGACGTCCGGTACGGCGGGATGAGCGAGTTCACCCTGGAGACGTGGTTCAACACCACGACGAGCCGCGGCGGCAAGCTGATCGGCCTGGGCGACCGGACGCTCCAGCCCAGCGCCAACCGGGACAACAACATCTACCTGCTCAACGACGGCCGGGTCGCGTTCGGCGTCTACGACGGCAGGTACCACACGGTGACCAGTCGGGAGAGCTACAACGACGGCCAGTGGCACCAGGTCGCCGCCTCGGTCGGGCCGGCCGGGATGCGGCTCTACGTGGACGGCGAGCAGGTCGCGGTCAACACCTCGATCACCGCCAGCCGCGAGGTCAACGGCTACTGGCGCACCGGCGGGGACAGCCTGCAGAGCTGGCCGGGCCGGCCCAGCAGCGACTTCTACCAGGGCCGGCTGGACGAGACGGCGGTCTACGCGCCGCAGTTGCCGGCCGCCCGGATCGCGGCGCACTACGCGGCGGCCGCGCTGCCGGTCGACACGGTCACCCAGCTCACCCCGGATGCCGACACGTATGTCAACGGCGCCGCGGTCAACGCCATCCACGGCACCCACCAGCAGCTGGCGGTGCGCGGCAGCAGCCGCTACGAGAGCTACCTCGCCTTCACCCTGCCGGCCGCCCCGCCGGGCACGGTGCTGAAGGACGCCGCGCTGCGGGTCCGGGTCAGCGACGACGCGGCGGCCGGTTCCCTGGACGACTTCGCGGTGCGGGCCACGGTCGGCGACTGGTCGGAGGCGACGACGACCTACGCCAACAGACCGGAGCTGGCCGAGGAGTCGCTGGGCACGCTGGCGGCGCCCGAGGCGCCCGGCGGCAGCTACACGGCGCGGCTGGAGGTCGGGGAGATAGCCGACGCGCTCGGCGGCGAGCTGGGCCTGGCGCTGACCGGCGAGGGCACGGACAGTCTCTGGCTGCGGGCCAGGGAGAGCGGCCAGGTCGCCGCCCGGCCGCAGCTGCTGCTCACCTTCGGGGCGCCGTGACGGCCCGCGGGCGCGCCGCGCGGGCGGCGGCGCCGGTCCTCGGGCTGCTGTTGCTGCTGGCCGGCTGTGGCGGATCGGCCGGCGAGGAGCCGGCCGAGGACGGCGCCGGCCGGCAGGCCGCCGCCACGGAGAGCGCGGGGCCGGCGGAGGAGCGGCCGGCGCCGGCCGGGGAGGCGGACGAGGAGACGGGCGAGGCTGCCGGCGAGGCGGCGGGGTCAGCGCTGACGGACCTCTCCTCGGCGGAGCCGCTGCCGGAGGACGAGCTGGCGCCGCCTGACGGCGAGTTCACCGAGGAGCAGCGGGAGTTCCTGGTCGAGCGGGTGCCGGCCGGGGTGGCCCCGGGCGCCGTCCTCGACCAGGGGATGGCCGCCTGCGAGCGGCTGGGCTACCTCGCCCGGCACGCGCCCGAGGCGATACCCGAGGCGGTCGCGGCTGGCGAGATCCCCGAGGCCGAGGCGGCGGTGACGCACCTGTGCCCGGAGTACGCCGAGTCCCTCGCCCCCGCCGGATGAGCCGCCGCCCCGGTCCGCCCAGCCCGGCCAGCCCGCCCAGCCCGGCCAGCCCGACCCGGTCAGTGCCGTCCCCAACCCGAGGAGAAGTGTGCCCCGACTACCGATAGCCGTGGTGATCCCCACCAGGAACGAGGCGGCCAACATCGTCTCGACGGTGCGCTCGGTCATCGCCCACTTCACGGCCGTGGTCGTGGTGGACTCCGAAAGCACCGACGACACCCGGGAGTTGGCCAAGGCCGAGGGCGCGGAGGTGATCGGCTACACCTGGGACGGCGGCTACCCGAAGAAGAAGCAGTGGTGCCTGGACCGGGTCCGCACCGACATCGACTGGGTGCTGTTCCTGGACGGCGACGAGACGCCCAGCGGGGAGCTGCTGGCCGAGCTGCGGCGGATCTTCCTGGACGGCCGCCCGGTGCGGCCGGCGGCGTTCGACATCCCGCTGGGGTACTGGTTCGCGGGCCGCCGGCTGCGGCACGGCCACACCATCGTCAAGCGGGCCCTGCTGGACCGCACCCGGGCCAGGTTCCCCGAGCCGGCCGACCTGGCCGCCCCGGGGATGGGCGAACAGGAGGGCCACTACCAGCCGTTGGCCGAGCCGGTGTACCGGCTGCGGGCCCCGATCGAGCACCGGGACCTGGATCCGGTGCGCACCTGGTTCGAGCGGCACAACCGCTACTCGGACTGGGAGGCCTGGCTGGAGTGCCATCCGGCGGTGCGCGAGGAGATCCGGCTGGCCAAGACCCGGCAGGGCCAGCTCTTCCACCGGGCGCCGCTGAAGCCGCTGCTGTCCTTCGGCTACGCCTACGTCTACCGGCGGGGCTTCCTGGACGGCCGCGCCGGCCTGGACTACGCGCTGGCGATGAGCTTCTACCGCTGGCAGATCGGCCTCAAGACCCGCGAGGCGCGGGCGGCGGCGCCGCCCGAAGCCGCGCCGCCGGCCGGTCGAGACGCGGGTGGCGGTGCCGACGCCGATGCCGGTGCCGGTGGCGGTACCGGTGGCGGCGGCGGTGCCGGTCCGGGGCTCGACGCCGCTACCGGAGCGGGGTGGTCAGGGGGCCAGCCGGACCCCGGGGCCCGCGACCGCTGAGGCCGCCGCCCGACGCGGTGCCGGGCACGACCGCGCCCGGCACGGGTGCCTGAGTCCACCTGAGCCGGCCCGGCCCCGGTCAGCGGGCTGGTGGGCGGGTGGGCCAGCGGGCCAGCGGGCCAGCGGGCCAGCGGGCCGGATGGCCGGCTCAGGGCCGGCGGTCGAGGACCTCGGTGTAGAGGCCGCGGAGCCGGTCCACGACGGCGTCCAGCGTGAACTCGTCGCGGACCAGCCGCCAGGCGGCCTGGGAGGCCCGCTCCCGGGCGGCCGGCGCCAGCAGCTCCAGGATCGCCCGCCCCACGGCCGGCCCGTTGGCCGCCGCCCGCGCCGGCACCACCCGGCCCGCCCCGACCCGCGCCACGTCGGGCGCCAGCCCGGTGCTGTCGGTGACCACCACCGGGGTGCCCACCGACATCGCCTCCAGCACCGACAGCGGGAACGCGTCCTGGGTGGACGGCAGCACCAGCGCGCTCGCCTCGCGCAGCGCGGCCAGCACCGCGGGGCCGTCCAGCGCCCCCACCACGTCCAGTGCGCCCCGCACCCCCAACTCCTCGGCGTGGGCGAGGGTTTCGGCCAGCGCGCCGGTGTCGGGCCCGGCCAGCGTGAAGCGGGCCGCCGGGTGGGCGGCCAGCACCGTGGGCATCGCCCCCACGAAGTCCTTCGGCCGCTTCCCCGCCTGCACCCTGGCCAGGTACAGCAGCCGCGGCGGCCCCTGCGGCGGCGCCGCGCGCTCCCGCGCCGGCACGCCGTTGACCAGCCGGTGGGCCGGCGCCAGCGGCGCGGGCGCGACCACGGCCGCGGTCTCCCGCCGCTCCCGCTCGGTCAGGTGCAGCACCGCGTCGGCGTGCCGCAGCACCCGCCGGACGCCGAGCCGGTCCACCAGCCGGGCCACCCGGTTCTCCGTGGGGTCGACCATGCCGTGGGTCTGCAGCACCAGCGGGGTGCCGGCGCGCAGCGCGAGCAGCGCCACCGGCAGCGTCACCAGGTCCCGCATCAGGTGGACGTGGACCACGTCCGCGGAGCGCACATACCCCCAGGCGCTGGCCAGCAGCGCCGGGGAGGTGATCCCGCTCACCTCGAAGCGGGGCAGCACGTGCCGCGCCCGGAAGAGCCGGACCCGGGCGCCCTCCACGACGCGCGGCAGCGGGCCGGCGGGGAACTCGTCCCCCAGCGCCAACAGCGTGGCGTGCTCCCCCCGTTCGGCGAGCCCCCGGCAGAGCCCGAGGGCGACCCGGGTGGGCCCGCCGAACGCGTGGCTGGGGGTGTGCAGGGTCACCGCGTGCAGCACCCGCACCGGCGGCTACATCCGCTCGGGCGCGGCGATCCCCAGCAGGTCCAGGCCCTGCGCCAGGGTCGCCCGCGTCAGCTCGCAGAGCGCGAGGCGGTTCGCCCGCACCTCGGGCTCGACGCCCTTGAGTACCGGGCAGGACTCGTAGAAGGCGGTGAACGCCTTCGCCAGGCCGTAGAGGTAACCGGCGAGCTGGTGCGGCTCCAGCGCCGCCGCGACCTCGGTCAGCGCCCGGCCGAAGCCGTCCAGCGCCAGGCCCAGCGCGTGCTCGGCCGGCTCAAGCGCCAGCTCCGGGTGGAACGCGGCGCCCGGCCCCTCGCCCTCGGCGGCCCGCCGCAGGATGGAGGCGATCCGGGTGTGGGTGTACTGGAGGTAGACGCCGGTCTGGCCGTTGAAGGAGACCATCCGGGCCACGTCGAAGGAGTAGTCCCTGGTCCGCGAGGTGGACAGCTCGGCGTACTTGATGGCGCCGATGCTGGCCAGCCGGGCGATCTCGGCCAGCTGCTCCTCGTCGAGGTCCGGATCCTTCTCCGCGACCACCTCGCGGGCCGCGGCCAGCGCCTCGTCCAGCAGGTCGGCCAGCCGGACCGTGCCACCGGCGCGGGTCTTGAACGGGCGGCCGTCGGGGCCGTTGATGGTGCCGTTGGCGGCGTGCACGGCCTCGATGTCGTCGGTCAGCCAGCCGGCCCGCCGAGCCACCCGGAACAGCATGTCGAAGTGCTGCGACTGCCGGGAGTCGACGACGTAGATCAGCCGGGTGCCCGCGTGGTGCTGGATGCTGCGCCGGATGGTGGCCAGGTCGGTCGCCGCGTAGCCGTAGCCGCCGTCCGACTTGCGGACCAGCATCGGCACCGGCTTGTCCTCCGGGCCCCTGATGTCGTCGAAGAAGACGACCTTGGCGCCCTCGCTGTCCTCCAGGATGCCCTTGCCGGCCAGCTCGTCCACCACGTCGTCCAGCCACGGGTTGTAGAACGACTCACCCGCGATGTCGTCCCGGGTGAGCAGCACCCCGAGCCGCTCGTACACCTGCTGGAAGGACACCTCCGACTCGGCGACGATCTCTCGCCAGATGGCGGTCGTCTCCGGGTCCCCGGCCTGCAGGGCGACGACCCGCCGCTGGGCCCGCTCCTTGAACGCCGGGTCGGCGTCGAACTCCTTGCGGGCGGTCCGGTAGAGGACGTCCAGGGCGGAGACCGCGCCGCCGACGCCGGCCTGCGCGACGTCCTCGTCCTTGCTGCGCCAACTGGCCTCGGGGTGCTCGAAGATGTACTGGATGAGCATCCCGAACTGCGTGCCCCAGTCGCCGATGTGGTTCTGCCGGACGACCCGGGCGCCGAGGAAGCCGAGCACCCGCACCAGGGCGTCGCCGATCAGCGTCGACCGCAGGTGGCCGACGTGCATCTCCTTGGCGACGTTGGGCGCCGAGTAGTCCACCACGGCCGTCTCGCCGGCCTGCGACTCGGGCACCCCGAGGCGGGGCGCGGTCAGCCGGATGGCCAGCCGCCGCAGCAGCGCGGCGTCGGTGAGGTCGATGTTGAGGAAGCCGGGCCCCGACACCTCGACCGAGGCGACGAAGGGCGCGTCGGCCAGCAGGTGCTCACGGAGGGTGCCGGCCAGCTCACGCGGGTTCCGGCCGAGGCGCTTGGCCATGGAGAGCGCGACATTGGCCTGGAAGTCCGCGTGGTCCGACGGGCGGACCAGCGGGTCCGCCGAGGCCAACTCGGCCGGCAGCGCCTGCTCCATCGCCGCGGAAACCGCGGCGGCCACCTCGTCGGCCAACGGCCGTACCTGTTCCACCATCTTCTGTGTACTTCTTCCCCGGGAGTCGAACCGCGCCGCACGTGCGCCTGTGCCACTTCTAGCATGGCAGGCGCCGGGACCCGCCGCGCACCCATATCCCGGTCCCGGCCGGTCCGGAACGGGTCGGCGACGGGTGAGGGCGGGGGGAACAGCCGGGGGCGGGCCCGGTCAGCCGCCCGGCGGGGCGGCGTCGGGAAGGATCTCCAGCACGTTCGCCGTCCAGCGGCCGGCGCAGCGCGGGCAGCGTTCGACCCACCGGTGCGCCCGCAGCCGGGCCGGCTCGTCGTCGAGGAGCGCCGTGCCGGGCGCCGCCAGCAGCACCCGGCTCGGCACCCCGCAGCGCCGACAGGTCAGGTCGACGGCCTGGGCCGGCAGGGCGCCGGCGAAGTCCGCGTCGGTGGCCACTCCCTCGGCGACCAGCTCGTCCAGGGCGCGCGGGTCCGCCCCGTCCGACCAGTGCAGGCACTGGACCGTCGGGACCCACCGGGGGCGATGGCGCAGCACGATCCGCCGCACCCTGGGGTGGTCGGCCAGTCGGGCGTCCTCCTCGGCGTCGAAGGACGCCAACGCGCAGGTGGGCGGGACGCGTTCACCGGCCGGCAGGTAGCGGGCCGGCCGGCCGCCCAGGGTCAGCGGCAGCCCGGGCGGCGCCGGGCCGACGGGCCCGGGGGGACGGCCGGCCCGGAACTCGGCCAGCCAGGCGGCGAAGTCGGCGGCACCGTGCAGCCGGCCCGTCCCGGTCTCCAGGTCGGCGCCACCGAGCTGGTCGAGGGCGGTCCAGACGGTCTCGTCCGCCAGCTCGGGGGCGTCGCCCGCCATGGTGGCGACGGCCCAGTCGGCCGTGGCGCCGGCCGTGCCGGGGTCGGCGAGCAGCCGCCGGAGCCGGTGCTCGATCTCGACACGCAGGTCGGCCGGGGCGGGCCGGTCAGGCCCGCCAGGCCGGTCAGGCCCGTCGAACAGGTCGGACATGGCGGGTGCGCCTCCTCGGTTCGGACGGCTCGGACGGGGCAGGCACTCGGCCGGACGCGGGCGGGTCGGCCGGGTCAGACCGGTCGGACCGGTCGGGCCGGTCGGGCCGGTCGGGCACGGCAAACCGGTCGGACCCGGCGGGCACGGCGGGCCGGTCAGGCGGGCCAGGTCTGGTCGAGCCGGGGCGCGTAGTAGGCGATCGCCCGCCGGTATTCGGCGACCGTCGGGTCGGCGCTGGTCGCGGCGAGCAGCTCCAGCAACAGGCCGGCGGCCTCGGCGTGTTGGCCGGTGTTGTGCAGGGCCATGGCGAGGAACGCGCGCAGCCCGCCGTGCGCGGGGAACTCGGCGACCCCGCGCCGCAACGTGGCCACCGCCTCCGGGTAACGGCCCAGGGTCCGGTAGGTGCTGCCGAGCCCGAGCAGCGCGCTGGAGCGTTCCTCGGCGGTCAGGCCGGGCCCGGCGACGGCCCGTTCGTAGTACGGCACCGCCTCGGCCTCCAGGCCGAGGACGTCGTGGACCCAGGCGGTCTGGTAGGCCACCGTCAGGTCGGTGGGGAACTCCTCGGCGAGCGCGCGGAGTTCGTCCCTGGCGCGCTCCGGCTGGCCGGCCTCGCGGAGCGCGACGGCGGCGGCGAGTCGGGCGTCTCGGTCGGTCCCGGTCACCGGGTCACGCTCCCGCTCGCCGTCGGCGCGGGCTCCGCCGCGTCGGCCCGGGTGAGCGCGGCGACCCGGTCGCCGACCGCCAGGGCGCCGGGCCCGAGCACCGCGAACTTGGCGCCGAAGGCGACCCCGCCGGCCGGGGCGCGCCGGTAGTCGGCGAGGGTGCGCAGCGGCTCGGGGCCGGCGCGAGCGCCGGTGCGCTGGTCGACGAGGGTGACCGCGCAGCGGACGGCGAGCTTGGCGAAGCCGAGGCGGGCCTCGCCGAGGGTGAGGGCGCGGTAGGCGTCCTCCTCGTGGGGCGCGTCCACCTCGTCCAGCACGACGTTGGGCCGGAACCGGTCCATCGGCAGCGGTGGCTCGCCGCGCGCGGCGAGCCGCTCGTTGAGCCCGGTCAGCGCGGCCTGGCTGAGCAGCGAGACGGCGGCGCTGTCCGCGTAGTTGCTGGTGCCCGGGGTCAGCCCGGTGGTGGTGCGGCGGTGGTCGGGCGGCACCCGGACCAGGCGGCTGGGGCGGCCGAGGAGTTCGGTGAACCAGTCGGCCACGGCCTGCCCCTGGTCGATCCCGGTGTAGGGGTCGCCGAAGAGCGTCACCCGGCGGGCGGGGCCGGTGGTGTCCACCGGCACGGTGACCGGTTCGAGACCCGGCGCGGTGAGCGTCAGCCGGTCGCCGTGCGCGCCCAACGCGGGCCGGGCCAGGGCGAGTCGGGGGTCGGCCCGCTGGCTGCGGAAGACGCCTTCCGGGTCGGTGACCAGGAAGGCCCGGTCGTGCGGCAGCCCGGTGGGCGCCAGCCGGGCGGCGGCCAGCGGCACGCCGGCGCAGCCCTTGACCGGGTAGCTGAACAACGCGCTGACGCGGGCCATGATCCGCACACCCCTCCACCTGGCTGATCAGGACGGCTGACCGACTGGCTGCCCACTCTAGGCGTCGGGCCGCCGAACGCCAGTCCGACCGGGCCGGTCGCCCCGCCCGGCACCCGCTCCACCGATAACCGGCACCCGCCCCACCGATAAATCGACTGCGCGGGCCGGGACTTCACGGACACACTGGTCGGGCGCCGGCACTGAGCCGGGCGCACCACCGACGTTCCCCACCCCAGGAGTGCCCCGCTTGCAGGCCGCCGTCACCGTCACCCCCGCCCGGGTCCCCGAGCTGCTGCTCGGCCTGGCCACCGTGCGCCCCGTCTTCCTCTGGGGCGCGCCCGGCATCGGCAAGTCCTCGCTGGTGCGGGACTTCGCCGAGTCGCTGGGCCTGGAGTGTGTCAGTCTGCTCGGCACCCAGCTCGCCCCCGAGGACCTCATCGGGGTGCCGCAGATCCGCGACGGCCGGTCGGTGTTCTGCCCGCCGGAGGCGATCGCCAGGGACGAGCCGTACTGCCTGTTCCTGGACGAGCTGAACGCCGCGACGCCCGACGTGCAGAAGGCGTTCTACTCGCTGATCCTGGACCGGCGGATCGGCTCCTACGAGCTGCCGGCCGGCTCCATCGTGATCGGCGCCGGGAACCGCGCCACGGACAACGCGCTGGCCAGGCCGATCGCGTCCGCGCTGGTCAACCGGCTCACCCACGTCCATCTGCGGGCCTCGGCCACCGACTGGCTGGTCTGGGCGGGGGCGCACGGCATCCACCGGTGGGTGGTGGACTACCTGACCGAGCGGCCCGGGCACCTGTGGTCGCTGCCGCCGAAGACCGAGGAGGCGTTCTCCACGCCGCGCTCCTGGCACATGCTCTCCGACGCGCTGCACTCCTTCGGGGACGACCTGGACGAGGAGACGCTCAGGGTCGTCGCGCACGGCACGCTCACCCCCGCGCACGCCGTCTCGTTCTGCGGCTACGTCAAGATCGTCCGGCACGCCTACGGCATCGAGGCCATCGTCAAGGGCACGGCCTCCTGGCCGCACCGGGTCGAGGACCGGGACCTGCTCTACTTCCTGGCCGACGCCTTCCGGGACCGGCTGGTGCGGGAGCTGCCGGCCACCCGGGAGCAGGTGCCGGCCGCGCTGCGGCAGTCGGCGCACCGGGCCAAGACGCTGCTGGTGCAGCTGGCCGAGATCTCGGTCGAGGTCGCCCAGACGGTGATCCGCGACGACGAGGACGGGCAGCCGGTGCTGCCCGCCTGGTTCCTGGTGGAGGCGGCCCGCGACCTGCCCCGGCTGGTCGAGGCCCGCCGGTGAGCCGCGCCGGGCGCGGGCGGTCCCAACAGAAGAAGAAGGAGCGGCAGGACGCGGCCACCACGGCGTTCCTCGCCGGCCTGGAGGTCGTCCGGCGGCATCCGGCGCTCGGGGCGCTGGCGCCCGGCGTCTGCCGCGACCGGAACTGCGACCACTCCCCGGCCCGCGGCCTGGCCGCGGTGGACTCGGACGGCCGGTTCCATGTGCACCCCGATCGCCGCGCCGAGCCGGAGGAATGGGCCTGGGCGCTCGCGCACTGCGTCATCCACCTCGGCTTCGGCCATGTGCCCGCCGCGAAGGAACGCCGGCCGCAGCCGGACCGGTTCGCGCTGGCCGCCCGCTGCGCGGTGGTCAACCGCTTCCTGGCCAGCTATCCCGTCGGGCGGGCTCCCGACCACGTGCCGACGGAGTTCCCCGGCGGGGACGAGGAGCAGCTGGCCGACCGCTGGCGGCGGGACGGCGTGCCGGCCGCCTTCGAGCGGGGCGGCGCCGCGGACACCGAGCCGGACCAGATCCTGCTGAGGTGGACGGGGTGGCAGGGGCCGCCCGACTGGCAGTCGGCGTTCGCGGGCGCGCTGACCCGCACCATGTCGGCGGCGATGGACGTGGCGGGCGGGCGGCGCGACACGCTGACCGGCGAGCGGCGCCCGAGCCGGCCCTGGGAGCGGGCGTTCAACTGGTTCCTCTCCGCCTACCCGCTGCTCGGCGGCATCGCGTCCGGCATGCGGATCGTCGCGGACGCCGAACTCGCCCGCGCGCACGGCATCGCGGTGGCCGCGGTGGACGCCGCACTGGGCGAGATCTACGTCAACCCACTGCGCCAGTACGAGGACGAGGAGTGGCGGTTCGTCCTGGCCCACGAGATGCTGCACGCCGCCCTGCGCCACCAGGACCGGGTCGGGGCGCGCGACCCGTACCTCTTCAACGTGGCCGCCGACTACGTGGTCAACGGCTGGCTGGTCGAGATGGCCGTCGGCGCCATGCCGGAAGGTCTGCTGTACGACCCGGAGTTGCGGGGACTCTCGGTGGAGGAGGTGTACGACCGGATCGTCACCGACGCCCGGCGCGCCCGGCGGCTGGCCACGCTGCGCGGCAAGGGCGTCGGCGACCTGGTCGGCGCGCCGCTGGACGGCCGGCCGCGTGACTGGGTGGACCTCGACGAGTTCTACCGGCGCGGCCTGACCCAGGGCCTGGAGCTGCACGAGAGCGGCGGGCGTGGCATGTTGCCGGCCGGGTTGGTGCAGGAGATCCGGGCGCTGGCGCACCCCCCGGTGCCGTGGGACGCGCGGCTGGCCCGTTGGTTCGACGAGTTCGTGCCGCGCCCGGAGCCGGTGCGCAGCTATGCCCGGTACGCCAGGCGGCAGGCGTCCACGCCCGACATCCCGCGCGCCGGCCGCTTCTTCCCGCCCGAGGTGGTGGCGCGCTGCACGTTCGGGGTGGTGCTGGACACCTCGGGTTCGATGAACGCCCGGCTGCTCGGCAAGGCGCTGGGCGCCATCGCCTCCTACGCCGAGGCCCGGGACGTGCCGGCGGCCAGGGTGGTGTTCTGCGACGCCGCGGCCTACGACGCGGGCTACCTGCCGCCGGCGGAGATCGCCGGCCGGGTCCGGGTCAGGGGGCGGGGCGGCACGGTCCTCCAGCCGGGCGTGGACCTGCTGCGGCGCGCGCCGGACTTCCCGCCGGCGGCGCCGGTGTTGATCATCACGGACGGCTACTGCGACGTGTTGCGGGTGCGCGCCGAACACGCCTACCTCGTCCCGGAGGGCGCCGGCCTGCCCTTCACCCCGCGCGGGCCGGTCTTCCGCCTGCGGTGAAGTCACCGGCTGCGCCGGTGGCGCGGCCCGGGGCGCCTGGCCGGTGGGCCGGCGGCGGGCCGAGCCGGTGGGCGGGATGGTGGGCTGGGCGGGTGGGCCGGCGGCGGGCCGGGATGGTGGGCCGGCGGCGGCGGGCCGGGATGGTGGGCTGGGCCGGCAGGCCGGTAGGTCTTCAGGCCGGTAGGCCCTCAGGCCGGTAGGCCCTCAGGCCGGTAGGCCCTCAGGCCGGTGGGCCGCTCCCGACGGCGCGGCTGGCCGGGGCGGTCGCCGCCCGGGGCGGGCGGGCCAGGGCGTGCTGGGTCGCGGCGGCCAGCAGGCAGAGCGCGGCGATCGCCACCAGCAGGGCGGCGGGCGGGAGTTGGCTGCCCACGCCGACGGCCGCCGCGCCCAGCGAGGCGGCCGTCAGCTTGAGGCCGGCGCCCAGGGTGAACACCTGCGCGCGGGCGTGCGCGGGGGCGTGCGCGGCCCGCAGCCGCAGGGTGGCGTTGAGCAGCGGGCCGTCGAACCAGCCGGCGAGGGCGTAGAGCGGCAGCGCCACCGCGAGCCCAGGGGCGGTCGCCGCCCCGGCCAGGGCCAGGCCCAACCCGACCAGCGCCCAACCGGCCAGCCGCTCGGGCGGCAGGGCGCTCGGCACACAGAGCGCGCCCCCGAACGCGCCCAGTGCGAAGGCGGTCACCAGGTAGCCGGCGGCGCCCGGATCGCCGAACCCCTCGGCGAGCAGCACGGTGCAGGTGGTCAGCCCGCCGAGCCCCAGCGAGGCCAGGGTGGTGGCCGCGGTGATGGCGCGCAGCGGGCGGACCGCCAGCACCGCGCGCGCCCCGGCGAGCAGCTCGGCGCGCAGGCGGCTGGTGCGCGCCGGCGTGCGGCCGGTGAGCGGCAACGTGCCGGCCAGCGGGGCGGCGAGGCCGGCGACCAGGCCGAGCGTCGCCATCGCGACGCCGGGCGTGGCCACCCCGGCCAGCAGCGCGACCAGCGCCGGGCCGGCCAGCGCGGCGGCGTTGTAGCCGGCCGAGTCCCACGCGTAGGCGCGGTCGCGCACCCGCCCCGCGGGGGTCAACTCGGCTACCAGGCTGGAGAGTCCACCGGAGACCATGGGCCCGCAGGCGCCGCCGGCGAGGGCCACGGCCAGCACCAGCGGGGTGGGCGCCCGCCCGACCAGCCAGGCCAGCAGCGCGATGCCGAGCGCGAAACAGGCCAGCGCGCCGGCGCAGAGCAACGCCGGCCGGCGCGCCCGTCCGACCAGCGCGCCGGTCAGCGGGGCGGTCAGCACGTGCGGCAGCAGCCAGGCGGTCACCACGAACGCGCCCTCGGCGGCGTCCCCGGTCCTGGCCAGCGCCACCAGCACCACGGCGACCGCCATGCCCTCGTCCGCCAGCCGGGCGCCGAAGGCCGTGACCAGGCAGCGCGCCAGCGCTCCGCTCATCCCACCGCCCTCCCGGGCCGGCCGTCGGCCAACCCCTGTAATGCCTTGTGGCGAAAAGACATTACCCCGGCCGGGTGCGCCGCACGCCACCGCCGGACCGACCGACCGGCCGGGAGGGAGAATGGACCCGTGTCCGCACCTGTCATCCAGCCGGCCCACCGGCTGGTCGAGCTGGCCAACGCCGTCCGCGCCGACCCGGCGCTGCCCCGCGCGGAGTTGGCCGCGCTGCTGGTCCGGCACGGAGAACGACCGGCCGACGTCCGCCGGGACCGGCTGACCGAGGCCGACGCCGCCGCGCTGCGGGCCGCCGCCGGGCGGCTGGCCGACGTGCTCGCCGAGCCGGACACCGACCGAGCCGCCGAGGCGCTCAACGCACTGCTCGCGGAGTGCGGGGCCCGGCCCCGCCTCTCCCGGCACGACGGACAGCGCTGGCACCTGCACGTGGACCGGGGCGAGGACGCCTCCTGGGCGGACTGGTTCACCGCGTCCAGCGCCCATGCGCTGGCCCAACTCCTGAGTGAACGCGGCGGGTTGGCGTGGGGGGCCTGCGCCGCGCCGGCCTGCGGACGGCTCTTCCTGGCCCTCGGCCCCGGCAGCCGGCGCCGGCACTGCTCCCCGGGCTGCGCCAACCGGGCCCGGGTGGCCGCCCACCGCCGCCGTCACCGCCCCACGCCCGACGGCTGAGCGCTTCCACACCAGCCGAGCTGCTCGGCGGCCACCGCCCCGACGGGCGGGCCCGGCGGGCCGGTTCGGCGACCCCAGCCCGACGGGCCACTCCGTGCCCGCCGGGCCCGGCGGGGGCCGTCAACGTGCCGCCCCCGGTGGGCCGCCCGGCCGATCGCGCCATCGGTGGTACCCCGACGGACCGGCTCGCGCGGGCCGGCGTCCAGCCCGGGCGGCCTCAGCGGGCCCGTCCAACTGCCCCGCCCAAGCAGGCCGGTCCAAGCAGGCCGGTCCAAGCCGCCCGTCCAAGCCGCCCGTCCAAGCCGCCCGTCCAAGCCGCCCGTCCAAGCCGCCCGTCCAAGCCGCCCGTCCAAGCCGCCCGTCCAAGCCGCCCGTCCAAGCCGCCCGTCCAAGCCGCGGCTCAACGAGTCCGCCCAGCGGCCGTGTTCCCGCCGGCCCCACCACACCGGCTCCACCGGTGCCCGCGGCGAGCCGACTCGCGTGGCGGGCCCGGCGGGACGGGACCGTTCAGCATGCGGTGTCGGGGCCGCAGACCGCGCCGTCGGCCGGGCCGCCCAGCGTGTCCAGCACGGGGCGGTCGCCCCAGGCCTGGCGCAGGGCCTCGGCGAAGACCTCGACCGGCTGGCCGCCGGAGACCCCGTAGCGGCCGTCCAGCACGAAGAACGGCACCCCGTTGGCGCCGAGTTGGGCGGCGGCCCGCTGGTCGGCGTGCACCGCGTCCCGGTACGCCGTCGGGTCGTCGAGCACCCGCTGGGCCTCCGCCGGGTCCAACCCGGCCGCGCCGGCGAGCCGGAGCAGCTCGGCGTGGTCGAAGACGTTCTCGCCCCTGCCGAAGTTGGCCTCGTACAGCACGTCCAGCAGGCGGTGTTGAACGCCGCGCTCCTTGGCCAGCTGCAACAGGCGGTGGGCGTCGAGGGTGCTGCCCATCAGCCGTTCCGAGCGGTAGGGCAGGTTCTCCGCCGCGGCGATGCCGGCGACCCGCTGCTCCATCTCGACCGCCTGCGGCCCGTATCGGCGGGCGAGCAGGTCGGTCACCGGCTCGGTCTGGCCGGGCTCTCGGCTCGGGTCCAGCTCGAAGGAACGGTGGACGACCTCGACCCGCTCCCGGTGCTCGAAGTCGGCCAGGGCGCGCTCGAAGCGCGCGGTGCCGATGTAGCACCAGGGGCAGACGACATCGCCCCAGATCTCCACCCGCATGGTCGTCATCTCGGGTCCCCTCATCTCGTGGTCGTGGTCGTGGTCGTGGCGGTCTCGACCGGCGGCGGTCGGTCCCCGGTTCGGCGGTCGGTCGGCGGTCAGTCGGCGGTCAGTCGGCGAGCGCCGCGGCGACGCTGGCCGCCAGCGGGGTGGTGGGCCGCCCCAGCAGCTTCGCCAGGTCGTCCGAGACGGTGGCCAGCGCCCCCTCGGACACCCGCAGGTCGGCGTCGACGAACAGGTCGACGGCGAACGGGGGCAGCCCGGCGGCGGCCAGCGTGGCCGCGTACTCCTCGCCCGGGATGTCACGGTAGGCCACCGGCCGGCCGGTGGCGGCGGCGGCCTCGGCGGCCAGCTCGGCCGCCGTCCAGGCGGTGTCGCCGGTCAGCTCGTAGACCCGGCCGGCCTGGTCGTCCAGGGTGAGCACCTCGGCCGCCGCCTCGGCGAAGTCGGCGCGGGCCGCGGCGGCGACCCGCCCCTCGCCGCCGCTGCCGAGCAGCTCGCCCCGGGCGACGGCGGCGGGCAGCCGCCACAGGTAGTTCTCCGTGTACCAGCCGTTGCGCAGCAGCACGTGGGGCAGCCCGGACTCGGCTATCGCGCGCTCGGTGGCGCGGTGCGTGCCGGCCAGGCCGAGCGGGTTGGTGTCGGCCTCGACCAGCGAGGTGTAGGCCAGCAGCCGCACGCCGGCCCGCCCGGCGGCGGCCAGCACGGCCCGGTGCTGGGCGAGCCGGACCTCGTCGGTGCCGACCGAGGAGACCAGCAGCAGCTTCGCCGCGCCGGCGAAGGCGGGCTCCAGGGTCTCCGGCCGGTCGTAGTCGGCGTGCCGCACGGTGACCCCCAGCGCGGCCAGGTCGGCCGCCTTTTCCGGGGCGCGCACGGCGGCGACCACCTCGCCGGCGGGCACCCCGCGGGCGAGGAGCCCACGGACCACCCCGTTCCCCAGCCCGCCGGTGGCTCCGGTGACAACGATCATGGCAACGCTCCCTGGGTCGGCCGGTACGGCGGCGACCCTTCGTCCCCGTCGTCAGCGCCACCGTACGCTTTCTTTTCGAAAGCGCAAACTTTTCGACAGTGAGAAGCTGGGGATACGCTACCGGCGGGAGGTGGTCACCATGGAGCGGGCTATGCGCCCCGAGGACGAGCGGCAGGCCGAGGAACTGGCCTTCGACGTGTTCTCCCGGGACTGTCCGTCCCGCACGGTGCTGGAGCACCTCACCGGCCGCTGGGGAGTGCTCGTGATGGCCGGGCTCCGCCGGGGCCCGGCGCGGTTCAACCGGCTGCGCCGCCGAATCGACGGGGTCAGCGAGAAGATGCTCGCCCAGACCCTCCAGGCGCTGGAGCGGGACGGCTTCGTGACACGCGAGGTGCTGGCGGTGCTGCCGCCCAAGGTCAACTACTCGCTGACCCCGCTGGGCGAGAGCACGGCGGACCACCTGCTGGCGCTGATCGAGCACATCCACACCGGGATGCCCGAGGTGATGGCGGCACGGGAGGCCCACGCCGCCGCCGGCGGAGGGGCCCCGGAAGCCCGGTCCTGAAGCCGCCGGCCGCGCGGCCCCTGACCGGGCCCCTCGCCGGACGGGTGGCCGAACGGCGGCCGTTGACGGGTCGGTTGGCCCGTGCGGCAACGGCTGGGGGACCTAGACTGACCCTTCCGTGATGGCCTTCCGCGATGCCGGGGGTCCGGGTTGGCGGAGGGGGACGGGTGGCGATCGAGGTGCCCCGCCGGGCGGTGCTCTCCCGGCCGCTTTCGGTCCCGTTGATCGCCACCGTGGTCGGCGCCCTGCCGCTGGCGGTCGCCGCCCAGCAGGGTTCCGGGCTGCGGGACGCCACGTTCTGGCTCCAGCTGGTGGTCGCCGGCTACGCCGGGGTGCGGCTGTGCGCGATGGTCCTCTCCGGCCGCCGGCGGCTGGTGCAGGGCGCGTTCTGGCTCTTCGGCTACCTGGCGATGGGCATCGCGCCGCTGGCGCAGAGCGTGCTGGGCCGCGACCCGACGCCCGTGCTCGGCCCCCGGGAGGACACCCAGCTGGCCACCGCGCTGGTGCTCTGCGGCATGATCGCCTTCGACGTGGGGGCGCTGCTGGCCCGGGTGCGCCCGCTGGGGCGGGAACGCCGCCGGCCGGCGAGCGTGCACCGCGGCCGGCTCTGGCTGCTGGTGCTGCTCGGCTACGCGGCCAGCGGTCTGCTGATCGTCCAACTCGGCGGGCCTGCCGTGTTCTTCACGAGCCGTCAGGAGCTGGGACTGAGCCTGGCCGAGGCCACCGGCACGCCGGTCGACGGCGAGGGCGGCGAGGCCGGCAGCGCGCTGCTGCGCGGCTTCGGCACGGTGCCGGCGCTGCTGGCGCTGCTCTTCCTGACCCGCTGGCTGGTCACCTCGGGGGAGGCCCGCCGACGGCCGGCGGTAGTGCTGGCCTGGGCCGGGCTGCTGCTGCTCAACGCGGTGGTCAACAACCCGATCTCCAACCCGCGTTACTGGTTCCTCACGGTGCTCTTCGCGCTGCTCTTCACCGTCTTCCCGCGCAGCCCGGTGATGTACCGGGCGGCGCTGGCGCTTGGCCTGGTGGTGGCGCTGCTGATCTTCCCGTTCACCGACCGGTTCCGGTACGCGGAGGAGGAACGACGCCCACTGGAGACGGACTCGGTGCTGGAACCGCTGGTCATCAAGGACTACGACCAGCTGAACATGTTCGCCAACACCGTCACCTTCGCCGGCGACGGGCACGGCCACTCCTACGGCGAACAGCTCCTCGGCGCGGCGCTGTTCTTCGTGCCGCGCGGGATGTGGGCGGACAAGCCGGAGGACACCGGCTTCCTGGTCGGCGGCTGGATGGGCACCGACAGCGCCAACCTGTCCTCCCCGCTCTGGGCCGAACTGTGGCTCGACTTCGGCCTGTTGGGCATGTCACTGGGCTTCGCCGGGATCGGCTACCTGGCCGCCCGCACCGACCGCCGCTATGTGCGGAGAACCCTGGACGACCCGTCGCCGGGGAACGTGCTGGCCGTGGTCGTGCCGGTGCTGGCCGGCTACGGCTTCATCCTGCTGCGCGGCTCGCTGCTCCAGGCGTCCGGCCGGATCGGCATCGCGCTGCTCTGCCTGGCCCTGGTCACCACGTTCCGGCCCCGGCCGCATACCGAACTGCGTTGACCGGCCGGGCCGGTTACGGTGAGGCCATGAGTCAGGTGCTGTTCTGCCGCGATCCGCTCAACCCGCGCCGGGTCGACGCCCACTTCGCCCCCGAGGCGGAGGCGGTGCGCGAACTGGGTGGCACGGTCGCACTGTTGGACCACGACGCGCTGCTGGCCGGGGACGCGCGGGACGCGGTGGCACGGGTCCCGCGCGACCTGGGGCCCGTCTGGTACCGGGGCTGGATGATCCCGGAGCAGCGCTACGCCGAGTTGGCGACCGCTCTCGCCGCCCGCGGCACCCCGCTGCGGGTGTCCGCTGACGAGTACCGCTGTGCGCACGAACTGCCCTACTGGTACCCGGAGTTCGAGGCGGTGACGGCGGCCAGTCGGTGGCTGGCCGCCGAGCCGGGCGAGGTGCCGACCGCCGAGGAGCTGGCCAGGCTGGCCAGCACGCTGCCGGCCGGGCCCGGCGTGGTCAAGGACTGGGTCAAGTCCCGCAAGCACGAGTGGGACACCGCCGCCTACGTGCCCGACCTGGCCGACACGCCGGGGCTGCGGCGGGTGGTGGCCCGCATGATGGAGCTCCAGGACGAGTTCCTGGCCGGCGGGGTGGCGCTGCGCGCCTGGGAGCACTACACCGGGCCCGAGGTCCGCGTCTGGTGGCTGGCCGGCGAGCCGGTGCTGCACACCCCCCACCCGGACGCCGCCGACCCCGCCGTCCCCACCCCGCCGCTGGACCAACTGCGGGACCCGGTCGCGCGGTTGGGCTGCCCGTTCATCACCACCGACGTGGCCCGCCGGGCGGACGGCACCTGGCGCCTGATCGAGGTCGGCGACGCCCAGGTCAGCGACCGCCACCCGAGCGTCCCGCCCCGGGCCCTGGCCACCCTGCTGCTGACACCGCCGACGGACGGCTGACCGCCGGGCCGGGTTCCATGGGGATTTGTCCGTCGTCCGCCCAGCCGTCGTGAGGTGTCCGCATGGTCCGTCCCCGTCCGTTGTTCGAGGTGCCGGCGGGGCTGGTGGACGCCTTCGGGGCGGCCGGCCGGGGGTGGGTGGCCGGGTTGCCGGCGCTGGCCGAACGGTGCCTGGAGCGCTGGGCGTTGACGCCGGACGGGCCGGTGGCCAACGGAGCCGTCGCGCTGGTGCTGCCGGTGCGGCGGGCGGACGGCACGGCCGCCGTGCTGAAGCTCCAGCCGGTGGACGAGGAGACCCGCGGTGAGCCGCTCGCGCTGCGCGCCTGGGACGGCGCGGGCGCGGTGCGGCTGCTGGAGCACGACCCCGGTTCCGGCTCGATGCTGCTCGAACGGCTGGACGCCGGCCGCTCGTTGGGCTCGGTCCCGAACGTGACCCAGGCGCTGCGGCTGCTGAGCGAGCGGCTCGCCCAGCTGACCGCCGTGCCCGCCCCGGCCGGGCTGCCCCGGCTCGCCGACATCGCCGCCGACCTGCTGCGCCGGGTCCCCGCCGCGGTGGCCGCCGCCGACCAGGCGACGGGCCGGCTGCTGACGCGGTGCGCCGGCGCCCTCGCCGACGTGCTGCCGGACGGCGCCGGCGACCGGCTGCTCCACTGGGACCTGCACTACGACAACGTGCTGGCCCCGCTGCCGGACGGCGAGCAGCGCGCCGGGTGGCTGGCGATCGACCCCAAACCGCTGGCCGGCGACCCGGCGTTCGAGCTGCTGCCGGCGCTGCACAACCGCTGGGACGAGGCCGTCGCCGGCGGCGACGTGGACCGGGCGGTGCTGCGCCGCTTCGACCTGATGACCGAGGTGCTCGGCCTGGACCGGCCCAGGGCGGCGGCCTGGACGCAGGCCCGGGTCCTGCAGAACCTGCTGTGGGAGAGCGAGAGCGACGCCCCCACGACCGCCGCCCACCCGGCCCCGCACCGCCGCGTCGCCGAGATCCTGACCCACCACCGCCGCTGACCACCGACGCGCCACGCCGCCGCCCGACCCGCCGGTCAGCCGCCCACGACGGTCAGACCCCACCGGTCAGCGGGCCCCGGCGGTGGCGGGTGGGAGCGGCGGCGGTGCACCGGATGAGCGTGCGGAGGCCGGTCACGCCCGGGGCCCAGGCCGGAGCGCGTTGGTCTCGGTGGTCGGCACCCCCGGCCGGGACGGTCGCCGCCGGCGGGGCGAGGATCTCGCGGGCCAGATCGGCTTCCCGAACCGGCGTGTGCGATCCCGTCATCCGCCTCGCCCGCTCTCCGGTGCGTCACCGGGCGGGCCGCCATCGGCCCGCCCCACGCGCCCGCCGCCGGGTCATCGCCCGGTCAGGCACCGGGGCGGCGGTGGCTCTGCCAGAGTAGGGGGGTGGAGCCTCTGAGACGGCAAGACCCCAAGCGGTTGGGCGAGTTCACCCTGTTGGCGCGGCTGGGCAGCGGCGGGATGGGGGTGGTGTTCCTGGGCCGGTCGCCGGGTGGGATGTCGGTCGCGGTGAAGGTGATCAGGGCGGATGTCGCCGAGGAGGCGGACGCGCTGGCGCGGTTCCGGCGGGAGGCGGCGACAGTGCGGGCGGTGCGCAGCCCGTACTCGGCGCGGCTGGTCGCGACGTCGCTGGACGCGCCGCCCTACTGGCTGGCGACGGAGTTCGCGCCGGGCCCGACGCTGCTGCACGCGTCCCGGGGCCGGCCGCTCGAACCTGACCTGTGTACCGGCTTGTTCGCCGCGCTGGCGGAGGCGTTGGCGGCGGTGCACGGCCACGGCGTGGTGCACCGGGACGTCAAGCCGCACAACGTGATCCTGTCCCCCGGCGGGCCGCAGCTGATCGACTACGGGATAGCCAAGGCGGCCGAGCACACCCAGCTCACCCACACCGGCCAGACGCCGGGGACGGTCGGCTACACCGCGCCCGAGGTGTTGTTGGGCGGCGCGGCCGGGCCGGCGGCCGACGTGTTCGCGCTGGGCGCCACGATGGCCGCGGCGGCGACCGGCCGACCCCCCTACGGCGGCGGCGAGTGGCCGGCCGTCAGCTACCGGGTGGTGCACGGCGAGGTGGACGTGGCCGGGGTGGAGCCGCGGCTGGCCGAGCTGATCCGGCACTGTGTGGCGCGCGAACCGGCGGACCGGCCGGACCCGTTGACCATCGTGCGGCGGTTGGCCGTCGACCGGACGCTGGCCGAGGACCCGGCGTACCAGCGGCTGGTCGGGTCGGCCGCGGTGCCGCCGCCGCCCCCGCATCCGCCGGGCGGCGGCCGGCGGCGGGCCGGGCTGTGGGCGACGGCGACGCTGGCGACCGCCGGGCTCGGGGTGGTGACGGCGGTGTGGCTGTGGCCGGAGAACGGGGACGGGGCGCGGGCGGAGGACCCGACGTCCGAGTCCGCCGAAGGCCAGGCCGACTCCGGGGCCGACGTGGAGCCGGGGCCGGAGGGCACGGTCGAGGGGGTGGTCGAGGGCCCGGAGGGCGACGACCCGGAGGATGAGCCGGTGGGCGGCGCCCCGGAGGGGCTGACCATCGGGGTCAGGTACGACCAGCCGGGCTTCGGGGTCTTCGGCGAGGACGGCGAGCTGGCCGGCTTCGACATCGAGGTGGCCCGCTATGTCGCGGCCGAACTCGGCGTCGCCGAACAGGACGTCGCCCTGGTGGAGGTCAGCAGCGCCGAACGGGAGGACCTGCTGCTGAGCGGCCAGGTGGACCTGGTCGTCGCCACCTTCCAGATCACCGAGAGCCGGGAGGCGGAGATCGACTTCGCCGGCCCTTATCTGGCCGCCTACCAGGACCTGCTGGTCCGGGCGGGCGAGACGGTCCCCTATATCGAGGCGCTGAACGACCTGTCGGTATGCGCGCCGACCGGCAGCTCGGCGGGCCAGGCCCTGCTGCCGTTGGCGCCCGGCGTGACGCTGGTCGAGCGCTCCACCCTCACGGAGTGTCTCGACGCCCTGGGCAGCGGCGAGGTGGACGCGTTGACCAACGACGACGCGCTGTTGGCCGGCTACGCGGCGCAGGAGAGGTACGCGGGCGACTTCGAGCTGGCCGGGCTGCGGCTGGGCGGCGAACTGCCGTACGGGGTGGGGCTGCCGGAGGGCGAGACCGCGTTGCGGGCCGACGTCGACGCGGCGCTGCGGCGGATGGTCGAGGACGGCTCCTGGGCGGCGGCCGTCGAGGCCCATCTCGGCGGCGCGAGTGGTTACGCGCCCGAACCACCCGTGTTCTGAGCGCAGTTGGCCTCCGGCCCGGCAGGCCCGACGGGCCCGGCAGGCCGGGCGGCCCCGGTCACGGGGACTCGGGCGCCAGCGGCAGGGTGTCGGCCGCGCCGGCCCGGGCGGCGGCGACGTAGCGCCGCAGGTAGGCCGCTTCCAGCTGGTCGGCGGCCGGCTGGCCGGCCCAGGCGTCGGGCAGCGGCGTCCCGTCGTGGGCGCAGCGGGTGAGCCGGGCGGGGCCGGGATCGGGGCGACCGCCCTGGAACGCGCAGCGGTGCAGGTGGCTGAGGGCGGACAGGGTGAGGTCGGCGAAGACGCAGTCCACGAACCGGCCGCCGACGAGGGTGGCGTCGGTGAGGTCGGCGCCGGTGAAGTCGCACCGCTCGAAGACCGCGTTCTCCCCCAGGGTCGCCTTGCGCAGCTTCGCTCCGCTGAAGTCGCAGTCGACGAAGCGGCGGCCGAGCACCGTGCCGGGCAGCCGGGCCGACCGGAAGTCGCAGCGTTCGAACCGCCGGTCGAGCCGGCTCCCCGCGGTGGCCACGACCCGGGTGAAACGGCCGTCGGTGACCTCGGTCTCGTGGAAGCGCAGCCGACCGCTGGCGTGGCTGAGGTCCACCCGGGTCAGGGTGAGACAGCGCACGGACAGCCCGTCGGGGTCGGCGAGGCCGCGCAGGTCGGTCCAACCGTCCGGCGTCGTCCCCCAGGGGGCGGTGAGCAGGTGGGGGCCGCGCACCACGCGGGACTGGGCGAGCAGGTCCGCCCGCAGCGCGGCGATCTCGGCCGCGCCCCATCGTCGGCGCAGCGCGGTGGCACCGCCCGCCCCCCTCGTTCCGGACACGCGTTCGATCCTAGCGCCCGGCGCCGGGTGGCGGCGCCGGGCCAAGGGGGCGGTGGCCGTGGGATCGGTGGCCGTGGGGTCAGTGACTGATGATCAGTTCCGTACCACGGTGCGGAGTTCCAGCGAGGCGCGGAGCCAGCCGGCGCCGGCCTTCACCGCCGAGCCGAGCACCAGGCCCCAGGCCGCGCCGAGGACGCCGCCCAGCGCGTAGCCGACGAACAGCGCGAGCACGGTGAGCGCGGAGCACACCAGCTGGATCGGGAGGGTGGCGCGCGGGCTGAGGACCCGCAGCAGCAGCAACGCGCAGGTGCCGAGCGCCATGAAGGTGTACTGGGTGCCGGTGGCGGTGAGGATCTCGGTGGCCGAGTCCCAGGTGTCGCCGAGGAGTTCGCGGCCGAGCCGGTCCGGCAGCACGGTCAGCGTCAGGCCCCAGAGCGCGGCCACGCCGGCCAGCACCACGCCGGCGCCCAGCGCGGTCCTGGCCTGCCGGTGCGGGCCCTCGTGCCGGTTGAGGAGCGGCGGCCCGAAGCCGGTGGCGGCGTTGAAGAGCACGTTGAGCGGGCCGAACAGGGTGCTGGCGCCGCGCAGTGCGCCGACGACCAGCGGGTTGGCTATCAACCCCAGGACGATGATGGCCAGTTGGGAGCCGGCGTTGCCGACGCCGAACTCCACCACGAAGCGGCGCCCGAGGTGCCGGTGGCCGAGCAGCCTGGCCGGCCGGATGCCCCGCACCTCGCGGGCGTGCCAGGCCAGCAGCCCGGCGCCGAGGAGCAGCGCGGGCAGCGCCGACAGGCCCCAGGCCAGCACGAGTTGGCCGGGATCGGTGCCGTGCGGCTGGGCGGCGAGCACCGGCAGCACGACGGCCAGCCGCAGCAGGTCGCCGCCGAGCGCGAGCGCGGGAACGCCCAGCAGCGAGCAGACATAGCGCAGGACGTCCTGCGTCAGCACGATCGGCAGCACCAGGCCGAGCGCGGTCAGGCCGGCGGCGACGCCGCCCGACAGGGCGAAGGTGGCCAGGGCCAGCACGGCGCCGATGGCGGTGGCGCCGGCGAGGGTGAAGGTGACGGCGTCCCAGCAGTGCCGGTTGAGGGTGAACCGCTGGCCCTTGCGGAGGACCAGCGGCTGGCCGACGAAGGCGCCGGTGGCGCCGAGCAGCACCGCGGCGACGGTGTAGACGACGGCGAAGGAGGCGAAGTCGTCGGCGGTGGACTGGCGGGCCGCGACGATCACCACGGCGATGTTGGTGGCGGCGGCCACGCCCTGGTCGGCGACTGCGGCCAGGGTGGTGAGGGACGCACGGGGGTGGGGCGCGGCGGCCTGGCCGCTGGTCGCGCCGTTATCTCTGCTCACAGCTTGGTTTCTCTGCTCAGGGTGGGTTCGGCGAACTCCGGGGAGTCCGGCGGGGGTTGGGCGGGCTCCTTCGGGGGCCCTGGTCGGGGCCCCGGGTCAGGGGCCGCGGGGGGGGCGCCGGCGGGGTGCCGGCGGTGGGGGCGTGCGGGTGCTGGGGCGTGCGGGGTCCGGGGCCCGCGGGTGCTGGGGTGGGCTTGCGGGGCTTGGTTGCGAGGGCTGGGGCGGTGGTGCGGGACGCGCTGGGGGCGTGCGGGCGACGGTGCGCGCCGGCGTGCGGGCCGGGGCGGGGTCCCGGCCGTGCGACCGCGGGGGCGCGGCGGATCAGTACCGGGGGTTGCCGTCCTCCAGGTCGGCCGGGTCGAGGACCCGCAGGCCCATGGTCTCGGCGGGGTCCCCCCGGTCGGCGCCGGTGCCCCCGGGGACGGTCCCCCGCCCGCCGGGCGCGGTGCCGACGGCGGGACGGGCGGGGTGCGGCGACGGTGCCGCGGCGGGTTCCGGTGGGGCCTGGCCCCGGGTGTGCTCGGAGCCGTTACCCCACGAGTGGAGCACCGCGCCGAGCAGCAACCCACCGGCGCCCACGACCAGTTCACGGACCCGGCCGAGGTCTTCGCGGCGCACCTCGGCCGGGTCGCAGACCACCAGCACGCCGTCCACCCGGTCGCTGAGCGCGATGGCGTCGGCGTAGGAGAGGACCGGCGGGGCGAGGACCACGACCACCGAGCCCTTGGTGTCGGCGTGGCCGAGCAGCGCGGTGGCGGCCGGCGAGGTCAGCGCGCGCGGCACGTTGCGCACCCGGCGGCCGGGGACCAGGTCGAAGATGCCGGACTCGCCGCCGTCTATCGGCACCCGCATGCCGGCCGGCCAGCCGCCGTCGGTGGCCTGCCCCGGCGTCCTGGCCCAGCCCGGGCGGACGCCGTCGGCGTGCCGGAGCTGCTCGATCAGCGTGGGCGTGCGCAGGTCGGCCTCGACCAGCAGCGCGTTCATGCCCATCTCGGCGAAGGCCGCGGTGAGGTTGACCGCGGTGGCCAGCGGGGTCTCGATCCCGCCGCGCGGCGCGACGACCAGCAGCCGGCGCCGCTGGGCGAAGCTCTCGTCGTAGGCGAGCCGGAAGGCGATGGAGCGGTACTCCTCGGCGAGCCGGCCCTCGGCCAGCAGTTGGTCGGGGACCCGGCCGGCGCGCGGCAGCACGCCGAGCACCGGGGCCCGCAGGGTGCGGGTGACGTCGCCGGCCGAGCGGACCGTGGGGTCGAAGACCAGCCGCACCCAGGCCGCCAGCAGGCCGATGCCGATGCCGACCACGTAGCCGAGGCCCAGCAGCAGCGGCAGCCCGGGGCCGGCCGGCTCGCTCGGCGGCGTCGCCTCGGTGATGACCCGGCCGCCGGTGGTGTCCAGGGCGCGCAACGCGGCGATGTCGGAGTTGAGTTCGGAGATCTGGCCGACCACCTGGGAGAGGTCGGCGACCGCCAGGTCGTAGGCGGATGTGCCCTCGACCAGGGTGTCGGTCTCGGCCCGCAGCTGGTCGCGGCGCTCCAGCAGCGGCTCGCGCTGGGCCTCCAGGGCGTTGACGTTCTGCGCGATGGTGTTGTCGGCGTCGGCCTGGCGGTGCGCGAGGTAGGCGGCGACGAAGGCGTTGGCGCGCTGCGCCGCGGTCTCCGGGTCGTCGGCGGTGTAGGCGAAGCGCAGCACCTCGGTGTTGGGCGGGTTGGTGACCTGCAGGCCGCGCTTGAGCCGGGGCGCCCGCTCCGAGGTGCCCAGCGTCTGGGCGGCCCGTTCGGCGACGATGTCGCTGACGGCGGTGCGGCGTTCCGAGCCCATCGCGACCCGGTCCAGCGGGGCGCCGCCGGCGAACGGGTCGGCGGTGGGGCTGCGGAGGGTGATCTCGCTGGTGGCGACGTAGCTCTCGTTGGCGGTCAGGCCGAGCCAGGCGCCGCCGGCCAGGCCGAGCAGGATGCCGCAGATGATCAGCATCCGGTAGCGGAGCAGCTGCCGGAACTGGTCGCGGAGCAGGTCGGGTTCGTCCCAGGGCTGGTGGGGCTGACCGGCGCGCGGTTCCGCGCTCGCGCCGGCGCTCACGCGGGCGCTCCGCGGGGCGGGGTGGCGGGGCGGGCGGCGGGGGCGGCCGTCCGGTGCCCGGTGAGCGCCTCGTCCAGCAGCGCGGTGAGCCGGGCCAGACCGGCGGCGCGGGAGAGGTGGCCGGCCGCGTAGGCGGCGCCCCTGGCGCCGATCGCGTCGGCCCCGGCCGGGTCGGCGGCCAGCTCGCGGGCGGCGGCGACCAGCGCCGCCGGGTCCTCGGGCGGGACCAGTCGGCCACCGCCGGAGCGCCGCAGCTCCTGCGCGGTGCCGCCGTTGCCGGCGACCGAGGCGAGCACCGGCCGGCCGGCGGCGAAGTACGAGGTGAGCTTGGACGGCACGCTCATGTCCAGGACGCTGGCGCGCTGGGTGACCAGCAGGGCGTCGGCGGCGGCCAGGATCTCCGGGAACTCGGCGGCCGGGGCGGGCGGCCGCAGCTCGACGTTGGGCAGCGGCGCGGCGAGGCGGGCCAGGTGGGCGCGGGTGGCGCCGTCGCCCATCAGCACCACGCGCAGCTCCGGGGCCAGCCGGGCGGCCTCGACCGCCACGTCGAGCCCCTGCTTGAGCCCCATGGTGCCGGAGTGCAGCAGCACCTGCTGGCCGGCCGGCCAGCCGAGCCGGGCGCGGGTGGCCGCCCGCGGCTGCGAAGGGGCCGTCACATGGGTCCAGTTGGGGACCAGGCGGATGCGCTCGTCGGGCACGCCCAGGGCGCGCACCCGGTCCCGGAACGACTCGTGGATGACGCCGACCAGGGCGGCCGAGGCCAGCATCCGGCGCTCCACCCCCGAGGTGACCGCGGCGACCCGGCCGCCGCCGGCTATCCCGCTCTGCGCGGCGGCGGCGCCCATCAGGTCCTGCACCACGGGCAGGAAGGGGACCCGGTACCGGCGGGCCAGCCGGGCGGCCAGCAACCCGCCGGCCAGGCTGGGCACCTGGGCCAGGACGGCGTCCGGCCGGGCGATCCTGGGCGGGGCCAGCAGCCCGTGGCCCAGGATGGTGGCCTCGTAGGCGGCGCGGCGCAGCGCGCTCTGCCGGGCCGGCACGTAGTGCCGGCGGCGGTGCACCAGCACGCCGGCCCGCTCGTCCACCAGGCGCCAACGGCCCCGGTAGGCCGGGTCGACGCGCCAGGCCGGGTAGTGCGGCAGGCCGGCCAGCACGTGGACCTCGGCGTCGCGTGCCGCGGCCAGGTGCTCGGCGAGCTGGCTGGCGTAGGGGCCGATACCGGCCTGCTCCGGGGCGTAGTTGGTGGATACCAGCAGCAGACGTTCGCCACCGGGACCCGGCGGGTTGCGCACGACTGTCCTCCCTCTCCGCCGCCCCGAACAGCGGTGGACTTCCCGGGCGGCGGTGCCCCACACCCTAGCGGCGCGCCCGGCAAAGGACACGACCGAGCGTCAGCTTCCGGTCGCACAGCGGGTGTCGGCGGGTGCCAGCGGACTCTCGGCGGGGTCCCGGTGGCGGTTCCGGCCGCCATCCTGGCGCATTCGGGCGAGCCGCGCCATTCCCCGCCCCGCGGCCGGCAGCGCGGGCTAAAGTGCCTGTGGGACCGGCGAGTTGGGGTGCCGGCGCGGGCCGGCCCGGCCGGTCCCGCAGCGCGCGGCGAGGCAGCGCGCGGCAGGGCACGGTAAGACGGGTTCACGACCGGCCAGTGGGGGGTTCGGGCGTCATGCACACCGTGGGCTACGCACCGGGGGTCTACGACCTCTTCCACGTGGGGCACCTCAACATCCTCCGGCACGCCAGGAGTCACTGCGACTACCTGGTGGCGGGGGTGGTCTCGGACGAGATGGCGACGCTGGCCAAGGGCAGGCCGCCGGTGGTCCCGCTGGTGGAGCGGCTGGAGATCGTGCGCAGCATCCGGCACGTGGACGCGGCCTTCGTGGAGACCGTGCCGGACAAGCTGGAGACCTGGCAACAGGTGCGGTTCGACGTGCTGTTCAAGGGCGACGACTGGCGGGGCACCGCGAAGGGCGAGAGGCTGGAGCGGGACTTCGCCGCGGTCGGCGTGCGGATCGTCTACTTCCCGTACACGGTGCACACCTCCAGCACTCAACTGCGCGGCGCCCTCGACGCGTTGAGCGCGGAGAGCGCGCGGAACCAGCGCGCCGAGAACGCCAGGAAGAACAGGCCGTAGGCGACGGCGAGGGCGGCGTAGCCGAACCGGAAGGCGCGTTCGTCGCCGAGTAGCAGGAAGACCAGGCAGAGCGTGCCGAAGTCGACCGGCAGCAGGGCCACCGCACGGACCCGGGAGACGGCGGCGGGCGGGGCCGGCCGGCCGGCGGCCGACCGGCGCAGCTGGTCGGTGAGCAGCCCGCCGAAGAAGATGAGCAGGTGCGCGAGCTGGAAGCCGAGCGGCAGCAACAGCCAGCCGTCGCCGGGCAGTTCGAAGAAGCGGTGGAAGGCGATCAGCACCACGGCGTGCAGGGCGGTGATTCTGGCCAGGTCCACCACGTGGTCCAGCCATTCGCCGGCCGGACTGGAGACGCCCAGCAGCCGGGCCAGTTGACCGTCCGCCGAGTCCAGCGCGAAGCCGAGGAAGAGGCCGAACCAGACGGCCGCGCCCAGCGCCCAGGAGGGCGGGGCCAGTGCGACGCCGGCCAGCGCCAGCCCGCTGACCACGGCGCTGAGCAGGGTGACCTGGTCGGGGCTGAGGCCGAGCCGGTAGGCGGCGGCGGCCAGCCGGCGGCCGACCGGCCGGTTGACGTAACGGGAGTAGAGGGACACGCCCTTGGCGGTCTTCTGCGCCTCGGCCAGCCGCGCCACGGCCGCCCCGTACCCCATCGTGCGCCCCGTCCCCACCATGGGGGGCATCCTCCCACGGCGGCCGGCCGCGCATCCGCCGCACGGACCGGCCCGTGGCACGGATACCATGCGGGGGCCGGAGCGAAACACGACGGGGAGGGCCCAGGATGCGGCTGCGCGCACGACTGACGACGACCACGGCGGGGCTGTTCATGGCCCTGGCGGCGGTCACGTCCCTGTCGGGCTGCATGACGGTGCACGGCGAGACCGCCGTGGTGCCGGCGGCCACCGAGGACGAGGCCGAGCAGGTCCTGGAGCGCTACTTCGAGGTGACCAACGAGGCCCGGCGCACCTACGACGCGGAGCTGAACGCGACGGTGGAGGCCGGCGCGCTGGCGGAGATCAACGGCGCGGGGCTGACCGCCCAGGGCGCGCTCGCCGAGGAGGCCGCGGCCGCCGAGGGCGAGGAGGGTGCCGAGGGCGAGGAGACGGACGGGGCGGCGCAGCTGTCCTACGCCAACCCGCGGTTCCTGATCCCGCAGCAGGCCGGCTGGCCCAAGTTCTTCATGGTGGACACCGAGATCGAGGGCAACGAGAGCCGCTGGCTGCTCACCTTCTCCCGGAACAGCGTGGACGAGGAGTGGAAGGCGCGCTACCTCTCGGTGCTCCAGCCGTCCGCGATCCCGGAGTTCGCCGAGGACGAGGACGGCTACCTGGAGGACATCCAGATCGCCAGCGAGGACACCGGCCTCTCGGTGGTGCCGGGCGAGCTGGGCACCGCGTACACCGAGTACCTCGACCAGGGGCAGGGCTCGTTCCTCGGTGGTCCGTACACCTCCGAGGTGCTGGCCGCCCGGGAGGCGGCGGCCGAGGACCCGGCCTCGTCGACGGACTTCGCGGACGTGCCGTCCGAGCAGGACGCCCACCCGACGTTCGCGGTGCGCACGGCGGACGGCGGGGCGCTGGTGCTGTTCACCATGCGGATGGACGAGAAGCGGACCTGGGCCGAGGGTGAGACGCCGCAGGTGCACGAGATGGTGAAGCCGCTGATGCAGGGCACGGCGGACAGCGCGGTCACCCTCCAGCGGTATGCCACCTTCACCGCCTACGTGCCGGAGGGCGAGGACCCGGTGGACCTGCGCGGTCGGATGGCGGGCGTCTTCCAGGCGCTGGGCGAGTAGCGGCGCGGGCGACCGCGGGAAGCGCGGGAAGCGCGGGAACCTCACGAGCAACGCGGAAGGGGGGCGACGCCGGTGGCGTCGCCCCCCTTCGGGTGTCCAGGGGCGGGTCAGCCGGGCCAGGCCGGCTCGCGGTGGCTGGCGCAGGCGTCGGTGAGCGTCTCCAGCAGGGCCAGCGGGTCGGGCAGCGGGTGCTCGGGGCCGCGCAGCCAGCGGACCCCGGACCGGCCGTCCTCGGTGAGCCGGGAGGGCGGCAGCAGCACGTAGCTGCCGCGGCAGTGCCAGCGCAGCCCCGGGTGCTCGTCCATGGTCTCGGGGTGGCAGTCCAACTCGCAGGGCCACCACTCGTCCTCGTCGTCCGGGGTGCCGCGGGTGGCGGTGAAGAAGAGCATCCGGTCGGGGTCGGCGACGGCCACCGGGCCGACCTCGACGCCCTCGGCGGCCAAACGTTCCAGCGCCTGCTGGCCGGCGGCGAGCGGGACGTCCAGCACGTCGTGGGCGCGGCCGGTGGCGGTGACGAAGTTGGCCTCGGGATCGGCGCGCAGCCAGCGCAGCACCCGCTCGGGATCGGTGGTGGCCTCCGTGCTCCAGGTGAGGGAGACCGGGTGCCGGGCCGGCGTCGGACAGCCGATCCGGGCGCAGGAACAGCCGTAGCCCTCCGGGTGCGCGGCCGGGGCGACGGGCAGGCCGGCCTCGGCAGCGGCGAGCAGCGACTCCTCACGGGCCTGGGCGGCGGCCGCCACCCCGCCGGCGGCCCGACCACCACGACGCAACCAGCGGGGAATCCTGCTCTCGCGTGCCATCAAGTGCCTACCGCCTCACTCTCGTCCCGTAAGCAGACCAGCAACCCGGAAGTGCGGCGTATTCCTCCTCCCGGGGTTGGCGCTCATCCTGCCCTGTCCCCACCCCCGATGGGTAATCGGGAGAGGTCTGGTGAACGGGGCCCACGCTGGGCACACTGTGATCACCGCGGTGCGTACCCGCACCAGTTCAGCGGCCCCTCACCCTCAAGGAGCCCCGGTGTATCGAGCCCGTCGCTATCTGATGTGTCCCCCGGAGCATTTCCGGGTCACGTATTCGATCAATCCGTGGATGGATCTGACCAAACCGGTCGACGCGCGACTGGCGATGGCTCAGTGGAGTGATCTGCGCGACTGTTTTCGCGCACTCGGGCACACCGTGCACGAGCTGACCCCCCACCCGGACCTGCCCGACCTGGTCTTCACCGCCAACGGCGGCCTGGTCCTGGACGACCGGGTGCTGGGCGCCCGGTTCGCGCACCCCGAGCGGTACGGCGAGGCCGGGGTGCACGAGGAGTGGCACCGGGAGCACGGGCGCGCGGAGTTTCAACGCGCGCAACACACCAACGAGGGAGAGGGCGACTTCGCGGTGACGGCCGACTGGCTGCTGGCCGGTCACGGCTTCCGCTCCAGCCCGCTGGCCCCGCAGGAGGCGCAGGAGTTCTTCGGCCGCCCGGTGATCGGCCTGGACCTGGTCGACCCGAGGTTCTACCACCTGGACACGGCGCTCTGCGTGCTGGACGACCAGGACCGGAGCGGTGGCGGCGTCATGTACTACCCAGGGGCGTTCTCGCCCGGGAGCCGGGCGGTGCTGGCCCGGCTCTTCCCGGAGGCGATCGTGGCGGCGGAGTCGGACGCCCTGGCGCTGGGGCTGAACGCGGTCTCGGACGGCCACCACGTGGTGCTGCCGCAGGCCGCCCTCGGTCTGTACGAGCCGCTGCGCGAGCGCGGCTACGAGCCGGTGCCGATCGACCTGAGCGAGCTGTTGAAGGCCGGTGGCAGCGTCAAGTGCTGCACCGGGGAGCTGCGCTGACCCCGGCGCCGCCGGCGCGCTGAGCCGGGCGGGTGGCGGCGGTGGCCGGCGGGGCCGGCCGCCGCCGCGGTCGCCACGTCCTGCGGCATGCCCTCCCGGAAGAGGCCGAGCGAGGAGGCCGGCTCCGTGTAGTCGCCACGGTCGATCTCCGCGGCCAGCGTCGGCAGGATCGAGCCGATCATCGCCAGCCACTGCGCCTGGTACCGCACCAGCGAGGCAGCGGGCAGCCCACGCCCGGTGACCAGGGCCGCGCCGTGGCGGAAGCCGATCAGGGCGGGCAGCGGGGTGGCACCGACGGCGGACTCGTAGAGGGCCGCGAGGCCCGGCTCGGCGCCGAGGTGCACGGTGTCCCCGCCCAGCACCCGCAGGACATGGCGGTGCTCCGTTCTCCGGAAAAGGGGGAACTCCCCGGAACGGCCCGGGGATTCGGCGCACTCCATGCTCCATTCGCGCACACGTTCTCTCAAGTACCTACTATTTCATCGGGTACTGACATTCTGATCAGTGAACAAGAAGGCACGGCTACACCTGCGGGCTGGACGCGGCCATCGACATGATGGGCGGCAAGTGGAAGGGGCTGATCCTCTTCTCGCTCGCCGAAGGCCCGCTGCGCTTCGGTGAGTTGCGGCGGACGATCGCCGGTATCAGTGAACGGGTGCTGATCCGCCAGCTGCGGGAGCTGGAGTCCTGCGGGCTGCTGCACCGCGAGGTGTACCACCAGGTCCCGCCGAAAGTGGAGTACTCGCTGACCGCCTTCGGCCGGTCGCTGAACGAGGCGATGGCGCCGCTCGGGCAGTGGGGCGAGGACCACATGGAGCGGATCGAGGCCGTCTCCTAGCGCCCGCCGGGGGCCGGGCCGCCGGGCCCCGGGTCAGTGCCCGGGGCTGATCCCGGCCACCACCAGCCGGAACAGCCGGTCCGCCGTCGCCTCGGGGTCGGCCCGGTGCTCGGTGGCCAGCGCGATGCCGACCAGCAGGGTGAGCAGCTCGGCCATGGTGACGTCCTCCGGCACCGCGCCGTCCCGCGCGGCCCGGCGGAGCAGCGGGGTGCCGGCCGCCTCGATCACGGTGGCGCAGGAGTTGTCGTAGGGCGACTCGGCGTCCGTTCCCGCGTCGGCGTCGTCGGGGGTGAGGGCGGCGGCCAGGCCGCGGGCGGTGGCGCAGTAGACGACGACCTCGCCCAGCCACGTCAGCAGCGCGTCCCGGCTGTCGTCGAGGTCGGCCAGTTCCCCGGCCCGGACGCGGAGCGCCTCGACCCTGGTCGCGGAGACCGCCTCCACCAGCGCCCGCCGGGTGGGGAAGTGCCGGCGCACGGTCGCCGAACCGACCCCGGCGGTCCGGGCGATCTGCTCCAGGGAGGCGTGCGCGCCGTGCGCGGCGACCTCCCGTTCGGCCACCGCGAGGATGCGCGCGTAGTTGCGCCGGGCGTCCGCGCGCTGCTGGGCGGGCATGGCGTCACCTCTCGATCTCGGTCTCTCGATGCCCCCACTGGATTAAGTGGCGGGCCCCGCCGTATCGTAGCGGGCAGCTAAACGGCGGGCCCCGCCGTTTACGCCTTCCGTTGTCGACCCCGCAGGAGCAGCACCATGCCAACCGACTCCGCACCCGTTCTGGTCACCGGCGCCACCGGCCGCCAGGGCGGCGCCACGACCCGCGCCCTGCGCGCGGCCGGGGTGCCGGTCCGCGCCCTGGTCCGGAACCCGGACACCGACCGGGCCAGGGCCGTCGCCGCCCTCGGCGCCGAACTCGTCGTCGGCGACCTCGACGACCGGGCCTCCGTGGTCCGGGCCGCCGAGGGCGCCAGGGCCGTCTTCTCCGTACAGATGGCGCCCCTGGTCGGCCAGACCTTCGACTTCGGCGCGGAGATCAACCAGGGCGTCAACCTCATCGAGGGCGCGAAGGCCGCCGGGGTGCGGCAGTTCGTGCACACCTCGGTCAGCGGCGCCGGCCAGCACACCGAGGCGCCCGGCTGGTTCGAGGGCCGCTGGGCGGAGATGGCGCTCACCCTCACCGCCAAGGCCACCATCCAGGACCGGCTGCGGGCCGCCGGATTCGCCCGCTGGACGCTGATCAAGCCGGCCTTCTTCATGGAGAACTTCCAGCCCGAGATGGCCTTCCTCTTCCCGCGTGGGGTGGCCGGCGGCCTGGTCTCGGTGGTGAAGCCGGCCACCCGGCTCTCCCTGATAGCGGCGGCCGACATCGGCCGGGTGGCCGCAGCGGCCATCGCCGAGCCGGACCGGTTCGACCGGGTCGAGCTGGAACTGGCGGGCGAGTACCTGTCGATGACGGAGATCGCCGCGGTGCTGTCGCGCGCCCTGGGCACCGAGCTGGCGGCGCCGGACCTGACCGAGGCGGAGGCCAGGGCGGCCGGCATGCCGGGCATGGGCGCCACCCACGAGTGGTTGAACGTGGTCGGCCAACCGGCGCGCCCGGAACTGGCCCAGGCCCTCGGCCTGTCCCTCACCGGCTTCGAGACCTGGGCCACGGAACACCTCCGACCGGTCACCGCCACGGTCTGAGCCACACGGACCGCCGCCGGCCGGCCCGGCGGGGGCGGAACGGCGGGCGGCGCGATCCGGCGGAAACGCCCCGGTTGTCGCGGCTCGGGGGACGGCCGGTTTCACCGGGCGGCCGCCCCTGAAGCCACTCTGAAACCCCGCTGAAGCCGCTCCCCCACAGGCTGTGCGGCATGACAACGACAGCGAACGAACCCGCCATCGCGGCCCGGGGACTGACCAAGTCCTACGGCGCGAAGCAGGTCCTCGGCGGTATCGACCTCACGGTGCCGCCGGGGACGGTCTTCTCCCTCCTGGGGCCCAACGGGGCCGGCAAGACCACCGTCGTCAAGATCCTCTCCACGCTCATCACCGCGGACGCCGGTGAACTGAGCGTCGGCGGGCACGACCTGGCCACCGACCCGCGGGCGGTGCGGGCCGCGATCGGCGTCACCGGGCAGTTCTCCGCCGTGGACGGCCTGATCACGGGCGAGGAGAACATGCTCCTCATGGCGGACCTGCACCATCTCCCCCGCGCCGAGGGCCGCCGCACCGCCGCCGGGCTGCTGGAGCGCTTCGACCTGGTGGAGGCCGCGAAGAAGCCCGCCGCCACCTACTCCGGCGGCATGCGACGCCGCCTCGACATCGCCATGACCCTGGTCGGCGGCCCGCGGATCATCTTCCTCGACGAGCCCACCACCGGTCTCGACCCCCGCTCGCGGCACTCGATGTGGGGGATCATCCGCCAGCTGGTCTCCGACGGCGTCACCGTCTTCCTCACCACCCAGTACCTGGCGGAGGCCGACGAACTCGCCGACCGCATCGCCGTCCTCCACGACGGCGGGATCGCCGCCGAGGGCACCGCCGAGGAGCTCAAGCGCCTCGTCCCCGGCGGGCACATCCGCCTCCGCTTCACCGACCCGGCCGCCTACCAGGCCGCCGCCACCGCCCTGCGCGAGGTCAGCCGGGACGACGAGGCCCTCTCGCTGCGCATCCCGAGCGACGGCAGCCAGCGCGAGCTGCGCTCCGTCCTCGACTGGCTGGACGCCGCGGGCGTCGAGGCCGACGAGCTGACCGTGCACACCCCCGACCTCGACGACGTGTTCTTCGCCCTGACCGGCGGCACCGGAACCCCCGACCAGACCACGGAGACAGCCCGATGAGCACCCTCGGCCTCGCCGTCCGCGACTCGGCCACGATGCTGCGCCGCAACCTGCTGCACGCCCGGCGCTACCCGTCCCTCACCCTGAACCTGCTGCTCACGCCGATCGTCCTGCTGCTGCTCTTCGTCTACATCTTCGGCGACGTGATGAGCGCGGGCATCGGCGGCGACGCCGACCGGTCCGCGTACATCGCCTACCTCGTCCCGGGCATCCTGATGATGACCATCGGCAGCACCGTGATCGGGGCCGCGGTCTCCGTGGCCATGGACATGTCCGAGGGCATCATCGCCCGCTTCCGCACCATGGCGATCCACCGCGGCTCCGTGATCGTCGGTCACGTCGCCGGCAGCGTGCTACAGGTGCTCGCCAGCCTGCTCCTCGTCGGCGCCGTCGCCCTGGCCATCGGCTTCCGTGCCACCGACGCCACCGCCCTGGAGTGGCTCGCCGCGCTCGGGCTGCTCACGCTGTTCGCCCTGGCGCTCACCTGGGTCGCCGTCGGGATGGGACTGGCCAGCCCGAACGCCGAGGCGGCCAGCAACAACGCGCTGCCGCTGATCCTGCTCCCGCTCATCTCCAGCGCCTTCATCCCGGCCGAGACGATGCCGGGGTGGTTCCGGCCGGTCGCCGAGTACCAGCCGTTCACGCCGGCCATCGAGACCCTGCGCGGGCTGCTCCTCGGCACCGAGATCGGAAACGACGGCTGGCTCGCTCTCGCCTGGTGCCTCGGCCTGACGGTGCTCGGCTACCGCTGGTCCACCGCGCTGTTCAGCCGCGATCCGCGATGAGCGCGCGCACGGCGCCCCGCAGGTCGTCGCGCTCCAGGGCGGCGTACTCCGACACCGCGTCGGAGTACGCCGCCCCGGCGGCGTCCCGCGCCGCGCGCCGGGCGCGGTCCTCCGCCATCGTCGGCTGGAAGTCCCGCAGGACGTGCAGCCGTTCGGCCAGCGCGATCATCCGGACGGCGCGAACGTCGCCGTCCGCGAGCCCGGCCAGGCCCAGGGCGTGCAGCACGGTCCCGAGCACGGGCAGCTCGATGGGCGGCCGGGCGGGGTCGCCGGCCAGGATCTCCAGCCGCCGCTCCAGCCCGTCGACCAGGTCCGCGACGAGCGCCGTGCGGCTCGCGTACGCGTGCGCCGCCACCGCCGCCGACTGGAGCTGCAGCGCCCAGGGGTCGAGCCGGGGATCGCCGCCGTGCGGGAAGCCGGCCGCGGGCAGCCGGCTCACGGCGGTGCGCCACAGGCCGAGCCCGACCTCGGTCAGCCCGCGGGCCAGCGCGATCTCGGCGCGCCCGCCGAAGTCGGGGCTGTAGTAGGTGTCCTCCTGGGGGGCGGCGTCGCGCTCGGCCTCCCGCAGCCAGTGGTCGGCCTCCTCCGGGTCGCCACGCTGCAGGCACGCGAGGACGAGACCGGTGCGGACGCCGATGTGGTCCTGGCCGTCGCCGAGCCGCGGCAGCACCGTGAGCGCGGCCGTGAGGTGCTGGTACGCCTCCTCGCCCCGCCCGGTCCGCAGGCACAGCTCGCCGAGCCGGGAATGGCCGGTGAGCAGCATGGAGGGGTTGTCCACCGGGGCCAGCCCGGCGACCATGCGGCGGGCCGAGACGAGCGCGCGGTCGATGTCGTGCTCGTACTCCCAGACGTAGCTGGCGACGCACTCGGCTATGCCGGCGACCAGCGAGCGCCCGCTGCCGCCGTCGACGCGGCTGCCGCTGTCGCACAGACGCTTCAGGACGGTGTGGTCGGGCGGCCGCATGTCGGGGATCGCGCACAGCACCGCCGCGGTGGCGCGCAGCAGGTTGTCCGGCGGGGCCGGGGGCAGCCGGCGGAGGGTGACGAGCTGGCGCACGGCGTGCGGGCCGAGGCCCATCAGCAGCGTTCCGCCGCACAACACGGCGGCGGCGCGGGCGACTTCGACGTACTCCTCGGCCGGGTGGTAGTGCGAGAGCGGCGGGCCGGTCTCGGCGGCGAGGGCGATGAGCCGGGGGAAGTTGACGTCGGTGGACCACTGGGTGGCGAGGACCGCGGTGAGCGCGGCGATGGCGGGGCCGTCCGTCCGGGCCAGGGCGTGCCGCAGGGCCAGCACGAGATTGTCCTGCTCGGGCCGGATCCGGTGCCACGCGGCCAGCGGCTCGGAGCCGAACAGCGCGTCGTGGTACGCGACGCCGAAGTCCCGCGCCCAGGTGAGGAACCGACCGACGGCCTCCTCGTCCTCCCCGGCCTCCGCGCGCCGGGCCGCGCTGAACTCCCGTACCGTCTCCAGCATCCGGAAGCGCGCGCCGGCGGCGGTGTCGGCGACGGTGACCAGCGACTGGCCGGCCAGCTGCTCCAGCAGGAACAGCGCGTCGGGGCCGAGGACGCGCTCCGCCGCCTCGCCGGAGAAGCCGCCGGGGAAGACGGACAGCAGGCGCAGCGCGGCCCGGCCGTCCTCCTCCAGCAGGTTCCAGCTCCACTCGACGACGGCGTGCAGCGTGCGGTGGCGCTCGGGGACGTCCCGGGCCCCGCCGCGCAGCAGCGCGAACCGGTCGCCGAGGCGGCGCGCGATCTCGGGCACCGACAGCACCCGCACCCGGGCCGCGGCCAGCTCCACGGCCAGCGGCAGCCCGTCGAGCTGGCGGCACAGCCCGGCCACGTCGTCCGGCGGCAGCCCGACCCCGGGCCTGGCGGCCCTGGCCCGCTGGGTGAACAGCTCGACCGAGGTGTCGAGACCCAGCTCCGGCAGCGCGTACACCGCCTCGGAGCTGAGGCCGAGCGGGGCCCGGCTGGTGGTGAGCACGCGCAGGTCCCGGGAACGGGCGACCAGCGTCCGCACGAGGTCGGCGGCGCCGCGGACGACCTGCTCGCAGTTGTCCAGCACCAGCAGCGCGGGGGCGGGGCCGAGCGCGGCGAGGATGCCGGCCACCGGGTCGGCGGCGGCGTGGCCGGCCAGGGCGCCGGGCCGTCCCTCGCCCGTGCCGAGCGCGGAGGCCACCTCCGCGGCCACGTCCTCGTCCGCCGTGACGCCGGCGAGCGGCACGAAGTACACCGCGCGCTGCCCGGCCCGGCGGCCGACGGCGTGCGCGAGCCGGGTCTTGCCGAGGCCGCCGGGGCCGACGACGGAGACGGCGCGCGAGGCGCTCAGCAGCGCTTCCACCGCGGCGAGGTCATCGTCGCGTCCCAACAGGGGGTTCGGCTCGTGCGGCACGCCGTGCCGGACGGGGGGCGCCTCGGCGCGCAGCAGCTCGCGGTGCACGGCCCGGAGCGCGGCGCCCGGGTCGGTGCCGAGCGCCTCGCGCAGCTCGCGGCGGTAGGACTCGTAGCGGGTGAGCGCGGCGGAGGGGCCGGCCGTGGCCGCCTCGGCGCGCAGCAGTTCGGCGAGCACCTCCTCGTCGTGCGGCCGCTCGCCGGCGGCCGCGGCCAGCGGCCCGGCCGCCTCGGCGTGCCGCCCGAGGCGGGCGAGCGCGAGGCCCCGCGCGCGGGCGAGGGCGGCGCGGACGGGGGCGCGTTCGGCGCGCAGCGCGGCCACCGGGTCCTCGGGCTCCCCGTCCTCGTCCGGGGTGCCCTCCCACAGCGCGAGCCCGGCCTCGGCGGCGGCGAGCGCGCCCGCGTGGTCCCCGGCCCGGGCCCGGTCGGCGCCGGCGGCGGCGTGCAGCAGGAGCGCGGAGCTGTCGACCTGCTCCTCGGCGAGGGCGAGCCGGTACCCCGTCGGCGTGCTGACGAGCACCTCCGTCCCCAGCTGCGCCCGCGCCCGGGACACCAGCACCTGTAGGGCCTTGGCCGGCCGCGCCGGCAACTCCCCCGGCCAGAGCCCCGCGACGAGCCGCGCGGTACCGCACCCGCCGCTCAACTCCCCCGCGAGCAGGGCCAGCAGCCCGCGGATCCGGGGCGCGGTGACCTCCCGCCCGCGGTAGGCGACACGCGGCAGCAGCACAAGGTCGGTGGTCACCGGTGCAGATTAAGCCAAGCCGCCACGGCCACCACCCCACGGGGCAACGGTGTGAGGCGGGGCCCCGGCCGCCCGGAACGGGAGCCGGCCGCGGGGCGCGCGGAGTCGCGCCGCACGCGGCAGCCACCGGCCCCCGTGCCACGACCGCCCGAGGCCGGGCGCCCGTCCGGCGGGGCCCCGGACCGCGCACCGCGTTCGGCCAGGCAGGCCAACGACCTCCGGCCCGCGCGGAGTTCACACCTGGTGGGCCGGGCAGCGCGCGGCGGCCAGGCCCGGCCGGGCAGGTCCGCGCCGGAGATGGTCCCGGCCATGGCCCACCCGCGGGTATCCCGGCCGACCGGGACCACGCCGGAGGTGGTCCTGGCCGGCAACGCCTACGCCTCCCACGCCATCCGGGCCCGGGCTGTGGCCCCCACCGTCCCGAGGCGCTGGTGGCAGGCCGGCCAACGAACCGACCCGGCGCCGGCGTTCAGCCCCCGGCAGGGGCTAGCGCAGGGCCAGCGCCAGCAACGTGGCGGCCAGGACCGCGCCGCCGCCGACCTTCAGCAACGGGAGCCGGTCCTGTAGCCGGTCGTCCCACTCCTCACCCGCGCCGGAGGCGAACCGCAGCGCCGGCGTGGCGGCCCGGCCCAGCGCGAAGCCGAGGCCGGTCAGCAGCGCCACGGCCAGGTCGTTGGCGAGCAGCACGGCCAGCGCCGCCACGTAGGGCAGGCTCGCCGACACGTAGGTGCGCACCCCGGTGCCCATCTCGAAGCCGAACTGGAGGGCGCCGCGCACCAGGTCGCGTTGCAGCACGTCCTGCGGCACCTGCCGGGAGTTCTGCGGCAGCCGGAGGGCGAGCAGGCCGGCGTCGCGCGCGACGCCGAGCAGCGCGGCACCGACCGTGATCGGCGCCCACCAGCCCGCCGGCAGCGGGCTGGTCAGCCCGGAGGCCGACCACAGCACCAGCGCCGAGAGCGTGCCGCCGAGCAGCAGTCCCGCCGTGAAGACCCCGAGCACGGTGGTCTGTCGATGTACCGCCCGCCAACCTGGCGAGGCCAGCGCGTGCGCGCTGTTCCGCGTTCAAACGGAGCCGGAGAGCGAGTAGCCGGCAAGGCCGCCGATGATCGCCCAGGTCAGCAGGGGCGCGTACCAGACGGCGGCGACGGCCCCGCAGACCAGCGCGAGCACCGGCACGGCCGGGTCGGTCAGCCGGCCGCGCCAGGCCGGCCTGGCCGGCCCCGTCTGGACGTCGCCCACTACACCGTGCCGGTCAGCGCGCGCCAGGTCTGCTGGCCGACGATGGCGTCCACGGTCAGCCCGGCGCTCCGCTGGAACTCCCGGGCCGCCGCCGCGGTCAGCGCCCCGAAGGCGCCGTCCACGGTGATCTGGTGGCCGTGCTTGACCAGCTGCCGCTGGGCGGCGTGCACCGCCTGACCGTTGTCACCCTGTCGGACCTGGACCACCAGCTCCGGCCAACTGCGGGCGTCCACGACGCCGTTGGCGGTCAGCCCGACGGACTCCTGGAAGTCCGCGACGGCCGCCGCGGTGTTCGGCCCGAAGATCCCGTCCGGCTCGGTGGCGAACCCCCGGTGGGTGACCAGGTGTTGCACCGCGTACACGTCGGGGCCCCGGGAACCGTCCGCCACCGTGGGCCAGTTGACGGCACCCTCGCAGCCGCAGTCGGTGGTCCACCGGCAGATCGACCGCACCCAGCCGGAGCCGGAGTTGAAGTAGCCGTCGTGGCAACGGCGTTCGATGCCGCAGCCGCAGGCACCGCACGGCCCGCTGAACCGCCACAGCCAGCCGTCGTAGGAGCCGGCGTAGCACTGGTTGGGGCGCAGCGTCCAGGTGGTGCCGTCGTTCTTGTGGAAGCCGGTGTACTGGCCGGTGGTCACGCAGGCCGCCGCGTAGACCAGGCTGGGCCCGCAGCCAGGCGAGCAGTCGTGCTCGGAGGCGTAGGACGGGCACTCGCCGGTCCAGATGTCGTAGCCGTCCGCGTACGCCTCCCGGGCCGGGCCGAAGGCCCCGAGCGCGGCGAAGCCGACGACCGTCGCCGACTGGAGGACGGTGCGGCGGGTCGGCACGAAGCGGGGCAGGCTCCGGGCGTCCTGGCGCCGGGCCGGCCGGTCGGTGGCGCCGGCCCGGCGCAGCTGGGGGACCTGGTCCAGGCTGGTCATCACGCGCTCCTCGGCTGGCTTGGCTGCGGTTCGGCGAGCAGGTCACGCAACGCGGCGGCGGCGCCCAGGGGTTCGGAGCGCAGCACCCGGCCGGTGGCGCCGACCACGACGGCGAACGGGGTGGCGATCGCGTCGTAGGCGGTGAACAGGTCGGGCCGGTGCTCGGTGACCGGCACGGCCGCGGTGGCGGTGGCGTCGGCCGGCGCGGCCCCGGCGTAGACCGCCCGGACGGCGGGCGCCGCCGGCCGTTCGGCCAGCTCGGCGGCGACCGTCAACACCTGGGCGCAGGTGCGGCACTCGGCGCTGAGGAAGAGCAGCAGCGTCTCCCGGCCGGCGGCCAGCACGTCGTCGGCGAGCAGCTCGTCGGCGTGCGGCGCGGCGCTGCCAGGGGTGACGCCGAGGCGGCCGGGGGCGCGGGCCACCCCGCCGCGGCTCAGCTGGTGCACCTGCCGTACCAGGCCGGAGACCACCAGCGCGAGCAGCGCGATGGCGACCCAGGAGACGAGCAGGGCGCTGGTCACGAAGTCCATGGTCAGTGGCCTCCTGTCGCGGGTAGGGCCGGCCGGGCCATGGCCGCCGGCAGCGTCCAGAGCAGGGCCGCGAAGGTGACGGCGGCGAGCGCGGCGGTCGCCGTCTCGGCCGGGTCGGCCGGCACCGCCGCCGGGCCGGCGACCAGCGCGGCACCGGCCAGCGCCAGCGCGGCCAGCGCCCAGGCCCGGCCGGTGACCCAGCCGCTGAGCGGCACCTCGGCCCGGGAGCAGCCGCACGGGCCGCCGCGACCGGTGGCCAACACGTGGCGGGTGTAGAGCGCGTAGCCGAGGAAGAGGACGGCGGCGCCGGCCAGTACCACGGCCAGGCCGACGCGCTGCCGGGCCAGCAGCGCGGCCACGCCGGCCAGGCCGAGCAGGCCCTCGGCCGCGGTGGCCGCGCGGGCGGCCGCCGGCACCGCCCGGTCCGGCAGCACCCGGTGGGCGCGCAGCGCGTCGGGCAGGGTCGCCGGCCGGCTCAGGTGGCCGGCGCAGCCGGCGAGCAGTACCAGCAGCAGCACGCCGGTGGCGACGGCGCCGATCAGGGTGGTCACCCGAACCTCACCCCACGGCCCGCACGTCGAGGCCGCCGAGCAGCGTCGGCACCCGGTCGACGGTGGTGTCGGCCAGCGGCACCACGGTGGCCCACACCTCGGCGCCGGCGAGCACGAAGAAGGGGCTGCCGTCGGAGAGGCTGTCCCGGAAGAGCTCACCTGAGCGGACCGAGGCGCCTTCCCAGGGCGGGAGTTCCGCGGCGTGCTCGCGGGTGCGCCGGGACATCTCGACCAGGCCGACGCCCGGCACCTCCTTGACCACGGTGGCCGGCCGCGCCCAGCGGGCGCCGGCGGCCTGGTCGGGGGTGAGGGTCAGGCCGTCGGAGTGCTCGGCCAGGCCGAGGGTGCGCAGCAGCAGCAACACGTCGGCGAGCTGGGCCCGGTAGAGCCGGGTGAGCAGGCTGAACCGGCGGCCCTGCCAGACCACCAGCGTGGGGTTCTCCACCTGCTGTGCCTGGGCGTCGAACTCGCTGGTGGTGGCGGTGCGCAGGGTGCCGCCCTGGAAGGTCAACTCGCTGTCGAAGGCGGTGATGCCGAGCGAGGCGGCGACGGCGTCGGCCAGGCCGAGGTCACCGGCGGTGAACTCGTGCAGCCGGCCGCCGACGACCACCTCGACCACGGAGGTGGCGGGGCGCGTCAGATCGAGGTCGCCGGCCAGCTGGTAGGCGATCCCGTCCAGCGCGCGGTGCTCGACGGCTGCGGATGGCGCCACGTCGTACCTCCCGGGGGTGTGGACCCGAACTGCCCGCTCTTTAACGATCGTTCACGCTACCCCACTTGTCATGTCCGCGCATAGTAGACGCGCGTAGTTTCGACGGCCGGGGCCTTCCCCCGACGCCCCGCGCGCCCCTCGACCGCGCGCCCCTCGACCGCGCGCCCCTCGACCGCGCGCCCCTCGACCGCGCGCCCCACGACCGCGCGCCCCACGACCGCGCACCCTTCAGCCGCGCACCCTTCAGCCGCGCACCACGACCGGGGCCGCGCCGCGCGGCAGCACCTCGCCGATCACCGGATACCCCGGCACCTCGCCGGCCAGCAGCAGGCCGCCCGAGGTCTGCGCGTCCGCCAGCAGCAGCCGCTCGTCCTCCGGCACCCCGCCGAAGTCCACGTGCGGCGCCACCCAGTCCAGGTTCCGCCGGGTGCCGCCACTGACCTGACCCGCCGTCACCGCGCTTCTCGCGTCCGCCAGATAGGGCACCGCGCCGGCCTCGATCGCCAGCGTCACCCCGGCCGCCCTGGCCATCCGGTACGCGTGCCCCAGCAACCCGAAGCCCGTCACGTCGGTGCCGGAGTTGACGCCGGCGGCCACCGCCGCCCGGGAGGCGTCCCGGTTCAGCTCCGCCATCACCGCCACCGCCTCGGGGAAGACCGTGCCGGTCGCCTTGTGCCAGGTGTTCAGAACCCCGCTGCCCAGCGGCTTGGTGAGGGTCAACGGCCGCCCCGGCTCGGCCGCGTCCAGCCGCAGCATCCGCTCCGGATGCACCATCCCGACCACCGACATGCCGTACTTCGGCTCCGGCGCGGTGACGCTGTGCCCGCCGGACACCTGGCAGCCGGCCGCGTGCGCCACGTCCCGCCCGCCGCGCAGCACCTCGGCCGCCACCGCCATCGGCAGCTTCTCCCGGGGCCAGACCAGCAGGTTGACCGCCGCCCACGGGGTGCCGCCCATCGCGTAGACGTCGGAGAGCGCGTTGGCCGCCGCGATCCGCCCCCAGTCGTAGGGGTCGTCCACCACCGGCGTGAAGAAGTCCGCCGTGGTGACGATCGCCCGCTCGGCGTCCAGCCGCACCACGGCGGCATCGTCCCCGCCGCCGTCCAGCCCCACCAGCAACTCGGCCGCCGGATCGACGGGTTCACTGTCCCGGCGGGCCAACGCCGCCACCAGATCGTCCAGTTCACCCGGCGGAATCTTGCAGGCGCAGCCACCGCCGCCCGCGTACTGGGTCAGTCGCAACTCGGTCACCGGCGGAACCTACCGCCTCACCGGCCCCTGGGAACAGGGCCGGCGACGGGCCGGCCGGCGCGGCGCGGCGTTAGACTCCGCCGCGGAGGCGGGCGGGTGCCTGGTGGCCCCCACGGTCTTCAACACCGATGCGGTCGGGAACCCCGGCCGGGTGGGTTCGATTCCCATGCGCCTCCGCCAACCACGCGCCCTCGCCAACCACCGGGCCGCCGCCCCGGCGCGCCCGCGCGGTCAGCAGCCGTCGTAGCCGCCGCCGGCGTGGCCGTCGCTGTCGCTGTGATCGTCGCTGTCGCTGTGGTCGTCGTCGAACGACGGGTGGGACGCGTACGACGACGAGGCCGGGGGCGACGCGGACGGCCCGCCACCGTGCGTCTCCGTGGGCCGCTCGGCCGGCCGGCGGCGGTGTGCGGCGGCGCGGGTCGCCTCCGCCGCGTCCGCGTCGGTGAACTCCACCCCCTGCTGGTAGGCGGCGAGCTGCGCCAGGTACCGGTGGACGGCCTCCGGGGTGAGGCTGGCCGGCCGTCGGGGTGGTTCGCGCCGCGCTCGTCTGTCCATGTCCGGTAGCTTCCACCAACCGCGCCGCCGCTAACGGGAGTTGCGCGGGATCTCCGCGGTTCCGAGCCGCCGGCCGGCGGTGGTTCGGTGGCGGGCGTTCCGCGTTGTGGCGTAGCTTGGCCGCCGCCGGGACACCGTCGTGGGGGGAACTGCCGATGTCGGACGTCAGACGCCGGGTGCCGCGCACCGACGCGCTGCTGGCCGAGCCGCGCCTGGCCGCCGCCGCCGCGCGGTTGGGTCGCACCCTCGTCCGCGCCGCCGTCGCCGACGCCCAACAGCGGGTGCGCGAGGGGGCGTTGCCACCCGAGGAGGCGGCCGACGCCGCGCTGGCCGCGCTGCCGGAGACCGCCGGCGGGCTGCGCGAGGTGCTCAACGCCACCGGCGTGCTGGTGCACACCAACCTCGGCCGGGCCGCCCTCTCGGCGGCGGCCCGCGAGGCGCTGCTGGCCGCCGCCGGCACCACCGACGTCGAGTTCGACCTGACCACCGGGCGCCGGTCGGGGCGCGGCACCGAGGCACTGGCCGCCCTGGCCGAGGCGGTGCCCCGCGCCGAGGCGGTCCACCTCACCAACAACAACGCCGCCGCCCTGGTGTTGGCCGCGACGGTGCTCGCCCAGGGCCGGGAGATCGTGGTCAGCCGGGGCGAACTGGTCGAGATCGGCGCCGGGTTCCGGCTCCCCGACCTGCTGGCGAGCACCGGCGCCCGGCTACGTGAGGTCGGCACCACCAACCGCACCCACCTCGCCGACTACGCGGCGGCGATCGGTCCTGACACCGGCTTCGTGCTGAAGATCCATCCCTCCAACTTCGCGACCACCGGCTTCGTCGCCGCCGTGCCGGTCGCCCAACTCGCCACCCTGGGCGTGCCCGTGGTGCACGACATCGGCTCCGGGCTGCTCCGGCCGCACCCGGCGCTGCCGGCCGAGCCGGACGCGGACGGTTCGCTGGCCGCCGGCGCCGACCTGGTCACCGCCAGCGGCGACAAGCTGCTCGGCGGGCCGCAGGTCGGGCTGGTGCTCGGCCGCCGGGAGCCGGTGGAGCGGCTGCGCGGTCACCCGTTGGCCCGGGCGCTGCGCGTCGACAAGCTGACGCTGGCCGCGCTGGCGGCCACCCTGCGCGGTCCGGCCCCTCCGGTGGCCCGCGCGCTGGCCGCCGAGCCGGCCGAACTGGCCGCGCGGGCCGCCCGGTTGGCCGGCTCGCTGGCGGCGGCCGGGGTGGTCGCCGAGCCGGTGGCCAGCGAGGCGCGGGTGGGCGGCGGCGGCGCGCCCGAGGTGGTGCTGGCCAGCGCGGCCGTCGCGGTGCCGGCCGGCTTCGCGGCGCCGCTGCGCGCCGGCCGGCCGGCGGTGGTCGGCCGGCTGCACGCGGACCGGCTGCTGCTGGACCTGCGGACGGTGCCGGCGGCGGACGAACCGGCCCTGCTGGCGGCCGTCCTCGCCGCCCACCGGTCGGCCCCGGCCGGCTGACGACCTCGGCCGGCCTCGGGCCTTCGGCGGGAAGCCGGCGTGCGCGCGGGCCTTCGGCGGGGGGCTAGGGTGCGAACGGGTCGCCGAGGACGCCGGCGAGCCGGATCAGTCCCCGTTCCCCGGCGTCGGTGGCCACCGCGTAGACGGTGTGGGCCCAGCCGCGTTCCGCCGCGTACTCCCGGGCCCAGCGGAGGAGTTCCTCGATATCGACCCGGTCCACGATCTCGAACTCGTGGGCCACGTGCGCGGGCACGTCCCAGAAGGAGACCCGGTAGGTGGCGTGGTCCTGCTCCCAGGACGTGTCCCGGGGATCGACGCCGCGCGTCCGCATGGGTGGGGCCTCCCGCCTGTTCGCCCGGTTTCCGGCGGCCGGCCCCTTGGGCTGCCGGGGCGTCCGAGCGGACTCGATGCCATTCTGTGCGTGTCCCAGCCGTTGTTGCCCACGCCGGACCGTGAGGTGAGTCCGCTTGCCCGATGCTGCCCATGTCACGCCGCGCGACACCTTCGTGGTCGCCACCGCCGGCCATGTCGACCACGGCAAGTCCACCCTGCTGCGGGCGCTGACCGGCACCGATCCGGACCGGCTCGCCGAGGAGAAGCGCCGGGGGCTGACGTTGGACCTCGGCTTCGTCTGGACCACGCTGCCCGACGGGCGGGCGCTCGCCTTCGTCGACGTGCCGGGCCACCAGCGCTATCTGGCCACCACCTTCGCCGGGCTGGGCAGCGCCCCGGCCGCGCTGCTGGTGGTCGCCGCCGACGAGGGCTGGCGCCCGCAGACGGCGGAACACCTCGCCGCGCTGGAGGCGTTCGGCGTCCGGGCCGGGCTGCTCGTGGTGACCAGGGCCGACCTCGCCGACCCGGCGGACGCGCTCGCCGAGGCGCGGGCGCGGACCGCCGGCACCGGCCTGGCCGGTGCCCCGGCGGTCGCCGTCAGCGCCCGGACCGGCGCCGGACTCGCCGAACTCCGTTCCGCGCTGGCGGCGTTGGCGGCCGGCCAGCCGGCGCCCGACCCGGCGGCGCCGGTCCGGCTGTGGCTGGACCGGGCGTTCCCGGTGGCCGGTGCCGGCACCGTCGTGACGGGCACCCTGACGGCCGGCACGCTGGCCGTGGGCGACGCGTTGGAGCTGGCCCCGGCCGGGACGCCGACCGCGGTGCGCGGCCTCCAGTCGATGGGGCGGCCGGTCACCCGGGTGACCGGGCCGGCCCGGGTCGCGGTCAACCCGCGCCGGCTCCCGACCGAACGGGTGCGCCGGGGCCACGCGCTGGTCACGCCCGGCGCCTGGTGGTTGACGAGCGCCGTGGACGTGCGGTTCGAGCGGCCCAGCGCGCCGGCGGAGCACCCGGGCCGGCCGGCGCCCCGGCCGCCGGCCGAGCCGCTGGTGCACTGCGGCACCGCCGCCACCTCGGCCCGGCTGCGCCCGCTCGGCGCGGACGCCGCCCGGCTGACCCTGCGCGCCCCGCTCCCGCTGCACGTCGGGGACCGGTTGCTGCTGCGGGACCCGGGCTCCCGGCTGCTGCTCGGCGCGACGGTGCTGGACGTGGCCCCGCCCGCGCCGCGCGGCCGGGGCGCCGCCGCGCGGCGCGCGCGGCGGCTGGCCGAGGTCGGCGATCCGACCGACCCGGCGGTCCGGCTGGCTGCCGTCGGCCACGCCCGGCGGGCCGAACTGGCCGCGATGGGCTACGCGTTGGACCACCTGCCGGCGGCGGAGCCGGCCGGCGACTGGCTGCTGGCCGCCGGGCACGCGGCCCGGCTGCGGGCCGAACTGGCCCGCGCGGTCGAGGCACACGCCGCCGACCACCCGAACGACCCCGGCCTGCCGCACGCCGAGGCGCGGCGTCTGCTCGACCTGCCGGCGGCGCTGCCGCTGGCCGCGCTCGTCGAGCGGGACGGCGGCGACGCCCCGAACGGGGGCCCGGCGCCCGGCCTGTCGAGCCGGGACGGCCGGGTCTACCTGGCGGCGGACGCCGAGCGGCTGCCGGCGCCGGTGGCCGCCGCCCTGGAGCGGCTGCTGGCCGAGCTGCGGCGGGCGCCGCTCGACGCGCCCACCCCCCGGCGGCTGGCCGAACTGGGCCTGACCGCCGACGCGTTGGCCCTGCTGGTGCGGCGCGGCCGGCTGACCAGGATCGGCCCGCTCCACCTGGCGCCCGGCGCGCTGGCCCTGGCCGCCGCCGAACTCCGCTCGCTGCCCGGCCCGTTCACCGTCGGCTCGGCCGGGCGGGCGTGGGGCACCAGCCGCCGGGTCGCGGTGCCGCTGCTGGAGGCGCTGGACGCGGCCGGCGTCACCCGGCGCCAGCCGGACGGCCGGCGCACGCTGGCGCCCCCGGGCGCCGGCTGAGCCGGGCGTCCGGGGGCGTGGCGGATCGGGGCGGTCAGCCGGCGAGCTGCCCGCGGTAGCCGACCGGACCCTCGCCGGGGAACTGGGCGGTGCCCTGGAAGGTCTGTCCGCCGTCGAAGAAGGTGACCGAGCCGTTGCCCTGGTCGCCGCTCCAGGTCACCGTGGTGCCGGTGCCGGGGGCGCCCTCGGCCGGCGCCACCTCGTTGCGGTTGCGGATCACGACCTCCAGGTCCGTGTCCGCCTGCCAGCCGCCACCGCCGGTGTGGATCTCGGTGTGGTACGTGGCCATCTGCCGCTCCTTCTGTCCGGTACCTCGGTACGCCCTCGGCCGGTGCCGGGGCCGTGCTTCCGCCCCGAAACCTGGCCCGCCGCGGCCTCGGGCAATCGCCGGCCCCGGCCATCGGGCGGCAAACCACCCGTCCGGGGCCGGCGGACGCACGGCGGGCGGGAGGGGCGCTCGGCCGGGTCGACCAGGGGGTTGCCCTAGCATGGCCGGCGGTCGGGACGGGCGCGGACGGGGGGCGGCGATGGACGGCGAGCGGCCACACCCGCCGCTGCGGCTGCCCGAGGGCAACTGGTGGGACTGGGACGTGGTGGCCTGGGACGCCGGGGAGTTCCGGTTGGCCGCCGGGTACAGCGTCTACCACCACGACCTGGAACTGGTCTTCGGCGAGCCGCTGTTCGTCAGCTGCCCGACGGAGTTCAGGGACCCGGTCTTCCGCTCCCCCACGGCGGCCGAGCTGGCGTCGGTGCGGCGGCGTTCGGCGGCCGGCCGGCCGCCGGTGCTGGTCGCCTTCGAGGCGGACGCCGACGGCGCGGAACCGGCCACCGGGCTGGTGGCGGCCCGGCGCCTGGAGCTGCGTGCGGAGACGGTGCTGCGGTACTGGCGGGCGGATGCGGCGCCAGGGCAGCGGTTCGCCCCCTGGGTGCGGCCGCCGGCGGACTGAGCCGGCCGACGCGCCGGCGCGCGGCCACCGTTGACGCTCCGGCGCGCGGCCACGCGGGACGCGCCGGCGTGCAGCCGGCGAAGCGCTCCGGCGCGCGGCCGCCCGCCCTGACCCGACGAGCCGCGGCCCCGGGCTCAGTCCTCGGCCGGTGGGAAGGTGTCGCCCCAGCCGGTGTCCCGGGCCTGCCGGTAGGTCGCGGTGCCGTGCCGCTTGGTGACGGTGCGGGCCTCGGTGGTGCCGTCCGGCCGGCACAGGTCGAGCAGCACCTGCCCCTTGCGCTGACGGGGGCGGCGGATCACCCGGGGCGCGGGCGGGTCGGCCACCTCGGCGACCGGCGGCTCGCGGAAGGTCGCCACATAGGCGAACTTCTCGTCCTCGTAGGGCAGTTCGCCGCCCTTGACGCGCCGGTGCAGGGCCGAGCGGCTGACCCGGGCGGCGAAGTGGCACCAGTCGTCGCCCACGGTCAGCGGGCAGGTGGCGCCGTGCGGGCAGGGGGCGAGCACCGTGTGGCCGGCGGCCAGCAGCCGGTCGCGGGCGGCGCGGATTCGCAGGTAGCCGTCCGGGCTGCCGGGCTCGACCAGCACGACGGCCCGGCCGGCCGCCGCCACCGCGTCCACCAGCGGGTCCAGGTCCGCCGCCGGCAGCTCGCCCAACACGTAGGAGACGGTGATCAGTTCGGTGGGCGGCAGGTCGGCGCCGAGCAGCTGGCGCTGCCAGCGGGCGCCGCGCACCGCGGCCGGCGCCTCCGCGGCGCCGGCCAGCTCCCGGCCCAGCTCCAGCGCGGGGCCGGCCCGGTCGAGCACCAGGGTGGGCCGTTCGCCGGGCCAGCGGCCGGCGGCCGCCCAGGTGGCGGCGCCGGTGCCGCCGCCCAGGTCGAGCTGGCCGGCCGGGGTCCAGCCGGGGAGCCGGGCGGCGAACGCGGCCAGCGCCGCCGAGACGGCCTCGAAGGTGGCCGGCATCCGGTAGGCGGCGTAGGCCACGGCGTCCGCCCGGTCCCGCAGTTCGGGGGCCGGCCCCGGGGTCTGGCCCCGGTAGCCGGCCATCAGCCGTTCGACGGCGCTCGCCGCCCGGCGCGGCGGGAGGCCGTCGAGGAGCCGGTCGAGCGCGGCGCGCAGCTGGTCGGAGGTGCTGGTCACCCGGGAAGTGTAGGCCGGGCGGCGGACCGCTTCGGCCGGCACAGGGCGACGTAGGCGAGGGCACCGGCGAGCACCGAGACGAGCTGGGTGACGGCCATGGGCACGGCGGTGTGCTCCCCGGCCACGCCCACCAGCGGGGAGGCGATCGCGCCGATGAAGAACTGGGACGCGCCCAGCAGCGCGGAGGCCGCGCCGGCGGCGTGCGGGGCGCGGTCCAGGCCCTCGGAGTTGGCGTTGGGCAGGACCAGCGGCATGGAGCCCATCAGGCAGAACAGCCCGACGGAGATCACCAGCAGGCTGGGTTCGCCGACGATCCCGCTGGTCATCACCAGCAGCGCGACGGCGGAGAGGGTGACCAGCAGCAGGCCCAGCGACATGATCCGGTGGACCGGCACCCGGCCGATCAGGATCTTGCCGTTGACCTGGCTCATCAGCACCAGGGCGATGGAGTTGGCCATGAAGACCATGCTGTAGGTCTGCGGCGAGGCGCCGTAGATCTCCTGGACGACGAACGGCGAGGCGGCGACGTAGGCGAAGAGCGCGGCGAAGACCAGGCTGCCGACCAGCAGGTGACCGAGGAAGACCCGGTCCCTGAAGAGCCCGCCCATGGCGCGCAGCGCGGCCGGCACGCCGCCGCTGTCCCGCCGTTCGGCGGGCAGCGTCTCGGGCAGCCAGCGGAGCACCACGCCGATGAGCAGCAGGCCGAGGAAGGCGAGCACCAGGAAGATGCCGCGCCAGTCGGTGAACCGCATCAACTGGCCGCCGAAGACCGGCGCCAGGATGGGCGCCACGCCGGAGACCAGCATCAGGGTGGAGAAGAACCTGGCCATCGCGACGCCCTCGTAGAGGTCGCGGACGATCGCCCGGGCGATCACCACGCCGGCCGCGCCGGACAGGCCCTGCAGCAGCCGGCAGGCGGTGAGCAGTTCGACGGTGGGCGCGAAGGCACAGGCGACGGAGGCGACCACGTAGCAGGCCATGCCGGTGATCAGCGGCCAGCGTCGGCCGAGCTGGTCGCTCATCGGGCCCACCACCAGCTGGCCGAGGCCGAGGCCCAGCAGGCAGGCGGTGAGGGTGAGTTGCACGGTGGCCGCGCCGGTGCCCAGGGAGTCGGCGACCTCCGGCAGCGCCGGCAGGTACATGTCGATGGAGAGCGGGGGCAGGGCGGACAGGCTGCCCAGGATGAGAACGATCAGGAGCCCGGCTCGGCGACGTCGACTGAGCTGGGAGGCGGGGGTGGGCTGGGGAGGAGCGAGGGGGGCCGAGGGTATGCCGGGAGTCGCTCCGCTGGCCGCCTCGGTGGCGTTGGGTGGACGAACGTCGGTACCTGGTACGGCCGTTGGGCTTTGGCCGAGCTGAGTCATGCACCTCTCCGGGAATCGTTAGGACGATCCAATCATCCCACGACTCGACGTCCCCGCCTCTGGGTTTAGCCCACCCGAGGAGCCCGGGGAGCGGCCTCTCCCCACCCCGGCCAGTATGCCGATCCCCCGACGGTTTCCGCAGGCCAGCACCGCTGCCGAGGAGGCCGGGAGGACGCCGGCCCACGGCCCGGACGGCGGTCAGCCCGGGCCGTTCGGGCGGCCGGGGCGGGAAGTGAATCACGTCTCACTTCCCGCCCCGAGGGTTTGCGGCCCCCCGTGCGAACGTCGCTCGGGCAAACCCCGGCGCCCGCGCCGCCGGCCGGGCCGCGCCCCCGGCGGCCTCAGACCGCCCGCAGCCCCGGGTCACCCGCGCGGGACACGAAGGAGGCCGCGGTGCCGACCCCGGCGTCCGGCGTGCTCACCGCGTCCACCGTCCGGAAGTCGGCGCGCAGCTGCTCCGCGTCCAGGGTGAGCACCACGTAGCCGCGCCGCCCGTCGTAGAACCGCAGGTGCGGGTTGGCCTCGGTCAACGCGGCCCAGTTGGCGGGTCGTTCGGCGCCGTCCCCGCCGCTGCTGATCGAGCTGGTGACCAGCTCGACGCCCAGCGTGCGGGAGTCCGGGTCGTCCCAGTCGGCCTTGAGGTCGAAGGCGTAGTGCACGTGGACGTCGCCCGTGCACACCACCAGGTTGTCCACGCCGGCCCGCTCGGCCGCCGTCAACAGCCGTTCCCTGGCCGCCGGGTAGCCGTCCCAGGCGTCCATGGACAGCGGCCACGGGCCCTCGACCCGGTTGCGGCGGCGGGCGAAGGTCACCTGCTGGGGCAGCAGGTTCCAGCGGGCCGTCGAGTCCCGCCAGCCGTCCGCCAGCCAGCGCTCCTGGGCGGCGCCGAGCAGCGTCCGCGCCGGGTCGGCGGCGGCCTCGCCCGGGACCTGCCAGCCGTCGCCGTGCGCCTGGTCGTCGCGGTACTGCCGGGTGTCCAGGATGTCCAGCTGGGCCAGCCGGCCGTACCGCAGCCGGCGGTAGAGCCGCAGGTCGGGCCCGTCCGGCAGCTGGGGCGCGCGCAGCGGCATGTTCTCCCAGTACGCGCGGTAGGCGGCGGCCCGGCGGACCAGGAACTCCTCGGCCGGGACGTCCTGTTCGGAGACCGCGCCGGCGTAGTTGTTGTCCACCTCGTGGTCGTCCCAGGTGACGATGAACGGGTGGGCGGCGTGCGCGGCCCTGAGGTCCGGGTCGGAGTGGTAGAGGGCGTACCGCAGCCGGTAGTCCTCCAGGGTGTGGGTCTCCCGGTTCAGGTGCGCGGGCACCGGGGTGTTCCGCACGCCGGCCGTCGCGTTGACCGGGTACTCGTAGAGGTAGTCGCCCAGGTGCAGCACCGCGTCCAGGTCGGGCTCGGCGGCGAGGTGCCGGTAGGCGGTGTAGAAGCCCTGGTCGTAGCGCTGGCAGGAGACCAGCCCGAAGCGGACCGCGGCCGGCCGCGCGTCCGGCGCCGGGGCGGTCCTGGTGCGGCCGGTCTCGCTGCGCCAACGCCCGGCCCGGAAGCGGTAGTAGTAGGTGGTGGCGGGCGCCAGGCCGGCGGGCTCGACACGCACGCTGTGCTGGAACTCGGGGTGCGCGGTCGCGGTGCCGGCGGCCACGATCCGGTCGAACGCCGGGTCGGCGGCGATCTCCCAGGCCACCTCGACGGCCTCGGCCGGCAGCCCGCCGTCCGGCGCCAGCGGCTCCGGCGCCAGCCGGGTCCACAGCACCACGGAGTCGGGCAGCGGGTCGCCGGAGGCGACGCCCAGCGTGAACGGGTCGGTGGGCAGCGCGGCGCCGTCGGCGGGGGCGGCGGCGCTGGCGGTGTTCGGCAGGTTCACGGCGAAGGCGAGCGCGGCGGCGGCACCCGTCACGGTCAGGAAGCGGCGGCGGTCCAACCGGCGGGCGGCGGCCCGGAGTTCCTCGGTGGGGGACGGAATCTGCGTCATGGTGTCGAGTGCAGCCAACCGGGTCGGCCGCCGGCTGGCGCCGGCCGGTCAGGGGCATGGCGATCCGGTGACCGCCGGCTGGCCGGCGGGAAACGCCCGGGGCGCGGCCGAAGCGCCGGCCGTTCAGCCGGCGTTGACCGGGCCGTTGGCCGCCGACCCGGAACCGGTCGCGGGTGGTGCACGTTCGATCGTCGGCGGTCCCAAACCCGGGGCCGGCGAAGAACGGGCCACCCGCCGCCGACCGGTCGGTGACGCCGGGTCGGCCGGCCGGTGCCGGGGCCGGGGCCGGGCGCCGCTTTACCCCGGGGCGGTGGGCGGCCCATCATGGCCGAAACAGGGCGCTTACGGGAAACCTACGTAGGCTTTCCGGTAATCCGGTGTCCTAGCGGTACCGAATATCCTACCAGGTAGACAGCGCGACCCGGCGGGTCGCGGCCCACCGAAGGAAGGCGAGCAGGCGATGGCGACCAGCACCGTCCCCCAGCCCACGGCCGAGAGCCCGGCCCGGGAGCCGGCCCCCCGGCCGGCCGACGAGCTGCTGCCACGCCAGCCGGCCGACGCCCACACCGCCACGGTCAGCGAGGGCACCGCCGGTGCCCAGGCGCCGGCCGCCTCCCGGGGCCGCACCTCGATCGCCGGCGGCGTGGTGGAGAAGATCGCCGGCCTGGCCGCCCGCGAGGTGCCCGGGGTGCACGCCCTCGGCGGCGCCCTGTCCCGCACCCTCGGCGCCGTCCGCGACCGGGTGCCGGGCGGCCGCGGCCCGGCCGCCCGCGGGGTGCGGGTCGAGGTCGGCCAGCGGCAGACCGCCATCGAGCTGGACGTGGTGGTCGAGTACGGGGCGCAGATCGCCGACCTGGCGCGCGAGGTGCGGGAGGACGTGATCGCCGCCGTGGAGCGGATGACCGGCCTTGAGGTGATCGAGGTCAACGTCGCGATCGTCGACGTCCGGCTGCCCGACGAGGACCCGGGGGACGGCGAGCCCAGGGTCCAGTGACGCTCCCCGGCGGTCGGGGAGCGGCGTCGAGCAGGCCCGTCGCCCAGGCGCGGGCCCGGAGAGTACGGGAGCGTGAGATGCGCGGTTCGGAAGCGGTCGGCGGGTCGGTCCACGGCCCCGCCGGCGGCGGGGCCCGCCACGGGCGGGCCGAGTGCGGGGTCGGCGGCCGGGACGGGTGCCGGGGCAGCGGGCGGGGCCGGGGACACTGGAGCCGGTGGCGCCGGCCGGCGCCGGCCGCCGGCGGGGCCCGCACCGGGTCGGCACCGGCGGCGCCCCGATGAGCCGGGCGGAGGACGGACAGGTGACGCGGACCAGGCGCCGTGGCTGGGGGGTGGCCCTCCGCCGCACCCCGGTGTCGCTGTGGCGGGACGACATCGACCACTGGGCCGCCGCCCTCACCTACTACTCGGTGCTGGCGGTCTTCCCCACCCTCTTCGTCGCCCTCTCGCTGCTCGGGCTGGCCCACCCGTCCGCCGGCCCCGAGCTGATCGGCCATGTCGCGGCACTGGTTCCGGCCAACTCCAGGGAGGACGTCTTCCGGGCGCTGACCGACGTCACGGAGGAGCGGTCGGCCGCCTGGCTGCTGACCTTCATCGGCGCCGCGAGCGCCGTGCTGGCCGCCTACAACTACCTGAGCATCTTCCGCCGGGTGCTGCACGCGATGCACGGGGTGGCCGACCGGCGCCCGCCCTGGCGGGCCATCCCGCGCACCACACTGACCGCCCTCGGCCTGCTCGGGCTGCTGGTGGCCAGCGCGGCGGCGCTGCTGCTGACCAGCGAGGCGGTGCGGGCGCTGGGCCGGATGCTGGACATGGGCGAGGGCGGCTCGACGGCCTGGACGGTGGTCAAGTGGCCGCTGCTGGTGGTGCTGATCGCCACCCTGGTGCTGATGCTCTTCCGCACCGGCCCCGACGAGTCGCGGTCGCCGCAGCGGGCGCTGCCGGGTGGGGTGTTGGCGGTGCTGCTGTGGCTGGTCGCGTCGGCCGGCTTCGCGCTCTACGCCAGCCATGTCAGCACCTACCACCGGCTCTACGGCTCGCTCGCCGGCATCGTGGTCTTCCTGGTCTGGCTGTGGGTCTCCAACCTGGCGCTGCTGTCCGGCGCCCAGTTCAACGCCGAGCTGGCCAAGCTGAACCGGCCGGCGCCGCCCGAGACGCCCCCGGTGCCGGCCCGCCCGACGGTCCCGCCGCTGCTCAACGGGCGGCCGGAGCCGCTGCCGACCCCGCCGCCGGCGCCGCTGACCGCCCCGCCGCCGGTCCCGGTGCACGGCCCGGTGGTGCCGCCCCGGCCGGCCGCGCCGCCGCCACCCCCGGGCCCGCCGCCGACCCGGCTGTCGTTACCGCCGTGCCGGCCGGCGGTGCCGCCACGGCCGGCTCAGCCGCCGGTCACCGCGGCCCGCTCGGACTCCTCCAGCGTCGGGTAGTCCACATAGCCCTCCGGGCCCCAGCCGTAGAGGTGCGTCGGGTCCACCTCGGTGAGCGCGGCGCCGGCCGCGAACCGGGCCGGCAGGTCGGGGTTGGCGAGGAACGCCCGTCCGTAGGAGACCAGGTCGGCCCGGCCGCTGGCGACCAGCTCCGCGCCCTGCTCCCGGGTGGTGGGCGGCCCGTTCTCCCCGACGTTGGCGACCAGCGTCCCGGTCCAGCGGGGGCCAAGATCGGCCAGCGCCGGGTAGCGGTCGTTGTCGGTCAGGTGCAGGTAGCCGAGCCCCAGCTCGTTCAGGGCCTCCACCAGCGGCCGGTAGACCGGGCCCGGGTCGGCCTCGGCCATGCCGAACTGCGGGTTGCCCGGCGACAGGCGCAGCGCGGTGCGGGCGCCGCCCACCGCGTCGGCCACGGCGCGCACCAGCCGCAGCGGGAAGCGCCGCCGGTTGGCCGGCGAGCCGCCGTACCGGTCGGTGCGCAGATTGGTGTTGTCGGCGAGGAACTGGTGCGGCAGGTAGCTGTTGGCGCCGTGCAGCTCCACCCCGTCGAAGCCGGCCGCGCCCACCGCCAGCCGGGCGGCGGTGACGTACTCGGCGACCGTCCGGTCGAGGTCGTCCTCGGTCATCTCCCGGGGTGCGACCGCCGGTTGGCGGGTGCCGTCGCGCAGCGCGATGCGGACCGGGGCGGTGACGGCGGACGGGCCGGCCGGTTGGCCGCCGTCGATCCGGCCCTCGGGGTGGCCGGCGCGCCCGCCGTGCATCAGCTGGGCGAAGATCCGGCCGCCGGCCGCGTGCACCGCGTCGGTGACCGCCCGCCAGGCCGTCGCGTGCGCGGCGGTCGCCAGCCCGGGGATGCGCCAGCCGCTCTGCCCCGCGACGCTGGGCCACAGACCCTCGGTGACGATCAGGCCGGCGCCCGCCCGCTGCGCGTAGTACTCGGCCACGACCGGCTGCGGGCGGCCGTCCGGTTGGCCCCGGTAGCGGGTCATGGGGGCCATCACCAGCCGGTTCGGCAGCGTCAGGGGGCCGAGGGAATAGGGCGTGAGGAGCGGCGTGTTCGTCATGCCGGGACGGTAGGAGGTGACATCGGTGTCAGGTTCAAGTCCTGTGCGGCCGGGTCCGGGTGGCGGGACGCCGACGGCCGGTCGGATCGGCATCGGGGAGCTGGCCAGGCGCACGGGCGTCAGCGAACGGTCGTTGCGCTACTACGAGCAGCAGGGGCTGCTGACCGCCGAGCGGACCCCGGGCGGCCAGCGCCGCTACCCGGAGCGCGCGGTGCACCGGGTGGTCCGGGTGCAGGAGCTGTTCGCGGCGGGGCTGTGCAGCAGCAAGATCGCCGAGCTGCTGCCCGGCCTGGGGGACGCGGACGGCGGCCCGTCCGCCGCCACCCCGGCCCTGCTCGGCCAGCTGGCGGTGGAACGGGCCAGGCTCGACCGGATGATCGCCGAACTGCGGGCCAACCGCGAGGTGTTGGACCAGGTGATCGACGCCGCGGCGGAGCGGACCCGGCCGCCAGCCGACTGACCGGCCGCCCGGCGCGGCGCTAGCCGGCGGCGTGCCGCTCGGCGGCCGCCTCGACGGCCAGCCGGGGGGTGGTCAGCACCGGCACCGGCAGGTGCCGCAGGCGGGCCGCCGCCGGCTCCATCGAGGCCTGCGCCAGCACCAGCACGTCCACCGCGGGGGCCAGCCGCTCGGCGGTCGCGGCGATCCGCCGCGCGTAGCCGTCGAGGTCGCCGGCGGTGAACAGGTCCCAGGCGTCCGGGCAGGTGGCGGGCACCAGCTCCACGGCCAGGCCGGCCGCCGCGGCGCACTCGGTGAGCAGTTCCCCGGTGGGCGCCACGCTGGACGCGCTGGTGGTGACGACGCCGATCCGCCGGCCGGCCCGCACCGCCGCCTCGGCCATCGGCCGGTCCACCCGCAGCACCGGCACCGGCAGCGGCCCGCCGGCGTCCCGGCCCAGCCGCTCCGCGATCCCGGCCAGGCTGGAGCAGGTGCAGATCGCCAACGAGGCGCCGCGGGCGACCAGTTCGTCCAGGCCGGCGCGCACCTGCCGGTGCACCAGCGCGTCCGGCCCGCGCTCCCTGGCGCCGGCCAGCGGCTCCTCGTCGACCACGTGCACGGCGGCCACGCCGGGCGCGTGCCGGTCCACCAGCGCCTGGAAGGTGTCCCGGTGGACGGCGGCGGTGTGCAGGAAACCGATCATCGGACCAGCGTAGGCCGTCCCCCGCCCGGCCCGGGTGGCGGGCCGGCACCGGGAAAAGCGGTGGACTTCCGGCCCGGCGGGCGTTCGGATGGGTCCGCCCCGGGCCGGAGGGACCGGCCGGGCGTCCCGTCGAGGAGGCGGACTGCGGCTGTGGCGCGACCGACGAAGATGCACGAGGACGAGCCGGACCACGACGAGGACCTGGTGGCGCGGCTGGTCGCGGCCCAGTTCCCGCGCTGGGCGGGGCTGCCGGTCCGCCCGGTCCCCTCGTCCGGCACGGACAACGCGATGTACCGGCTGGGTGAGGCGCTGGCCGTGCGGCTGCCGAGGCGGCCGGGGGCGGCGGCGGACATCGCCGTGGAGGCGCACTGGCCGGCGGTGCTGGCGCCGCACCTGCCGGTGACGGTGCCGGTGCCGCTGGAGGTGGGCGAGCCGGCCGCCGGCTATCCCTGGCCCTGGTCGGTGCACCGCTGGCTGCCCGGCCGCAACCCGGTGCCCGGCCGGCTGGTCGAACCGGTGAGGCTGGCAAGGGAGTTGGCGGGGTTCGTCAACGCGCTGCGGGCGGTGCCGCCGGCCGCGGGGGCGCCGCGGGCCGGCCGGGGCGTGCCGCTGGCCGCCCGGGACGCGCCGACCCGCGAGGCGCTGGCCCAACTGGCCCGGCTGGGACCGGCGGCCGAGCCGGTGGACGTGCCGGCGCTGACCGAGGTGTGGGAAGCGGCGCTGGCGCTGCCCGCGGCCGCGGGCGAGGACCGCTGGCTGCACGGTGACCTCGCGCCGGGGAACGTCCTGGTGACCGACGACGGCCAGTTGAGCGCGGTGATCGACTTCGGCGGCCTCGGCGTCGGCGACCCGACCGTGGAGCAGCAGGTCGCCTGGAACCTGCTGCCGGCCGAGGCGCGCGGCGCGTTCCGCGACGCGCTGGGCGTGGACGACGCGGGCTGGCGGCGCGGCCGGGCCTGGGCGCTGTCCGTCGCGCTGATCCAACTGCCCTACTACCGGCACACCAACCCGGTGCTGGCGGCCAACTCCCGGCTGGTGATCGCCGAGGTGCTGGCCGACCACGCCCGGCACGGCTGACCCGGGCCCGGCACGGCGGCCCCGGCCCTACCTGAGGGTGATCACGTTGCCGGTGACCAGCGCGGCCGCCGGGGAGACCAGCCAGGCGATGGTCTCGGCGACCTCGGCCGGGTCGGCGATGTGGAAGTGGGTGCCGCTGCCGGCCACGAAGGCCCGCACCTCGTCGGTGATCCAGCCGGTGTCGGTGACCGGTGGGTGCACCACGTTGGCGGTGATGCCGTAGGCGGCCAGCTCGGCGGCGGCGGACAGCGTGTAGTGGGTCTGGGCGGCCTTGGCCGCGCCGTAGGAGACCTCGCCGGGGAAGCCGAGTTCGCCGCCGCCCGAGGTGAGGCCGACGATCCGGCCCCAGTCGGCGCCGCGCGCCCGGTGCCGCCTGGCGAACTCGGCGATCAGCAGCGCCGGCGCCTGCGCGTCCACCGCGAACTGCCGGGCCACCGTCTCCGGGGTGACCGGCCGGGCGGTGCGGCCCACCTGGTCGGGGCGGTCGGCGGTGAACGAGTCCTGGACCCAGCCGGAGGCGTTGTTGACCAGGATGTCGACCGGACCGAGCAACTCCTCGGCGGCGTCCAGCAGTCGGGCCGGCGTGTCCGGGTCGGCGAGGTCGGCCGCCACGGCGGCGGCCCGGCCGCCGGCCCGGCGGATCCGGTCCGCCACCTCGTCGCCCGAGCGGGCCCGGTCGGCGTGGTAGGTGCCGGTGCCGGCCGGGCCGTCCGGCGCGGGGTCGGGGGGCGGCGCGCCCAGCCAGGCGCAGAGCACGGCGATGCCGCGCCGCCCCAGGGTCTCGGCGGTGGCCGCCCCGATGCCCTGGTTCGCGCCGGTCACCAGGGCCACTCGCGGTGTTGTTCGCTCCATGGGTCCACGGGTAGCACGTGGAGCGGCCAGCGCCCAGCCGATTTCGGCCCCGGGCCGGGCGGTTCGCCGGGCGGGGAAACGGCCGGTGGTCAGCCGGTGGTCAGATGGCGTTGATCGCCGAGGGGGCCCGTTCCACCCGGGTCAGCGCGCGCAGCAGGGCCGTGCCGCCGTGCCGGCGGGCGGCCAGCCGGGCCAGCAGCGCCAGCACCGGGTCGAGGGCGGCGTCGGAGAGCCGGTGCTCCTCGTGTCCCACGCTCACCGCCAGGTCGTCCAGGTGCACGGCCAGCTCCAGCAGCCGGGTGACCAGGAAGTCCTCCAGCCGCAGCGCCCAGCCGTTGGCCGGCAGCAACACCGGCCGGTCGGGCGGCAGTTCGGGCAGTTGGGCGCGCTGCTGGCTGAGCACGGTGCCGGCCGTCCCGGCCAGGAACGCCGGCCCCTCGGCCCCGATGCCCTCGCTCCGCTCCCGGATGCCCACGTTGGCCTCCCCGTCCAGCGGGGCGTCGATCCAGGTGGCCCGCGCGTAGTGGGTCAGCAGCGGGATGGGCGGCTCGGTCGGGGCCTCCGTCGGCGCCAGCGCGTCGCTGGTGCTGAAGAGCTGGTGGGCGAGGTGGCCGGCCAGCCCGCCGACGGTCAGCCCGGTCAGGGCGCTGGGCCGCGGCCAGGCCGCGGCGACCTCCGGGCTGCCCAGCAGGGTCACCGCCTCCCCTGCGGCGTCCAGATAGGCGTCCACGACGCGCATGTTCGTCCTCCGTGGTCCGGGTGCCGGGACGCGGGCCGCGCCCCGCCGCGCCCATTCTGCTCCCCGCCCGGCCCGCCACCCGACCCGGGCCCGGGGGTCAACTCGCCGCTCACCACCCGTGGTTGGCCGCTCGGCCGGCCCTCGTCCCGCTCCGCGCCGCCCCGGCCCAACCCTCGCCGAGGGAGGATAAAAGCCCAGGTCAGAGCGGGTGTACGAACGTACACCGAGGGGGTAGTCTCGGTCGGGTGACGGACTACTTCGCTGGGGACCCCCGCAGCAACCACGAGCGGATGCTCGCCGGAGACCTCTACATCGCCGACGACCCGGAGATCCTGACCGCCCAGCAACGCGCGGTCCGGCTGGCCGCCGAGTACCAGGCCGCGTACGCCACCGACGTGGTCGGCGCCCAGCGGATCGCCCGGGAGCTGATCGGCTCCCTCGGCGTCGACGCCCATGTGCGGCCGCCGGTCTTCGTCGACTACGGCACCTACCTCAGCATCGGCGACCGGACCTTCGTCAACTTCAATTTCACCGCCCTGGACGTGGCGCCGATCACCATCGGGGCGGACTGCCAGATCGGCCCCAACGTCCAGCTCCTCACCCCGACACACCCGTTGGAGCCGCAGCCGCGCCGCGACAAGTTGGAGGCCGCGAAGCCGATCACCATCGGCGACAACGTCTGGCTGGGCGGCGGGGTGATCGTCTGCCCCGGGGTGACCATCGGGGACAACGCGGTGATCGGCGCCGGCGCCGTGGTGACCCGGGACATCCCGGCCAACGTCCTGGCCCTGGGCAGCCCCGCCCAGGTGATCAGGTCCCTGTAGTGCGCTCCCCCGATCCCGCGCGGCCGCGCGCGGTGGCGTGATGACCTTCGGACGGCACGATCCGGACCGCCGGGCCCGCATCATCCGCGCCACCCTCGACGTGATCGCCGAGGTCGGGGTCGCCGGCACCTCGCACCGCAGGGTCGCGGCGCACGCCGGGGTGCCGCTCGGCTCGATGACCTACCACTTCGACGGCATGGACGACCTACTGCGCGAGGCGTTCGGCAGCTTCACCGAGTCGGCGGTGGCGCTCTTCGAGGAGCGGCTCGGCGCCGCCCGGGACATCGCCGAGGCCAGGACGGCGGTCGCCGACCTCGTGCACCACCTCTCCGACGAGAACGCCCCCGAGCACCAGCGCACCCTGGTCCTCTCGCACGAGCTGTACACGCTGGCGGCGCGGAAGCCGGCGTTCCGGGAGCTGACCCGGGAGTGGATGCGGCGCAGCCGACGCGCGTTGGAGTGGCACTTCGACCCGGTCACCGCACGGCAGTTGGACGCCCTGATCGAAGGGCTGGCGATCCACCGCGCGTTGGACACCGAGCCGCACGAGCGGGCCCTCACCGTCGAGGCCATCACCCGACTCACCACCCCGACCGCCGACTGAACCGCCCGGGCCGCCCGCGCCCGTCCCACGCCCCTGACACCCGGCACACCCCCCAGCGCACCCCCAGCGCCCCAGCACGCCCAGCACTTCCCGCACGCCCGGAGGCAGACCCCATGTCCCCCACCGCCGCCGACCGTCCCGTCAGGGCGCGCGTCGCGGTCGCCGTCCTGTTCCTCGTCAACGGCTTCCTGTTCGCCAACGTGGTCCCCCGCTACCCGGAGATCAAGTCCGACCTCGCCCTGTCCAACGCCGCGTTGGGCACCGCCATCGCCGCGATGCCGCTGGGTGCCCTGGTGTTGGGGCTGGCCGCCGGCCCGCTGATCCAGCGGTTCGGCTCGGCCCGCACCGCGGTGGCCTCCCAACTGCTGGCCGGCGTCAACATCCTGCTGGTCGGCACCGCCCCCAACCTCGCGGTGCTCTGCGTCGGCATGTTCCTGGCCGGCAGCCTGGACGCGGTCACCGACGTCGCGATGAACGCCCACGGCCTGCGCGTCCAGCGCCGGTACGGGCGGTCCATCCTCAACGCCTTCCACGGCCTGTGGAGCGTAGGCGCGGTGCTCGGCGGGATAACGGGCGCCGTCGCGGCCCAGCTCGCGGTGCCGCTGCCGCTCCACCTGACCGTGGTCGGGCTGCTCACCGTGGCCGCGGCGCTGACCGCCCTGCGGTTCCTGCTGCCCGGCCCCGAGAACGCGGAGCGCCCGGCCGCCGAGGCCGCGTCGGAGGCCGACGGGCCGGCCGCGTCCCCCGCGGGCCGGGCCTGGCTGCGCCGGCCGGTGCTGCTCGCCTTCGCCGTGCTGGGCCTGATGACGGCGGCCACCGCCGTGGTGGAGGACGCGCCGGCCTCCTGGGGCTCCAACTACCTCCAGAACGAGCTGGGTTCGAGCCCGTTCGTGGGCGGCCTCGCCTTCATGGCGCTCCAGGGCACCCAGACCGTCGCCCGGCTGGCCGGGGACCACGTGGTGCGCTGGCTCGGCGACCGGACCACCGCCCGGATCGGCGGGGTGCTGGTGGTCCTCGGCATGGGCCTGGCCCTGCTCTGGCCGTCCGTGCCCAGCACGGTGATCGGCTTCGGGCTGTGCGGGATCGGCATCGCGACGCTGATCCCGGCCGCCTTCCACGCGGCCGACGAGATCCCTGGGCTGGCCGCCGGCACCGGGATCACCGTCGCCGCGTTCCTGCTGCGGGTCGGCTTCCTGGCCTCGCCGCCGCTGATCGGGCTGATCGCCGACGCCGAGTCGATCCGGCTCGGCCTGGTGCTGGTGCCGCTGGCCGGCCTGGCCATCCTCGCCACCTCGGGGGCCCTGGACCCGCGCCGTCAACCCGACGCCGGATAGCGCCCCCGGCCGGCGGTCCCGGGCCCCGGGACCGCCGGCGGGTCAGGCGTCGCGCAACACCACCAGCCGCTGGGTGGCCCGGGTCATCGCCACATAGCGGTCCACCGCGCCCTCGATCCCGTCGCCGAGCCTGTCCGGCTCGACCAGCACCACCAGGTCGAACTCCAGCCCCTTCGCCAACTCCGGGGTCAGCGACCGGACCCGGGGCCGCTCCCGGAAGCCCGGGTCGCCGATCACGCAGGCGACGCCCTCGGCGTGCTCGGCGAGCCAGCCGTCCAGGACCGCGTCCCGCTCCGCCACCGACCCGTGCGCGACGGGGACGCCGCCGGCCCGGATCGAGGTCGGCACGTTGGCGTCTGGCAGCACCGCCCGGATCACCGGCTCGGCCTCGGCCATCACCTCCCGCGGCGTCCGGTAGTTGACGGTCAGCGACGCCACCCTGGCCCGGCCGAGCCCGACCCTGTCCAGCCGTTCCGGCCAGGTCTCGGTGAACCCGTGCCTGGCCTGCGCGCGGTCCCCCACGATGGTGAAGCTCCTGGACGGGCAGCGGGACAGCAGCAGCCGCCACTCCGCGTCGGTCAACTCCTGCGCCTCGTCCACCACCACGTGCGCGAACGGGCCGGCCAGCGGATCGCGGGCGTCCCGAGGCAGCGCGGCCTCGTCGACCAGGCTCTCCCGCAGGTCGGCGCCGTGCAGCATGGTCACCGCGCCCTCCCCGTCCGGGTCGGCCGCCAGCAGGTTGTCGATCACGTCGGCCATCCGGCGGCGCTCCGCCTCGGCCGAGGCCGCCTGCCGGCGACGCCGCCGGGCCGCCTCCGGGTCGCCGAGCCGCCGCCGGGCCGCGTCCAGCAGCGGCAGGTCGGCGACGGTCCACCGCTGCGGGTCCGGCCGGCGCAGCCGCCGGGCGTCCTCGGCGTCCAGCCAGGGCGCGCACCTCCGCAGGTAGGCCGGCACCGCCCACAGGTCCCCCACCAGGTCGGCCGCCTCCAGCAGCGGCCAGGCCCGGTACAGCGCCCGGCGCAGCTCCACGTCCCGCGTCAGCGCGGCCCGCAGCCGCTCGGCCGGCGCGACGCCGGCCAGCTTCGCCACCAGCAGGTCGACCAGCTCCGCCAGGATCGGTGCCCGCGCGTCGTTGTGCGGGGTGCCCGGCTCCACCGCCTCGAACGCCGCCGCCCAGTCCTCGGGCTCCACCCGCACCTCGGCCCACTCGGTGCCGAGCGTCATGCCCTCGGCCGGCGGCTCCTCGTAGAGCCGGACGGCCGGCTCGACGGCCCGGAGCAGCTCCGCCGACGCCTTCAGGCGGGCCACCGCCGGGTCCGCCTCCGGCACCGCTTCGGCGCCCTCGGCGACCAGGTCCCGCAGCGTGCAGACCCGCACCCCGTCCTCGCCGAGGCTGGGCAACACGTCGGCGACATACGCCAGATACGGCTGGTGCGGGCCGACGAACAGCACGCCGCGGCCGCGCTGCCGCAGCCGCGGGTCGGCGTGCAGCAGGTAGGCGGCGCGGTGCAGCGCCACCACGGTCTTGCCGGTGCCCGGGCCGCCGTCGACCACCAGCGCCCCCCGCGACCCGGCCCGGATGACGGCGTCCTGGTCGGCCTGGATGGTGGCGAGCACGTCCCGCATCCGGCTCGACCGGCTGCCGCCGAGGCTGGCGACGAACGCGGACTGGTCGTCGAGCGCGGCGTGCCCGGCCAACGCGTCGTCGTCGAACACCTCGTCCCAGTAGTCGCTGACCTGCCCCCCGCTCCAGCGGTACCTGCGGCGGCTGAGCAGGCCCATCGGCCGGGCGTGGGTGGCGGCGAAGAACGGCTCGGCGGCCGGCGCCCGCCAGTCGCGCAGCAGCCGGCGCCCGGTGCGGTCGGTCAGGCCCAGCCGCCCGAGGTAGACCGGCTCGGGCTCGTCCGCGCTGACCATCCGCCCCAGGCACAGGTCCAGGCCGAAACGGCGCAGGGTGCGCAGCCTGGCGGTCAGCCGGTGGATCTCCAGGTCCCGGTCCATGGCGTCCCGGCCGAGACCGCCCGGCGCCCTGCGCAGCGCGTCAAGCCGCTCGGACAGTTCGGCGACCGACTCCTCCAGGCACGCGGCGACGGCCGCGAAGTGCCGCTCGTCGTCGGCGACCAGCGCCGGGTCGGCCTTGGCGGCGAGGCGGTCGGGCAGATCGAACGCGCTGGTGGTGGCGTTTCCCTGGCCCGACAAAGGCGTATACACGTGGTGAATCTCCGATTCCCCCAGCTTCCGGTTGAGAGGGCGATTCTGCGACAACAGGGGGGTCTTGCCACAAGCCCCCCGGTGCGCTATACGTTGAGAGTGGCGAGAGGTGGCGATGCCCCCTCGCCGGCCCGGGTGCTCGCTCGCACCGCCCGGCTGTGCCGGCTCACAGCCACCGGGCGGGCCGGACCAGCGGCGTTCCCCTTCGAACATCTTCGGCGGCGTTCACCGGTGGTGCGTTTCGGCGTGCTCCTTCGATCATCTGCCGCGGCGTTCACCGGCGTCGCGCTTCGGCCTCCCTTCGTCTCGCCCTCCGGCGTCTCCGCCGGCCGCCGCCGACGCGCGCCCCGACAGTGTTCGCCGGCGCTCCACCGCAGCGTTCGCCGGTGGTGCGTTTCGGCGTTCCCCTTCGATCATCTGCCGCGGCCTCGGGCAGCGTTCCCGCTTGGCGTGCGCCGGCGCACAGCCGGAGGTCTTCCTCCGGGTGTGCGCCGGCGCGCCGTTTTCGGCGTCTCCGCCGGCGCGCCCGGCCCGTGTCCGGCCCGTGCGACGGGCGGCGTGCGCGCGGGCGTTCCAGCGGTCGTTCCAGTGGCCGGTCAGCGGCGACACGCAGCCTGGGGCGGCCCGAGTCAACCACGAGGAGAGGACCCCCGGATGGGACGCAAGCCGACGCCAGAGCCCCGACTGAGCCGACGCGGAGCGGTGGGCGCCGCGGCCGGACTCGCCTTCGCCGGCGCGGCCGCCGCCGCGACGGGCGGCACCGCCCGGGCCGCCGAACGGCGGGGCGGCGCACGCCGGTTCGAGGGCCGGTCGGTGCTGATCACCGGCGGCACCTCCGGCATCGGCCGGGCCGCCGCCGAGGCGTTCGCCCGGGAGGGGGCCAGGGTCGCCTTCTGCGGGCGCCGGGAACGGCTCGGACGGGCCGTGGAACGGACCATCCGGGAGAACGGCGGCGAGGCCAGTTACCTCAGGGCCGACGTGCGGGACGCCGAGCAGGTGCGGTCCTTCGTCGACCGGGCGGTCAGCCGGTACGGCGGCCCGGACATCGCCCTCAACAACGCGGGCGTGCAGCGGCCGTTCACCGACCTGCACGAGGTGACGGTCGAGGAGTGGGACGACGTGGCCGGCACCAACGTCCGGGGGGTCTTCCTCGCCATGAAGTACCAGATCCCGCCCATGCGCGCGGCGGGCGGCGGCGTCATCCTGGTCACCGGCTCCAGCAACCAGTTCGCCACCAGGAACGGGCTCGGCTCCTACACCGCGGCCAAGAACGGGGTGACCGGCCTGGTGCAGGCCGCCGCCCTGGAGAACGCCGCGCACGGCATCCGGGTGGTGGCCATCGCGCCCGGTATGACCGACACCGAGATGCTGGACGCGCACCGCCCCGCCGGCCTCTCGGACGAGGAGTGGGCGCGCACCAAGGCCGCGTTCGCCGAGCAGGGCGTGGCCGGGCTGAAGCGGATGGCCGAGCCCGAGGAGATCGCCGCCGCGGCGCTCGCCCTGGCCTCCGACGCCTTCTCCTTCCAGACCGGCACCTCGGTGCCGGTGGACGGCGGTCAGCTGGCGGCGCTGTGACGGGCTCAGCCGCCGGGCCGGTTGGACCAGGCCAGGTAGTCGGACCAGAACGCGGCCGTGGCCGGCGCGCCGGCCGGCGGCCGGGTCGGAGCGCCGAACTCGCGCTCCACGTAGTCGAGTAGGTCGTCGCCGTAGGGGACGACGTCCGCGCCGTGCACGGAGAGCACCGGGTGGCCGGCGGCCGCGGCCCGGCCGTCCGGCAGGTAGCGGTGGCCGCGGACCGGGATCAGCCGCGGCACGGTGGCCAGCCGGGCCCGCGCCTCGGCCAGGGCCGCGTCCCGGGCCGGCGGGCGCCGGCGCCAACCGGGGTGCCAGTACCCGGCCTCCGCGACGGCGAAGAGCACGTCCTCGACCGGCCGCGCCAACCAGGCGCGGAGCGCGCCGAGCTCGCCGTTCCGCCAGTCCGGCCAGCGCGGCCCGGTGGGCAGGCCGGCGGCGAGGAACGCCCGGTGGTCGGCGGCGAACACGATCCCGAACCGCTCCTGCAACACGTCGAGTTCGGGCTCGGTCAGGCCGGGGCCGCGTTCGGCCCGGCCGAGCGCGGCCAGGCGGCGGGCGGCCTGGGCGCCGAGCCGCCGCCCCGGGGTGTTGACCATGGCGGCACGCTACCCCGGCCGGGCCGCTGATCCGCGGCCCGCCGTCACCCACCCTGCTGGGCAGGGGTGTTGACGGGTCCCGCTCGGCCGTGCCGGGTGGGGACAATGGGCGGGTGACCGACTCCGCCATACCCCCGGTCGCCGCCTCGTGGCGGCGGATCGACGCCTGGTTGGCGGCGCACGCGCCGGCCAGCGCCGCCCTGTTGGCCCCGCCCGCCGAACCGGCCGCGCTGGCCGCCGCCGAGGCGGCGCTCGGCGCCCCGCTCCCCGCCGACCTGGCCGCCTCGCTGCGCCGCCACGACGGGGCCAGCGCGACGGTGGACGTGCTGCCGGACCTCCGGCTGCTGTCGGCGGCCCGGGTCGTCGAGGAGTGGGAGCTGCGGGTCGAGGCGGAGCGCGAGCTGCGGGCCGAGGACGAGGACGACCTGCCGCCGCTGCCGGGCGGCGGCCCCTACTGGCACGAGCGGTGGGTGCCGGTCGCCGAGTTCCAGGGCGACGTGCGGGCGATCGACGCCCGGCCGGGGCCGCGGCAGGGCCGGTTCGGGCCGGTCTACCACGACGCGCCGGCCACCTTCGACGACCGGACGTCCTGGCCGTCCCTGGCGCACTGTCTCGCGGACCTCGCCGCGTGGCTGGTGGACCGGCCCCCGGTGGCGGGCGCGCGGCACTGGGACGACCCGTTCGTCGGCCCGGCGGGCGAGCTGGTCTGGGGTTGGCCGCCGAGCCGGGTTCGGGGCCTGGACGGACCGGGCGGGCCGGCCGAGCACGGCTACCGGGTCGCGCCGGTGGGGCTGCCCGGCTGAGACGGCCGGCGGGTCCGCGAAGTGGGCCGCGCCGCCGGCGGGTTGGGGCACACGGGGCGCCCCGGCTGGCGACTGAACCCGGCCCGCCTGGGTACCTGTGGGCGCACGGCCGGCATCGACGGGGACGGATTGGGGAGATCGTGGAGCTACCGCAGTACGACGTGCCGCACACGGCGCGGGTCTACGACTACTACCTGGGCGGCAAGAGCCACTACGCGTCGGACCGCGCGGCCGGCGACGCGGTGCTGCGGGTGTGGCCGGGCGCGCGGGCGGCGGCACGGGTCAACCGCCAGTTCATGCACCGGGCGGTGCGGTACCTCGGCGAGCGCGGCATCCGGCAGTTCCTGGACATCGGCACGGGCATCCCGACCGAGCCGAACCTGCACCAGGTCGCCCAGTCGGTGGCCCCGGACTCCCGGGTGGTGTACGTGGACAAGGACCGGCTGGTCCTCACCTACTCCGACGCGCTGATAAGGAGTGCTCCCGAGGGCCGCACCCGCTATGTGGAGGCGGATGTCGCACGCGACCACGAGCGCATCATCCGCGAGGCGTTCGAGGTGTTGGACCCGGCCGAGCCGGTGGCGCTCTCGCTGGTGGCGCTGCTGCACTTCGTGCCGGACGAGCAGGGGGCGCGCGAGGTGGTGCGGGCGCTGCTGGACGCGCTCCCGGCCGGGTCGGCGCTGGTCCTCTCGCACGGCACCCACGACTTCGACGCCGAGGTGATGCTGCGGGTCGAGGCGATCTACCGGCAGGGCGGGATGGCGGCGCAGTCCCGGAGCCGGGCGGAGGTGCTGGCCTTCTTCGACGGTCTGGAGCTGGCCGAGCCGGGCGTCGTCCCGCCGCACCGGTGGCGTCCCGACGCGGACACGACGCGGGGCGCGGCGGACGGCGACCTGGCCCCGCTGGTCTCCATGTGGGCCGCCGTCGGCCACAAGCCCTGACCCCGGCCCGGGCCCGGCCCTGTCCCGGCCGTGCGCGCCGGCGCGCACGGCTGAACACGGGGAGTGCGGAAAGCGCCGGAGGCGTCGGCCGGGAACCGCCGACCACCCCTCGGACATTGAGCTAAGGAAAGGCTTACCTTACCGTAGGCTCAACGGAGTTGCCCTTCGGAGCGCCAGGTCGCATCCGGCTGGCGTACCTCGATGTCCGAGAAGGAGCTGTTGGGCTGATGTCACTCACCATCCACCGCGCGCAGGTCGTCGCCACCCGCCGGCTTACCCCGGGGATGACCCGGGTCACGCTGGGCGGTCCTGATCTGGCCGACTACCCGACCACGGGCGTGGGCGACGAGTACGTCCGGGTCTTCTTCCCGGCCGAGGGCGCCCGGGAGCCGGAGCTGCCGACGCCGACCGAGCGGGGCGGCTGGAGCTGGGCCGACGAGCAGCGGCCGGCGCCGATGCGGACGTACACCATCCGCGGGGTGGACGCCACGGCCGGCACCGTGGACATCGACTTCGTGGTGCACGACGGCGGGGTCGCCGCGGCCTGGGCGCTGGCCGCCCAGCCGGGCGACGCCGTCGGCCTGACCTCGCCGACCGGCGTCTACGTGCTGCCGGAGCAGGCGCGTTGGCAGATCCTGATCGCCGACGCGGCCGGGCTGCCGGCCGTCGCCCGGCTGGTCGAGCAGACCAGGCCCGGGGTGCGCACCCGGGTGATCCTGGAGGTCATCGACCCGCGCCACCGGCAGCCGATCACCCTGGGCGACCCGGAGCGGGACGCCGCCGAGCTGACCGTCGAGTGGGTCTACGCCGGCAACGGCCACGCCCCGTCCCGGCTGGACCGGCTGGTGGCGGGACTGGAGCTGCCCGAGGAGCCCGGCTACCTGTGGTTCGCCGGCGAGACCGGCGTGATGCGGTCCATCCGGAAGAACCTCAGGCACCAGCGGAAGCTGCCCAACGGCAGCTACACCACGGTCGGTTACTGGACCCACCGGGCCGAGGAGCTGCGCCAGCGCTGGGAGGCGCTGGACGACACCACGCGCACCCGGCTCTACGCGATGTGGGACGACGAGTCCCGGGACATCGAGGAGATCACCGACGACTACCACGCCCAGCTGGAACGGCTCGGCCTCTGAGCCCCACCCCCGCCGGCGGCCCCCGGGCGCGGTACGTGGGCCGCCGGCGGGCCGGCCGTCAGTCGATGGACGGGGTGGCGCCGTCCCAGCGCAGCGGTGTCACGAACATGCCGCGGACCAGCGGCTCCTCGGAGAGCACCCCGTGGAAGGCCAGCCAGTCGCCGTCCGCCCCCGGGATGACGTCCTGCCCACCGGGCCCGGTGATCCCGGTGTTCTCCGAGGTCATCAGCGGCTCGTCGGACTTGGTGTAGGGCCCGGTCAACGCGGGCGCGGTGGCGTAGCCGGTGTGGTAGGTGCCGTCGCCGTAGTAGCCGGCCGAGTAGAACAGCACGTAGGCGCCCGCGCGTTGGACCAGCGTGGGCGCCTCGATCAGGCCGCCCTCGGCCGGCCGGTCCTGCCGCAGCAGCGGCACCCGCTCCCCGGCGAAGCCCAGCCCGTCGGGGGTGAGTTCCTGGAGGTGGATCCAGGTGTCCACGCCGACCGCGTTGCCGTCGTTCTTGTAGAGCAGGTACGGGGTGCCGTCCTCGTCGGTGAAGCTGCCGGCGTCGATGGCGCCGCCCTCGTCGGCCGGGCAGACCAGCGGGCCGTCGCCGACCGGGGTGAACGGCCCGGCCGGGGTGTCGGAGACGGCGGTGCCGACGCACTGCCGCTCGGTGGCGACGTCCCGCGCGGTGTAGTACATGACGAAGCCGCCGTCCGGCCGCGGGGCGACCTCGGGCGCCCAGGTCAGCCCGGGGCGCGCCCAGTCGCCGAGCACGGGCAGCGCGTCCGCCTGCCGGGTCCAGGGCCCCTCGGGTCCGGGCGCGGTGGCGGTCTGCACGTTGTGGGCGGGGTTGGCGGGGTCGCCGGTGGGTTCGGCGTTGGTCGCGTAGGCCCACAACGCGCCGTCGGTGGCGACCACTTCGGGGTCGGGGAAGTTGCCGTCGATGACCAGGCGGGGGGCGGAGTGGGCCTGCGCGGCGGGCACGGTGGGCAGCAGCGAGGCCAGGGCGAGCACCCCGGCGGCGGCGAGCGAGCGGCGAGCGATGGGGGATATCCGGGACACGGTGCGGCTCCTGGGGGAACGGAGGGGAACTGTCTCGGCTTCTGGCTCGATCTCCTCGGCGTCGGGGCGGGACAGCGGCCCGACGGGGCCGGCCGCGCCGGCGACACCCAGGGTTTCCAACGATGTAGAACAGCGTTCAGCACAGAACAACACAGGCGCGCGCACCTGTCCAGACACCCGGACAGAACCCACCAGCCCAAGCCGCCGCGGACCAGCGCGGCGCCCGGCCAACCACGCCGGCCGGGCCCGTTCCCCGCGGGGAAGGGCCCGGCCGGGGGAGCCGGTCAGTCGACGGCGACCCGCGCCGACTCCGGCACCAGCGGCGGGCGGGCGCAGTCGCTGGCCACCGGGCGGGCCCGGTCGTCCTCGGCGGCGCCGAGTAGCGCCTCCATCACCTCCAGCACGTGGAGCGCGACCGCGCCGTCCGCGCGCGCCTGGCAGTCGGTGCGCAACGCCCGTGCCAGGTCGGCCAGTCCGAGGCCGCGGCCGGCCGCCGCGTAGCCGTGGCTGAGCGGGACCTCCCGCCAGCCGTCCGAGTCGTGGGTGGCCAACCGCACCGGCCCCTCGAAGTAGTTGGGGTCGGGCACCGAGACGCTGCCGGCGGTGCCGTGCACCTCGATCCTGGGCAGCTCGTTGCCGATCACGTCGAAGCTCATGAGCACCGTGCTCAGCGCGCCGCCCCGGTGCCGCAGCACCCCGGTGACATGGGTGGCCACCTCGACCGGGAAGCGTTCCCCGGCCCGGGGGCCGGAGCCGACGACCCGTTCGGCGCCGCTCCGGCTGGCCGCGCCGACCACCGACTCCACCGGCCCCAACAGGTGGACCAGCGCGGTCAGGTAGTAGGGGCCCATGTCGAAGAGCGGCCCGCCGCCCGGCTGGTAGTAGAAGTCCGGGTCCGGGTGCCAGCGTTCGTGCCCGGCGCAGGCGAAGAAGGCCGTGGCGGCGAGCGGTTGGCCGATCCGGCCGGCGTCGATCAGCGCCCGCGCGGTCTGGGTGCCGCGTCCCAGCACGGTGTCCGGCGCGGCTCCGACCCGCACCCCGGCCGCCGCGGCGGCGGCCAGCACCTGCCGCGCCTCCGCGCTGGTGGCGGCGATCGGCTTCTCGCCGTAGACGTGCTTGCCGCCGGCGATGGCGGCCAGCGCCACCGGGGCGTGCGCGGCGGGGATGGTCAGGTTGAGCACGATGTCCACGTCGTCGGCCGCGTAGACCTCGTCGGGCGTCGCGGCCCGGACGCCCGGCCGGCCATCGACGGCCCGGGCGGCGCGCGCCGGGTCGAGGTCGGCGATCGCGGTGACCAGGACGCCGGCCGCCGGGCCGTGTTCGGCGAAGTAGTCCAGGTACTGGCCGCTGATGGCGCCGGCCCCGACGATGCCGACCCGGGTGGGCCGGGTCGAACCGCCCTCGTGCCCCACGCCGGCCCCGTCCACCTGGCCGTTCTCGCTCAACGCGCCGCCCACAGCAGGCCCCTCTCGGTCAGCGTTCGCACGGTGGGGTCCTCCAGGTCGTCCAGCTTGTGCCCGATGGTGCTGACGAAGACGCGGCCGGCGCCCCAGCCGCGGGTCCAGACCGCGGGGCAGCTGACCCCGGCGGCCTCCGTCGGGACCGCGGGGTCGGCGGGGTCGAAGGTGGTGGTGGCCAGCACCTCGACGTCGGGCGCGGTGTGCACCAGGTACTGCTCGGTGTGCAGCGGGATCCGGGCGGGCAGGCCGCGCAGCACGGGATGGTCGGCGTGCGCTGGGCTGAGGTCCACGGTGTGGTCCAGCCACTCGGCCGGGTGCATCACGAACTGGCCGCCGGTCAGCCACTGGTAGCCGGTGTTGCCGCGGAAGGCGTCACAGATCCCGCCGTGCCAACCGGCAAGACCGGTGCCGGCCCGCACGGCGTCGGCCAGCCCGGCGGCCTGCGCGTCGGTGATCTCGCCCATGGTCCAGCACTGGACGACCAGATCGGTCCCGGCGAGCGCCTCCGCGTCCAGATAGGCATCCAGACTGTCGGAGACGGTCACCTCAAATCCCTGTTCGCGCAGGAACGGTATGAAGAGATCGGTGGTCTCGACGGGGGCGTGGCCATCCCAGCCACCACGGGTCACCAGTGCCCGTCGAGGGGCCTCGGTGGTGGTCATCGGAACTCCGTTTCGGCGAAAGAGTCGGGGTTCGGTGCGGTCGGGCGGGGGCGCGTCACGGGGCGCGCGCGTGCGGCGCGCGCCGCGCCCGGGGGTGACGGGAGAACGGGGCGGGCCCGGGCGGCGCGGGTGCCGCCGGGGACGGTCGGGGCCGGGTTGCCCCGCCGCGCCCGCGCACGGTGTGACGTGCGGCGTCCGCCCGCCCGCGAGCAGCCGACGGGGCAACCCGGCCATCCTTCACCGTCGCCCCACGGGTGACGAGACCGGCGAATCAAGTGTGACAAAGGGCACGGAAACGTTTGGAAAACGCTTGTCCGGGATCACGAACGATCAAGCCGGCGACACCCGTTCGTCTCGCCCGACGCCCCCGGCCACGGCATGATGCCCCTGACACCGGATCGCCGGCACGGCGACGGAACGGCGACGACGGGGGAGGTGGGGCGGTGCGCGACCAACTCCTCGGCGACCGCTACCGGTTGGTGCGACTGCTCGGCGAGGGCGGCATGGGCCAGGTGTGGGAGGCGCGGGACGAGAAGCTGCGCCGGCCGGTGGCGGTCAAGGTGGTCTCCCTGCTCGCCGGCGGCGGCAGCCGCGGCGACGAGGCCCGCGCCAGGTTCCTGCGCGAGGCGCGGCTCACCGCCCGGCTCCAGCACCCCGACATCGTCACCATCCACGACCTGGGCGAGACGGGCAGCGGCGCGGACCGGGTCCCGTTCCTGGTCATGGAGCTGGTCCGGGGGGACGGCCTGGACACGGTGCTGCGCGACGGCCCCGTCGCGCCGGCGGTCGTCGCCCGGTGGGGCGCGCGGATCTGTGACGCGCTCGACGAGGCGCACCGGGCCGGGATCACCCACCGGGACATCAAGCCGTCCAACGTCCTGACCACGCCGAACGGCGGCATCAAGGTGCTGGACTTCGGCGTCGCCAGGGCCGCCGACCCGGCGGCGACCGGGGGCCGGCTCACCCGGACCGGTTTCATCGTGGGCACCCCCGCGTACATGGCCCCCGAACAGGCCCGGGGGCTCCCCGAGCCGCGCAGCGACCTGTACGCGCTCGGCTGCCTGCTCTTCGAACTGCTCACCGGCCGGCTGCCGTTCCACTCCCCCGACCCCGTGGGCTACCTCTCGGCACACCTCACCGAGACGCCGCCGGCGCCCGGCTCGGTGGCCCGCGGCGTGCCGCCGGCCTGGGACGACCTGGTGCTGACCCTGCTGCGCAAGAACCCGGAGGAGCGGTACCAGGACGCCGCCACGCTGGGCACCGCGCTGCGTGGCCTCGCCGCCTCGGGCACGCCCCCGACGCCGCAGGCGCCCACCGTCCCCGCGGCGCTCGGCCGGCCGGCGCGGTCCCCGACCCGGCCGCGCACGGTGCCGCGGCCCCGGCCGCCCGCCGTCGGCGCCAGCGCCACGGCGGGCTGGGGGCCGCCGCCCGAGGCCGCGGGACGCACCGCGCGGGCGGCGGCCCAGGCTGCTCTGCTGTGCCTGCCGGGGCTGCTGGCCATGTTCGGTTTCGGTGCCTTCTCGCTGAGCATGCAGAACGCGCCGCACTATCTGATCGTGGTGAACCTGCTGGTGGGCGCCGCTGAGATGGCCGGACTCGGCGTCGGCGCCCGGCGGTTGCGCCAGGGCCTGGAGTCCGGGCGCCGGCTGGTCGCGGTCTCCGCCGGCGCCGCCGCCCTGCACTGGGTGAGCGTCAGCGCCCAGTTCACGGCCACGGGCGGCGACGTGGACATGGACGAGCCGGGCTCGCTCCTGGTCTTCAGCCTGGGCCCGCTGATGGCGATCCTGGCCGTGGTCACCCTGGTCCTGGCGCTGCACCCCGCCACCGGCCGCTCAGGACGCCCCCGCGGACGCGGCCGGGGCGGCGGGGTAGCGACGCACCGCCCGGATCATGAAGGCCAGGTTGCCGAACCCCACCAGCCCGGCCGCGAGCAGCACCCCGACTCCCCCGCCCACGCTCAGTGCACCGCCGCCCACCACTCCGGCCGCAGCGATGCCCACATAGAGGCCACTGGTGTTGAGCGCGATGGCCTCCGTCCCGGCGGCACCGGCCAGTCGCAGGGCTCTGGCGTTCATCGGTGGGTTGTAGGCCCAACCCGCCAACCCCCAGACCACGATCAGCGCCACCAGCAACGGAAGCGGCACGTCACCGCCCCCGAGCAGGCCGGTCACCGCCATCGCCACCGTCGCGCCACACACCAGCGTCAGCAGGGCGAGGACGGACCGGTCAGTGCCCCACTGGTCGTTGAGGCGGCCACCGAGCACGGTGCCGATGGCGCCGGCCAGCCCGTAGACGCCGATCACCACAGGCACCCAGGACCGCTCCGCGCCGGTGAGATCGACGATCACCGGAGCGATGAAGACGTAGGGCAACAGGCCGGCGCACGCCCCGACGACGGTGCCCGCCACGCAGGTCAGCACGGCCGGCCGGCGCAGCAGGGACAGCCGTTCCCGCACGCCGGTCGCCGGCTGGTCCGGCAGCCGCGGCAGGGTGCCGGCGGTGACCGCGACAGCCACCACGGTGAGCCCGGCCACCAGGACGAACGTGGCCCGCCAGCCGAACTCCGCGCCCAGCCACGAGCCGAGCGGCACCCCGACCACCAGCGAGACGGTCAGCCCCGCGGCCACCGCGCCGATCGCCCGACCGGTCCGGTGCGAAGGCGCGAGCGTTCCCGCGACGGCGAACACCGCCGGGCTCACGCTCGCCGCGACCAGCGCCGCCAGCACCCGCAGGGCCAGCAGCGCCGGGTAGCTGGTGGCCGCCACGGTGGTGGCGTTGACCAGCGCGAACACCGCGAGGCCGCCCACCACGATGGCGCGCCTGGGCAGGCGCGCGGTGAGCACCGCCATGACGGGCGCGGCGACCGCGTACACCAGGGAGAAGACGGTCACCAACTGCCCCGCGGCCGCCTCGCTCACCCGCAGGTCGGCGGCGATCTCCGGGAGCACCCCGGCGATGATGAAGTCGTCGGTGCCGATGACGAACACGGCCAGCATGAGCCCGGGCAGCCAGCTCAGCGAGGCCCCGGGCGCGGTCGGCGGGGCGGGAGAAGAAGAGGACATGGGGGACGCGGTTTCCTGTCGCTCGACGGCGGTGGGCGCGCCCACGGTAGGAAGCTGCCGCTAGCGTCAGGGTCAAGTCCTCGCCGCTCCCCGCGGGTTGGACCTGCGCCGAGACCGTCACCGCCGGGCGGTCAGTCGGGGTGCCGCCCGGCCACCGCGGCCTCCACGGTGGCCGCGTGCTCGGCCAACCGGTCGCGGACCGCCTCCAGGCGCGCGATCAGCTCGTTCAGCGTGCCGAGCCGGGCGTGGATGGCGCCCAACTCGCCCTGGCAGTGCGCGGCACGGGCCGGCGGCGTGTCGAGACAGCCGCTCTCCAGGTGCGGCCTGATGTCCTCGCTGGTCAGGCCGACGTCGAGCAACTCCTTGATGGCGGCCGCCCGGTTGATCGCCAACGCGTCGTACACCCGGTAGCCGTTGGGCAGCCGCTCGGGCGCCAGCAGCCCCTGCTCCTCGTAGTGGCGCAACGCGCGGGGGCTCGCGCCGATGTGTGCCGCCAACTCCCCGATGCGCATGCTCCGGCCGTCCCGCATGGCTCGATCCTAGGGCCGGACTGGACCTGGCCGGGGCGGCGGCCGCTGTCAGTGGGTGGGAGTACGGTGAGTCACGACCGAGATCGACGGGGGGCCATTCGATGCGACTGCGACGCTGGTTCGCCGGAGCCGAGCACGCCAACATCGGCGTGCTGGTGGCGCTGTGGCTGGTGTGCGCGCCGGTGGCGTGGTTCTTCGTCCAGCTGGCGCAGGACGTGCCGATCCACCAGGGGCGGGTGCTGGCCGCCTCGTTCGGCTGGGCCGGCGAGCCGGGTCAGGTGACGATCAGTGACCGCGAGGAGGTCTTCGAGGGCGGCGGCCGGGGCGGCGGCAGCAAGCGCACACATTGCTTCGGCACCTTCACCCCGGCCGACGGCTCGGCGCCGCTGCCGGACCTCCGCGTACACATAGGCAGCTGCGAGCTGGAGAGCGTCGCCGACGCGCGGCTGATCCGCGCCGACCACGGCAGCTGGCTGCTGCCCAACGAGACGGACCAGGCCTACGCGGGGGGCAGTTGGGGCAGACCGCTGGTGCTGCTGCTCTTCATGGGGACCTTCACCCTGATAGTCGGTGTCCCCTTCGTGCTCTGCGCCGTACTCTTCCCACTCATGCTGGTCCTGGCGCTCCACCGACGGCGCCGGGCCGCCAGCGCGGACGAGGGGAGCAGCATGTGACCGACCAGCCCACCCGCTGGACCAGTGCCACCGTCCACCCCGACATGTGGGTCGACCCGGACGACGACCCGCGCGACAGCGACGGGCCCAGCCCGGACGGCGAGTTGGCGACGCTCCAGGACTTCCTGACCAACTACCGCCTGACGCTGCGGATGAAGTGCGAGGGCCTGACCCCGGAGCAGCTGGCCCGCCGCTCGGTGCCGCCGTCCACGATGTCGCTGCTCGGCCTGCTCCGCCACCTCGCCGAGGTGGAGCGCGACTGGCGCAACTGGATCACCGACGACGATCCGCTGCCGCCGCTGTACGACGCGGACGACGGCGACTTCCGGGGCGCCGTCGCCGACCAGGCCGTGGTCGACGCGGCGTACGAGGCGCTGGCCCGCGAGCAGGCGGCCACCGACGCGGCGCTCGCCGAGCACCAGGACCTGGGCAGGCGGCTGGGCCGGGACGGCACGGCCGTGCGGGAGTTGCTGGTCCACCGCATCGAGGAGTACGCCCGCCACTGCGGCCACGCCGACCTCCTCCGCGAACGCGTCGACGGCCGGGTCGGGCAGTAGCGGGTGGGTGGGGTGGTCAGGGCAGTTCGGGGCGGGTCAGGGCGCGGCTGATCGGTTCGCCGGTGCGGTGGGCGTGGGCGAGGCGTTGGCGGATCTCGCGCGGGGTGCGGGGGCGGAACCCGGGCCCGTCGCAGCAGCCCATGTGGAAGCCGACCCCGGCGTTCAACAGCGCGGTCAGCGCCCGCCAGGCGGCCACGTCCCGCCGCGGCGGCGCGGCGAACGCGGAGCCGGCGTGCAGCAACGGCCCCGCGCAGCGGGGGCAGACGCGCTGCCGCTTCGGACCGTAGGGCTGCTTGTAGGCGGCCCGGCAGGGCAGGCAGACGTAGGAGGTCTTCGCGTGGCCAGACATGCCCGCCACCCTAGGGCCCACCCCCGCCCACCGGCAGTGGCTTTCCGCGCCGGGTGGTGGGCCGCTAGGGTCGGCGGCGTGAGGTGAGTGCCCGGCGACGCGCTCCGCGTCGCGCGCAGCGGTCCGATTCCGCCGCCGCTCCCGGCGGCTCCTTCGTCGTTCCCGGAGACGCTCCCCATGTCATCGCCACCGTCCTCGTCAGTCCCGTCGTCCTCGCCCGCCGGGCCGGTGCCCGGCCGGCGCCGGTTGCGCGCCGCGCTGGCCGACCACTGGGGTCTGTCGGACCCCGAGGTGTCCGCGCTGCCCGGCGGCATGAACTCGATCACCTGGCGGGTGGTACACGGTGGCCGGGTATGGGTGGCGAAGGCCGTTCCGGACGGGCCCGGGGTGGGGTGCTTCCGGTACGGGCTCGACCTCGCGGCGCGGGTGGAGGCGGCGGTCGGCGTGCCGACCGGGACACCGGTGCCGGCCGGCGACGGCCGCCACACGGTACCGGTCTCCGGTCACCGACTGGCCCTGCTGCGCTGGGTTTCGGGCCGGGAGCTGACCGGTCGGGGGCCGGCCGAGCACGCCTTGTTGGGCGCCACCCTCGGTCGGGTGCACCGGGCGCTGGGCACCGAACGGGTCACCGCGACGGCGGCCGGCGCGCGCTTCGACCTGCTGGCCGGGCTGGCCGATACGGCCGTGTTGACGGTCCGCCGGTGGCTGCGCCCCGCGGTGGAGGCCGCGGTGGAGCGGCTGTTGGCGCTCCGTCCGGAGACCCTGACCTGGGGCCCGGTGCACGGTGATCCGGCGCCCGAGCACTTCCGGCTGGACCCGGCGACCGGCCGGTGCGGGCTGATCGACTGGGGCGCGGCCGGCTCGTGGGTGCGGCTGTACGACCTGGCCACGGTCGTGATGGACGCCGGCGGCCCCGAGCGGGCCCGGCCGTTGTTGGCCGCCTACCTGCGTGCGGGCGCGCTCACTCCGGGCGAGGTCGACCGGGGGCTGGTGCCGCTGTTGGACTTCCGGTACGCGGTCAACGCGCTCTACTACGCGGACCGGATACTCCGCGCGGACCACACCGGGCTGACCGACCCGACGGGCAACGAGGAGCGGTTGGCCGACGCGCGCCGCTGGCTGCACCGGTCGGCCCGCTAGCCGAGGCCGCCCGCCCCCGGCCCGGCGCGAGCCGGGGCCAGGGGGCGGGGCGGCCGGGTCAGTCCTGTTCGATGGCGGCGGGGCGCTGTTGGGCCTGGCGGACCCGGTCCACGTCCAGCTTGGTGGTGCGGTCGAAGCGGTAGACGCCGTTCTGTTCCTGGAAGACGTCGGTGAGTTGGGTGTAGCAGTAGCCGAACATGTCGGGGTCGTCCAGCAGCACGCCGGTCAGCCCGGCGAAGCGGAGCTGGAACGCCTCCTCGTCGCGCGGCCGGTCGCCGTAGCCCCAGGACTCGGCGCGGTCGTCGCCACGGGCCTCGGCCGCGGTCTCCGGGCACCACCAGATGCCGCCGAACTCGCTGACGAAGTACGGCTGTCCGGCGTACGGCAGGGACCAGGGCCGGGCCGGGTCGTGGTGGTTGGTGTGCGGCTCGCCGCGGCTGAGCCCGCCGACCTGTTCGGCGAAGGCCGCCGGGTCCTGCTCGTAGTTGTGGGAGTCCCAGATGTCGGTCTCCGGCACCCGGTGGGAGTAGCCGGAGGCGTCCAGCACCGGCCGGGTGGTGTCCATCGCCTTGGTGGCGAGGAACATCCCCCGGGTGATGACGTCGAGTTGGCTGATCCGGTCGCTCAGCTCCTGGAAGGTCTCGTTGAGCGGGCACCAGCCGACGATCGACGGGTGGGAGTAGTCGCGTTCCACCGCCTCCAGCCACTGCGCGACGTAGGAGGCGTCGGGCTGCTGGCGGTCGTCCGGCCGGCCGCCGAGGTTGCAGCCCCAGTCGCCGAACTCGCCCCAGACCAGGTAGCCCAGCCGGTCGGCGTGGTAGAGGAAGCGCTCCTCGAAGACCTTCTGGTGCAGGCGCGCGCCGTTGAAGCCGGCGGCCATGGCGAGTTCGATGTCCCGGACCAGCGCCGCGTCGCTGGGCGCGGTCATCAGGCCGTCGGGGTACCAGCCCTGGTCCAGGACGAGGCGCTGGAAGACCTTCCGGCCGTTGAGGGTGACGGCCTTGCCGTCGATGCCGACCGAGCGGAGCCCGGCGTAGCTCGCGGCGCGGTCCAGCACGGTGCCGTCGGCGTCGAGGAGTTCGAGGGTGAGGTCGTAGAGGTGCGGATCCTCGGGGCTCCACTCGCGGCGCCGGTCGGCCGGCACGGGGAGGTACAGGCGGGGGGCCAGGTCGAGGTCGGCGCGGGCCTCGGCGGTGGTCACCTCGCCGGCGGCGTCGCTGAGCCGGGCGCGCACCCGGTGGCCCGGCCGGTTGCCGGAGAGCGGCAGCTCCAGGTGGAACGCGGAGCCGGCCAGGTCGGGGGTGATCCGGGGCCGCTTGAGGTGGTCGGCGGCGACCGGCTCCAGCCAGACGGTCTGCCAGATGCCGGTGGTCCTGGTGTAGTGGCAGTCGGTGTTGGCGTACCTGATGGCCTGCTTGCCGCGCGCCTGCGGCCCGTGCTTGGGGTCCCTGGCGCGCACCACCAGGGTGAACTCCTCGCCCGGCCGGGCGAGTTCGCCCAGGTCGGCGGTGAAGGGGGTGAAGCCGCCGCGGTGCCGGGCGACCTCGGTGCCGTTTACCCAGACGGTGGTGTCGTAGTCGACGGCCTGGAAGTGCAGGTGGACGGTGCGGCCGGCCCACTCGGCGGGGACGCCGACGGTGCGCCGGTACCAGACGGCTTCCAGGAAGTCGGTCTCGCCGACGCCGGACAGCTCCGACTCCGGGCAGAAGGGGACGGTGATCTCGCCGTTGAGGTCACGTTCCAGCAGTCCTCGGTCGATACCGCTGTCGCCGCGGTCGAGTTCGAACTGCCAGGTGCCGTTGAGGTTGAGCCAGTCGCCACGGACGAACTGCGGCCGCGGGTACTCGGGCCGCGGGATGGCGGAGGGGGTAGGCACAGGAACTCCCGTGAGATGGGTGGTTGCGCGCGGCGAGGTTCCACCGCGCGCGGGTCTGGTGCCGCGGGCGACGGCGGCCCCGGGGCGGCTGCCCCGGGGCGTGCCCGCCGCCGCCCGGCTTCTCAGGTGCCGCCCAGGCCCGTGGTGGCCACGGACTTGACGATGCGGCGCTGGAAGAAGAGGAAGACGAGGATCAGCGGCGCGGCGGCCAGCAGCGCGCCGGCCATGTTCTGCGCGTACACCACGCCGTAGGCGTCCTTGACGGTGGCCAGGCCGACGGGAAGCGTCATCAGGTCCGGGTCGTTGGTGACGATGAACGGCCACAGGAAGTTGTTCCAGGCCCCGATGAAGACGAAGACGGAGACGGCCGCGACGATCGGGCGGGACAGCGGCAGCACGATCGACCAGAAGACCCGCAGCTCGGAGGCACCGTCGATGCGGGCGGCCTCCTCCAGTTCGCGGGGGATGGCGTCGAAGAACCGCTTCAGGATGAAGACCATCATCGGCGCCACCACCTGCGGCAGGATCACCGCCCAGTAGGTGTCCACCAGGTCGAGCGCCAGCATCTGCTGGAAGAGCGGCACGATCAGCAGCTGCGGCGGGACCATGATCGAGGAGACCGTGACGGCCAGCAGCAGCCGGCGCCCGCGGAAGGTGCCGCGGGAGAGGCCGTAGGCGGCCAGCGTGGAGACGGCCACGGTGAGCACGGTGACCAGGGTGGCGATCAGCACGCTGTTGAACGCCCAGACGGGTATGTTGCCGCGGTCCAGGATGGTGCGGTAGGACTCCAGCGTCAGCGCGCCCTTGATCGGGTTGAGCCCGGGGCTGGCGACGTCCTGCTCCTGCTGGAAGGAGGTGGCCAGCGCCCAGACGAACGGCGTCAGCCAGAGCGCGGCGAAGACCACCAGCGCGCCGCCGGCCAGCACCCTGGGCAGCCGGCCGTGGCCCAACAGCAGTGCGGAGCCGGCCTGTTCCTTCGGCTGGCGGGGCCGGCGCGGCCCGCGCGGGCCGTAGCCGCGGCCGGGCCCGGGCCGGGTGGAGAGGCGGGATCGCGTGGTCGTGGCGGCGGACACGGTCAGCCCTCCTGACGCGGGATGAACCGCAGCTGGGCGATGGAGACGATGATGATCAGGGCGAAGAACAGGTAGGAGATCGCGGAGGCGTAGCCCAGCCGGTAGCCGGTGAAGCCGACGTCGTAGATGTACTCCAGGATCGGCCGGGTGGAGTTGTTGGGGCCGCCCTTGGTCAGGATGTAGATCTGGTCGAAGACCTTCAGCGAGGCCAGGATCTGAAGCATGCCGACCAGCACGGTGATCCGGCTGAGCTGCGGCAGCGTGACGGAGAACAGCCGCCGCCAGGCCCCGGCGCCGTCCAGCGCCGCCGCCTCGTAGAGCTGGTCGGGGATGGACTGGAGGGCGGCCAGGTAGAGCAGGAAGTTGAAGCCGACCGTCCACCAGACGGTCAGTGCCGCCAGCGACCACATGGCGACGTCCTCCTCGGCGAGCCAGCCGACCGGCCCGATGCCGAGGGAGTCCAGCAGCTGGTTGGCCATGCCGAGGTCCGGCTGGTAGAGCCAGCTCCAGATGATGGTGACGACGCTGACCGGCAGCAGGAACGGCGCGAAGAAGGACAGCCGCCACACCCACTGGCCGGCCAGCCCGGTGTGCACCAGCAGCGCCATGGCCAGCGCCAGCACCACCAGCGGGACGACGGTGATCACGGTGAAGAAGAGGGTGTTGCCGAGGCTGCTCCACACGTCCGGGTCGCCGAACGCCTCGACGTAGTTGTCGAAGCCGACGAAGTCCGTGCCGGCCATGGTGAGCGACTCGTCGGTGAAGCTCATCCAGATGCCGTGCACGATCGGCCAGATCATGAAGAGGCCGAAGACGGCCACAAACGGCAGCACGAACAGCCAGCCGGTGGACCGGGCGCGGCGCCCGACCCCGGTGGCGCGGGGGCCCGGCCGGTCGGCCGCCGGGCCGGAGTCGGCCGCGGTGGGCCGCGAAGCGGTGGTGCTCACGTCACAGGCTCCTTGTCTCGCGCACGCGACGGCGCGCTCACGCGACCGGGTTGGGCTGGTCGATCATGGCGGCGGACTGGTCGACCATCTGCTGGACGGCCTGCTCCGGCGACATGTCGCCGATCAGCGCCGAGGACATCGGCTGGGTCATCTGGTTCTGGAAGTTGGAGCCGGAGCCGGTGAACCAGGACGGCGGGTCGAGCACCGCGACCTCGGCGGCGTCGGCGTAGGAGGCCTGCGGGTCGAGGTCGGCGTACCGCTCGTCGGCGATCACCGGCTGGTAGGCGGGGATGTGGCCGGCGCTGGCCCAGGTGTAGCTGTTCTTCAGCATGGTGGCGACGAACCGGTGCGCCTCCCGCCGCCGGGCCTGGTCGACCCGCTCCTGGCGGGGTAGGACGTAGGCGTGGGAGTCGGCGTGCACGGCGGGTTGGCCGAACAGGTTGGGGAACGGCGCCGCGCCCATCGGCCGGCCGGTGGAGCGCACGTTGGGCAGCTCCCACTCGCCGCAGAAGATCATCGCGCCCCGGCTGCCCTGGAAGGCGGCCATCGCGCCGAAGTAGTCGAGGGAGTTGGGGTTGGTCCGGCCGTCGAACAGCTCGGTCATGAAGGTGACCACCCGCACCGCGGCGTCGAAGTCCACCCGCGGCTCGCCGCCGTCCGGCAGCTCCCAGGTGGCGCCGGTCTGCGCGTACAGGCCGTTGAAGAGCCGCCAGCACTGGGCCTGGTCGGCGACGTGACCGAAGAGGACGCCGGAGCCGCCCTGTTCGGCGGCGAGCGCCGCGCTGGCCTCGATCATCGCCTCCGGGGAGCCGAAGGGGGCCAGCTCGCCGTCGCTGTCGAGCAGTCCGACCCGGTCGGCGATCTCCTTGTCGTAGAAAACGATGAACGGGTGGGTGTCCAGCGGGATCGCGTAGATCTCGCCGTCCCAGCCGGCCCGCTCCCAGACCGCGGGGGCGAAGTGCTGCTCGGTGACGCCGAACTCGGCCAGCAGGTCGAGGTCGAAGGGGTCGAGCAGGCCGCCGGGGGCGTAGGCGGCCAGCCGGGAGAGGTGGAGCACGGCCACCTCGGGGGCCCGGCCGCCGGCCGCCGCCATGGCGAGCTTGGTGTAGTAGGAGGGGCCCCACTCCAGGATGGTCCGGTCGATGGAGAAGGCGTCCGGGCCGCTGCCGACGGCGGCGAGCATCTCGTCCATCAGCACACCGTCGCCGCCGGAGAACAGGTCCCAGACCCGCAGCGTGGAGGAGTCGGAGGGCGCCGCCGGGGAGGCGCAGCCGGCCAGCAGCCCGGGGGCGACGGCCGCGCCGGCGCCCGCCAGACCCCAGCGGAGGAAGCCCCGCCGGCCCAGCCGCGCACGGCCACCATGTCCGGAATGATCAAAGCTCATCGCGCACCTCTCCGACCCGACGCTGGGTTGTTGGTACGTCTTACATCGATGTAACAAGTTGTGTAAAGAGGTCGTAACGCGTCTCTTTCTGTTGGGGATTGGTGACTCCTGGGTGGGCTGGGCCGCTGTTCGGCCGGCCGGTCAGCGGCGGCCCGTTCGTTCGACCGGTCGGCCACCCCGGGTACGATCGTCGCGGCTCAGGGAGGTCGGGGTGGCGAGGCCCAGGATCAAGGACGTGGCGCAACGCGCGGGGGTCTCGGAAAAGACCGTCTCCAACGTCATCAACGACTACGTCCACGTCTCCGACCGCACCCGGCGGGTGGTCCGGGAGGCGATCGACGAGCTGGGCTACCGGGTCAACCTCGCCGGCCGGCACCTGCGGCGCGGCCGCACCGGCATCATCGCGCTCGTCGTCCCCGAGCTGGACCTGCCCTACTTCGCCGAGCTGGCCAACCTGATCGTCGCGGAGGCCGGCCGCAACGGGCTGACCGTGCTGGTCCACCAGACCAGGGCGGACCGGGAACAGGAGCTGGCCGCCCTGGACGGCTTCGGCTCGGACTTCGCCGAGGGGGTGATCCTCAGCCCGCTGGCCCTGGTCGAGGACGACCTGCGCGACCGCCGGGGCAGCCTGCCCACCGTGCTGCTGGGCGAGCGGCTCAGCGCCAGCTCGGCCGACCACGTGGCGATCGACAACGCCGCCGCCGCCCGGGAGGCCACCGAGCACCTGCTGGCGCTCGGCCGCCGCCGGCTGCTGGTGGTCGGCGGCCGGGACGGCGACAGCACCGGCACGGCCGAGGTCCGCACCCGCGGCCACCGGGCCGCGCTGGCCGCCGCCGACCTGCCGTACGATCCCCGACTGGTGCGCCCCGTCACGCAGTTCGCCACCCCGCACGGCGCGGCGGCGGTGCACGCGGCGCTGGCCGCCGGCCTGGCCCCGGACGGGGTGCTGGCGCTCAACGACCAGATGGCGATCGGCGCGATCCGCGCCCTGCACGAACACGGCCTGCGGGTGCCGGGCGACGTGGCGGTGGTCGGCTTCGACGACGTGGAGGCCGGCCGGTACAGCGTGCCCACCCTGACCACCGTCGCGCCGGACAAGGCGGCCATCGCGGCGGCGGCCGTGGCGGCGCTGGTCCAGCGGATCGCCGAGGCCGGCGCCGGCGAGCCGGTGGCGGCCGACGGCGACGGGCCCCGGCCGGCGGTCCGGCGCCGCCAGCCGCCGCGGGAGCGGCTGGTGCCGCACCGGCTGGTGGTCCGCGAGTCCACCGCCGGCGCCCCGGCGTCCACGGTCCGCCCGGACGCCTGACCGGCCGGGCCCGCGCCCCCGCGGCGCGCCCGTTCCGTCCTGTTGACACCCACCAACTCCCAAGCTCAAATGAACATTTGGGAGCGCTCCCGCACACCATTCGAGCCGCGGCCGGGCATCGCCCGCCGGGACAGGGAGCCGAAGACAGATGAGATTCCGAGGAGTGCCGCGCGCGGGCCTGGCCGGCCTGGCCGCCGCCGGCCTGCTGGTCATCACGGCGGGCGCGCCGGGCGCCACGGCCGGAACACCGGAGCCGACCGCCCAGGGGGAACCGGCGCCGACCGTCGAGGTCTACGAGGCGGAGGACGGCGAACTGGTCGGCGTGCAGGTCGAGTCGACCGCCCCCGGCCACTCCGGCACCGGCTACGTGACCGGCTTCGACCAGGAGTCCGACCAGGTCACCGTCACCGTGCCGGACAGTCCGGGCGGGCTCTACGAGCTGACCGTGCACTACCGCGCCCCCTACGGCCAGAAGAACGCCGTGCTGGAGCTGAACGGCACCGGCATGGGCGAGATCACGCTGGCCGCGACCGAGGAGTTCACCGCCCTGCCGGCCGGCAAGACGCTGCTCCAGGAGGGCGACAACACGCTGACCGTGCGCAGCGGTTGGGGCTGGTACGAGATCGACGCGATCAGCCTGGCCCCGGCGCCCGAGCCGCCCCCGCACCAGGTCACCGGCGAGCCGGTCAACCCGGACGCCACCCCCGAGGCCAGGTCGCTGCTGCGCTACCTGACCGACCACTACGGCGAGCACATCCTGAGCGGCCAGCAGGACATGGCCTCCATCGAGTGGATCGAGGAGAACCTCGGCACCACGCCGGCCGTCGCCGGCCTGGACCTGATGGACTACTCCCCCAGCCGGGTCGAGCGGGGCACCGTCGGGGTGGACGTGGACCACGCGCTGGAGTGGGACGAGCGCGGCGGGATCACCACCTTCGTCTGGCACTGGAACGCGCCGTCCGGGCTGATCGACGAGCCGGGCAGGGAGTGGTGGCGCGGCTTCTACACGGACGCCACCACCTTCGACGTGGCGGCGGCGCTGGCCGACCCGGAGTCGACCGAGTACGGCCTGCTGCTGCGCGACATCGACGCCATCGCGGTCGAGTTGACCCGGCTGCGGGACGCCGGCGTCCCGGTGCTGTGGCGCCCGCTGCACGAGGCGGAGGGCGGCTGGTTCTGGTGGGGCGCGCACGGCCCCGAGCCGGCCAAGGAGCTGTGGCGGATCATGTACCAGCGGCTGACGGAGGTCCACGAGCTGGACAACCTGCTGTGGGTGTGGAACTCGGTCGACCCCGCCTGGTACCCGGGGGACGACGTGGTGGACATCGTCAGCGCCGACTCCTACCCGGCCGCCGGCGACCACGGGCCGGTCAGCGCGACCTACGACCGGCTGGTCGAGCTGGGCCAGGACCAGAAGCTGGTGGCCCTCACCGAGGTCGGCCCGATCCCGGACCCCGACCTGCTGGACGCCTACCGGGCGGACTGGAGCTGGTTCGTCACCTGGTCCGGTGACTTCCTGACGGACGGCGTCTGGAACTCCAGGGAGCACCTGGAGCACGTCTACCAGCATCCCCGGGTGATCAACCTGGACGAGGTCGGCGACTTCAAGCACCACGGGGAGCCGGCCGACGAGTAGTCCGGCGGGTGGTCCGGCCCGGCGCCCCCGCCGGCCGGCCGCCGGCCGACCCACGGGGCGGGCCGGGCCGCGTTCCCTCGAACGTGGTCCGGCCCGCCTTGCGTCGCGACCCTACTCGTCCGTAACATCGCGGGACCAGGCGGCGTCGCGGCCGCCGTCCGCCGAGTCCGGGGAGCCTGATGACCGACCCGATGACCAGCCGGAGCACGGGCGTTGGGCCGCTGGCCGGGGTGCGGGTGCTGGAGCTGGCGGCCCTCGGGCCGGCGCCGTTCGCCGGGATGCTGCTGGCCGACCTCGGCGCCGACGTGGTCCGGGTGGACCGGCCGGGCGGGCAGCCGATGGCCGTTCCGCCGGCGACGGACGTGACCAACCGCAACAAGCGATCGGTGCTGCTGGACCTCAAGGCGGCCGACGGCAAGGCCACGGTGCTCGACCTGGCCGCGCGGGCGGACGTGCTGCTTGAGGGGTTCAGGCCGGGCGTCGTCGAGCGGCTCGGCGTGGGCCCGGAGGCCGCGCTGGCCCGCAACCCACGGCTGGTCTACGGGCGGATGACGGGCTGGGGGCAGGACGGCCCGCTGGCCGCCAGCGCCGGGCACGACATCGGCTATCTGGCGACCGCCGGCACGCTGGGCCTGATCGGCCCGGCCGGCGGCCCGCCGGCGATCCCGGCCAACCTGCTGGGCGACTACGCGGGCGGCGCGCTCTACCTGGTCAGCGGGGTGCTGGCGGCGCTGCGGCACGCCGAGCGCACCGGCGAGGGCCAGGTGGTGGACTCGGCCATCGTGGACGGCGTGGCCCATCTGGGCGCCATGCTCTGGGGGTTGCTGGGCGCCGGCCTGTGGCGGGACGCCCGGGGGACCAACCTGCTGGACGGCGGCTGTCCCTACTACGCGGTGTACGCCACGGCCGACGGCGGCTGGATGGCGGTGGGAGCGCTGGAGGAGCGCTTCTACGCCGAGTTCGCCCGGCTGCTGCCGCTGCCGGCGGACGCCCCGGACCGGGGGGACGTGACCCGCTGGCCGGAGCTGCGGGCGTTGATCGCCGAGCGGTTCGCCGCCCGGAGCCGGGCCGCGTGGACGGCGCTCTTCGAGGGGACGGACGCCTGTGTGGCGCCGGTGCTCTCGCTGCGCGAGGCGGCGGCCCACCCGCAGCTGGCGGCCCGCGGGACGCTGGTGACCGCGGACGGGCTGACCCAGCCGGCGCCCGCGCCCCGGTTCTCCCGGACGCCGGGCGCGCTGCGCCGGCCGCCGGCGGAGCCGGGCGCGCACACCGCCGAGGTGGCCGCCGACTGGGACGTCGCCGGCCTGCGCGGGCCGGGCGCGGCCGGGGCTGGCGACGGGGCCCGGCAGCCGGGCGGGGCACCGGCCGGCGGCGGGGTCGGTGGCGGAGGCGGCGGGGTCGGTGCGCGGGCCGGCGCGAGGCCGGACAGCCGGGAGACGACGGGGAGTTGAGGGCGGAGATGCGTCGGGAGATCTTCGAGCCGGAGCACGAGGCGTTCCGGGAGACGGTCCGCGCCTTCGTGGCGCGCGAGGTGACGCCGCACCACGAGCGGTGGGAGCGGGCCGGGGTGGTGGACCGCTCGGTGTGGCGGGCCGCCGGCCGGCAGGGGCTGCTGGGCTTCGCCGTGCCGGCGGAGTACGGCGGCGGGGGCAGCGACGACTTCCGGTTCGCCACCGTGCTGGCGGAGGAGTTCGCCAAGGCCGGGGCCACCGGTCCCGGCTTCCGGGTGCACAACGACATCGTGGGGCCCTATCTCACCGAGTTGGCCACGGACGAGCAGAAGCGTCGTTGGCTGCCTGGTTTCTGTTCGGGTGAGACCATCGCGGCCATCGCGATGACCGAGCCGGGGGCCGGTTCCGATCTCCAGGCGATCCGCACCAGCGCGGAGGACCGGGGCGACCACTTCCTGCTCAACGGCGCCAAGACCTTCATCTCCAACGGGATCCTGGCCGACCTGGTGGTGGTGGCCGCCCGGACCACGCCGGAGGGCGGCGCCCGGGGGCTGAGCCTGCTGGTGGTGGAGCGCGGCATGGCCGGCTTCGAACGCGGCCGGAACCTGGAGAAGTTGGGGCTGCACGCGCAGGACACCGCCGAGTTGTCCTTCACCGACGTGGTGGTGCCCAGGGAGAACCTGCTGGGCGAGCGGGACCGGGGCTTCGCGCAGCTGATGGCGCGGCTGCCGCAGGAGCGGCTGACCATCGCGGTCGGCGCGATCGCGGTCGCCGAGGCGGTGCTGGCGAGCACGGTGGCCTACGTCCGGGAGCGGGAGGCGTTCGGCAGGCCGCTGGCCAAGCTCCAGCACGTCCGCTTCCAGCTCGCCGAGCTGGCCACCGAGTGCGCCGTGACCAGGACCTTCGTCGACCGCTGCGTGCTGGAGCACAACGCCGGCGGGCTGGACACCACGCATGCCTCGATGGCCAAGTGGTGGTCGACCGAGCTGGCCAACCGGGTCACCGACCGCTGCCTGCAACTGCACGGCGGCTACGGGTACATGACCGAGTACCCGGTGGCCAGGGCGTTCGCCGACAACCGGGTCGGCACGATCTTCGGCGGCACCACGGAGATCATGAAGGAGATCATCGGCCGCTCCCTGCTGGACTGACTCCCCGGGCCCGGGCCCCTTCGTTCCGCGTGTCTCCCCCATCCCCCCGCCGCCCCCGCGCGGCCCCGCAGAAAGGACAACGACGTTGAGCAGCGACGCCTTTGTCTACGAAGCCATCCGCACCCCGCGCGGGCGCGGCAAGGCGAACGGTTCACTCCACGAGGTCCGGCCGGTGGAACTGGTCGTCGGGCTGATCGACGAGATCCGCCGCCGGTTCCCCGGGCTGGACCCGGCCGCCATCGACGACATCGTGCTCGGCGTGGTCACCCCGATCGGGGACCAGGGCGCGGACATCGCGCGGACGGCGGCGCTGGCCGCCGGGCTGCCGGACACGGTGGCCGGGGTCCAGGAGAACCGCTTCTGCGCCTCGGGGCTCGAAGCGGTCAACCTGGCGGCGGCGAAGGTCCGTTCCGGCTGGGAGGACCTGGTGCTGGCCGGCGGGGTCGAGTCGATGTCGCGGGTGCCGATGGGCTCGGACGGCGGCGCCTGGGCGCACGACCCGATGACCAACTACACCACCGGCTTCGCGCCCCAGGGCGTCGGCGCCGACCTGATCGCCACCGTGGAGGGGTTCAGCCGCCGCGACGTGGACGCCTACGCCGCCGAGTCGCAGGCCAGGGCGGCGGCGGCCGCGAAGGACGGCCGCTTCGACCGCTCGGTGGTGCCGGTGCTGGACCGCAACGGGCTGGTGGTGCTGGACCGGGATGAGCACCCGCGCCCGGGCACCACGGTCGAGTCGCTGGGCCGGCTCAAGCCGTCGTTCGCGACCGTCGGTGAGCTGGGCGGCTTCGACGCGGTGGCCCTGCAGAAGTACCACTGGCTGGAGCGGATCGACCATGTGCACCACGCGGGGAACTCCTCCGGCATCGTGGACGGCGCCTCGCTGCTGCTGATCGGCAACCGGGAGATCGGCGAGCGGTACGGGCTGCGGCCCAGGGGCCGGATCGTCTCGGCGGCGGTCTCCGGCTCGGAGCCGACGATCATGCTGACCGGGCCGGCGCCGGCCAGCCGCAAGGCGCTGGCCAAGGCCGGGCTGACGGTGGCCGACCTGGACCTGGTGGAGATCAACGAGGCGTTCGCCGCCGTGGTGTTGCGCTTCGTGCGGGAGCTGGCGCTCAGCCCGGAGATCGTCAACGTCAACGGCGGCGCCATCGCGCTGGGGCATCCGCTGGGCGCCACCGGCGGGATGATCCTGGGCACGCTGCTGGACGAACTGGAGCGCCGGGACGGCCGCTACGGGCTGGCCACACTCTGCGTGGGCGGCGGGATGGGAGTGGCCACCGTGTTGGAACGCCTCTGAGCAGGACGGCCGCGACCCGCCCCCTTCCCGTGGTCGCCTTGCGTCCGCTCGCCCCACCCGCCCACCGTCCCGTGCCCCACGGCCGTCCGTCACGGTCGTCCCTGGTTGTCGAGGAGAGAGCCCCCATGTCCACCACCCCGCCCGCCCCCGCCACCCCGCCGAGCCCCGGGGAGTCCGCGCAGCCGGCGTCCGTCACCGAGCCGGCGCGGGACACCGTCCGGCTGGAGCGGGACGCCGACGGGATCGTCACGCTGGTCCTGGACGATCCGATGCAGTCGGCGAACACCATGAACGCGGCGTTCATCGACTCCTTCGAGCGCGCCGTCGACCAGTTGGTGGCCGACCGTGACCGAATTCGGGGCGTGGTGGTCACCTCCGCCAAGGCGACGTTCTTCGCCGGCGGCGACCTCAACGAGCTGCTCGCCGCCACCCCCGACCAGGCGGCCGACGTGTTCGAGCGGAGCCTGCGGGTGAAGCGCGCCCTGCGCGCCCTGGAGACGCTGGGCCGCCCGGTGGTGGCCGCGCTGAACGGCACCGCGCTCGGCGGCGGCCTGGAGATCGCGCTGGCCTGCCACCACCGGATCGCGCTGGACGCGCCCAAGGCCAGGTTCGGCCTGCCCGAGGTGACCCTGGGCCTGCTGCCCGGCGGCGGCGGGGTGGTGCGCGCGGTGCGGCTGCTGGGCGTCACGGACGCGCTGGTGAAGGTGCTGCTGGAGGGGCGCAGGTACCGGGTGCGGGCGGCCGAGGAGCTGGGCCTGCTCGACGGGGTCGCCGCCGACCAGGCCGAACTGCTCGCCAGGGCCAGGGCGTTCATCGAGGCCAATCCGGAGGCGACGCAGCCGTGGGACGCCCCCGGCTACCGGATGCCGGGCGGCACCCCGAGCCACCCGAAGCTCGCCGCCCAGCTGCCCGCCTTCCCGGCCCGGCTGCGCCAGCGGCTGGGCGGCGCGCCCTACCCGGCGCCGCGCAACATCCTGGCGGCGGCCGTGGAGGGCGCCCAGGTGGACGTGGAGACGGCGGCGGTGATCGAGGCCCGCTACTTCACGGAGTTGGTGGTCGGCCAGACCGCCAAGAACATGATCCAGGCGTTCTTCTTCGATATGCGGACGGTCAACTCCGGCCGCAGTCGGCCGCAGGGCGAGCCGGCGCGGACCGTGCGGCGGGTGGCGGTGCTGGGCGCCGGCATGATGGGCGCCGGCATCGCCCACGCCTGCGCCAGCGCCGGCTTCGAGGTGGTGCTCAAGGACGTGTCGGCCGAGGCGGCCGAGCGCGGGCTCGCGACGGTGCGCGGGACGCTGGACCGGGCGGTGCGGCGCGGCCGGCTCACCGAGGAGGCCCAGCGGGCGACGCTGGCCCGGATCACCCCGACCGCCGAGGTGGCGGGGGTGGCCGGCTGCGACGTGGTGATCGAGGCGGTCTTCGAGGACCCGGCGCTCAAGCGCGAGGTCTTCCAGGAGGTGCAGGACGTGGTGGCGCCGGACGCGCTGCTCTGTTCCAACACCTCGACGCTGCCCATCGGTCAGCTGGCCGAGGGGGTGCGCCGGCCCGAGGACTTCGTCGGGCTGCACTTCTTCTCCCCGGTGGACCGGATGGCGCTGGTGGAGATCGTGGTCGGCGCGCGCACCGGCGACCCGGCGCTGGCCCGCGCCTTCGACCTGGTGCGGGCGCTCGGCAAGACCCCGATCGTGGTGCGCGACGGGCGGGGCTTCTTCACCTCCCGGGTGATCGGCCACTTCCTCTCCGAGGGCCTGGCCATGGTGGGTGAGGGGATCGCCCCGGCCAGCATCGAACAGGCCGCCGCCCAGGCCGGCTACCCGGCCGGGGTGCTGGCGCTGCTCGACGAGCTGACCCTCACGCTGCCGCGCCGAATCCGGGAGGAGACCCGCCAGGCCGTCGAGGAGGCCGGCGGCGAGTGGCGACCGCACCCGGGGGACGCGGTGCTGGACCGGATGCTGGACGAGTTCGACCGCCGGGGCCGGGCCGCCGGCGCCGGCTTCTACGACTACCGGGACGGTGCCCGCGCCGGCCTCTGGCCGGGGCTGCGCGAGCACTTCGCGGCGCCCGACGACGCGGCGCCGGTGCCCTTCGCCGACCTGGTCGACCGACTGCTGCTGGCGCCGGCGCTGGACGCGGTGCGCTGCCTGGACGAGGGGGTGCTGGCCTCGGTGGCGGACGCCAACGTGGGCTCCCTGCTGGGCATCGGCTTCCCCGCCTGGACCGGCGGGGTGCTCCAGTACCTCAACGGCTTCCCCGGCGGCCCGGCCGGCGCGCTGGCCCGCGCGGAGGAACTGACCACCCGCTACGGCGACCGCTTCACCCCACCCGCCCCCCTCCGCGAACTCGCCACCGGCAACGGCCACTTCGCGTAGCCCCGGCGGCGCCGGAAGGCCAGGCCGGGCCCCCGGGGGCCCGGCCCCCGGGGCGGGGGCACCGCCTGGCCGGAAGGCCCCGGGGCGGGGCCGACAGCGGGCACCCGCCCGGCACGCCGCGCCCGGGGCGCAACCGGCGGGCACACTCGCCCGGCGAGGGCGGAAAGCCCCGAGGCCGGCGCCCGGCCGGAACACCCCCGGCCAGGGCCGACAGCAGGCACCCGCCCGGCACCCCACGCCAGAAGGCACGGCCGGCACCAACGGCCGGCCCCAACCGGCGAGCACACTCGCCCGGCAAAGCCGGAAAGCCCCGAGGCGCGGGCCGGGCCGAGCCCCTCGCCAGCGCGGGCCGAATGGCAGGGCCCCGGTCGGGCCGGCGGCGCGCACCGGACGAGCCGGCACCTCTGGTCCGACCGGCGAAGCCAGGCCCGGGCCGGCACCCAACAACCCACCAACAGGCCAGCGCCCAGCCGACAAAGCCGAGGCGCCCCCCCACCTGCGGACACCCCCGCCCGGCGGAGCCGGAACAGCGAACCGGCGACCGCACCGCGTGCGGCCCTGCCCGGAGTTGGCGAGCCGCCCCGCGGAGCCGGAGGCCCATCCGGAATCCGGCCTGGCAAGCCGGTGATGAGCCCACTGTCCAGGCCGGCGAAGCCGGCCCCGCTCCCTGCCAGCGGGCCGTCGGTAAGCCTTCGGCCCCGGCGAAGCCCCCGGCCGGGGGAGACCGCGTCGCGGTCGCGCCGCGTGCGGCCCGACCCGGGGTCGGTGAGCTGGCCGGCGAAGCCGGAAGGCCCCGGAGCGGGGCCGGCGCCTGGCCGGAAGGCCCCGGGGCGCGGGGCGGCACCCGTGCCCACAGCGCGACCGGCCGGGCCGGCGCCTGGCCGGCGAGGCCGGCCAGCGGCGGGGCCCGGGCCCCGCCCGCGGAGCCGGGCTCGGCCCGGCCCGGCCACCGACGGCCGGCGGATCCCGTCGCCGGCCCCGCCGGGCTACGCGCCGGCGCGTGGGGGCGGGTCGGTGGGTTCGACGCGGAGCAGCAGCACCGAGCGTTCGGGGAGGCGCAGCACCGTGCCGCCCAGGTGGGTGGAGTCGGGGGCGACGTCCTGCCGTTCCCGCGCGGTGTCGAGCAGCAGCCGGTAGACGGAGCCCCAGGGCGGCCCGGGCAACGGGAAGTCCAGCGGCTGGTCGCCGGCGTGCAGCAGCACCAGGAAGCTGACGTCCGTGACCGGGCGCCCCCGCTCGTCCCGCTGCGGGATGTCGCGGCCGGAGAGGTACATCCCCAGGGTGCGGCTGGGCGCGTACCAGTCGTCCTCGGTCATCTCCCGGCCCTCGGCGGTGAACCAGCCCAGGTCCCGCATGCCGGCCGGGGCCTGCCGGCGCCCGGAGAAGAAGGCGCGCCGGCGCAGCACCGGGTGCGCCCGGCGGAGCCGGACCAGCCGCCGGGTCAGGTCGAGCAGCGGGCGCCAGTTCGGGTCGTCGGGCAGCGACCAGTCGAGCCAGCCGATCTCGTTGTCCTGGCAGTAGCCGTTGTTGTTGCCGCCCTGGGTGCGGCCGAACTCGTCGCCTGCCACCAGCATCGGGACGCCGGTGGAGAGCAGCAGCGTGGTCAGCAGGTTGCGGAGCTGCCGGCGGCGCAGCGCGTTGACGGCCGGGTCGTCGGTCTCCCCCTCGGCGCCGCAGTTCCAGGAGCGGTTGTCGTCGGTGCCGTCGCGGTTCTCCTCGCCGTTGGCCTCGTTGTGCTTCCGCTCGTGGGAGACCAGGTCGCGCAGGGTGAAGCCGTCGTGCGCGGTGACGAAGTTGACGGAGGCGTAGGGGCGTCGGCCGCCCCAGGCGTAGAGGTCGCTGGAGCCGGAGAGCCGGTAGCCGAGGTCCCGGACGTCGGGCAGCGCGCCGCGCCAGTAGTCGCGGACGGTGTCCCGGTAGCGGTCGTTCCACTCGGTCCACAGCGGCGGGAAGGCGCCCACCTGGTAGCCGCCGCTGCCCACGTCCCAGGGTTCGGCGATCAGCTTGACCCGGCGCAGCACCGGGTCCTGGGCGATCACCGCGAGGAACGGGGAGAGCATGTCCACGTCGTGGAAGGAGCGGGCCAGCGCGGCGGCCAGGTCGAAGCGGAAGCCGTCGACGCCCATCTCCTGCGTCCAGTAGCGGAGCGAGTCGGTGATCAGCCGCAGCACCTGCGGCTGGACCACGTGCAGGGTGTTCCCGCAGCCGGTGTAGTCGGTGTAGTGGCGCGGGTTCTCGGCGAGGCGGTAGTAGCCGGCGTTGTCGATGCCGCGCAGCGAGAGCGTCGGGCCGCCCTCGCCGCCTTCGGCGGTGTGGTTGTAGACGACGTCCAGGATCACCTCCAGGCCGGCCTGGTGGAGGGCCCGCACCATGTTCTTGAACTCGCCGACCTGCTGACCGCGGGTGCCGGAGGCGCTGTAGGCGGCGTGCGGGGCGAAGTAGCCGACGGAGTTGTAGCCCCAGTAGTTCCGCAGTCCGGCGCGGAGCAGGTGCTCCTCGTGTGCGAACTGGTGGACCGGCAGCAACTCCACGGCGGTGACGCCGAGTCGGACGAGGTGCTCGATGGCGGCCGGGTGGCCGAGGCCGGCGTAGGTGCCGCGCAGCTCGGGCGGGATGTCGGGATGGCGCATGGTGAAGCCGCGCACGTGCAGCTCGTAGATGACGGAGTCCGGCCAGGGGGTCTTGGGCCGGCGGTCGTCGGTCCACGGTTCGGTGTCGTGGACCACCACGCCCTTGGGCACGTGCGGCGCCGAGTCCCGGGGGTCGCGCACGGTGTCGGCCGCCGCCGGGTCCTGGTGGTCGACGGTGTGGCCGTACACCTCGGGCGGCAGCGTGAACTCGCCGTCCACGGCGCGGGCGTAGGGGTCGAGCAGCAGCTTGGCCGGGTTCCAGCGGGCGCCGGCGCACGGGTCCCAGGGGCCGTGTACCCGGTAGCCGTAGCGCTGGCCGGGGCGGACGCCGGGCAGGAAGCCGTGCCAGATCTCGTGGGCCGACTCCGTGAGCGGGTGCCGGCTCTCCCGGCCGGCGTCGTCGAAGAGGCACAGCTCGACGGCGTCGGCGCCGCCGGCCCAGAGGGCGAAGTTGGTGCCCTCGGTGCCGCCGGGGCCGACCCGGAAGCTGGCGCCGAGGGGTTGCGGGTGGCCGGGCCAGACGTCGGTCCTCGGGTGCTCGGCTGCCAGGGACACGGGGTCCTCCTCGTCTCTCCCGGGCGGTGCTGCTCCGGCGCGGCCCGCGGGCCGGCGGCGCGGAGGTGGCCGCCGGATGGCCACTGTCGGGAATGCAGCATTTTGCCACGACTTGCCCGCTGGCCGGGGGGCGACGGCACGGACGGCGCCGGGTCAGCCGGGCGGCACCCCATGGGAGTTGCCGGCCAGGGCCGCGAACTGCGACGGAACGGTGACAATTTCGCGCCCTTTCTCCGCACGCCAGTGTGATTGCCTGACAGTCAGAGGACGTGAGGCGAGAGGAACGGCGTGCGATCGGGGAGTGGGAGACGGCGGGCGTCCACGGGGGTGGGTGCGCTGTTGGGTGTGCTGCTGCTGACGGTGACGGCGTGCAGCGGAAGTGACGGGGCGGAAGAGGAGACCGAGGAGGAGACCCACGCGGCGGTGGCGCTGACCATCGCCCCGGAGGACGGCGCCGAAGGGGTGCCCACCACCGGCGGGTTGGCGGTGAGCGCCGAGGGAGGCACCCTCACCGAGGTGACCGTCGTCGGACCGGAGGACCAGGAGGTCGCCGGCGAGATCACCGAGGAGGGCGACGCCTGGGCGCCCACCGAGGCACTGGCCAACGACGCCGAGTACACGGTGACCGCGGTCGGCGAGAACGCCGCCGGGGAGTCGGAGACCGCGATCGCCGGCTTCACCACGGTGGCGGCCGAGGCGACCTTCTCCAGCTCCTGGAACATCCCGGACGGCTCCGAGGTCGGCGTGGGGATGGAGCTGTCGGTCACCTTCGACACACCCATCGCCAACACCGCCGAGGTGCGGGACGCGATCCGGATCACCACCGACCCGCCCGTCGAGGTGCGCGGGCACTGGTTCGGCGAACAGCGGGTCGACTTCCGGCCCGAGGAGTACTGGGCGCCCGGCACCGAGGTCGAGGTCAGCTTCCGGATCCGGGGCGTCGAGGGCGCCGACGGCGTCTTCGGCACGCTGCGCGAGGACATCTCCTTCACCGTGGGCCGCAGCCAGGTCACCACCGTGGACGCCGCCGCGCACACCATGGAGGTGGTCAGGGACGGGGAGAACCTCCGCACCGTGCCGATCACCGCCGGCGCCCCGGGCACCGAGACCTGGAACGGGAAGATGGTGATCACCGAGAAGTTCCGGGAGACCCGGATGGACGGGGCCACCGTCGGCTTCGGCGGCGAGTACGACATCCCGGACGTGCCGCACGCCATGCGGCTGTCCACCTCCGGCACCTTCGTACACGGCAACTACTGGGCGTCCTCCGGCACCTTCGGCAGCGCCAACGTCAGCCACGGCTGCGTCGGCCTGGCGGACGTCCAGGGCGCCGGCGACCCGAACACGGACGCCGCCTGGTTCTACGAGAACTCGATGATCGGCGACGTGGTCGAGGTGATCAACTCCGAGGACGACGTGATCGCGCCGGACAACGGGATCAACGGCTGGAACATGGACTGGGCCGACTGGGGCGCCGGTCAGTGACCAACCGGCGGCGGGGCGGTGAACGAGCGCTCACCGCCCCGCTACGCTGGGCCGTATGACGGTACATCTGGACGTGGCGGACGGGGTCGGCACCCTGCGGCTGGACCGTCCGCCGCTCAACGCGCTGGACACCGCCCTCCAGGACGAACTCCGCGCCCTGGCCACCGAGATCGCAGGCCGGGACGACATCCGCGCCCTGGTGCTCACCGGCACCGGCCGGGCCTTCGCCGCCGGCGCCGACGTCAAGGAGATGCGGGCGATGGACCAGGCGGCGATGATCGCCCGGGCCCGCGACCTCCAGGACTCCTTCACCGCGGTGGCCCAGCTGCCGCAGCCCGTGGTGGCCGCCGTGCACGGCTACGCGCTCGGCGGCGGGCTGGAGTTGGCCCTCACCGCCGACGTGCGCTTCGCCGCCGAGGACACCCGGCTCGGACAGCCGGAGATCCTCCTCGGGCTGATCCCGGGAGCCGGCGGCACCCAGCGGCTGCCCCGGCTGATCGGCCCGTCCCGCGCCAAGGACCTGATCTTCACCGGCCGCCAGCTGACCGCGGCCGAGGCGCTGGCCATCGGGCTGGTGGACCGGGTGCTGCCGGCCGACGAGCTGCTGACCGAGGCGCACGCCTGGGCCGCCCGGCTGGCCGCGGGGCCGGCCACCGCGCTGCGCGCCGCCAAGGAGGCGGTGGACCGCGGCCTGGAGACCGGCCTGGAGACCGGGCTCGCCATCGAACGCACCTGGTTCGCCAGCCTGTTCGCCACCGCGGACCGGGCCGAGGGGATGCGCTCCTTCGTCGAGGACGGGCCGGGCCGGGCGCGCTTCCGGCGCCCGGCCGCCGAACCGCCGGCCGCCCCACCGGCCGAGGCGCCGTAGCCGGCGCCAACCCCCCGCGCCCGGGCGGCAGTTCCCCCGAAACGGCCCGCGCACCGCGCCGGCGCCGCCATGATGGAGCACATGGCTGCACCGGCGAACGTCCCCACGAGCGAATGCGAGAAGACCGACCTCGGAAGGGCCGCCGCCCCGCACGGCCATCCCCAGGACCAGCCGCACGGCGCACACCAACCGGGACAGCAACCGGGCCACCAGCCGGGGCACCCACCGAAACAGCAGCAGGGCCGGCCGCTCCGGCGGGAGCAGCCCGGCCAGTGGCCGGTGACCGACGACCCCTCGCTCGCCGAGGTGCGGCTGCCCTCCGAGCCGGCGTCCGCCGGCCGGGCCCGTCGGCTCACCCGTCAGCAGCTCTCCGCCCGCTGGCTGCTGCCCGACGAGCTGACCGAGAACGCCGTGCTGCTCGTCTCCGAGCTGGTCGGGAACGCCGTCCAGCACGCGGGGGCCGCCCAGTTCGGACTGCGCATCAGGCGCCGCAGGGGCTGGGTGCGGGTCGAGGTCAGCGACCCGTCCCGGGCGCTGCCGGCGCTGCTGCCGGTGCGCGAGATGGAGGTGATCAGCGGGCGCGGCCTGTTCCTCGTGGACACCCTGGCCGACCGCTGGGGCGTGGACCTGCTGGCGCACGGCAAGTCCACCTGGTTCGAGATGCGCGTCCCGCACCGCTGACCCCACCGCTGACCGCCCCCTCGTCCCAGCCGCCGCCCCGCCGCGCCCTAGCGGCCGGGCCGGCGGCGGGTGCTGGCCCGGCGGCGGCGGTCGTTGCACAGCAGGCAGCGGCCCCAGCCGGGCGGCAGCGGGTCCTCCGGATCGCCGTAGAGCGGATCGACCGCCCCCCTGGGATGCTCCCGGCAGCCCGTCTCCCCCGGCCCGTCGCTCATCGTCTGCGCCGCGGCCAGCGCCCGACGCAGCGCGTCGACCAGCACCTCGGCCTGCTCACCGGCCGGCGGCTCCTGGTCGAAGGCGACGTCGGAGGCCGTGCGCAGCGCCGCCTGCAACTCGCGCAGCTCACCCTGTTGACTCATGCGGGCCACAGTAGGCGCCGCCACTGACAACGGCCGGCCGCCCCCGCCACCCGGCGGTCGACCAGCGTCTCGGTCCCGGGACCTAGGTCGAAAACCGGGTGGGCGATGTCAGTGCCAGCTCGTAGGCTCGGAAGCGATGTCTGCCTCAGCCTCCGCCCCCGCCCTCCCCGAGTCCGCGCCCCGAAAACGTTCCGTCGTCCGTGCCCTGCTGCGGCTGTGGCCCTATGTCAGACCGGTCAGAGGCCGGGTCTTCGGCGCCGCCGCGGTGGCGGTTGTCGCCGCCTCCATGGGGCTGGTGATGCCCCTGGTGCTGAAGTGGATGGTGGACGGCCCGGTCGCCGACGGCGACACGGCCGGCGTCTGGTGGGGCGGGGCGGTGCTGCTCGTCGTCGGGCTGACCGAGGCCTTCCTCTTCGGCCTCCGCCGCTGGCTGGTGGCCCGGCCGCTGGCCCGCGTCGAGGCGGACATGCGGGGCGCGATCTACCGCCACCTGCAACGGCTGCCGGTCTCCTTCCACGACCGCTGGCCCACCGGCCAGCTGCTCTCCCGGGCCACCGGCGACCTGCAACTGCTGCGCATGTTCCTGGCGTTCGGGCTGACCTTCCTCATCGTCAACAGCGCCACCATCGTGATCGGCTTCGGCGTGCTGCTGGTCCAGGACTGGACGCTGGGCCTGGTGCTGGTCCTGCCGGTGGTGCCGCTGGTGGTGCTCTGCGCCCTCTTCGAGGCGCGGTTCTCCCTGGTGGCCCGCCGGGCGCAGGACCAGATGGGGGATCTGACCACGGTGGTCGAGGAGTCGATCCTCGGCATCCGGATCATCAAGGGCTTCGGCCGGCACCGCAGCCAGGCCCGCGCCTTCCGGGCGCTCTCCGGGGAGCTGCGAGACACCGAGCTGCACAAGGCCAGGCTGCTCTCCCTGATCTGGCTGGTGATCCTGGCGCTGCCGGAGCTGTTCCTGGGCTCCGCGCTGGTGCTGGGCGTCGCCCAGGTCGCCGACAACCAGCTGACCGCCGGCACCCTGGTCGCCTTCATGGCCACGGCGATGGTGCTGCGCTGGCCGGTGGAGTCGATGGGCTTCCTGCTGGCGCTCTGCAACGAGGCGGCCACCGCGACCGACCGGTACTTCGAGGTGCTGGACACCGAGGTGCCGCCGGAGCCGGAGCGGGCGGCGGCCCGGGCCGCCGGCCGCGGCCCCGAGCCGTCGGCCGCCGCGGCCGAGCCGGGCGACGGCATCCGCTTCGAGGACGTCGTCTTCCGCTACCCGGACGCGCCGCCCGACAGCCCGCCGACGCTCGACGGGCTGTCACTGCACGTCCGCACGGGCGAGACGCTGGCCCTGGTCGGCGCGACCGGCAGCGGCAAGACCACGCTGCTGGCGCTGCTGCCCCGGCTGCACGAGGTCACCTCGGGCCGGATCACGCTGGACGGGGTGGACACGGCGACGCTCTCCCGGGCCGAGGTGCGCGCCCTGGTGGCGGTCGCCTTCGAGGAGCCGACGCTGTTCTCCGCGTCCGTCGGGGAGAACGTGCTGATGGGCGCGGCGCGGGCCGACGAGGCCGAGCTGGCCAGGGCGCTGCGGGTCAGCCAGGCCGACGGCTTCGTCCGGGCGCTGCCCGAGGGGTTGGAGACCGAGGTCGGCGAGCAGGGCCTGAGTCTCTCCGGCGGGCAGCGGCAGCGGCTGGCGCTGGCCCGCGCGGTCATCGGCAAGCCCCGCTTCCTGGTGCTGGACGATCCGCTCTCCGCGCTCGACGTGCACACCGAGGCCCGGGTGGAGGCCGCGCTCCGCGAGGTGCTGGTCGGCACCACGGCCCTGGTGGTGGCGCACCGCCCGTCCACGGTCCAGCTGGCCGACCGGGTGGCGCTGCTGACCGAAGGTCGGGTCTCCGCCGTCGGCACCCACGCGGAGCTGCTGCGCGGCAACGCCGAGTACCGCCGGCTGATGACCGGCGAGTCCCAGCTCCGGCAGGCCGCCGGCCAGGAGCCCTCCGCCGGCGGTTCGCTGACCGCCCCCTCCCGATCCTCGTAAGGCGCCCGCCCCATGACCACCACCGTCAACGGCCAGGACACCGACCACCACGACGACGACCGCTCCCGGCCGGGCCCCGAGGCCGGCCGGATCGACCCGACGGAGCCGCCGGAGGCGCTGGAGCCCGCCGACGCGGCCGGCGATCCGTACGCCAGCGACGAGCTGCCCTCCCCCGCCGGCGCCTCCCGTGAGCTGCTGCTCTCGCTACTGCGCCCGCACTGGGCCCGGGTGGCGCTGGCCGCGGTGCTGCTGCTGGCCCAGCAGGCGGCGGTGCAGGCCGTGCCGCTGCTGGTGGCCTTCGCCATCGACCGGGGCGTGCCGGCGCTCCGCGAGGACGACAACGGGCCGCTGATCGCGGTGGCCGTGGCGTACCTGCTGTGCGCGCTGGGCGCCGGGGTGTTCCAGTCGTTCTTCATCCGGGTCTCCGCCCGGGTCAACCAGAACGTGCTGCTGGAGCTGCGGGGCCGGATCTACCGGCACGCGCAGGCGCTCAGCCTCGACTTCCACGACCGGTACACCTCGGGCCGGCTGATCTCCCGCTCCACCAGCGACGTGCAGTCGCTGCGCGAGCTGCTCAACGAGGGCCTCCAGGAGATGCTGCTGATCCTGGTCTCCCTCACCTACATCGGTGGCCTGCTGTTCTACCTGGACGTGGGGCTCGGTGCCGCCGCCGTGGTGTCGTTCGTGCCGCTGAGCCTGCTGGTGCGCAGCTACCGGCGGCGCTCGGCGGAGCGGTTCACCGCCCGGTCCTCGGCGATCGCCGCGGTCATCGTGAAGTTCACCGAGACGGTCAACGGCATCCGCCCGGTGCAGGCGTTCCGCCGGGAGCGGGCCAACGACGAGGCCTTCGACCGGCTGAACCGCCGGCACGAGCGGATCAACGGCGACACCATCCTGGAGATGGCCAGGTTCGTGGTGCTCAGCCGGCTGGTCGCGGCCGTCGCGGTGGCGGGCATCGTGCTGTGGGGGGCGCAGCGGGTGCGGGCCGGCGAGCTGGAGCTGGGGGCGCTGGCCGCCGGCGCGCTCTACATCCGGCGGCTCTACGACCCGCTGGACCGGTTCGCCATGCTGCTCAACAGCTACCAGTCGGCGGTGGCCTCGCTGCACAAGATCTCCGGGCTGCTGGCCCAGCGGCCGGACGTGCCCGAGCCGGACGAGCCGGCGGCGCTGCCGGAGCGGCCGGCGGGCCGGCCGGGGCGCGAGGTGGTCTTCGACGACGTGCGGTTCGCCTACCGCACCGGCGGGGACGTGCTGCCGCGCTTCCGGCTGACGCTGGCCAGCGGCGAGACGACGGCGCTGGTCGGCGCGACGGGCGCCGGCAAGTCGACGCTGGCCAAGCTGCTGGCCAGGTTCTACGACCCGACGGACGGCCGGGTGCTGCTGGACGGCACGGACCTGCGGCGACTGAGCCTGACGGAGCTGCGGCGCGGGGTGGTGATGGTGACCCAGGAGGCGTTCCTGTTCTCCGGCACGGTCGCGGAGAACATCGCGCTGGGCAAGCCGGACGCCAGCCGGGCGGAGATCGAGGCGGCGGCCCGGGCCATCGGGGCGCACGAGTTCATCGTGGAGCTGCCCGACGGCTACGACACGGACGTCCGCAAGCGCGGCGGCCGGATCTCGGCCGGGCAGCGGCAGTTGGTGGCCTTCGCCCGGGTGCTGCTGGCCGACCCGGCGGTGGTGATCCTGGACGAGGCGACGTCCTCGCTGGACATCCCGGGCGAGCGGGCGGTGCAGGACGCCATGGTCACGGTCCTGCGGGACCGGACGGCGCTGGTGATCGCGCACCGCCTGTCCACGGTGGAGATCGCCGACCGGGTGCTGGTGATGGAGGACGGCCGGGTGGTGGAGGACGGCGCGCCCGCCGAGCTGGTCGCCGGCACCGGCCGCTTCTCCGACCTGCACCGCGCCTGGCGCGAGTCGCTGGCCTGACCGCCCGGGACCCGGCGCCCGCCGAGGCGGGGGCCGGGTCCGGGGCGGGGGCGGTCAGCCCGGCAGGGCCGCGTCGCCGGCGACGGCGAGCAGGCCCAGCTCGGCGCGGGAGGCGAGCAGCGGGTGCGCCGGCAGGACCCGCACGGTGTAGCCGAACGGGCCCGGCCGGCTCAGGGTCAGCTCGCCCTCGAAGGTCCACCGCCCCGCCAGGTCGGCCCCGCCGACCGCCTTCAGCGGCACGCACTGCGGCTCGGCGAGGGTGTCGTCGCCGTTCACCCGGCCGGTGACGGCCTGCACCTCGACCGCGGCCGGCTCCAGCCCGCCGAGCGCCACCCGCACCCGCAGCGAGACCGAACCGCCCAGCGTGGGCGGCTCGTTGCCGGGCTCCACGTGCTCCACCGAGACGCCGGGCCAGGCCCGGGTGACCCGTTCGGCGAAGGCCGCCAGCTCGCCGGCCGCCTCGGCGGTCATCGCCCGGTGCGCGGCGGCGGCCGGGCCGTAGTAGTCGGTGATGTACTCGCGCAGCATCCGCTCGGCCCGCACCCGGGGGGCGAGCCGGTCCAGCGTCGCCCGCACCATCTCCAGCCACCGGCCGGGCAGCCCGGCGCCGTTGACGCCCCGGTCGTAGAAGCAGGGCGCCACCTGCTGCTCCAGCAGGGTGTAGAGGGCGGCGGCCTCGATGGCGTCCCGGCGTTCGGGCTCGGCGGCGGCGACCCCGTCGGCGGTGGGGATCTCCCAGCCGAAGTCCGGATCGAACCACTCGTCCCACCAGCCGTCCCGCACCGACAGGTTGAGGCAGCCGTTGAGCGCGGCCTTCATCCCGGAGGTGCCGCACGCCTCCAGCGGTCGCAGCGGGTTGTTGAGCCAGACGTCGCAGCCGGCGTAGAGCGAGCGGGCCATGCCCATGCCGTAGTCGGGCAGGAAGACGATCCGGTGACGGACCTCCGGGTCGTCGGCGAACCGCAGCAGCTCCTGGATCAGCCGCTTGCCCCCGTCGTCCGCCGGGTGGGCCTTGCCGGCGACCACGATCTGCACCGGGCGCCGCGGGTGCAGCAGCAGCGCCTTGAGCCGGTCCTGGTCCTGGAGCATCAGCGTGAGCCGCTTGTAGGAGGGGACCCGGCGGGCGAAGCCCAGGGTGAGCACCTCCGGGTCGAAGACCTCGTCCACCCAACCCAGCTCGGCCTGGCCGGCGCCACGCTGCCGCCAGGAGGCGCGCAGCCGGGCGCGCACGTCGTGCACCAGCTGCTCGCGCAGCGCGCGGCGCAGCTCCCACAGCTCGGTGTCGCCCCGGCCGCCCTCGGCGAGCCGGCGGGTGGCGTCGGCCGTCCAGGTGGGGGCGTGCACTCCGTTGGTGACGGAGCCGATGGGCGCCTCGGCCTCGTCGAAGCCGGGCCACAGGCCGGCGAACATGCCCCGGCTGACGTGGCCGTGCAGGGTGGAGACGCCGTTGCAGCGCTGCGCGGTGCGCAGGCCGAGGACAGCCATGTTGAACGGTGGCGGCTCGTCCTCCGCCACCGGCTGGCCGCCCGGCGCGGCCGCGCCCAGCGGCTCCCGGCCGAGGCCGAGCAGCGCCTGGAGATCGACGGTGGCCAGCTCGCCGCCCTCGCCGAAGTGCCGGGCGACCAGCTCCTCGGCGAACCGGTCGATGCCGGCGGGCACCGGGGTGTGGGTGGTGAAGATGGTGCCGGCCCGGACGGCGCGCAGCGCGGCGTCGAAGCCGACGCCGTACTCCCCCAGCTCCCTGATCCGCTCGGGCCCGAGGAAGCCGGCGTGCCCCTCGTTCATGTGGAACACCTCGGGCTCCGGGTGGCCGGTGAGCCGGCAGAAGGCGCGCACCGCCCGCACCCCGCCGATGCCCAGCAGCATCTCCTGGAGCAGCCGGTGCTCGCTGCCGCCGCCGTAGAGCCGGTCGGTGACGTCGCGTTCGGCCGGCCCGTTCTCGGCGACCGAGGAGTCGAGCAGCAGCAGCGGCACCCGGCCGACCTGGACCTGCCAGATCACCGCGGTCATGGCCCGGCCGCCGGGCAGCGCCAGGGTGACCCGGGCGCGGCTGCCGTCCGCCTCCAGCAGCGGGGTCAGCGGCAGCTCGTGGGGGTCGATGACCGGGTAGTGCTCCTGCTGCCAGCCGTCCGGCGAGAGGCTCTGCCGGAAGTAGCCGTGCCGGTAGAGCAGGCCCACGCCGATCAGCGGGACGCCCAGGTCGCTGGCGGCCTTGAGGTGGTCGCCGGCCAGGATGCCGAGGCCCCCCGAGTACTGCGGGAGCGCGGCGGTGATGCCGAACTCCGGGGAGAAGTAGGCGACGGAACGGGGCAGTTCGCCGCCGGTGCGGGCCTCGGCCTGCTGGTACCAGCGGGGTTCGGTGAGGTAGTCCCTGAGGTCCTCGGCGGCCATGCCGAGGCGGCGCACGAAGCCGCGGTCCGCGGCGAGCGCGGCCAGCCGGCCGGCGGTGACGGTGCCCAGCAGCCGCACCGGGTCCTCGCCGCCCGACTGCCAGCTGTCCGGATCGACGGAGCGCAGCAGCTCACGGGTCTCGGGGTGCCAGGACCAGCGCAGGTTGCGCGCCAGTTCCTGGAGGGGTCGCAGGGGCTCGGGAAGGACGGGGCGTACGGAGAAGCGACGGATGGCCTTCACGGCACGACCGTAGCCGGGCCCCGAGGGCGGTAACGGTGGATTCCGGCTGATTCAGCCCGATCACCCCCGACAAACCACCCCCGGGGACCAGCGGGCCGCGCTGGCCGACCGAGCGGCACCGCCGGGGCCGGCGGGTCGCCGGCCCCGGCTGACCGCTCGGGGCCCGGCCGGCTTCGCCCGGCCAAGCGCCGGGGCCGCCGGGGCCGCCGGGGCCGCCCGGCTCGGCCACGCTCGCCGACCCGGGCGGGGCCCGCGGGGCTCAGCCCTTCGACTCCGAGGGCCGCGCCGACTCCCCGGACCCCGGGGGTTCCGCCGGCTCCGCCGCGCCCGCGAGCCGCGCCGACGACTCGGGCGCCGCCGACTCGCCCGGCCCCGCCGACGACTCGGGCGCCGACGACTCGCCCGGCCCCGCCGGCTCGTCGGAGCCGGCGGCCGGCTCGTCCGGTTCCGGCGGCAGGATGCGTTCGGCCAGCTCCCGGACCGGCTGGATGCGGCCGTCGGCGATCTCCGCCGCGTAGTGGCAGGCCACCCGGTGGCCGTCGGCCAGCTCGGTGAGCTGGGGCCGCTCGGTGTCGCACCGCTCCGGCTGCCGCCAGGGGCAGCGGGTGTGGAAGCGGCAGCCGGCCGGCGGGTTGGCCGGCGACGGCAGGTCGCCGCGGAGCAGGATGCGCTCCCGGTTGTCCTCCACCTCCGGGTCGGGCACCGGCACGGCCGACATCAGCGCCCGGGTGTACGGGTGCCGGGGCTCGGCGTAGAGCAGGTCGCTGGGCGCCTCCTCGACGAGCGCGCCCAGGTACATCACGCCGATCACGTCCGAGATGTGCCGGACCACGGCCAGGTCGTGGGCGATCACCAGGTAGGTCAGCCCCAGCTGCTCCTGAAGCTCCTCCAGGAGGTTGATCACCTGGGCCTGGATGGAGACGTCCAGCGCGGAGACCGGCTCGTCACAGATGATCAGGTCCGGCTCCAGGACCAGCGCCCTGGCGATGCCGATGCGCTGCCGCTGCCCGCCGGAGAACTCGTGCGGGTAGCGGGAGAGCGCGTCGGCCGGCAGGCCCACCCGTTCCAGCACCTCGACGATCCGGGCCCGCCGCTCGGTGCGGTCGGCGCCGATGCCGTGCGCCGCCATGCCCTCGGCCAGGATCGACTCGATGTTCTGCCGGGGGTTGAGGCTGCCCAGCGGGTCCTGGAAGACCATCTGGAGCCGGCGCCGGGAGCGGCGCATCTCCTCCTCCGGCAGCGCCGCCAGGTCGGTGCCGTCGAAGACGACCTCGCCCGAGGTGATGTCGGTCAGCCGCAGCACCGCCCGGCCCAGGGTGGTCTTGCCGCAGCCGGACTCGCCGACCAGCCCGTAGGTCTGGCCGGCCTCGACGGACAGCGAGACGCCGTCCACGGCGTAGACGTGGCCGACGGTGCGGTCGAAGAGGACACCGCGGCGGACCGGGAAGTGGACCTTGACGTCGTTCAGTTCCAGCAGGCTCACTCTGCGGTCTCCTCCTTCGGGGTGGCCGCCTCGGCCGAAGCCGCGCCACCGGTCGCACCGGAACCGCCGGTCTCACCGGGGCCGCCGGTCTCACCGGGGCCGCCGGCCGCGCCGACCTCGGCCAGGGTGGCGACCTTCAGCGGCTCGCGCACCGGGTTGACGCAGCGGACCTGGTGGCCGGCCGGCCCCGGCCGCTCAGGGGCCCCGCCCGGGGGCGCCAACGCGTCCAGCGCCGGCGTCCCCTGGAGGCAGTCCATGGTGTAGAAGTCGCAGCGCGGGGCGAACGCGCAGCCCTCGGCCCAGGGGATCTGGTCGTTGATGGAGCCGCGCACCGGGTTCAGCGGCTGGCCACGCGGCGCGTCCAGCCGGGGGATGGAGTTGAGCAGGCCGTGCGCGTACGGGTGGCTCGGCTCGGCGAACAGCGTCCGCCGGTCGGCGGACTCCACCACCTTGCCGGCGTACAGCACGTTGACCTCGTCGCAGAGCCCGGCGACCACCCCCAGGTCGTGGGTGATCATCAGCAGCGCGGTGCCCTGCTCGTCCACCAGCTCCTTGAGCAGTTCCAGGATCTGCGCCTGGATGGTGACGTCCAGCGCGGTGGTCGGCTCGTCGGCGATCAGCAGGCGCGGCGCGCAGGCCACCGCCATGGCGATCAAGGCGCGCTGCCGCATCCCGCCGGAGAGCTGGTGCGGGTACTCCTTGAGCCGGCGGGTCGGGTCCGGGATGCCGACCCGGTCCAGCAGCGCGGCGGCCTCCTTGCGGGCGGCCTGGCCGCGCATCCCCCGGTGCCGGCTGAGGATCTCGGTGACCTGCACGCCGATGGGCACCACCGGGTTCAGCGAGGAGAGCGGGTCCTGGAAGATCATCGCCAGCTGGGTGCCGCGCAGGTCGCGCAGCGCGGACTGGCGCAGCGACAGCAGGTCGGTGCCGCGGAAGTCGGCCCGCCCCTCGACCCGCACCCCCTTGCTGGGCAACAGGCCCATCAGGGCCAGCGAGGTGACGCTCTTGCCGCAGCCCGACTCCCCGACCAGCCCGACCACCTGGCCCTCGTCCACGTCGAAGGAGACGCCGGAGACGGCGGTGGCCGGGCGCTGGCCACGCCCTTGGAAGGTGACCTTCAGTTCGTCCACGGAAAGCAGGGGCATGGGATCAGCTCCGCAGTTTCGGGTCGAGTGCTTCCCGCATGGCCTCACCGAGCAGGGTGAAGCCGAGGGCGGTGATGATGATGCCCAGCGCCGGGCAGAACGCCATCAGCGGTGCCTCGTCGAAGAACCGCTCGGCCTGCGCCAGCATCACGCCCCACTCGGGTTGCGACGCGTCCGGGTTGCCCAGGCCCAGGTAGGACAGGGCGGCGGCCTCGATGATGGCGGTGGCCAGCGCCAGGGTGGACTGCACGATGACCGGGCCCAGCGAGTTGGGCAGCACGTGGCCGAGCACCACGCGCCGCCGGCGCACGCCGAGCGCCCGCGCGGCCAGCACGTAGTCCGCGTTGGCCTGGGAGAGCATCGAGCCGCGCAACAGCCGGGCGAACACCGGGACCTGCACCACACCCACGGCGATCATCACCGTGGTGAGGCTCTGCCCCATCACCGCGGCGATGCTCACCGCCAGCAGCAGCGAGGGCATCGCCAGCATCATGTCGATGAACCGCATCAGCACGGTGTCCAGCCGCTGGCCGGCCCGGCCGCCGAAGGCCAGCGCCGCGCCGGAGATTCCGCCGATCAGCGCGCCGACGGCGAAGCCGAGCACCGTGGCGACGACGCCGACCAGCAGCGTCTGCCGGGCGCCGACCAGCAGCCGGGAGAGCTGGTCGCGGCCCAGGTGGTCCAGGCCGAGCCAGTTCTCGGCGCGCGGGCCGACGAACTCGCCCCGGTTGGTGAAGACCTCGTCCCGCCACAGCTGGGCGGTCGGGTTGTGCGGGGCGATCCACGGGCCGATGATCGCGATGATCACGAAGGCCACCATGATGCAGGCGCCGATCATCGCCATCTTGCTGGTGCGCAGGCGCCGGAACGCCTCCACCCACAGGCTGCCGCCGACCGCGGTCTCCCGCCGCGCGGTGAGCTCGGCCAGCCGGTCGATCTTCTCGGTCTTGGTCGCCATCAGTTCACCCGCACTCTCGGGTCGATCAGGCCGTAGGTGAGATCGACCACCAGGTTGATCAGCACGTAGAGCAGGGCGATGAACAGGATGAAGCCCATCAGCACCGGGTAGTCACGGTCGGAGATGGCCTGCCGGATGAAGCTGCCGATGCCGCCGAAGGAGAACGCGGACTCGGTCAGCACGGCGCCCGACAGCAGGCTGCCGGTGACCAGGCCGACGGTGGTGACCACCGGCAGCAGCGCGTTCCGCAGCACGTGCCGGCCGCGGACCACGCTCTTGCGCAGCCCCTTCGACTCGGCGGTGCGCACGTAGTCCTCGCTGAGCACCTCGAGCACGCTGGCCCGGGTGATCCGGACCACCACGGCCAACGGGATGGAGGCCAGCGCCAGGCCGGGCAGGATCAGGTGCTGGATGGCGTCCCAGGAGGCGTCGAACTCGCCGGTCAACAGCCCGTCGAGGACCGCGAACCCGGTGACGTCGGTGGCGTTGATCCCGGTGGTGAGCCGGCCGCCGCTGGGCAGCCAGCCCAGGTTCACGGCGAAGATCGACCGCAGGATCATGGCCAGGAAGAAGACCGGGACGCAGATCCCCAGCAGCGAGCCGGAGACCGCGGCGACGTCCAGCCAGGTGCCGCGGCGGCGGGCCGCGAAGTAGCCGAGCGGGATGCCGATGACCACGGCGAACAGCAGGGCGGTGAGGCCGAGTTCGACGGTGGCCGGGAAGCGCAGGGTGAACTCCTCCCAGACCGGCTGGCCGGTCTTCACGGAGTTCCCGAGGTCGAGCCGGACGAGCCGGCCGAGCCAACGGCCGTACTGCACCAGCAGGGGCTCATCGAGCCCGAGTTGTTCCTCGATCTGCCGGCGGGAGGCCTCGTCCCCCCGTTCACCGAGCAGCGCCCAGGCGGGACCGCCGGGTAGTCGGTGGATCCAGAGGAACAGCAGAACCGACAGGCCGAACAGCGTGGGTATCAGCTGTAGCAACCTGCGGACGACGAGACGGAGCACCGATGGGCTCCCCTTTCTCTCAGGTCCCAGGGGGAAGACCGCCGCCCGGCCACGGGTCCCGTGGCCGGGCGGAAGTCCGAATCCCCTGCCCTCAAGGGCTACTTGAAGGAGACCTCGGCGAAGTTCTCCTGGGTCAGCGGAGACGTCGTCGGCGGGTTGACGTCGGCGGAGAAGGCGATGGACGGCGGCGAGCTGGAGATCGGCACGCCGGGCAGGAAGTCCATGATCGCCACGTTGGCCTCCTCGTACATGGCCTCACGGGTGGCGACGTCCGGCTCGGCGCTGACCTCGGCGAGCAGGTCGAAGATCTCCTCGTTCTCGAAGCCCCACTCCTGCGAGTAGCCGTCGAACCAGGTGCCCAGGAAGTTGTAGGCGTCGTTGAAGTCGCCGGTCCAGCCGAGCAGGTAGACGTCACACCCACCGGACCTGGTGGTCTCCTGGTAGTCCGGGTTCCAGGTGAGCGGCTTGGGCTCGACGGTCACGCCGACCGCCTCCAGGTCGGCGCGCAGCAGCTCGTAGATGTCGACGGGCGCCGGCATGTACGGGCGGGTGACCTCGGTCGGGTAGCAGAACTCCAGCGTCAGGTCCTCGGCACCGGCCTCGGCCAGCAGGCTCTGCGCCAGCTCCGGGTCGTACTCGTAGGTCTGCACGTCCTCGGAGTAACCGGCGACGGTGTCCGGGATGAACTGGGTGGCCTGCACGCCGCCCTCGGGCAGCTGGGTGTCCACGATGTTCTGCCGGTCCAGGGCGTGCGCGATGGCCTGCCGAACCTGGAGGTCCTCAAGCGCGGGCTGCCGCTCCTGGGTGATGCCCAGGTAGAGGATGTTGAAGACGCCGCGGACCGGGACCTGGAAGCCCTCGTCCTCCAGCGTCCGCACGTCCGCCGGCGCGACCAGGTCGTAGCCGTGGATGTCGCCGGCCTGGAGCTCCTGCCGGCGGGCCGACTCCTCGGGGATGGTGCGGAAGACCAGGGTGTCCACGCCGGCCTTGGTCTCGCCCCAGTACTCGTCGAAGCGCTCCAGGGTGACCTCGCCGTTGCCCTTGTTCCACTCGGTGATGCGGAACGGGCCGGTGCCGGCGACGGTGCCGCCCTCCTGGCTGTAGGCCGGGAAGGTGATGTTCTCGCCGCTGCCGCTGGCGTCGTCCTCGGCGTACGCCTCGATGGCGTCGGGCGAGTGGATGGCGAACGCCTGGAGCGAGAAGCCGCCCGGGTAGTTGGCCGAGGGCCGCTCCACCGTGATGGTGGCGGTCAGCTCGTCCGGCGCCTCACAGCCCACGTAGTTGGGCTCCGGGACGTTCTCGCTCTCGTTCTCGGCGAAGCCGCCGAAGACGCCCTGCCAGTAGTAGGAGAGCGTGGTGTTCTGGTAGGTGCCCGACCAGTTGTACCAGCGGTCGAAGTTCTGGCAGACGACCTCGCCGGTCAGCTCGGCGCCGTCGTGGAAGGTGACGCCCTCCTGGAGCTGGAAGGTCCACTCGGTGCCCTCCTCGTTGGAGGACCACTCCCTGGCCAGGCCGGGGACCAGTTCCGTGCCGCCCGGCTCGTGCTCCAGCAGGGTCTCGAAGGCCGCCCGGGTCACCCGGAACGACTCGCCGTCGCTGGCCAGCGACGGGTCGAGGGCCGCCGGGTCGCCCGCGGCGCCGAACACGAACACCTCGGAGTCGCCGCTGGAGTCGCTTTCGTCGCGGTCGCTGGCACAGGCGGTGGCGACCATGCCGATCGCCAGGGCGGCCACGATCGCCTTCGCGGCGCGGGGTCTTGCTATGCGCATTGATCCACCTCAGAGGGTTCGGGCGGGGTAGGGCCTAAGCCGGTGGACGGCACATTACTGCCCGGGATTTTGGCTGTGAACATCGTTCAGCGGGGCGATACCGAGCTGAGACGTGGCGCGTAAACCACACGAAACACCCTCTTTCGTGCGCGAGTTGCCGCCGACGCGGGCTCCGACCGGCGCCACCGGGTCACGAATTGCCCACCTTTCCGGCTTACTTGCCGTACCACACCACGCATCCCCGTTGACCGCCCTATGGGTTGAATGCCCGGCCGGGTCCGTGGACCCGGCCCTGACCGTCCCCCGGCCACCGGCAACCTCCCGGCCGTCGGCGACGACCGGAGGGTGACCGGGCGGCCGGCGCCCCACCGCGCCGCCGCCGCGCGCAGTACCCCCCACACCAAGGAGACCGCGTGACATCCCCTCACCGCGCACGACCCGGCCGGCGCCGCCGGGCGCTGCTGGCCGCCGCCCTCGGCGGCGTGCTGGCGACCGGCGGCGTCACCGTCCTGGCGCAGGCCAGCGAGACCACCGGGGCCCCGGCCGGCCAACCGGCCGCCGAACGCGCCACGGACGGGCTGGGCCGCGGCCTGGTCAGCGTCGGCGGCGACCAGGGCAACCTGGTGAGCTGGCGGCAACTGGCCGCCGACCCCGACGACCTCGCCTTCCACCTGTACCGGGACGGCACCCGGATCACCGAGGAGCCGCTGACCGGGGTCACCAACCACCTGGACGAGGGCGCCCCGGCGGACGCCGTCTACACGCTGGCCACCGTCACCGACGGGGTGGAGACCCGGGACGCCACCGAGGCGCTGGCCATGCCGCGGGCGCACACCGACATCCCGCTGGACCGCCCCTCGGGCGAGCACACGCCCAACGACGCCTCGGTCGGCGACCTGAACGGCGACGGCGAGCTGGAGATCGTCGTCAAGTGGGACCCGGACAACGCCAAGGACAACTCGCAGGGCGGGGTGACCGGCAACGTCTACCTCGACGCCTACACGCTGGGCGGCGAGCAGCTGTGGCGGATCGACCTGGGCCGCAACATCCGCGCCGGCGCGCACTACACGCAGTTCCAGGTCTACGACTACGACGGCGACGGCTCGGCCGAGGTGGCCGTGAAGACCGCCGACGGCACCGTGGACGGCGCCGGCACGGTGATCGGCGACGCGGGCGCCGACCACCGCAACGGCGACGGCTACGTGCTGTCCGGGCCGGAGTTCCTGACCGTCTTCGACGGCGCCACCGGCGCGGCCGTGGACACCGTGGACTACCTCCCGGCGCGCGGCGACACCTGCGACTGGGGCGACTGCTACGGCAACCGCGTCGACCGGTTCCTGGCCGGCACCGCCTACCTGGACGGCGAGGGCCCCTCGTTGGTCATGGCCCGTGGCTACTACACCCGGTCCACCGTCGCCGCCTGGGACTTCGACGGCCAGTCGCTGAACCAGCGGTGGTTCTTCGACAGCGACGAGGCGGGCGGCCAGTACGCGGGGCAGGGCTCGCACAGCCTGTCCGTCGGCGACGTGGACCTGGACGGCCGGGACGAGATCGTCTACGGCGCGATGACGCTGGACGACGACGGCTCGCCGCTGTGGAGCACCGGCACCGGGCACGGCGACGCCCAGCACCTCGGCGACTTCGACCCGAGCAGCCCCGGCCTTGAGTACTACAAGGTCTCCGAGTCGTCCAACCAGCCGTCCTCGCTGCTGATCGACCCGGCCAACGGCGACATCAGGTGGGAGACGCCGGCCGGCTCGGACAACGGGCGCGGGGTGGCCGGCGACATCTGGGCGGACAACCCGGGCGCCGAGTTCTGGTCGTCGGCGGACAGCTCGCTGCGCGACCTGGACGGCGACGAGATCGGCCGCAAGCCGTCCAGCACCAACTTCCTGGTCTGGTGGGACGGCGACGCCACCCGGGAGCTGCTGGACGGCACCCACATCGACAAGTACGGCCCCGACGGCGACGAGCGGCTGCTCACCGCCGAGGGCGTGGCCTCCAACAACGGCACCAAGTCGACGCCGGCGCTGTCCGCCGACATCCTCGGCGACTGGCGCGAGGAGGTCATCTGGCGCACCTCGGACAACTCGGCGCTGCGCGTCCACAGCACCGACATCCCGACCGACCTCAGCTTCCCCTCGCTGATGGAGGACCGGCAGTACCGCACCGGGGTGGCCTGGCAGAACACCGCCTACAACCAGCCGCCGCACCCCAGCTTCGCGCTGGACGCCACGGCCGCCGCCACCCAGCTCGCGGGCACCGAGCCGGCCGCCGGGCCGGCCGCTGAGCCAGCCGCCGGGCCGCTGGCCGTCGACTGGCCGGAGGCCACCGACGAGATCGAGGTCAACGAGACCATCGAGGTGGACGGCGACTTCGACGGCGGCAACGTCCGCTACGTGCCGGGCCCTGGGCTCGGCGACGGCGGCCAGGGCGAGGACCAGCTGCCGGTCTTCGAGGTGTCCGAGGGCGGCACGCTCAGCGACGTGATCATCGGCTCGCCGGGCGCCGACGGCGTGCACTGCTCGGGCAGCTGCGCCCTGGAGCGGGTCTGGTGGGAGGACATCGGCGAGGACGCCGCGACCTTCCGCGGCGGCGACGGCTCCCGCTTCACCGTCACCGGCGGCGCGGCCCGCGGCGCGGACGACAAGGTGTTCCAGCACAACGGCGGCGGCGAGCTGACCATCACCGACTTCGCCGCCGAGGACTTCACCACCCTGTACCGCTCCTGCGGCAACTGCTCCAGCCAGTACCAGCGTTCCGTCGTCCTCGACTCGGTCGAGGTGACCGCGCCGGCCAGCCGGCTGGTCGGGGTCAACGAGAACTACGACGACACCGCCACCCTCACCGACATCACGGTGATCGGCGACGACGACCGGGACCTGGTGCCGTGCCAGCGGTACATCGGCAACGACGAGGGCGACGAGCCGGAGGAGTCCGGCGACGGCCCCGACGGCACCCACTGCCGCTACACCGAATCCGACATCACCTACCAGTAACCCCCGGCCCTGACGCCTCGCCCCCGGCCGCACCCCGCGGCCGGGGGCGAGGCGTCGCCGGACCCGGTCAGGGGCGCAGGACCTGCCCCCGGGCGGTGCCCTCGACGGCCGTCACGTAGGCGCGGGCCACCTCGGCGACGGGGGTGCCGTCGGTGCCGTCCTCGCCCAGGCTCTCCAGGGTCTCCCTGACCCAGCCGGGGCTGACCAGGTTGAGCCGCGGCCCGCGCGGCAGCTCGCTGGCCGCGTTGCGGACGAAGCCCGCCAGGCCCGAGTTGACCAGGGCGCCCAGCGAGCCGCCGGCCAGCGGGCCGGGAAAGGTGCCCCCGGTCAGGGTGATGGAGCCGCCGTCGCGCAGCCGCCGCGCGGCCCGGCGGGCCAGCGCGACCTGGCCCAGCAACTTGGCCCGCAGGCCGGCCTCGAACGCGTCGTCGGTGACGGAGGCCAGGTCGACCAGCGGGCCGCTGGCGGCGCAGCACACCACGGCGTCCAGCTCCGGCACCTCGTCGAAGAGCGTGTCCAGGGAGGCCGGGTCCGCCAGGTCCACCCTGGTGGGCCCGGTGCGGGACGCCCCGACGACCTGGTGGGAGGCCGCCAACGCGGTGGCGACCGCGCCGCCGATCGTGCCGGTCGCACCGATGACGAGTACCTTCATGTCCCGGATCATCTCAGCCGGTTGGCCGGCCGCGCACGGAACGGCGTCGGGGGATGGCCGAATCCGACCGGTCGCAACCAGCCCGCCGGCAAACCGGTTCCGCGGGTCGCGGCATACCTCTTCGGGGCAGGTGAAACGGCGGTACGAAAAACCCCTCCGGAGAACGGCCGTCAGGCGTCGAAAGCCCCGCCAGCCGAGTGACGCGGGCCCAGGGCGGGAGTTCCGAAACCCCTTACCCTGGAGTCCAACGGATACAAAGGACAACGTCTCTTCCCGCGAGGGAAAAGCCCGCCCCCGACGTATTCAGGTGGACTCCCCATGATCGGTCGTATTCCTGTCCTTGACGTCCAGCCACGCGTTGACTGCGGGCGTCGCCCGGTCAAGGCGGTGCCGGGGGAGACCTTCCTGGTCACCGCGACCGTCTTCCGGGAGGGGCCGGACGCGGTGGGGGCCAACGTGGTGCTGCGGGACCCGGGGGGCCGGGGCGGGCCGTGGCTGCCGATGGCCGAGCTGGAGCCGGGCCTGGACCGCTGGGGGGCGGAGGTCACGCCGGACCGGGAGGGCCGGTGGACGTTCGCGGTCGAGTCCTGGGGGGACCCGGTGACCAGCTGGCTGCGGCGGGCCGCGATCAAGGTGCCGGCCGGCGTCGACGTGGAGCTGACGCTGCTGGAGGGCGCCGAACTGCTGCGCCGGGCGGCCGGCGGGGTCCCGAAGAACGCCGGCCGGGACGTGCTGCTGCGGACCGCCGACCGGCTGTCGGACGCGGAGTTGCCGCCGGCCACCCGGCTGGCCGCCGCGCACGCGGCGCGGGTCGCCGAGGTGCTGGCGGAGCACCCGCTGCGTGAACTGGTCAGCGCCTCACGGCCGCTGCCGGTGCTGGTGGAGCGCGAGCGGGCGCTCTTCGGCTCCTGGTACGAGATGTTCCCGCGCTCCGAGGGGGCGCGGGTGCGGCCGAACACGCCCCCGGTGCACGGCACGCTGCGGAGCGCCGCCGAACGGCTGCCGGCGCTGGCCGAGATGGGCTTCGACGTGGTGTACCTGCCGCCGGTCCACCCCATCGGCACGGCGTTCCGCAAGGGGCGGGACGGCGCCCTGTCGGCGGGGCGGGACGATGTCGGCTCGCCCTGGGCGATCGGCTCGCCGGACGGCGGTCACGACGCGATCCACCCCGATCTCGGCACCCTGGACGACTTCGACGCGTTCGTCGCCAGGGCCAGGGAGCTGGAGCTTGAGGTGGCACTGGACTTCGCCCTCCAGTGCAGCCCCGACCATCCCTGGGTGAAAAGCCATCCGGAATGGTTCACCCGGCGCCTGGACGGCACGATCGCGTTCGCCGAGAATCCGCCGAAGAAATACCAGGACATCTATCCGATCTCCTTCGAGCAGGACTTCCGCGGGCTGGTCACCGAGACGCTGCGGGTGCTGCGGTTCTGGATGGCGCACGGGGTGCGGATCTTCCGCGTCGACAATCCGCACACCAAGCCGGTGGTGTTCTGGGAGAAGGTCATCACCGAGATCAACCGGGCCGATCCGGACGTGCTGTTCCTGGCCGAGGCTTTCACCAGGCCGGCGATGATGCGGACGTTGGGGCAGATCGGTTTCCAGCAGTCCTACACGTATTTCACCTGGCGGAACACGAAGGAGGAGCTGACCGAGTACCTGACGGAACTCAGCGGCCCGGCCGCCGCCTACATGCGGCCCAACTTCTTCGTGAACACGCCGGACATCCTGCCCGCCTACCTCCAGACGGGCGGCCGGCCGGCGTTCCAGGTCCGGGCGGTGCTGGCGGCCACGCTCGCCCCGACCTGGGGCATGTACGCGGGCTTCGAGCTGTGCGAGAACCAGGCGGCGGCGCCGGGGAGCGAGGAGTACGCGGCGTCGGAGAAGTACGAGTTGCGCCCCCGCGACTGGGCCGGCGCGGAGGCCGCGGGCCAGAGCATCACCGGGCTCGTCACGCTGCTCAACGCGCTCCGGCGGCGCCACCCGGCGCTGCGGCAGCTTCGGAATCTTCACTTCCACCGCACGAACAACGAGCACATCCTGGCCTACTCCAAGCGGACGCGGACACCTCAGGCCGACTGCGTGCTGATCGTGGTCAACCTCGATCCACACCACACCCACGAAGCGACGGTCTCGTTGGATATGGAGCAACTCCAAGGGTGCGGCCTCACGCCCGCGCAGGAAGGCGGCGCCGAGCCCTTTCCGGTGTGCGACCAGCTCACCGGGACGACCTACTACTGGGGCAGGGACAACTATGTGCGGCTTGAGCCGGGCCGTGCGGATGCGTACGCCTCGTCAGCGCACATCTTGGCCCTGCGACCGTCCTCACAGACCGGAGGGTCACCCAACCATGAGCGTCAATGAGCCGGTCCTCGACACCTTCGAGGACACGCCCGCCCGCGACCGTGATCCCGAGTGGTTCAAGCGCGCGGTCTTCTACGAGGTCCTCGTCCGCTCCTTCCAGGACAGCAACGGCGACGGTGTCGGTGATCTGAAGGGGATCACCGCGCGGCTGGACTACCTTCAGTGGCTGGGCGTGGACTGCCTGTGGCTGCCGCCCTTCTTCAAGTCCCCGCTGCGTGACGGCGGGTACGACGTCTCCGACTACACCGACGTGCTCCCCGAGTTCGGTGACCTGGCGGACTTCGTGGAGTTCGTGGACGCCGCGCACCAGCGCGGGATGCGGGTCATCATCGACTTCGTGATGAACCACACCAGCGACCAGCACCGCTGGTTCCAGGAGTCCCGCCGGGACCCGGAGGGCCCGTACGGGGACTACTACGTCTGGGCCGACGACGACAAGGGGTACGGGGACGCCCGGATCATCTTCGTCGACACGGAGTCGTCCAACTGGGCGTTCGACCCGGTCCGCAAGCAGTACTACTTCCACCGCTTCTTCTCCCACCAGCCGGACCTCAACTACGAGTCCGAGGCCGTGCAGGAGGAGATGATCTCCGCGCTGAAGTTCTGGCTGGACCTGGGCATCGACGGCTTCCGGCTGGACGCGGTGCCCTACCTGTACGCGGCGGAGGGCACCAACTGCGAAAACCTTCCTGCCAGCCACGCCTTCCTGAAGAGGGTGCGGGCCGAGATCGACGCGCACTACCCGGACACGGTGCTGCTGGCCGAGGCCAACCAGTGGCCGGAGGACGTCGTGGACTACTTCGGCGACCTCGACAAGGGCGGCGACGAGTGCCACATGGCGTTCCACTTCCCGGTGATGCCACGGATCTTCATGGCCGTGCGCCGGGAGTCCCGCTACCCGGTCTCCGAGGTGCTGGCCAAGACCCCGCAGATCCCCTCCGGCTGCCAGTGGGGGATCTTCCTGCGCAACCACGACGAGCTGACCCTGGAGATGGTCACCGACGAGGAGCGCGACTACATGTACGCGGAGTACGCCAAGGACCCGCGGATGCGCGCCAACATCGGCATCCGGCGGCGGCTGGCCTCGCTGCTGGACAACGACCGCAACCAGATCGAGCTGTTCACGGCGCTGCTGCTGTCGCTGCCCGGATCGCCGATCCTCTACTACGGGGACGAGATCGGGATGGGCGACAACATCTGGCTCGGCGACCGGGACGCGGTCCGCACCCCGATGCAGTGGACGCCGGACCGGAACGCCGGCTTCTCCTCCTGCGACCCGGGCCGGCTCTTCCTGCCGACCATCATGGACCCGGTCTACGGGTACCAGGTGACCAACGTGGAGGCGGCGATGAGCTCGCCGGCCTCGCTGCTGCACTGGACCCGGCGGATGGTGGAGATCCGCAAGCAGAACCCGGCGTTCGGTCTTGGCACCTACACCGAGCTGCCCTCGTCCAACCCGGCGGTGCTCGCCTATCTGCGGGAGCACGGCGACGACCTGGTGATGTGCGTCAACAACTTCTCCCGGTTCTCCCAGCCCACCGAGCTGGACCTGCGGTCCTGGACGGGGCGGGTGCCGGTGGAGCTGATCGGCGGGGTGCGGTTCCCCGCCGTCGGTGAACTGCCGTACCTGCTGACCCTCGCCGGGCACGGCTTCTACTGGTTCCGGCTGCGGCAGCCCTCCGAGGCGTAGCGCGCACAGCGGGACCCCGACCGGCTTCCCCCAGCACGCTGGGGGCGGCCCTCCCCCGACCGCCGCCGACCGACCGTTGGCCAGAGCCTCCCGCCGCGTCACGCTCCTCACCCGCACGGCCGTTCCTGCACGACACGTCCCACACCGCCGGGCAACTCAAGCCGGCATCCGGGACACTTCGTGACAAACAACGCGCCCGGGGAAAGGACGTCATGTCGGATAGCTCCGCGCCCCGGACGGCTCAGGCCCCCCACTCGCCCCGCCCGGCGCGGGCCCGCCAGCCGCACGCCAGCGCGCTGTTGCGCTCGCTCACCGGGCTCCTCACCAACTGGCTGCCGGAACAACGCTGGTTCGCCGGCAAGGGCCGGCCGCTCGGCGAGCTGACCACCGTCTCAGCGACCGAACTCCTGCCCTGCCACCCCGCGGGCACCACCCCGGGGCTGCTCCACCTGATCGTGCGCGCCGGCACCGGGCCGGCGCGCGCCGAGCCGGCGGGCGACTGCTACCAACTGCTGCTCGGCGTCCGGCCGGCGCTGCCGGACGCGTTGGGCCCGGCCCTGGTCGGCCGGGCCGCCGAGGGGCCACTGCGCGGCTGGGCGATCTACGAGGCGCTGCACGACCCCCGGCTCGCCGGCCTGCTGCTGGAACGGTTGCGCACCCCGGGCCGGCTGGGCACCCTCTCCTTCGGCCGGTCCGCCGGCGCCCGCATCCCCTCGGGGCTGGCCGCCCGGCTGCTGACCGGCGAACAGACCAACTCCTCCGTGGTCTTCGGCGACGCGCACATCCTCAAGCTCTTCCGCCGGGTCTCCCCCGGCGTCAACCCGGACCTCGAACTGCCGCTGGCGCTGGCCGAGGCCGGCTGCGCCCGGGTGCCGGCGCCGGCCGCCTGGTTCGAGGCCAACTGGCCCGGCGCCCAGGCGGAGCCGCTGACCCTGGGCGTGCTCCAGCCGTTCCTCGCCGGCTCCACCGACGGCTGGCAGCTGGCCCAGCGCTCGCTGGCCGACCGCACCGACTTCACCCCGGCCGCGCACGCGCTGGGCCGGGCCACCGCCGAGGTGCACGCGGCGCTGGCCGCCGCGCTGCCCACCGACCGGCTGGCCGGCCGGCGGCTGGAGGGCATCGCGCTCGGCATGCTGGACCGGCTGGACCGGGCCGTCGAGGTGGTCTCCGCGCTGCGCCCGCACCGCGACGGGCTGCGCCGCGCCTACGCCGCGCTGGCGGACTACGCGGCGCGCGGCGGCCAGGCGCACGTCCAGCGGCTCCACGGCGACCTGCACCTGGGGCAGGTGCTCACCACGGACGGGCCGGCCGACGCGGCCGACGCGCCGTGGACGGTGATCGACTTCGAGGGCGAGCCGGCCCGGCCGCTGGCCGACCGGCGCGAGCCGGGGCCACCGGTGCGGGACGTGGCGGGGATGCTGCGCTCCTTCGACTACGCGGCCTGCCAGCACCAGGTGCGCGGGCACCGCGGCGCGGCCGAGTGGTCGCGCGCCAACCGGGCCGCGTTCCGCGCCGGCTACGCGGCCGCCGGCGGCCGGGACCCGCTGGCCGAGCGGGAGTTGCTGCTCGCCTACGAGACGGACAAGGCGATCTACGAGGTGCTCTACGAGGCCAGGCACCGGCCGTCCTGGCTGCCGGTGCCGATGATGGCGGTCCGTCGGCTGGCCGAGGCCGCCGCCGACGGCTGAGCGCCCCGCCGCCCTTCCCCCGCTCCCCCATCCCCCGGTTCGCCGCTCGTCGTCCGTCCCGCCTCGTAGCCAGCCCGTCACCGCCCGTCGTTGAGGAGACCACGCCCGTGAAGCTGCCCGCACAGGACCGCGCGTTGTTGCTCGCCGGGGCGCATCACGACCCGCACGCGCTGCTGGGGGCCCACCCGCTCCCCGGGGGCACGCTGGTGCGGGCCCTGCGCCCGCTGGCCGACCGGGTCGCGGTGCGCCGCCCCGACGGGTCGCGGACGCCCCTGACCGGGCTCGGCGACGGCCTCTTCCAGGCCGTGCTGCCCGGGCCACCGCCGGCCGACTACCAGCTGGTGGTGGGCTACCCGGACGGCACCGAGCTGGTCACCCACGACCCGTACCGCTTCCTGCCCACGCTGGGCGAGCTGGACCTGCACCTGATCGCCGAGGGCCGGCACGAGCGCCTCTGGGAGGCGCTGGGCGCGCACCCCACCACCCACCAGGGGGTGGCCGGCACCCGGTTCGCCGTCTGGGCGCCCAACGCCCAGGGGGTGCGGGTCACCGGTGACTTCACCCACTGGGACGGCACCGCGCTACCGATGCGCTCGCTGGGCGCCAGCGGGGTCTGGGAGCTGTTCGTGCCCGGCGTGCGCCCGGGGGCGCTCTACAAGTTCGAGGTGCGGGGCGTCGACGGCACGCACACGCTGCGCGCCGACCCGTTCGCGCGCCGCACCGAGTGCCCGCCGGCCACCGCCTCGATCGTGCACGAGAGCGACTACAGCTGGGGCGACGCCGACTGGCTGGCCACCCGGGGCGCACGCCCGGTGCACACCGGCCCGCTCTCGGTCTACGAGCTGCACCCGGCGTCCTGGCGGCCCGGCCTCGGCTACCGCGAGCTGGCCGAGCAACTCCCCGCCTACGTGCGGGACCTGGGCTTCACCCACGTGGAGCTGATGCCGCCGGCCGAGCACCCGTTCGGCGGCTCCTGGGGCTACCAGGTGACCGGCTACTACGCGCCCACCGCCCGGCTGGGCCGCCCGGACGACTTCAAGCTGCTGGTGGACGCGCTGCACCAGGCCGGCATCGGGGTGCTGGTCGACTGGGTGCCGGCGCACTTCCCCAAGGACGACTGGGCGTTGGCCGCGTTCGACGGCACCCCCTGCTACGAGCACCCCGACCCGCGGCGGGCCGAGCACCCCGACTGGGGCACCCTGGAGTTCGACTACGGCCGCCCCGAGGTGCGGAACCTCCTGGTGGCCAACGCCCTCTACTGGTGCGAGGAGTACCACGTGGACGGGCTGCGGGTGGACGCCGTGGCCTCCATGCTCTACCTGGACTACTCGCGCGGCGAGGGCGAGTGGCTGCCCAACGCGCACGGCGGCCGGGAGAACCCGGACGCGGTGTCCTTCCTCCAGGAGCTGAACGCCACCGTCCACCGCCGCTGCCCCGGGGTGTTCACGGTGGCCGAGGAGTCCACCGCCTGGGACGGCGTCACCCGCGCCACCGAGCACGGCGGGCTGGGCTTCGACCTCAAGTGGAACCTGGGCTGGATGCACGACACCCTGCTCTACCTCGGCGAGGACCCGGTGCACCGGGCCTGGCACCACCACCGGATGACGTTCGCCCTGCACTACGCCTACTCGGAGAACTACCTGCTGCCCATCTCGCACGACGAGGTGGTGCACGGCAAGGGCGCGCTGGTCTCCAAGATGCCGGGCGACTGGTGGCGGCGGCGCGCCGACCTGCGCGCCTACCTCGGCTTCATGTGGTCCCACCCGGGCAAGCAACTCCTCTTCATGGGCCAGGAGTTCGCCCAGGGCGCGGAGTGGTCACACGTCGAGGGCCCGCAGTGGTGGGTGCTGGCCGACGACTACGTGGCGGCCGGCGACCACCGGGGCGTGCGGGACCTGGTGCGCGAGCTGAACCACCGCTACCTGGCCACCCCGGCGCTCTGGGAGCTGGACTCGGACCCGGCCGGCTTCGCCTGGGTGGCGGCCGAGGCGGCCGGCGACAACGTGCTGGCCTTCCTGCGGTTCGCCGCGGACGGCGGCCCGCTGCTGGTGGTCTGCAACTTCTCCCCGGTGGTCCGGCACGACTACCGGCTCGGGGTGCCGGACCGCTGCCACGCCTGGCGGGAGACGCTCAACACGGACGACCCGCGGTTCGGCGGCGGGGGCGTCGCCAACCCCGAACCGCTGAAGGCCGAGACCATCCCCAGCCACGGCCAGCCGGTCAGCATCGCCCCCACCCTCCCCCCGCTGGCCACCCTCTGGCTCACCCCGGCCTGACCGCCGACGCCCGGCCGACCCTCCGGGCGGCGGGGCGTCGGCGTCGGGGGGTGCGGGCTCAGGCCGTCCGGTGGTAGGGGTCGGTCACCGTGCCGACGCCGGTCGCGGTGTCGTAGGAGTAGACCTCGCGGCCCTCCACGAAGACCGTCAGCGCGCGGCTGAACACGTCCAGCGGGTCGCCGGACCAGATCACCACGTCGCCGTCCAGGCCGGGGCGGAGCGCGCCGACCCGGTCGTCCAGGCCGAGGATGGCGGCCGGGTTGGTGGTGATGGTGGCCAGCGCCCGGTCCCGGTCCAGGCCCTCCTTGACGCACAGGGTCACCTGGTGCACCAGGAAGTTGATCGGCACCACCGGGTGGTCGGTGGTGATCGCGACCCGCACCCCGGCGCGGTCCAGGATGCCCGGGTTGGCCAGCGTCCGCTGGCGCAGCTCCACCTTGCTGCGGGTGGTGAAGAGCGGGCCGCTGATCACCGGGATCTCCCGGCGGGCGATCTCGTCGGCCAACAGGTGGCCCTCGGTGCCGTGGTTGAGCACCAGCCGGTAGCCGAACTCGTCGGCCAGCCGCATCGCGGTGGCGATGTCGTCGGCGCGGTGGCCGTGCTGGCACCACGGCAACTCGCCGTCCAGCACCCGCACCAGGACCTCAAGGGACAGGTCCCGGTCGAACGGCTTGCCCTCGGCGGCGGCGTGCGCCCGCCGCGCCCGGTAGTCCTCGGCGTGGGTGAAGGCGTCCCTGATGACCGCCGCGACGCCCTGCCGGGTGGAGGGCAGCTGCTTCTTCTCGCCGTAGACCCGCTTCGGGTTCTCGCCCAACGCGCTCTTCACGCTGACCGGTTCGCGGACCAGCATGTCGTCCACCGTGCGGCCCCAGCACTTGACCGCGACGGTCTGGCCGCCGATCGGGTTGCCGGACCCGGGCTTGATCACCGCGCTGGTCACCCCGCCGGCCAACGCGTCGGCGAAGCCCAGGTCGGCCGGGTTGATGGCGTCCAGCGCCCGCATCCTGGCCCCGACCGGGTCGGTCATCTCGTTGGTGTCCTGGCCGGCCCAGCCCTCGGCCTCCTCGTGCACCCCGAGATGGCCGTGCGCCTCGACGAAGCCGGGCAGCACCCAGCGGCCGGCCGCGTCCACCACGCGCACCCCGTCCGGCACCGCCACCTCGGCGTCCGGCCCCACGGCCGCGATCTTCCCGTCAACCACCAACACCGTGCCCCCGGTTATCGGGGCACCGTCCACCGGCACCACATAGCCGGATCTGATCGCTATGTCCATGGTGGCCGAACCTATCCCACCGGCCGGCCGCGCTCCGCCGTAGGTCAGCCGGCCTGACCGAGGTTCCAGGCGTGGCTGTGCCGGGAGACCAACGTCCCGGGACGGCACATCCAGGGCGTGGCCGCGGCCTCCCGCCGGGCGGCGGGGAGGTGGCCGGGCCGGTGCGGGTCCTGGCGTCTAGGGTGAGCCGGGTGAACGCGTGTGGTCTCGGATACCAGGATGTGCGGGCGGCCGGCGAGCGGATCGCCGGCGTGGTGCGGCCGGTGGTGCTCGCGCCCGGCGGCGAACGGACGTGGTTCGCCCTGGAGTTCCTCCAGCACACCGGCACCTTCAAGGCCAGGGGCGCGTGGAACTTCCTCGCCGCCCGGCGGGCCGCCGGCAGCCTGCCGGCGGCCGGCGTGGCCATCGCCTCCGGCGGCAACGCGGGGCTGGCCGCCGCCTGGGCGGCGGCCGCGGCCGGGGTGCCGGCGACGGTGTTCACGCCGACCACGGCGCCGGAGGTGAAGGTGGCGCGGCTGCGTGCGCTGGGCGCCGAGGTACGGCAGGTGGGCACGGAGTACGCGGAGGCGGCGGACGCCTGTGCCCAGTTCGTCGCCGCGCACGGGGCGTTGGCGTCGCACGCCTATGACCATCCGCTGATCGCGGCCGGGGCCGGGACGCTCGTCGGCGAGATCCTCGCGGCCCGTCCCTCGGTGACCACCCTGGTGGTCGCGGTGGGCGGCGGTGGGCTGCTGGCCGGGGTGGCCGCGGCGGCGGCCGAGCACGGGCTGACGGTGGTGGGCGTGGAGCCCGAGCACTGCCGGGCGTTGCACGCGGCGCTGGCCGCCGGCCGGGTGGTCGATGTCCCGGTGGCCTCGGTCGCGGCCGACTCGCTGGGCGCCCGCCGGGTCTCGGCCGACGCCCTGTGGTGGGCGCGACAGCCGCATGTGCGCTCGGTGTTGGTGCCGGACCAGGCGATCGTCGAGGCGCGCGGGCGGCTGTGGCGCGAGCACCGGCTGGCGGTGGAGCACGCCGCGGCGGCCGCGCTGGCCGGCGCCCCGCAGCCGCCGCCGGACGGCGAGGTCTGCGTGGTCCTCTGCGGCGCCAACACCGACCCGGCCGACCTGACCGGCTAGGCCCGAGCCGACCGGTCGGCGCCGGCCAGGCCCAAACCGGTCAGGTCTCGGGCCAAGCCGGTCCAGCCCGGGTCCGGTCGGGGTCCAGGTCCGGGCCCGGGACTCAGGCTCAGGTCGGTCCTGGTCCAGCCCCGGCCCTGGTCGATCAGCGTCGATCGTGAGCGGTCGGCCGGGGCGATCAGGGCGGGCCTGAGCCTGAGTCCCGGGCCCGGCCGGCCAGAGCCGGCCGGGGGCCGTCAGAAGACGGCCTCGGTCTCGTCCATCCGGTTCTGCGGGACCCGCTTCAGCTCGGCGGTGGCGTCGGCCAGCGGGCTCATCACGATCTCGGTGCCGCGCAGCGCCGTCATCATGCCGAACTCGCCCCGGTGCGCGGCCTCCACCGCGTGCCAGCCGAAGCGGGTGGCCAGCACCCGGTCGTAGGCGGTGGGGGTGCCGCCGCGCTGGATGTGGCCGAGGATGACCGGCCGGGCCTCCTTGCCGAGGCGCTGCTCCAGCTCGATGGCGAGCCGGTTGCCGATGCCGGTGAACCGCTCGTGGCCGTAGGGGTCGATCTCGCCGCGCTCGTAGGGCATCGAGCCCTCGGCCGGGCGGGCGCCCTCGGCGACACAGATCACCGCGAACTTCTTGCCCCGCTCGAAGCGGTCCTCGATCATCTTGCACATCGCGTCCACCTCGAACGGACGCTCGGGAACGCAGATGCCGTGCGCGCCGCCGGCCATGCCGGCCTCCAGCGCGATCCAGCCCGCGTGCCGCCCCATGACCTCGACGACCATGACCCGCTGGTGCGACTCGGCCGTGGTCTTCAGGCGGTCTATGGCCTCGGTGGCCACGCCGACGGCGGTGTCGAAGCCGAAGGTGCGGTCGGTGGCCGAGATGTCGTTGTCGATGGTCTTGGGCACGCCGACCACCGGGATGCCGGCGTCGGCGAGCATCTTGGCCGCCGTCAGGGTGCCCTCGCCGCCGATCGGGATCAGGGCGTCCAGGCTCAGCTCGCGCTGGAACTGCTCCGCGTTGTCGCAGGCTTCGCGGAGCCGGGCGCGCTCCAGCCGGCTGGAGCCCAGGATGGTGCCGCCGCGGGCCAGGATGCCGCTCACCTCGTTGATGTCGAGCGTGCGGTAACGGCCTTCGAGCAGGCCCTTGAAGCCGTCCTCGAATCCGATCACCTCGTCCTGGCGATCCACCACGGCGCGGTGGACGACCGACCGGATCACCGCGTTGAGACCGGGGCAGTCGCCGCCCGCGGTGAGAACTCCGATGCGCATGTGGACCGCTCTCCTCGCATAGCGCTGGTTAGGGGGGTGAGGGTGACCGGCCTCGCCTTCGGGGCCGTCCGGATTCTGTCACGAGAGGCCCGGTGCCCACCAACGGCGCTCGGAGGGCCGCCGCGCGCCCCCGCACGGCTCCGGGTTACCGTCGGGCGGGGAATGCCCCGGTGCCCGGATGTGGCCGGAAGTGCTCGGAAGCAACCGGAAGCGACCGGAACACCCGGGTGAAACATTCCCGGTTCGCCCGGACAACGACCGTCCGCGACCGCGTCATGACCGAACCACGCAGCGACCGACGAACCGACCGGCCTACCGGCCGGCGCACCGACCGACGATCCGAACCACGACCGAACCACGGCCCGACGGGTACCCGCGCGGACAGCGGGGCAACGCCGGACGAAGACCGCGGGAACAGCGCGCGGCACCGACTCGAAGGAAGCGGGAGGGGACCAGTGCCAGGCAGCGTGTATGTGACCGGCATCGGCCGGGGCGACGGCCGACAGCTGGTGGAGCTGGGCGTGATGGAGCTGCTGACCCGGACGGTGGACCGGGTCGGGCTCTTCCGGCCGCTCGGCCACGCGGGCCACGTCGACCAGGTGGTCGAGCTGCTGCGCGCCCGCTACCGGCTCTCCCAGTCGGCGGCCGAGGTGACCGGGATGAGCTACCAGCACGCCGCCGCGCTGCTGGCCGAGCGCGGCATGGACGAGCTGGTCACCGAGCTGGTGCGGCACTACCACCGGGTGGCCGACGAGTACGAGGTGGTACTGGTCCTGGGCACCGACTACGCCGACACCCAGCTGCCGGCCGAGCTGACCCTCAACGCCCGGCTGGCCAACGAGTTCGGCGCCCCGGTGCTGCCGGTGGTGGCCGGCGTCGACCAGGACGGGGAGGCGATCGCCGCCGAGGTGCGGAACGCGCACAACGCGTTCGCCGCGCTCGGCTGCGACGTGCTGGCGATGATCGCCAACCGGGTGCCGCGGGCCGAGGTGCCGGCCACCGTGGCGGCGCTCGCCGACCACCTGCCGGTGCCGGTCTACGCGCTGCCCGAGGACCCGGCGCTGGCCGCGCCCACGGTGGCGCAGGTGGCCAGGGCGCTGACCGCCGAGGTGGTGCTCGGCGACCCGGCGGGGCTGGCCAGGGACGTGCGGGACTACGTCTTCGGCGGGGCGATGCTGCCGACCTTCCTGGGCGCGCTGACCGAGGGCGCCCTGGTGATCACCCCGGGGGACCGGGCGGACCTGCTGGTCGGCGCGCTGGCCGCGCACTCGGCCGGCTCGCCGCCGATCGCCGGGGTGCTGCTGACCCTGGGCGACCGGCCGGACGACGGCACCATGGCGCTGGCCGCCCGGCTCTCCCCCGGCACCCCGGTGCTGTCGGTCGCGGCCGGCTCGTTCGTCACCGCGACCGAGCTGTCCGGTCTTGAGGGCCAGCTGACGGCGGCCACCCCGCGGAAGGCGGAGCTGGCGCTGGGCCTCTTCGAGACCCACGTGGACGGAGCGGCCCTGACCGAGCGGCTCGCGGTGGCCCGCGGGGACCGGGTGACGCCGATGATGTTCGAGCACGGGCTGATCGAGCGGGCCAGGGCCGACCGGCGGCACGTGGTGCTGCCGGAGGGCACCGAGGAGCGGGTGCTGCGCGCCGCCGAGGTGCTGCTGCGCCGCGGGGTCTGCGATCTGACGCTGCTCGGCGAGGAGTCGGCCGTGCGCCGCCGGACGGCCGAACTCGGCCTGGACCTGAAGCTGTTGGGCGCGGCTGAGGCGGCCGAAGGAGACGGCCCGGTGGCCCGGGTGGTCGATCCGGCCAGCTCGCCGCTGCGGGAGCGGTTCGCCGAGATCTACGCCCGGCTGCGGGCGCACCGCGGGGTCAGCGTGGAGCTGGCCTACGACGTGGTCTCGGACGTCTCGTACTTCGGCACCCTGATGGTGCGGGAGGGGCTGGCGGACGGGATGGTCTCCGGCGCCGCGCACTCCACGGCGGCCACCATCCGGCCGGCGTTCGAGGTGATCCGCACCAAGCCGGACGCGGCGATCGTCTCGTCGGTCTTCTTCATGTGCCTGGCCGACCGGGTGCTGGTCTACGGGGACTGCGCGGTCAACCCGGACCCGGACGCGCGCCAGCTGGCGGACATCGCGATCCAGTCGGCGCGCACCGCGGCCGAGTTCGGGGTGTCGCCCCGGGTGGCGATGCTCTCCTACTCGACCGGCACCTCGGGCTCCGGCCCGGACGTGGACAAGGTGCGGGAGGCCACCGAGCTGGTCCGGGCCGCGCGCCCCGACCTGCTGGTGGAGGGCCCGATCCAGTACGACGCGGCCGTCGAGCCCTCGGTCGCGGCCACCAAGCTGCCCGACTCCGAGGTGGCCGGCCAGGCCACGGTGCTGGTCTTCCCCGACCTGAACACCGGCAACGCCACCTACAAGGCGGTGCAGCGGTCGGCCGGCGCGGTGGCCGTCGGCCCGGTGCTCCAGGGGCTGCGCAAGCCGGTGAACGACCTGTCCAGGGGCGCGCTGGTGCAGGACATCGTCAACACGGTGGCGATCACCGCCGTCCAGGCCCAGGACGCCGCCGCCCGAACCCGAAGGGACCCGTCGGCGTGAACGCCTCTCAGGTGCTGGTGCTCAACTCCGGCTCCTCGTCACTGAAGTACCAGCTGCTGGAGATGCCCGAGGGGCGGCGGCTGGCCGCCGGGCTGGTGGAGCGGATCGGCGAGGACGGGCCGGGCCGGCTGGTCCACACCCCGGCCGGCGGCACGCCGCGGGAGCGGGAGCTGCCGGTGGGCGACCACGCGGCGGCGCTGCGCGCGGCCGACGCGGAGCTGTCCGCCGACGGCCACGGACTGGACTCGCCGCGGCTGGCCGCGATCGGCCACCGGGTGGTGCACGGCGGCCGGACGTTCACCGAGCCGACGGTGGTGGACGACCGGGTGCTGGCGGAGATCGAGCGGCTGGTGCCGCTGGCCCCGCTGCACAACCCGGCCAACCTGGCCGGCATCCGCACCGCGCTGGCCATCAACCCGGAGCTGCCGCAGGTGGCGGTCTTCGACACCGCGTTCCACACCACCATCCCGGACCACGCGGCCTGCTACGCGATCGACGCGGAGGTGGCGGCCGAGCACCGGGTGCGGAAGTACGGCTTCCACGGCACCTCGCACGCCTATGTCTCCCGCCGCACCGCCGAGTTGCTGGGCCGGCCGCCGGCCGAGGTGAACGTGATCACCCTGCACCTGGGCAACGGCGCCTCAGCCGCGGCGGTGGCCGGCGGGCGCTGCGTGGACACCTCGATGGGGCTGACCCCGCTTCAGGGGCTGGTGATGGGCACCAGGTCGGGCGACATCGACCCGGCGGTGGTCTTCCACCTGGCCCGGGTGGGCGGCATGTCGGTGGCCGAGATCGACGAGCTGCTCAACTCCAGGTCCGGGCTGCGCGGGCTGTGCGGCGACAACGACATGCGGGAGGTGGTGCGGCGGCGGGACGCGGGCGACGAGCGGGCCCGGCTGGCCTTCGACGTCTACGTCCACCGGCTGCGCTCCTACCTGGGCGCCTATGTCGCGGTGCTGGGCCGGGTGGACGCGGTGGCCTTCACCGCCGGGGTCGGGGAGAACTCGGCACCGGTGCGAACGGCCACCGTCGCCGGGCTTGACGCGTTGGGGCTCGCCGTCGACGAACGGCTGAACACCGCCGCCGATCGCGGCCCCCGGCTGATCTCCCCGGAGTACGCTCGGGTGGCGGTCGCCGTGGTGCCCACGGATGAGGAACTGGAGATCGCCACCCAGGCATTCGCGCTGGTGAGTGCCTGACCTCGGCTAACCTGAGCCCGCAAATTATTCCACCATGGAACAAAACGATAGGATCGCTTCCATGCGCCGCTCCAAAATCGTCTGCACCCTGGGCCCCGCCGTCGACTCCTTCGAAAATCTGAAGGCCCTCATCGACGCCGGCATGAACGTGGCCCGCTTCAACTTCAGCCACGGCAGCCACGAGGAGCACGAGGAGCGGTACCACCGACTCCGCAAGGCCAGCGAGGAGACCGGCCGCGCGATCGGCGTGCTGGCCGACCTCCAGGGCCCCAAGATCCGCCTGGAGACCTTCGCCAACGGGCCGGTGGAGCTGACCCGGGGCGACGAGTTCACCATCACCACCGAGGACGTCCCCGGCGACCGCACCATCTGCGGCACCACCTACAAGGGCCTGCCGGGGGACGTCGCCAAGGGCGAGAGCATCCTGATCAACGACGGCAACGTCGCCCTCCAGGTGCTGGAGGTGGACGGCCCGCGGGTGCGCACCATCGTGATCGAGGGCGGCGTGATCTCCGACCACAAGGGCATCAACCTGCCCGGCGTGGCGGTCAACGTCCCGGCCCTGTCCGAGAAGGACGTCGAGGACCTGGAGTTCGCGCTCCGGCTGGGCGCCGACCTGGTGGCGCTCTCCTTCGTGCGCAACGCCGACGACGTGCGGGACGTGCACCGGGTGATGGACCGGGTGGGCCGCCGGGTCCCGGTGATCGCCAAGGTGGAGAAGCCGCAGGCGGTCGAGAACATGGAGGAGGTCGTCCTCGCCTTCGACGGGGTGATGGTGGCCCGCGGCGACCTGGCCGTCGAGTACCCGCTGGAGCGGGTGCCGATGGTGCAGAAGCGGCTGATCGACCTCTGTCGGCGGAACGCCAAGCCGGTGATCGTGGCGACCCAGATGATGGAGTCGATGATCACCAACTCCCGTCCCACCCGCGCCGAGGCGTCCGACGTGGCCAACGCCATCCTGGACGGCGCGGACGCGGTGATGCTGTCGGCGGAGTCCTCGGTCGGGCGCTATCCGATCGAGACCGTCAAGACGATGTCCAAGATCGTGGTGGCCGCCGAGGACGAGCTGCTCTCCCGTGGCCTGCAGCCGCTGGTCGCCGGCAAGAAGCCGCGCACCCAGGGCGGTTCGGTGGCCAGGGCGGCGGCCGAGATGGCGGACTTCCTGAACGCCAAGACGCTGGTCGCGTTCACCAAGTCCGGCGACACCGCCCGCCGGCTCTCCCGCTACCGGGCGGTGCAGCCGATCCTGGCCTTCACCACCGAGGCGTCGACCCGCAACCAGCTGACGCTCAGCTGGGGCGTGGAGACCTTCGTGGTGCCGCTGGTCAGCCACACCGACGAGATGGTGGAGCTGTGTGACGCGGAGCTGTCCCGGCTGAACCGCTACGAGACCGGCGACACCATGATCATCACGGCCGGCTCCCCGCCCGGCGTCCCCGGCACCACGAACATGGTCCGGGTGCACCACCTGGGCGGCCACGGCGGCGTCTGATCCGCGTCCCGTCCGGTGGTTCCCCGTCCGGCCCGCGATCCGGCCGGACGGGGAACCACCCTGGGGACGGGGAGTTGGTCGGCGTCACCGCCTCAGGGCACGGTCGGCCCGTCGCCGGTGGTGTAGGAGTGCATCCCGGTCATGGTGAGGGTGCCGCCGAACTGCCCGGCCTGGGTGACGAAGACGTCGGTGAAGTGCGCGATGGGCAGGTCGAGCGGCGGCTGGTGCTCGGCGTCGAAGACCACCGGGATCACCCCGAAGAGGTTGCCCTCCAGCCGCTCGGTGTACATGGTCACCGTGCCGTCCCGGAACGTCGAGTTGGAGCCCGGGGCGGTCGCCACGTGGTAGCGCACCCCGTCGGCCGCGTCGACGATCTGGTGCAGGTCGCCGATGTCCAGCTTCTCGGCGGTGAACTTGAGCACCTGTTTGACGCTGCCGTTGGCCGTCGTCACGTTGACCACCCCGTGGTAGTCCAGGCCGCGCAGGGTCAGATAGGTGGCGTCCAGGTACCAGGCCGCGTCCGGCAGGACCAGCGCGGTCTGCTCGTCCTCGCCCGGCACCCGCAGCTCCTCGGGGCAGGGGAACGGCTCCCGGCCGTCCACGGCGCCGCCCGTCGGCTGCTCCTCGTCGGCTGACCCCGTCTCGGGCGCGGTGTCGGTCTCGGGTTCCGTCCCGGGTTCGGTCTCGGTCTCGGGGGTCTCCGTTGACTGGTCGGACTCGGCGGACTCGGTCTCGGTCTCCTGCTCGGTGGTCTCGCCCGACTCGGCTTCGGCCTCGGCTTCGGCCTCGGCTTCGGCCTCGGCTTCGGCCTCGGCGGCCTCCTCGGCCGCCCGCTCCTCCGCCGCCGCCCGGCGTTCGCGCTCCGCCTCGGCCTCCGCGGCCCTGGCCTCCTCCTCGGCGGCCTCCTCGGCGGCCTGCTCCTCCGCCGCGCGCTGGGCTTCCTCGGCCTCGGCGCGCTCCCTTGGGGTGAGCAGGTCCCACAGCTCCTCAAGACCGCGGCCGAGGCCCAGCGGGTCCCAGGGGTTGAACTCGTCCTCCTCCGCGGGCTCCTCGGGCGTCGGCGGGGCCGCCGGGGCTTCCTCGACCGGCTCCTCCGGCCGCCCGACGGTCGGCTCCTCGGCGGGCTCCGCCGGCTCGGCCGGCTGCTCCGCCGCCGGCGGCTCCTCGGCGGCAAGATCGTCCGCCGGCTCCTCGGGCTCCGCCGGGTCCTCCGGCGGCGGCTCCTCGGCGGGAGCCTCCTCGGCCGGCTCCTCGGTCGCGCCGTCCTCGGCCGGTTCCTCGGCCGGCTCCTCGTCGGGCTGGGTCACGCAGGGCCCGTCCGCGAACGGGTTCTCCGGCTGCGGGTCCGCCTTGGCCAGCGGGGAGGTGAACCCCATGCCGAGCAGCGCGGCCGACGGCATCGCCGCCAGCGCGATGGCCTTGCCCACCGGCATCCGCAGCCGGCTCAGCAGCGGCCGGCGCGCGGCGGCCGGCCGGGACCCGTCGGGCTCGACGGCGGATATGTCTTCAGTCGGCACGTTGGTTTCCCTTCCCCGGTTCCTCCCCGTGGGCCGGTGCGTGGCCGTCGAAGGAGGCCAGCGCGCTGCCGGTGCCGGGGGTCATGACCGGCGGCTCCCGGTCAGCGGTGTCGGCCTCGTCCGTGGGGGAGGTCACGGGCTCGCCCGGCATCCAGGCGATGCTCATGGCACCGCCCACCATGCCGAAGACGAAACCCACCAGGAATCCACCGAAGTTGGACACGACAAGTGAGACCAGCGACAGCAGGATCGCGGCGACGCCGGCGAATATCCGGACGTGCGGCTGGAACCATATGGTCAGCCCCAACACCACCAGCAGGATGCCGATCACCAGCGAACCGGCGCCCGCCGTGGTGGCCATCCGGATGGTGAGCTGCCCCAACGTCAGGTTGGCGTAGGGGAGGTAGGCGATGGGCAGCCCGGCGACCATGGTGAAGAGCCCGGCCCAGAACGGTCGCCCCCACCGGAAGCGGCGGAAGGCCAGTCTTCCCCTGGTGACGAGCGACGCGGTCGGTGCGACATCGATGTTGGTGCTCACGGCACGTACTCCCCTTGGCGCGATTCAGTGGCGAGACGCACGATACGGCGGTGTGCCCCTGGGGCAGAGCCAGGCCTGCCGCCCCTGCCCCAGGCGCGAATCAGACCGTCAGAAGCACTCGTTCGCGCCCCGGTGCAGGGACAGGCTCAGGTCGCTGAGCTTGAAGGTGCCGGCGGAGGTCGCCCAGGCGGTCTGCTCGACGTCGGTCAGCACCGCGCGATCGGACTGCTGGGCGAAGGACCCGGGCAGCACTCCGGCCCCCGGGGTCGGCCCCTTGGTCGTCTGGTCGGCGGCGACACCGATGTCGATGTTGGTGAAGGTGGCGTCCGCGTTGAGCTGCTCCAGGTCGATGAAGAGGTTGTCCGCCTCGACCGGGTTGTTCGGGTTGGAGCCGGCGCCGATGCGCACGGTGACGTCACCGAAGAACGGGACCGGCAACACCACGGACTGGCACAGGTTGTTGATGGTGGCGTGGTCGAACGCCGAGACCGCGACCGGGCGTTCCTCGCCGCCGGCCGGGGTGACCATGGCCCCGTACTGGACGAAGCCCTCCCCGTCCAACCGGTCGACGCTGACCTTGAACTGCTGACCCGACACGGCGAACGAAGCGGCGAGTGCCCCCTGGGCGAGGGCGACGCCTATCGCGGCGGTTGCGGCCACGCTCGGCACCATGACCAGCCCGAATCGCCGCCATCTCGTGCCGCCGCGAGCCTGTGACTCCATGACTTCCTCCTTCTCGGACGAACATCTCCCCCGGGCCCGGCGGTCATTGCGGTGTACCGCCCGGGAACTCCGGCGTGGAGAGGCGCGTTGTCCCCGGCGACCAGCGTTCCGGCGACAGCCACTGGCCGCCGGGCGGCGGCCTCCGGTTGCGTGGCGCACCGTCGCGCGGGCGGGGTCACACCACGGCCGACGCGTGGCCGAGTCGGCCCCGCCGATCGTGGTCTATCTCACGCCTCGACACAAGAGGTTCGTTACTTGCCAGTAATGGAGATATGCCGGACGAGGGAAGATCGCGCCCGTTCACCCACCGAGGGTGCCGGCCGAAAAGACTCACATTCTCCCGCCAACCATCCCCAAACGCATCGACCTTACCGCGCGGCATCACCAAGTGTGACGGCGGCCACGTTTCCCAAGTTTTGGTAAAACGCGGCCGCCGTCGGGCGGATGAGTGGCGGTCAGCTCAGAAGAGCACCCGGGCCAGCGCGGAGCGCGCGGCGACCACCCGGGGGTCCTCCGCGCCCACCACGTCGAACAGCTCCAGCAGCCGGACCCGGTAGGTGTCCCGGTCCTCGCCCGCCGAGCGCTGCACGCCGCTGATCAGCCGGCTGAACGCGTCCTCGACATGGCCACCGACCAGGTCGAGGTCGGTGACGGCCAGTTGGGCCGACACGTCGGCGGGGCTCTCCGCCGCGGCCTTGCGCACCTGATCCGGGACGAGGTCCTGGGTCCTGGCCAACAGCCGGGCCTGGCCGAGGGCCAGCGCGGCCTCGGCGTTCCCCGGCTCGGCGGCGAGGATGCTCTCGTACGCCGCGACGGCGCCCGTCAGGTCCCCGGCGTCCAGCGCCGCGTGCGCGGCGGAGAGCGCCGGGTCCGCCGGCGGCTCGGCCGGCGCGGCCTCGGCCGCCGCCGCGGCCTGCGCCGGATCGACCGGCGCGCCGACGATGCCGAACCGCTCCTCGGCCGCCTCGATCAGCTGGTCCAGCACCTGCCGCACCTGCGGCTCCGGCGCCACCCCCTGGAAGAGCGGCAGCGCCTGGCCGGCGATCACCGCGAAAATGGCCGGAATTCCCTGCACGCCGAACTGCTGGAAGAGCCGGCCGTTGGCGTCCACGTCGATCTTGGCGAGGACGAACTTCCCGGCGTACTCCTGGGCGAGCCGCTCCAGCACCGGGCTCAGCTGCTTGCACGGCTGACACCACTCGGCCCAGAAGTCGATGACCACCGGCACCTCGGCGCTGCGCTGGACCACCTCCTGCTCGAAGCCGGCCTCGTCGACGTCGATCACCAGGGAGACGGGCGCCGCCTCCGCGTCCGGCTGCGCCGCCCGCTGGGCACGGGCCTGCTCGGCCTTCTGCTTGGCCTCGGCCGCGGCCTTGACCGCGGAGAGATCGACCGCTCCGCTCATGGACATGTTGCGTGGCTGCATGGCACCAGTCTCCCTCCTCCGGGAAACGTTCGGGAACGCGGTCCCACCCGCCTCCTCACGTCCCGGCCGTCTCCGGCCGCCTCGGCCGGCCGGAAACCGGCCGGCCCGAGACGGACCGGCCGAGACGGACCGGCCCGCGCGGCCGGCTCAGAAACCGGCCGGCTCGGTGTAGCCGCCCCAGACCTCCCGGAGCGCGCCGCAGATCTCGCCCAGCGTGGCCTCCGCGCGGACGGCGGCCAGCATCGGCGCGATGGTGTCCCCGGTGCCCCGCGCCACCCGCACCAGCTCGGCGATGGCGGACCTGACCGCCGCCTCGTCGCGCGCCGCCCGGCGGCCGGCCAGCGTCCGCACCTGCTCGCGCTCCACCTCGTGGCTGACCCGCAGGATCTCCAGCTCGTCGGTGACCGAGGCGGTGTGGCAGTTGACGCCCACCACCCGCTTGTCGCCCTTCTCCAGCGCCTGTTGGTACCGGAAGGCCGACTCCGCGATCTGCCCGGTGAACCAGCCGTCCTCGATCCCGCTCAGCAGCCCCGAGGTCATCGGCCCGATGGCGTGCTCCGCCGCGCCCGAGGTGGCCAGCGCCCGCCGGCCACGCTCGGCGATCTCCTCGAAGATCCGCTCCGCGTCCGCCTCGATCCGGTCGGTCAGCCGCTCCACGTACCAGGAGCCGCCCAGCGGGTCGGCCACCGAGGTGATCCCGGTCTCCTCCATCAGCACCTGCTGGGTGCGCAGCGCGATCTCGGCGGCCCGCTCGCTGGGCAGCGCCAGGGTCTCGTCCAGCGCGTTGGTGTGCAGCGAGTTGGTGCCCCCGAGCACCGCGGACAGCGCCTCGACGGCGGTCCGCACCACGTTGTTGTACGGCTGCTGGGCGGTGAGCGAGACGCCGGCGGTCTGGGTGTGGAACCGCAGCCACTGCGCCCGCTCGGTGGTCGCGCCGTAGACGTCCCGCATCCAGCGGGCCCAGATCCGGCGCGCGGCCCGGAACTTGGCGATCTCCTCGAAGAAGTCGATGTGCGCGTCGAAGAAGAACGACAGCCCGGGGGCGAACTCGTCCACCGCCAGGCCCCGGCTCAGTCCCAGCTCGACGTAGCCGAAGCCGTCGGCCAGGGTGTAGGCCAGCTCCTGCGCGGCCGTGGCGCCGGCCTCCCTGATGTGGTAGCCGGAGACCGACAGCGGCTTGTAGGCCGGGATGCGGGCCGCCGTGTACTCCATCAGGTCGCCGATCAGCCGCAGGTGCGGCTCGGGCGGGAAGAGCCACTCCTTCTGGGCGATGTACTCCTTGAAGATGTCGGTCTGGAGGGTGCCGTTGAGCGTCTCCACCGGCACGCCCTGCCGCTCGGCGGCGACCAGGTACATGCAGAAGACGGGGACGGCGGGCCCCGAGATGGTCATCGAGGTGGTGATGTCACCGAGCGGGATGCCCCGGAAGAGCACCTCCATGTCGGCGGCCGAGTCGATGGCGACCCCGCAGTGGCCCACCTCGCCCAGCGCCTTGGGGTCGTCGGAGTCCCGGCCCATCAGGGTCGGCATGTCGAAGGCGACGGAGAGTCCGCCGCCGCCGTTGCGCAGGATGGTGCGGTAGCGCTCGTTGGTCTGCTCGGCGTTGCCGAAGCCGGCGAACTGGCGGATGGTCCAGGTCCTGCCCCGGTAGCCGGTGGGGTACAGCCCCCGGGTGAAGGGGAACTCGCCGGGCCAGCCGATCCGGTCGAAACCGGCGTAGGCGTCCCCGGGCGCGGGACCGTAGACGGGCTCGACGGGGTCTCCGGAGAGCGTGGTGAAGTCGGCGTCCCTGGTGTGGGCCGCGTCGTACCGGGCCTGCCAGCGTCGGCGGCCCGCTTCGATGGCGTCAGCGTCCATACCGCCAATTTACTTGGACGTCCAACTATATGTCCAAGGGAGAACCCGACCCGATGCCCGGGCCGGGTCGGTGGCCGCGGGTCAGGCGCCGACGGGCGCCCCGGCGTCGGCGTCCTCGTCCTCGTCCTCCACCAGGGCGGCGGCCTCGGCGGTGATCCGGGGCTCCACGAAGAAGGCGGCGAACGGGATGGAGCCGGCGACCAGCACCCACAGCAGCTTGCCGAACGGCCAGCGGGCCTTCTGCCCCAGGTCGAAGGCGAAGACCAGGTAGATGATGTAGAGCAGGCCGTGCACCTGGGAGACGACCAGCGTGACGCCGTCCCCGGTGTCGAAGCCGTACTTGAAGACCATGCAGGTGCCGAGGACCAGCAACATCACCGCAGTGACATAGGCCATGACCCGGTACCGGGTGAGCACACTCCGCTTCATGCCGGCGAGCCTATCGGGTCATTCCGACCCATCCCCGCCCGGCCCCCGCGAGCCGGCGCCGCCGTCCACCCCGTCCCCGAAGCCCCCGTCCGCGGCGTCCCGCCCCCCGGCGCCCCGGTCGTCGAAGTCCCGGGCCGCCACCCGCAGCGGCCGCAGCATGGCGAAGATCTCCCGGCACTCCTCGTCGTCATAGGCGCCCAGACCGAACTCGGCGGCCATCAGGTCCCGGGTGGCCGCGTCGCAGACCTCCCGCCCCCGCTCGGTGATCGAGGCGAGCGTGCCCCGGCCGTCGTTGGGGTTGGGCCGCTTGGTCACCAGCCCCGAACGGACCAGCCGGTCCACGGTGTTGGTGACCGAGGTCGGGTGCACCATCAGCCGCTCGCCGATCTTCGACATCGGCAGCTCGCCGGCCCGGCTGAAGGTCAGCAGCACCAGCGCCTCGTACCGGGCGAAGGTCAGCCCGTGCGGCTTGACCACCGCGTCCACCTCGGCCAGCAGGATCTGGTGGGCGCGCATGATCGAGGTGATCGCGGCCATCGAGGGGACGGAACCCCATCTCCGCTTCCACAGGTCGTCGGCGCGGGCGATGGGGTCGAACGGAAGGCTGAGCGGCTTGGGCACGCGTGTGACCCTACCCGGCCGCCCTCCGCGAAATACGTCCCATCGAGTGAACAGCCGGGCCGGGGTGACCGGTGGGGAACGGGCGAACGCGCCGCACCGCGGGCCGGACACGCTCCGCCACCGTGCGGCCACCGAGGGTGTCCCGGCATGGCACCATGACGCCATGCCCGGCCCCACCACCGCAGTGCGCCGCCGGCTCGGCCGGCCCACGCTCGCCCTGGCCCTGCCCTCCCTCGCCCTGGCCCTGCTCGCCCTCGGCTGCTCGTCCGGCGGCTCGTCCGCCGCCGGGGACCCGCCGGGCGCCGCCGGCCAGGAGCCCGCACCGGGCGGCGACGACACCTCGGGATTCTGGGTCGACCCGGACTCCCCCGCGGCCCGGCAGGTGCGGGAGTGGGCGGAGTCGGGCCGGTCGGCCGACGCCGAGACGGTGCGCCGGATCGCCGACCGGCCGCTCGCCTTCTGGGCGCCCGGCCACGGGGACCCGGGCCCGGAGGTGCGCCGGGTCACCGAGGCCGCCACCGCCGACGACCGCACGGCGGTGCTGGTGGCGTACAACATCCCGCACCGCGACTGCGGCCAGTACTCGGAGGGCGGCGCGGCCAGCGACGCGGCCTACCGGGAGTGGATCGACGCGGTGGCCGACGGCATCGGCGACGCCGAGGCCGTGGTCGTGCTGGAGCCGGACGCGCTGCCGCACACCCTGGACGGCTGCACCGCGCCGATGTACGTCGAGGACCGCTACACGCTGCTGGCCGAGGCCGTCGACCGGCTCGCCGAGCAGCCGGGCACCCGGGTCTACCTGGACGCCGGCAACCCCGACTGGGTGACCGACGTGGGCCGGCTGGCCGAGGCGCTGCGCGCCTCCGGCGTCGAGCGGGCCGCCGGCTTCGCGCTCAACGTCGCCAACTTCCAGACCACGGAGCGCAGCACCGCGTACGGCCGGGAGCTGTCCGGGCTGCTGGACGGGGCGCACTTCGTCATCGACACCAGCCGCAACGGGAACGGGCCCTGGGAGGAGGGCGGGGACGAGCGCTGGTGCAACCCGCCGGACCGGGCGCTGGGCACCCCGCCGACCACCGAGACCGACGACCCGCTGGTGGACGCCTACCTGTGGGTCAAGCGGCCGGGCGAGTCCGACGGCGAGTGCCGGGGCGGCCCGGAGGCCGGCCGCTGGTGGCCGGAGTACGCGCTGGGCCTGGCCGAGCGCGCCACCCGGTGACCGCGTGACCGCGCCCGGCGCCGCGGGAGCCGCGGCGCCGGGCGGGTCGGAGCGCCCCGGCGGTCAGCCGCCGAGCTTGACCCAGCTCGCCTCGGACGGGGTGCCGGCCTCGTCGGTGACGAAGACCATGTACCAGCCGGGCGGCACCAGCGACGGGTCCTCCGGCACGGTCAACCGCACCTCGCCGTCCGCCCGTTCCAGCTCCAGCTGGATCGAGCGCTGCTCCACGTCGGTGGTGTGGGTGACGGCGCTGGGCCGCATCAGCCGGGCGGTGGCGATCCGGTCGGCGTCCGCGGTGGCGAAGGTCAGGGTCTCGCCCAGCGTGGCGCGGTCCGGTCCCCCGGTCAGCGCCGGCCGGTCGGCCTCCCGCCCGTCGTGCAGGTAGGGCGGGGTGTAGACCTCGATCCGCTTCTCGAACTCGCCGGTCATGGTGTTGTTCTTGTCCCCGTACAGCGGGTCGGAGCCGAAGGTGGCCACCCGGCCGTCCGGCAGCAGCAGCGCCTCGGAGTGGTAGTTCCGGCCGACGGTGGGGGCGGCGGCCGGCACGAAGGTGTCCTCGGCCGGGTCGTAGAACTGGGCCCGCAGGATGTCGCTCTCGCCGCGCCCCCGGTAGTCGGTCGATCCGCCCGAGGTGAAGACGGTGTCGTCCGGCATCAGCACGCTGCTCAGGTAGCGGGTGCCCTGCGGCAGGCTGGGGCCCTCGCGGTAGGTGGGGTCCTCCTCGGTGAGGTCGATGATGGCGGTCCGCTCCGTCGACTTGGCCGACTCGCCGACGCCGCCCCCGCCGAGCACCATGAACCGCTGCTCCTGCGCCGGGGGCAGCAGCAGCGAGGCCGAGGTCTCCAGCTGGTCGGCGTCGGAGAGGCCGCCCACCTCCTCGAAGGTGTTCTCCTCCAGGTTCCAGATGCCGGGCTTCCGGCCCTCGTCGGCGGGACCGTAGCCGGCGTTGGAGCCGGTGTAGAAGATCTCGCCGCCCTGGGTGAGGAAGAGCGCGGGGTAGGTGGGGAAGTACCGCTCCGGCCCCTGGGACCAGGTCTTGGTCTCCGGGTCGTAGATCTCGTTGATGCCCGGCACCACCTCGCCGACCTCGTCGAGACCGGAGACGGTCAGCACCCGGCCGTCCGGCAGCGTGGTCAGCGTCGGGTACCAGCGGGCCTCCGCCATCGGGTCGACCGGGATGTACCGCTCGGCCACCGGGTCGAACTCGTAGGCCACGTCGATGCCCTGGAAGTCCTGGTCGTCCAGGGTCAGTTGGCCGGCCAGCCCGTAGAGGTTGGCGGCGTCGTCGCCGGTCAGCCCGACGATCTCGTACTGGGCCGGCTCGGTGGCCACGCCCTGCTCACCCTCCTCGACGGCGGTGACGAAGACCCGCTCCTCGCTGGCCGTGACGGTGATCTCCGGCTCGGCGGCCGGCTCCCCGGCCTCGGTCCCGTCGGTCTCGTCGGCGGTCTCGTCGGCGGCCGGCTCCTCCCGCTTGTCGGCGGGCGGCAGGGTGATCGCGTTGGTGGTCTCGTAGAGCTGCCCGTCGGGGCCGCGCAGCCGGGTGCCGGCCGGGAACTCCCGCTCCTGGTCCGGGTCCTCGTTCTTGATCAGCATCGGGCCGCCGGCGTGCGTGACGGCGTCGCCGAGCACCTCGTAGCGGAGCGTGCCGCCGGCCACCAGCAGCTTCCCGTCCGGCAGCTGGGCGTGGCCGGCGCAGAACAGGTCGTCCGGCGTGGGCACCTTCTCGAACGAGTTGTCCGCCGGGTCCCACAGGACGCTGTCGAAGGTGCCGGCCTCGAACTCCTCCTCGTTGTTCCCCGAGCCGGCGATCAGCAGGACCTTCCCGGTGTGCAGCAGCGCGGCGTGGATGGCGTTGGTGCGGTACTCCTCGGGCACGTCCACCGTCTGCCAGGAGCCGTACTCCGCCTGGTAGGCGGGGCGGGAGATCCGGTACTCGTGGAGTTGCTGCTGGGCGAAGCTCACCGCGGCCGGCGCGTTCAGCCCCACCAGCAGCAGGGTCACGCCGCTGCCGAGGGCCAGCTTGCGCAGCCGGGCGCCGGGGCGGTAGCGGCCGTTGGTGACACGTCGTCGGTGGCTCATGCTTCGGCTCCCACGGGACGTCGGGGCGGTCCTTCACCGCCGGGTTCTGTCGGTCGGTCGGGGTCGGCCGGCTGGCTGGCGATGCCCGCCAGCAGCGCGTGGCGGGGGGCGCGGCGGGCGGTGGCCCGGCCGCGGGCCGCCCGGTGTCGGCCGGCCGCTCGGCGGTGCGGCTCGCTGGTGGTCCAGGCCCAGACGGCGGGCGGCGCCAGCGCGACCACCAGGGCGATCAGCGCCCAGGTGCGCATCGCCGCGTGGGTGTGGTCCAGCAGCACCGAGACCAGCAGCGCGGCGGTGAGCAGCCCGGCCCAGCCCAGGTGCCAGCGGAAGGTGGCCGGCCGGTCGAGGGTGGCCGACCAGCCCTTGGGCGTCACCACGAAGGTGGACCGGCGGCGCAGCACCGCGTCCAGCAGCGAGCGGGCGTAGACCGGCGCGGACAGCGCGGACATCAGCATGCCGGCGGTGCCGGAGGAGCCCTCGGGCTCGTGCGGGGAGACGTTGTGCCGGCGGTTCCACACGTAGAGCCCGATCTGCAGCGCCGCCACGTCGCTGTAGAGCATCAGCCACACGGAGGACGAGACCTGGGTGCCGGAGGCGCCCAGCAGCAGGTAGAGCACGCAGCCGAGCACACCCAGCGTCCAGGTGATCGCGGCCATCGGGTAGAAGGCCAGCATCAGCGAGTAGTTGAGCAGGCTGCCCGGCCGGTGCCGCCGCCGGCCGCGCCCGTACTGGCCGAGCACCGTCTCGTAGGTGCCGCGGGACCAGCGCAGCTGCTGGCTGAAGAAGTCGGTCCAGGACGAGGGGCCCTCGCCGACGGCCAGCACGTCCGGGGTGTAGACGGAGGTCCAGCGGTTGCCGGTGTCCGGGTTGACGGTGCGGTGCAGCTCGAAGCCGGTCGCCATGTCCTCGGTGACCGAGTCGCACAGCCCGCCGATGGTGCGCAGCGCGGAGATCCGCACCGCGTTGTTGGTGCCGACGAACATCGGCGAGCGGTAGCGGTTGCCGGCCCGCTGGATCAGCGCGTGGAAGAGGAACTGCTGGCTCTCGGCGGCCTTGGTGACCGGCCCCTCGTAGTTGCCGTAGACCTGCGGCCCGACCACGAAGGCCACGTCCGGGTCGCGGAAGTAGCCCAGCATCCGCTCCAGGAAGCCGGGCAGCGGCACGTGGTCGGTGTCCACCGAGGCGAAGAAGTCGTACTCGTCGCCGTGCGCGTCCAGCCAGGCGTTGTAGTTGCCGTGCTTGGTCCTGGCCCGGTGCGGTCCGCTGTCCTGGTTCCACCGCGGGACGCCGCGCCGGGTGAAGTGGTGGACGCCCAGCTCGGCGCAGAGTTCCCGGGCCTCGACGTCGTCGCCCTCGTCCAGCAGCCAGACGTCCAGCGGGCCGGCGTGCCGCAGCTCGGCCGCGCCCGTCAGGGTGGCGCGCAGCATGGCCAGCGGCTCCTTGCCCGGCACGTAGGTGGTGAGGAACGCGACCCGGGTGCCGGTCTCCGGCCGTACCGGGACCGGGTCCCTGGCGACCATCGTGGCGTGCGCCACGGAGACGACGTTGACCAGCCGGAACAGCTCGATCAGCGCGATGCAGCCGAGCATCACCGCGTCGGCGACCAGCAGCCAGGGCGGCGCGTGGCTGCGTTCCGTCCAGTGGCTGGGCCACACCAGCCACAGCAGCAGCACCAGCGAGAGCGTGGGTGCCAGCGCCATCAGCACGGCGGCTCGTATTCGGTGGGGCTCGCGGGCGAGGAGACTCCGGTACGTCACCCGGTAGCCCGGCCCGGGCTCGGTGAGTGGTCCGGCGAGGCGGCTGTAGGCCGCGTAGTCATACCGCTCCGACCGCACGGAACCCTCCTATACAGGACAAAAACCACTTCCCGACACGTCAACGACACGTCAGAAAGTGGTTCCTGTCGAACCGGAGCGGTCCGAGCGAGCTACCCCGGGGCGCGGCGGGCCGCGCCGGGAGCGCCGGTCAGGCGTTGACCACGCCCTCCTTGCGGGCGCGGGCGGCGATCACCGCCTCGTCCTGCTCGCGACGCAGCCGGCGCTCGGCGAAGAAGCCGCCGACCGGGATCACCGACATCAGGAAGTACCAGGCGGCGGTCTGCAGCGACCACTTGGCGCGGTTCCAGGCGTCGGCCCACACGAGCACGTAGGCGACGAACAGCGCCCCGTGCACCGCGCCCATCACGGGCACCGCGTTGAAGTCAGTGGTGCGCTTGAGCACCGAGGAGACCAGCAACAGCAGGAAGGAGACCGCCTCGGGGGCCGACACCAGGCGGAGCCGGTGCAGGGCGTTCAGGGTCTTCATGTCCATGGGATGGGCGCCCTCTCAGAGCGGGTGGCGACGGGTGCATGTGAACCGATGCACAAACCCATTGTGGCAGCCCCGCCAACGATCACCGGCCCGGGGTCCCGCCGTTGGTTAGGGTTCCTTCCCATGGACACGGACACCGACGGCACCCGCTGGCTCAGCGACGAGGAACAGCGCGCCTGGCGGACCCACCTGGACGTCACCAGGCTGCTGACCCACCAGCTGGAACGGGACCTGCAACCGTTCGGGCTGACCATGAACGACTACGAGATCCTGGTCCACCTCTCCGAGTCGGAGGGCCACCGGCTGCGGATGAGCGACCTGGCGGCCGCCACGCTCCAGTCCAAGAGCCGGCTCTCCCACCAGATCACCCGCATGGAGAAGGCGGAGCTGGTCCGCCGCGAGCACTGCGACTCCGACAAGCGCGGCCTCTTCGCCGTCCTCACCGAGCGGGGCTGGCAGGTGATGCGGAAGGTCGCGCCGCACCATGTCGCCTCGGTGCGGCGGCACTTCATAGACCTGCTCTCCCCCAAGGCCCTGGCCGACCTGGACCGCTCGCTGCGGCCGGTGGCCGCGCACCTGCACGAGCTGCGCGGCCGGCCGTGACGACCCCGGCGCCGGGCCGCGGCACCGGGGCCGGGCCGCGTCCCGGCGTCAGGCCGGGACGGCGACCGGCTCGGGGTCCGGCGCCGAGTCCCGGCTGGCCAGCGGCAGGTCCAGGGTGAACAGCGCCCCGCCCTCCGGCGCCGAGCCGACGGCCAGCTCGCCGCCGTGCCGCCTGGCCACGTCCCGGGCGATGGCCAGCCCGAGACCGGCGCCGCCGTCGTCCCGGCTGCGCGCGTCGTCCAGCCGGACGAACCGCTCGAAGATCCGCTCCCGGTCCGCCTCGGGCACCCCGTCCCCGTCGTCGCCCACCTCAAGCAGCGCCCGCCCCGCCGCCACCCGCAGCGAGACCCGCACCCGGCCGGCGGCGTGCCGCTGGGCGTTGTCCAGCAGGTTGCCCAGCACCCGGGACAGCTGCCCGCGGGAGCCGCGCACGGTGGCCTCGGCCACCTCGTCCGGCACCACCGGGTGCCGGTCCCCGATCCGCTCGTCCAGCACCTCGGTGACCAGCGTCGTCAGATCGACCGAGCCGCCCAGCGGCCGCTCGCCCGCGTCCAGCCGGGCCAGCAGCAACAGGTCGGCGGCGAGCCCCTGGAGGCGGACGGTGTCCTGCACCGCGCCCGGCAGGTCGAGCAGCTCCGGGTGCGCCTCCCCCACCTCCAGCTGGGTGCGGAGCGAGGCGATCGGGCTGCGCAGCTCGTGCGAGGCGTCCGCGACGAACCGCCGCTGCCGGTCCACCGAGGACTCCAGCGCGGCCAACGTCTCGTTGGTCGTCCTGGCCAGCCGGCCCACCTCGTCCCTGGACGCCGGCTCCGGCACCCGCCGGGAGAGGTCCTCGGACCGGGTGATGTCGGCCATCCCCCGCCGGATGCCCTCCACCGGGCGCAGCGCCCTGCGGGTCACCAGCCAGGTGACGGCGGCCACCACCGCGAGCAGCGCCGGCACGCCCACCAGCATCGAGGTCCGCACGCTGTCGATGGCGGCCCGCTCGATGTCCAGCGGGGCGCCCGCGTAGACCACCAGGTCCTCGTCCCACGGGGTGTTGACCTCGACCACGGCGAACCGGTACTCGCCCCACTCGCCGTCCACCACGGCGGAGCCGGTGATGGAGCCGATCTCCTCATCCATCTCGCCGGGCCCCGGCACCTGCTCGTCGGAGTCGCCCGCCGCGCCCTCCTCGGCGTTCCCCTCGTCATCGTCGTCGTCGGCGTCGTCGTCATCATCGTCGGCGTCGGCGTCGGCCTGGTCCTGCCGGGCGTCCCGCTCGCTCTGCCGGACCTCCTCGCGGGTCGGGGCGTCCGGGACGACCTTGTCGACGCCGGTACCGCCGATCTCCTCCAGGCCGTCGCTGACCTGGTAGAGCAGCCCGTCCCTGTCCACCACCTGGACCGGCCGGGTGCCGTCCAGGTCCAGGTCGTCCAGGGCCCGGCCGGTGGCCAGCTGGGCGGCCACGTCCCGGCCGGTGACCTCGGCCTGGAGATCGACCTGCTCCTGCAGGTTGCCGCGCAGCAGCCACAGCAGGAGCAGCCCGGCGGAGACCAGCGCGACCGCCACCACCAGCGTGGCGCCCAGCGTCGCCCGCGCCCGGACGCTACCCACGGCCGCCACCCCCGTCCGCCACCAGCCGGTAGCCGGCGCCCCGCACCGTCACGATCAGGCCGGGGCCCAGCTTGCGGCGCAACGCGCTCACGTAGACCTCCACGATGTTCGGATCCCCCTGGTAGGCGAAGTCCCAGCCGTGCTCCAGGATCTCCGCCTTGGAGACCACGTCGCCCGGCCGGTCGGCCAGCCGCTCCAGCACGGTGAACTCCTTGGCGGTGAGCGAGATCTCCCGCTCCCCCCTGGTCACCCGGCGGGTGCCGCGGTCCACCGTCAGGTCGCCCACCCGCAGGGCGGGCGCGGCGCTCCGGCCCCGCCGGCGCAGCAGCGCCCGCACCCGGGCCACCAGCACCACGTAGGAGAACGGCTTGGTGAGGTAGTCGTCGGCGCCGGTGTCCAGCCCCTCCGCCTCGTCGTACTCGCCGTCCTTGGCCGTCAGCATCAGGATCGGCGTCTCGTCGCCCGCGGCGCGGAGCGCGGCGCAGACCCGGTAGCCGTTCATGCCGGGCAGCATGATGTCCAGGACGATCAGGTCGTAGTCGCCCTCCGTCGCCCGGTGCAGCCCGTCGGTGCCGGTGTGCACCACGTCCACCGCGAAGCCCTCGGCCCGCAGTCCCTGGGCCAGCGATATCGCCAGCCGCTTCTCGTCCTCGACAATCAACACGCGCACGGGGTCAAGCTTCGCAAACCGAAGCTGAAGAGGTCTTCAGGTGTCTTCAGCTCAGCTTCAGGATGGTTCGGGCACCGTATGACTCGTTGGCAACGACGAGCAGGGAGAACCCAACATGAAGCGCAACATGATCGTGGCCCTCGCCACCGCCGGCGCCGTGGTCGGCGGCGGGACGCTGGCCGGTATCGCCCTGGCCGACGGTGACCGGGGGAGCCGGACGGAGTCGGCGGCGCTCAGCAGCACCAGCCTGGAGATCCAGGAGGACGGCTCGACCGACGACACGGACGACCGCGACGAGCGCGACGACCGGGCCGACGACGGTGGCTCGGCGCCGGTGGCCGGCGACTCGGCCGCGCTCCGCGCCATCGACACCGCGCTGGCCGCGGCACCCGGCGTGGTCACCGAGATCGACCTGGAGCGGGACGACGACGACCCGCGCGGCTGGGAGATCGAGATCTACGGCGAGGGCGAGACCTGGCACCACGTCCTGGTCAACGAGGAGGGCACCGAGGTCCTCGCCGAGCGGGACCGCCAGGGTGACGACGACGATGACGACGACGACTGGGACGACGACCTGGCGGCGGCCCGCAGCCTGCTGGCGGCCGAGTCCCACACCGACGCGGCGATGGCCGTGGCCATCGCCGAGCAGCACACCGGCGCCACCCTGCGCGAGGCGGACGTGGACGACGGCCGCTGGGAGCTGGAGCTGCGGGGCGAGGACGGCACGGAGTACGAGCTGAGCATCAACCTCCAGAACGGCGACATCGTCGAGGAGGAGCGGGACCGGGACGACGACGATGACGACGACCGGGACGACCGCGACGACGACGGCCGGGACGACGACGATGACCGCGACGACCGGGACGACCGGGACGACGACGGCCGGGACGACTGACCCGGGGTGCCCTCCCGGGGAAGCCGCGCCGCGGGGCCTGCCGGACCCAACCTGGCAGGCCCCACGGCCGCGCGACCGAGGTCGCGGTGACACCACCTTAGGGCGTGTCCGGCGGGCCGCGTCCCGGTCCGCCCGGCCCCGGCGGCCCAGCACCCCTGGGCCGCCGGGGTCAGCCCGCCGTCAGCTCCTCGACCAGGGTGTCCGCCGCCGCGTACGGATCGAGCTGGCCGCGCCTGACCCGGTCGGCCAGCCCCGCCAGCCGGTGGTCACCGGCCGGCGCGGCCAGCCGGGCGCGCAGCGCGGTCAGCGCGATGGTCTCCACCTCACGAGCCGCCCGCCGCGTCCGGCGGGCGGTCAGCTCGTCGTGCTCGGTCAGCCAGCCGTGGTGCTTGTCCAGCGCCGCCACCAGCTCGTCGACGCCCTCGCCGCGCGCCGCCACGGTGCGCACGACGGGCGGCCGCCAGTCGCCCGGCGCGCGCGGCGCGCCGAGGCCCAGCATGTACCGCACCTCGCGAACCGTGGTGCCGGCGCCGTCCCGGTCGGCCTTGTTGACCACGAAGAGGTCGCCGACCTCCAGGATGCCGGCCTTGGCCGCCTGCACCCCGTCGCCCATCCCGGGGGCCAGCAGCACCACGGTGCTGTCGGCCTGGGCGGCGATGTCCACCTCGGACTGGCCTACCCCGACCGTCTCGACCAGCACCACCTCGCAGCCGGCCGCGTCCAGCACCCGCACCGCCTGCGGCACCGCCCAGGCCAGGCCGCCCAGATGGCCGCGGGTGGCCATCGAACGGACGTAGACGCCCGGGTCGAGCGCGTGCTCGCTCATCCGCACCCGGTCCCCCAGCAGCGCGCCGCCGGAGAACGGCGACGAGGGGTCCACGGCCAGCACGCCCACCCGCAGCCCGGCCCGCCGGTAGGCGCCGACCAGCGCCGAGGTGCAGGTGGACTTGCCGACCCCGGGGGAGCCGGTCAGGCCGATGACCCGGGCGCCGCCGGTGTGCGGCGCCAGCTCGGCCATCACCGCGCGCAGCTGCGGGGCGGCGTTCTCCACCAGGGAGATCAGCCGGGCCACCGCCCTCGGCTGGCCGCGGCGGGCGGCGGCCACCAGCTCCCGCACCCCGGCCGCCGCCGGGCCGCCGCGGTCAGCCACGCGGGGCGCTCAGCAGCAGGGCGTCGCCCTGGCCACCGCCGCCGCACAGCGCCGCCGCGCCCCGGCCGCCGCCCCGGCGGCGCAGCTCGTGCGCCAGGTGCAGCACCAGCCGGGCGCCGGACATGCCGATCGGGTGGCCCAGCGCGATCGCGCCACCGTTCACGTTCACCCGATCTGAGCTGATCCCCAGGTCGCGCGTTGACTGCACGACGACGGCCGCGAACGCCTCGTTGATCTCGACCAGGTCGAGGTCGGAGACGGCGAGGCCGGCGCGGCCCAGGGCGTGCTCGACGGCGCGGGACGGCTGCGAGTGCAGCGAGTTGTCCGGGCCCGCGACGTTGCCGTGCGGGCCGATCTCGGCCAGCCACTCCAGGCCCAGCTCCTCGGCGCGCGAGCGCTCCATCACCACCAGGGCGGCGGCGCCGTCGGAGATCTGCGAGGCGGACCCCGCGGTGATGGTGCCGGCGCCGTCCGGGCCGGGGAACGCGGGCCGCAGCCGGGCCAGGGACTCGACGGTGGTCTCCGGCCTGATGCCCTCGTCGGCGTCCACCAGCAGCGGCTCGCCGCGCCGCTGCGGCACCTGGACCGGCACGATCTCCTCGGCCAGCAGGCCGTCCTTGCGGGCCCGGGCGGCCCGCTGGTGGGAGAGGGCGGCGACGGCGTCCTGCTCCGCCCTGGTGACGCCCAGCCGGGTGTTGACCGTCTCGGTCGACTCGCCCATCGCGACGCCGTCGAACGGGTCGGTCAGCCCGTCGTGCGCCATCGCGTCCAGCACCTGCATGGCGCCGTACTTCACCCCGCGCCGGCCGGCGGGCAGCAGGTGCGGCGCGTTGCTCATGGACTCCTGGCCGCCGGCCACCACCACGTCGAACTCGCCGGCCCTGATCAGCTGGTCGGCCAGGGCCACCGCGTCGAGCCCGGAGAGGCAGACCTTGTTCACCGTCAGCGCGGGCACCGTCATCGGGATGCCGGCGCCGACCGCCGCCTGCCGGGCCGGGATCTGCCCGGCGCCCGCGGTGAGCACCTGGCCCATGATCACGTACTGCACCTGCTCGGCGGCCACCCCGGCCCGCTCGAGGGCGGCCCGGATCGCGAACGAGCCCAGCTCGGCCCCCGAGAACGAGGCCAGCGAGCCGAGCAGCCGCCCCATCGGGGTGCGGGCACCGGAGACGATCACCGAACGGCGCTGTTGGGACGTCGTCATCTTGCACTCCTCGCGCTGGACCCGGGCCCGACCGCCGGCGGCCCGGCCCGAGGTAAACGACTGTTCACTTCAATCTACCGAGGGCGTCCGACCGCGTCATCGGTGCCCACCTGTGACCGTGGGCACGTTGCGCAACCCCCTCGGATCGCTGTGCACTTGACTCATGCTGACGCGCATCGACCACATCGGGATCGCCTGTTTCGACCTGGACGCCACCGTCGAGTTCTACCGGACGACCTACGGCTTCGAGGTGCACCACTCGGAGGTCAACGAGGAGCAGGGGGTCCGTGAGGCCATGCTCCGGGTCAACGGGACCGACGACGGCGGCGCCACCTGGCTCCAACTGCTCGAACCGGTCCGCGACGACTCGCCGGTCGCCAAGTGGCTGGCCAAGAACGGCGAGGGCGTGCACCACCTCGCCTTCGGCACCGCCGACGTGGACGGCGACGCGGCGGCCGTCGCGGAGCGTGGCGTTCGGGTGCTCTATCCGGAGCCGAGGCGCGGCTCCATGGGCTCCCGGATCACCTTCCTGCACCCGAAGGACTGCCACGGGGTGTTGACCGAACTCGTCACCTCGGCACCAACCGAGACCGGTGTGGAACCTGAGGCCCACTGACGCAAGGCGCCCCGGCCGGTAGAGTGGCCCAGCCGGGGCTTTGGGGCATTTCCTCGTCCCGTGTTCGCCGACGACCGGATCAGCTTTCCACGACCAGGGGACGGATGGGACCGCACGGTGCGGGGCTACGACGCCTACCAGGCTGACGACCACCTCTCGCGATTCGAAGCCGAGATGGAGCGGCTCAAGAAGGAGCGGGACAAGGCGGTCGATCACGCCGACGACCTCGGCTACCAGGTCGAGGTGTTGCGCGCCAAGTTGCACGAGGTCCGCCGGGTGCTGGCGGTCCGGCCGGCCTACGGGGACGCCGCGGCGCACGCCGAGCAGGTGCTGCGCTCCGCCCACCACCAGGCCGACCAGCTGCGCGCCGACGCCGAGCGCGAGCTGCGCGAGGCCCGGGTCCGCAGCCAGCGGGTGCTCCAGGACCAGGCCGACCAGCGCGCCCGGCTGGAGGCCGAGCTGCACGCCGAGGCGGTCAACCGCCGGCAGCGGCTGGACGAGGAGCTGGCCCAGCGCAGGTCGACCGTCGAGTCGCACGTCAACGAGAACGTCGCCTGGGCCGAGCAGCTGCGGGCGCGCAGCGAGTCCCAGGCCCGCCGGCTGCTGGAGGAGACCAGGGCCGAGGCGGAGCGGACCGCGAGCCAGGCCAGGGCCGAGGCCGCCCGGCTGACCGAGGAGTCCAGGCAGCGGCTGGTGCTGGAGGCCGAGGCCGCCAGGGGCGAGGCCGAGGAGCTGCTGCGCCGGGCGCGGGCGGACGCCGAGCGGATGGTGGCCACCGCCTCCGCGCAGGCCGAGGAGGCCGCCACGCACGCCGAGCGGCTGCGCGGCGCGGCCAGCGAGGAGGCCGAGGCCGGCCGCCGGGAGGCCGCCGCGCTGCTCCGCAAGGCGGAGGAGCGGGCCGCCGAGGCGGACAACGCGCTGCGGCTGGCGACGGAGGAGGTCGAGCGGCTGCGCCGGGAGGCCACCGCCGAGGTCGAGAAGCGCCGCGCGGACGCGGAGTCCGAGTACCAGCAGCGCACCGCGACCGCCAAGGCCGAGGTGGCCAGGATGGTCAGCGAGGCGACGGCCGACGCCGAGCGCCGCAGGACCGAGGCGCAGCACGCGCTGGACGAGGCCACCGCCCGCGCCGAGCAGCTGCTCGCCGAGGCGTCCGAGGAGGCCCGGTCCCGGTCGGCCGAGGAGTACGCGGCGCAGCTGGCCGAGGCGGCGCGGACCGCCGAGGAGGTGCTCAACAAGGCCGCCGGCGAGGCCAAGGCGACGACGAAGGCCGCCACCGAGGAGGCCGAGCGGCTGCGCGCCGAGGCCGAGGCGACGGCCGACCGGCTGCGGGCCGAGGCGCACGAGACCGCCGAGCAGCTGCGCGGCGCGGCCCAGGACGACACCGAGGAGTACCGGGCCAAGACGGTCGAGCTGCAGGAGGAGGCACGGCGGCTGCGCGGCGAGGCGGAGCAGCTGCGCGCCGAGGCCGTCGAGGAGGGCGAGCGGATCAGGGCGGAGGCCCGCCGCGAGACGGTCACCCAGATCGAGCAGGCGGCGGCCAGCGCCGAGGAGCTGCTGGCCCAGGCCAGGGCGGACGCCGAGGAGCTGCGCGCGGCGGCCACCGCGGAGAGCGAGCGGGTCCGCACCGAGGCCATCGAGCGCGCCACCACGCTGCGCAACCAGGCCGAGCAGGCGTTGAAGAAGGCCAGGGGCGAGGCCGACGAGCTGCGCGCCGAGGCCACCGAGGCAGCCGAGCGGATGCTGGCCGAGGCGCAGGCCGCCGCGGACCGGCTGCGGGCCGAGGCCGAGGCCGCCGCCCAGGCCGAACGGGACGCGGCGAGTGCCGAGTTGGAGCGGCTGCGGACGGAGGCCGGGGAGCGCCTCGCGGCGGCCGAGACGGAGCTGACCGAGGCCAGGGGCGAGGCGGAGCGGCTGCGCGGCGAGGCGCACGAGGCGGCGGAGGCCGCGCGGGCCGAGACCGCCGAGCGGGTCAGGACGCTGACCGAGCAGGCCGAGCGGTCCGCCGAGCAGCTGCGCGAGGAGGCCACCGCGGACGCCGCCCGGGCCCGGGTGGAGGCCGAGGAGCTGGCGGTCCGGCTGCGCGGCGAGGCGCTGGCCGAGGCGGACCGGCTGCGGGAGGAGGCCGCCACGGCCGCCGACCGGGTGCGGGCCGACGCCGAGGCGGCGGCGGAGCGCACGGCGGGCGAGGCGGCCGAGGCGCTGGCCGCGGCGCAGGAGGAGGCGGCCCGGCTGCGGGCCAAGGGGGACAGCTTCCTGGCCGAGGCCAGGGAGGCGGCGCACCGGGAGCGGTCCGAGGCGCACGAGCAGAGCGAGGAGCTGCTGGCCGGCGCCAGGACCCGGCTGGACGAGGCGGAGCGGCGCGCCGAGACGCTGGTGTCGGCGGCCGAGCACAAGGCGCAGCAGGAGCGGGACTCGGTGGCCGGGCTCCGCGAGGAGGCCGAGGCGGAGATCGCCACCCACCGCGCCGAGGCCGAGCAGGTGGCGGCCCGGGTGCTGCGAGAGTCGGCGGAGGAGAAGGAGGCCGCCGCCGCGCTCGCCGAACGGACCGTCAAGGAGGCCATCGCCGAGGCGGAGGCGAGCCGTTCGGCGGCCACCGCCGAGGCCGACCGGATCAGGGCGGACGCCGAGGCGGTGCGGGACGGCGCGCTGGCGGACGCCGCGCGGCGGCGCACCGAGGCGGCCGGTCAGGCGGACGCGCTGCTGGCCGAGGCGCGCGAGGAGGCGCAGCGGCTGGCGGCCGACACGGAGAGCCGCGCGGACCGGATGATGGCCGCGGCCCGCAAGGAGTCGGACCGGGTGGTGGCGGAGGCCAAGGCCACCGGCAGCGGGTTGGTGGAGCGGTCCCGCGAGGACGCCAACACGCTGCTGGAGGAGGCCCGTCGGGACGCGGCGGGGATAAGGGAACGGGCCGAGGAGCTGCGCCGCCGGGTGGAGACCGAGGTGCAGGAGCTGCACGACCGGGCCAGGCGGGAGTCAGCCGAGCAGGCCAGGGCGGCCGGCGAGCGGGTGGACAAGCTGATGCGGGCGGCGGAGGAGCAGCGCGAGGAGGCGCGGCAGGCGGCGGCCAAGGCGGTGGCCGACGCGGACGCGGAGGCCGGGAAGATCCGGATCGCCGCGGTGCGGAAGGCCGAGGCGCTGCTGCGGGAGACGGAGTTGAAGCAGACCGCGGTCCTGGCCGAGGCGCGGGAGGCCAGGGTCCAGGCGGAACGGGAGGCGACCCGCATGGTGGAGGAGGGCCAGCGCGAGCTGGACCAGCTGACGCGCCGACGGCAGGACATCAACGCGGAGATCTCCCGGGTGCAGGACGTGCTGGAGGCGCTGGAGTCGTTCGAGGCGCCCAAGCCGGGTGGCTCGGGCAAGTCGGCGAAGGGGCAGCCTGGTTCGGTCACGGCGGGAGCCGGCGCCGGCCAGGGACGGCCGGGCGGCAAACGCTCAGGTGGCTGAGCCACACGATTGAGCGGAAGCGGCGAACATTCTCCACAGAGTGTCGCGATCTGCTCGTAGACACGCCGGCCGGCCCCCTAGGATGAATCCTCCGAGGGCACGGACCCCGCCCGAATCAGTCACTGGTTCAACTTCCTGGGAGCCACACCTCGAAGCGCAGAACGCCAAGCCCCGAGTCCCCTACTCACTCACCCGTCTGAATCGACAGGAACCCCATGAGCGACACTTCCTCTTCCCCATTCGGCTTCGAGCTCGTTCGGCGTGGCTACGACCGCGGGCAGGTGGAGGACCGCATCTCCAAGCTCGTCGCGGATCGCGACGGCGCGTTGGCGCGCATCACCTCCCTGGAGAAGCGAATCGAGGAGCTGCACCTCGAAACGCAGAACGCCCAGGCCCAGATCAGCGACTCCGAGCCGTCCTACGCCGGGCTGGGTGCCCGGGTGGAGAAGATCCTGCGCCTCGCCGAAGAAGAGGCCAAGGATCTGCGCGAGGAGGCCCGCCGGTCCGCCGAGCAGCACCGGGAGCTGGCCGAGGGCGCGGCCCAGCAGGTGCGGAACGACGCCGAGGCGTACGCGGCCGAGCGCAAGCAGAAGGCCGAGGAGGACGGCGCCCGGATCGTCGAGAAGGCCCAGGGCGAGGCCGCGGCCACCCGGGCCGACGCCGACAAGGACGCCCAGGCCAAGCGCGAGGAGGCGGACGCCCTCTTCGAGGACACCCGCGCCAAGGCGGCCCAGGCGGCGGCCGACTTCGAGACCAACCTGGCCAAGCGTCGGGAGCAGTCGGAGCGTGACCTGGCCTCGCGTCAGGCGAAGGCGGAGAAGCGGCTGGCGGAGATCGAGCACCGCGCCGAGCAGCTGCGGCTGGAGGCGGAGAAGCTCCGCACCGACGCCGAGCGCCGGGCCCGCCAGACGGTGGAGACCGCGCAGCGGCAGGCCGAGGACATCGTGGCGGACGCCAACGCGAAGGCCGACCGCATCCGCAGCGAGTCCGAGCGCGAGCTGGCCGCCCTGACCAACCGCCGGGACAGCATCAACGCCCAGCTGACCAACGTCCGCGAGATGCTCGCCACGCTGACCGGTGCCCAGGTGGCCGCCGCGTCGCTGGGCGACTCGGACGACGGCGACGAGGGCCTGGGCAAGGGCGTCCCGGCCCAGCAGTCGCGCTGAGTCGTCGCCAGCCCGACGGCCCCGAGCCGGCCGTCACCCCAACGGGCCAGGGCCCGCCGCCTGAACGGGCGGCGGGCCCTTCCGCGTCCTAGCGTCGAGGCATGATCGAGCTGGCGGGACTGACCAAGCGGTACGGTCTGAAGACCGCGGTGCGGGAGCTGACCTGTGTGATCAGGCCCGGCCTGGTCACCGGCTTCCTGGGGCCGAACGGCGCCGGCAAGTCCACCACGATGCGGATGATCCTCGGGCTCGACCATCCGACGGCCGGCGAGGCCCGGGTGGAGGGGAAGCCGTACGCGCGGCTGACCGACCCGCTGACCGTGGTGGGCGCACTGCTGGAGGCCAGGGCGGTGCACCCGGGCCGGACCGCCTACCACCACCTGCTGTGCCTGGCGCAGAGCAACGGCGTGCCGCGGCGCCGGGTCGGCGAGGTGCTCGACCTGGTGGGCCTCGGCCCGGTGGCCAGGAAGCGGCCCCGCGGCTTCTCCCTCGGCATGGGCCAACGGCTGGGCATCGCCAGCGCGTTGCTGGGTGACCCGCGGATCCTGATCTTCGACGAGCCGGTCAACGGGCTGGACCCGGAGGGCATCCACTGGGTGCGGAACCTGATCCGCAGCCTGGCCGCCGACGGCCGGACGGTGTTCGTCTCCAGCCACCTGATGAGCGAGATGGCGCTCACCGCCGACCACCTGATCGTGATCGGGCAGGGGCAGTTGCTGGCGGACACCTCGATGGCGGACTTCATCGAGGAGAACGCCCGCTCCACCACCCGGGTCAGGTCGCCGGACCAGGAGGCGCTGCGGGACGCGCTGGCGGACGCCGGGCTCACCGCCGAGCCGGCGCGCGGGCCGGGCGCCGAGGGGGCCTGGGAGCTGGCCGGCGACCAGACGGAGCCGGTCGGCCGGCTGGCCGCTGACCGTGGCCTGGTGCTGCACGAACTGTGCCTGCATCGGGCCTCGTTGGAGGAGGCGTTCATGCGACTGACCAGTCAGGCCGTCGAGTACCAGGCGCGGGGCCGCGCCCCGGAGGGCTGAGCCGTGTCGCACGCGAGCCGGGTGCTGCGCTCCGAGTGGACGAAGATCCGCACCGTCCGGGCCACGCTGTGGACGCTGGCCTGCGCGCTGGTGGTGACGGTCGCGCTGGGCATGCTGGTCAGCGGGCTGCTCAACCACACCTTCGACGACCTGTCGCAGCGGGAGCGGCTGACCTTCGACCCGACGTTCACCAGCTTCGCCGGCATCTCGCTGGGGCAGTTGGCGATGATCGCCTTCGGGATCCTGGTGGTCTCCAGCGAGTACAGCACCGGGATGATCCGGGCCTCGCTGACCGCGGTGCCGGTGCGCGGGCAGCTGCTGGCGGCCAAGGTGGCGGTGGCCACCGCGCTGGCGCTGGCGGTGGGCCTGCTGACCAGCTTCGCGGCCTTCCTGCTCGGCCAGTTGATGCTGGGCGGGCACCGCACCGACCTGTCGGCGCCCGGGGTGCCGCGGGCGGTCCTCGGCGCCGGCCTCTACCTGGGGCTGATCGCGCTCTTCGCGATGGCGGTGAGCTGGCTGCTGCGCAGCCCGCTGCTCTCCTTCGGGGTGCAGATCCCGTTCTTCTTCATGATCTCCAGCATCCTGGCGAACGTCCCGGCCACCGAGAAGCTCGGCCGGTACCTGCCGGACCAGGCGGGTTCCCGGATCATGGCGGTGGTGGACGACGGCAGCTGGCCGTACGGCCCGTGGACCGGGCTGTTGATCATGCTCGCCTGGACCGCGGCCGCGCTGCTCGCCGGCTATGTCACGCTCCGCCGCCGGGACGCCTGAACCGGGCGTCCGGGCGGGAAACGGGCACCTGCGGCGCGGGAACGGGCGCCGGTTCGCCGAACTGGTGCGAGCTTGGAACAAGCGGTTTGCCTGAACGTGAAGGTCGGGGACTAGGGTCTGCGGGGACGGGGGCGAGTTGCGGCCGTGGGCCCATGCCCCACCCCAGACAACCAGGGTGACGCTAGATGATCGAGGCAACCGGCCTGACGAAGAGCTACGGCTCCAAGACGGCCGTCTACAACCTGACCTTCCGGGTGCAACCCGGCAAGGTCACCGGCTTCCTGGGCCCGAACGGCGCCGGCAAGTCCACCACGATGCGGATGATCCTCGGGCTGGACGCGCCGAGCGCCGGCACGGTGACCATCGGCGGCTACCAGTACCGGCAGCTGCCCAACGCGCCCCGGCAGGTGGGCGCGTTGCTGGACGCCAACGCCAAGCACGGTGGCCGCAGCGCCCGTTCGCACCTGCTGTGCCTGGCGCAGCTCTCCGGCATACCGGCCCGCCGGGTGGACGAGGTGCTGGACGTGGTCGGCCTGTCCCAGGTCGCGGCGAAGCGCTCCAAGGGCTTCTCGCTCGGCATGGGGCAGCGGCTCGGCATCGCCACCGCGCTGCTCGGCGACCCGCAGGTGCTGCTCTTCGACGAGCCGGTCAACGGGCTTGACCCGGAGGGCATCCGCTGGGTGCGTGAGCTGATGCGGCGGCTGGCGAGCGAGGGCCGGACGGTCTTCGTCTCCAGCCACCTGATGAGCGAGATGGCGCAGACCGCGGACCACCTGATCGTCATCGGCCGGGGCCAGTTGATGGCCGACCAGCCGGTGAACGACTTCATCGAGCAGAACTCCACCAGCTTCGCGCGGGTGCGCACCCCGGACAGCGAGGAGCAGCAGCGGGAGAAGCTGGTCCGGGTCCTCGCCGAGGCGGGCGGCCAGGTGCAGCAGGAGCCGGAGGGCACGCTCCGGGTGGTCGGCCTCGAACTGCCCAGGATCAGCGAGTTGGCGCACCAGGCCGACGTCCGGCTGTGGGAGCTGTCACCGCACCACGCCTCGCTGGAGGAGGCGTACATGCGGATGACGCAGGGCGCCGTGGACTACCGCTCCACCGCCGACCAGCGGGCCGGGCTCCAGGGCCAGCCGCCGCAGGTGGCCGGCTACGGCCCGCCGCAGGCCGCCGGCTACCCGCCCCCGCAGGGTGGCTTCGGCCCGCCGCCCGGCGCGCCGGCCGGGCCGGTGCCCGCCGGTCCCCCGGTCGCGCAGCCGGCCGCCGCGAGCCCCGCCCCGTACCGCCCCGAGGACGCCCGATGAGCACTCCGCCCCCGCCGCAGCAGTCCCCCCAGCCGCCGGCCGCCCCGCCCGCCCAGCAGGCGTTCGGGCAGCAGGCACCCCCGGCCCAGCAGCCGTTCGCCCAGCAGCCGCCGGCCCAGCAGGCTCCGGGTCAACAGGCGCCCGGCCAGCCGGCGTTCGCCGGTGGCGGCTACAGCTCACCGATCCCGGTGGTGAAGACGCACCTCGGGCACGCCCTCGCCTCCGAGTGGACCAAGATCCGCACGGTGCGCTCCACCATGTGGACGCTGGCCCTCACCCTGGTCCTGACCGTGGGCATCGGCCTGGCCTTCGCCGCCGCGCTGAGCAGCGACGACTACACCGGGATGCCGCTGCTGGCCGGCGGCTACTTCGGCCTGATGTTCAGCCAGATCTGCGTGATCACCCTGGGCGTGCTGGTGGTCACCTCCGAGTTCGCCACCGGCATGATCAGGACCACCTTCACCGCCTGCCCGCAGCGGCCCCGGGTGCTGCTCGCCAAGGCGCTGGTCTTCTTCGGCCTGGCCTTCACGGTGACCCTGGTGGCCACCTCGCTGACCGCGTTGATCCACTCCTCCATGCTCGGCGGCCAGACGGTGCCCGACTGGGACTGGGACGACCCGATCATGGAGGGCTCGGTGGAGAACGGCGAGCTGATCGCCTCCAGCGGGCACTGGATGGGCGCCACGGTGGGCGCCTCGCTCTACGTCGCGCTGCTCGGCCTGATGGCGCTGGCCGTCGGCACCCTGCTGCGGCACTCGGCCGGGGCGATCACCTTCATGCTGGGCGTGGTGCTGGTGCCGCTGCTGGCCGCCATGTTCATGGTCGGTGAGGCGCTGTCCGGCCTGCGGGACGCGCTGATCGAGTACTCCCCGCTGAACGGGCTGGCCTCGCTCTTCCGGATCCCGATGATCGGTGAGGAGCCGACCACCGGCTGGGGCATGCTGGGCCTGCTGGCCGCGGTCACCGCGGCCCTGCTGGCCGCCGCCTTCGCCCGGCTGACCACCACCGACGTCTGACCGTCACCGCGTCCGACCGGTCCGCGGACCGACCGCTCACCGACCGCCGCCCGGTGGCCCCAGGGGTCACCGGGCGGCGGGCTGTCGCGGCCCGTCTGCGGCCACGGCGGCGCGGGCCGGGCGCCGCCGCTCCAGGCCGGCGGCGAGCACGGCGAGCCCCAGCGCGGCGAGGGCCATCGCCGCGCCCACCGCGTTCGGCGTGGCCGGCCCGCCGCCGGCCGACAGCACCAGCCCACCCAGCCAGGCGGCGATGGCGTTGCCCAGGTTGAAGGCGCCGATGTTCATCGCGGAGGCCAGCGTCGGCGCCTGCGCCGCGTGGTCCAGGATGCGCTTCTGGAGCGGCGCAACGGTCGCGAAGCCGAACGCCCCGACCAGCGTCAGCGTCACCGCCGCCGCCAGCCGGTCGTGCGCGGTGACGGTGAACGCCGCCAGGGTCAGCGCCAGCGCGGCCAACGAGCCGTAGAGCAGCGGCATCAGCGCCCGGTCGGCGAGCCGCCCGCCCACCAGGTTGCCGGCCACCAGGCCCACCCCGAAGAGCACCAGCAGCCAGGTCACGCTCGACTCGGCGTAGCCGGCGGCGTCCGTCATCATCGGCGCGACATAGGTGATGGCGGCGAAGACCCCGCCGAAGCCGAGCACCGTGATCGCCATGGCCAGCAGCACCTGCGGATCGCGCAGCGCCACCAGCTCGCGCCGCACCCCGCCGGCCGTCCCCGGCCGCCCGCCGACGCCCGGCCCGTCGCCGGTGCCGGCCGGCACCAGGGCGGCGAGCCCGACCAGCGCGACCACCCCGATCACCGCCACCAGCGCGAAGGTCAGCCGCCAGCTCACCCGCTGCCCGAGCAGTGTCCCGGCGGGCACCCCGAGCACGTTGGCGAGGGTCAGCCCGGTGAACATCAACGCGATGGCGCTGGCCCGCCGTTCGGGCCTGACCAGCGTCGCGGCGACCATCGAGCCGACGCCGAAGAACACCCCGTGCGCCAGGGCGGCGATCACCCGGCCGGCGAGCAGCACGCCGAACGACGGCGCCAGCGCGGCGATCGCGTTGCCCAGCGTGAAGAGCACCATCATCAGCATCAGCAGGCGCTTGCGCGACACCCGCGCCCCGGCGATGGCCAGCACGGGGGCGCCGACCAGGACGCCCAGCGCGTACCAGGTGGCGATGAGCCCCGCGGTGGGGATCGAGACGCCGAACTCCCCCGCCACCTCGGGGAGCAGGCCGGTGACCACGAACTCGGTGGTGCCGATACCGAAGGCCCCGACAGCCAGGGCCAGTACCGCGAGCGGCATGACTGCACTCCTCGGTGTTCCCGCGCACCCAGATGGATGCACACGACGATTACCAGCTTCGAAAATAGTTGCACACGCCGGTTAAAGGCAAGCGCACACTTCAGGCCCCTGCGCTACCCTGAGAAGCGAGGCCGCCGGAGACGGCGGCGAGGACGGCGAGGAGGCGGCGATGGCACGTTCCGACACGGGCCTCGCCCAGGGCTGGTGCGCCCTCTCCGCCCTCCACGACCGCATCGAGGCGCACATCGAACGCGCCCTGCAGAGCGGCCACGGGCTGAGCGTCCGCGAGTACTCGGTGCTCGACGTGCTGAGCCGGCAGGAGTCGGGCGACGGCCACCACTTCCGGATGAGCGAGCTGGCCGACGCCGTCGTGCTGAGCCAGAGCGCCACCACCCGGCTGGTCAACCGCCTGGAGGAGCGCGGCCTGCTGACCCGCTACCTGTGCCCGACCGACCGCCGGGGCATCTACACCGAGGTCACCGAGGCGGGCCGCGCCCTCCTCGACGAGGCCCGCCCCACCAACGACGCCGCCCTGCGCGAGGCGCTCGACCAGGCCGAACAACGCCCGGAGCTCACCCCCCTGGTCACCGCCGTCCGCGCCCTCCCCGCCCCCGCCCGCACCGACTGACGCGGAGACGGGCTCCCCCACCCGCCGAGTCCCGGCGAAGCCGGACCACGACCGGAAGACGGCACCGGCGCTCCGACACCCCCACCCGTGGGCGAAGACAGCCACGGCCGACCCCGGCGACCGAGGCCGGCGGGCCGGCGAATCCGGCGACCGGCGGCCCGGACCGAGCCACCGCGCTGGCCCGCGCCGGCGGCCGCCGGCGCGGCCGGGCAACAGCGCGGGCGGCGGCGTCGCAGACGCACCACGGCGGCGAAGCCGCTGGCGCCCGCGGTCGGCCCACCCCCGTACCGCCCCCGCGAGAACGTCATCCGCATCCCCGGCGAAGCCGGGCAACAACGACCGGCGGACGACGGCCGCCCCCGGGCGGTCGAGCCTGGCGGCAACGAGGTGGCAACACCAAGGGCGTGCGACACGGCGAAGCCGGCCGGCACGCGAGGCCGGCACAAACCGCGACAGCGTGACCCACACCCCGGCGAAGCCGAAGCACCGCCAGCCCAGGCCGAACCGCCGTTGGCGTGCCAAGCCAGGGCAGCGACAGACGGCGGGTGCCACCGTCGGCGGCGGGCGACGGCCGTCCCCGGGCGGCCGAGCCGGCCGACACGGCCCCCGGCGAAGCCGTCAGTAGCGAGGGGCGTTCCGGGTGCGGAGGGGCCGCGCGCCCCGGCGGTCGCGGGCGTTCCAGCAGGCCCGGTGCCAGTGCCGGCGGTCCTCGACGGCGCCCATGCTGGGCCAGCTCACCACGTGCGGCACGCCGGGCGGGATCTCCTGGTCGCAGCCCGGGCAGCGGTAGTGCTTGGCGGCCGCGGCGCCGGTGACCCCGCGGACCACCCACTCCTCGCCCCGCCACTCGTCGGTGCGCTCCACACCGTACTCGCGGGGCCCTTCGCCGCCCGTTGACGGCTGCTGACGACCGCGCGGGCGGTTGCGACGCGGGGACACGGAACACCTCGACGGGGCTGGCGGTTGGGCGGGCTGGCTCGGCCGGCCCGAGTGGCGCGCCGTCGCGCCGGACGCGCACCGGAGTGCGGGGAGCCGACAACGCAACCGAGTTTACGCGGACCCTCGACCAGCCCCGTTGATGATCATCGGAAAAACCTGCCGCGGTCCCGTGCCCTTGGCACGTGTCACGCGTTAAGGCCCATGGGGAGACCCGGAACGAGGCAGGTCACGGCGAGCACGCCAGGGGCCGCGAGGAGGGTGGCGTCATGGGGAGCCTACGGATAGGGACATTTGTGCTGGCCGGTCAGTATCCGGGCCAGCCGCAACAGGAGGCGCTGGACCGCGCGGTCCGCTCCGTCGAGGTGGCCGACGAGGTCGGCCTGGACTCCGTCTGGCTGGCCGAACACCACTTCGTCCCCTACGGCCTGTGCCCATCAGCGGTCACGCTGGCCGCGCTGCTGCTCGGCCGGACCCGCCGGATCACCGTGGGCACGGCGGTCAGCGTGCTCTCCACCCAGCATCCGGTGGCCCTCGGCGAGCAGGCGGCGCTGCTCCACCTGACCTCGGGGGGTCGGTTCACGCTCGGGGTGGGGCGCGGCGGCCCATGGGTGGATCTGGAGGTCTTCGGGACCGGCCGGGAGGCGCTGGAGCGGGATTTCCCCGAGTCCCTCGACCTGCTGCTGCGCTGGCTGACCCAGCCGGCGGTGGACGCGGCCGGCGAGCGGTTCAGGTTCCGTTCCGTGCCGGTGACGCCGAGCGGCGGGGACGGCGCCGAGCCGCCGCCCGTGGTGGTCGCCTGCACCTCCCCCGACACGGTGCGGCTGGCGGCCAGACGTGGCCTGCCGATGCTGCTGGGGATGCACATCGGGGACGAGGAGAAGGCCGAGATGGTGGCCCTGTGGCGGGACACGGCCAGGGAGGCGGGGGTGCCGCCGGAGGTGGTGCGCGCGGCCGACCACGTGGCGGCGGGCGTGGGGCAGGTCGGCGACAGCCACACGGAGGCGGTGCAGACACTCCGGCGGGCGCTGCCCGGCTGGCTGCGCCAGGGGCTGGCCGCGCACCAGACGCTGGACGGCGGGCCGCGGGCCATGCGCGATCCGTTCGCCTACACCGAGCTGCTCTGCGAGCTGCATCCGGTGGGCGATCCCCAGCTGTGCGCCGACCGGTTGGCCCGGACCAGCGAGCTGACGGGCATCACCCGTTTCGCGCTGCTGGTCGAGGGGTCGGGCGAGAGCGCGGCCACCGAGCGGAACGTCCGCCGGCTGGCCGCCGAGGTGCTGCCGCTCCTCCCCGGACCGGCGGGGAAGGCGGCAGCGACCGGTACCTCCGTACGGGACGGCGCTCAGCAGTCGCGCAGCTCCGGCGACTGGTTGAGTATCTGACCGCGCACCGAGGTGAACCGGGCGAGCCGCTCGTCGCTGGCGGCGCCGAGCGGGAAGACGGCGACCCGGTGGCAGTTCTGGAACGCGAGCCGGACGCCGAAGTGCCGCTGTAGGGCACCCCTGATGGCGTCGCTGGCCAGCGCCCGCAGCAACTGCCCCCGTGCCTGCTCGTCCGGGGGCGGGGTGGTGTTGTCGGCGAACTCACCGCCGTCCACCTGTAGTCGGGCTACCAGGTTGCTGATCATGTCCCAGGCGAAGGGCAGGGACGTCCGTATGCAGTCAACGAACTCGGCTTCGTCAACCTCGCCCCGCTCGGCCTGTTCCAGCAACGCCGGTGAGACGTCGAGCGACATGGGTTTCTCCTCTCGCGACCCCGTGTCGGGGTCTGCCGCGGACTGGCCCGAGGAAGTGACACCGCACCAACGCGGCACTGACGTGCGTACGTTCGAGCGGCGACTCCTGCGCTCACGTTAGGCCCGGTGAGCGCCGGGTGTCAGTGGATTGGGCACATAACTGGCCACTGTCGAAGTCATCGAATCCCACCCATACCAGACGCCTCTGACCTCACCCGGTTACCACCTCACCACCCCCGGCTAACCCACCTCATCCAGCCAGCGGTAGCACAGCTCGGGACGGCCGACCTGACCGTAGCGCGGGGCCCGCGCGGCGCGGGCGGTGGCGACCAGATGTTCCAGGTAGCGGCGGGCGGTGATCCGGGAGACACCGACCCGCTCGGCGGCCGCCGTCGCGGTCAGCCCCTCGGAGGCCTGGCGCAGCGCGTCGATCACCGCCAACAGGGTCGGCTGGCTGAGCCCCTTGGGCAGCGGGACGGCCGCCGGGGAGCGCAGCGCCGCCAGCGTCCGGTCCACCTCCTCCTGCCCGCCGGCCTCCCCAACGGCGCCGCGGAACGCCGCGTACCGCACCAGTCGGTCACGGAGCGTGGCGAAGGTGAAGGGCTTGAGCACGTACTGGACCACGCCGAGCGAGACCCCCTCCCGCACCACGGTCAGGTCGCGGGCCGAGGTCACCGCGATCACGTCGACGGCGTGCCCGGCGCCGCGCAGCGAGCGCAGCAGCCGCAGGCCGTGGCCGTCCGGCAGGTAGAGGTCGAGCAGCAGCAGGTCAATCTCGGTGCCGGCGAGCAGCCGGGCGGTCTCCGCCCCGGTCCGCGCGGTGCCGCGCACCACGAAGCCGGGCACCCGCTCCACATAGCCGCGGTGTGCCTCGGCGGCCAGCGGCTCGTCCTCCACCACCAGCACCCGGACCGGTCCCGCGCCCCCGCTCACGCCGCCCCCGTCCACAGCGGCAGCCGGACGGTGAGCCGGGCGCCGCCCGACGCCGCCCTGGCCACCTCGACGGTGCCCCGGTTACGGCGCACCGCCTGCCGCACCAGGGCGAGGCCGACGCCGCGCCCGCCGGCCCGCCCCTCGCCGGTGGCCGGCTTGGTGCTCCAGCCCCAGTCGAAGGCGGCGTCCGCGGCCTCCTCGCCGAGGCCGCCGCCGGAGTCGCTCACCTCCAGCAGCAGCTCGTGTTCCCCGGCGTGCGCCCGGACCACCACGCGCCGTCTCCATCGCCGCCTCCATCGCGTTGTCGATCAGGTTCCCCAGGATGGTGACCAGGTCCCTGGGGGGCAGGGACGGCGGCAGCACCCCGTCGTCGATCCTGCTGTCCTCGGTGAGCAGCAGCTCGACGCCGCGCTCGTTGGCCTGCGCCGCCTTGCCCAACAGCAGGGCGGCGAGGACGGGTTCGGCCACCGCGTCCACCACCCGGTCGGTGAGCGCCTGGGCAAGCTCCAACTCGGCGGTGGCGAACTCCACCGCCTCCTCGGCCCGCCCCAGCTCGATCAGCGCCACCACCGCGTGCAGCCGGTTGGCCGCCTCGTGCGCCTGGGCGCGCAGCGCGTCGGTGAACGCGAGCGCCGAGTCCAGCTCGCCGGCCAGCTCCTGGAGTTCGGTGTGATCGCGGAGCGTGACCACGGTGCCGCGCTGGCCGCCGTCGGAGACCGGCGCGGTGTTGACCAGCAGCACCCGGTCCTCGGTCACCCGCACCTCGTCCACCACCGGTGCCGGCGCCCGCAGCGTCGCCAGCAGCGCGGGCGGCAGCGCCAACTCGTCCAGCGGTCGGCCGACCGGCTCGGCGGGCAGCCCGAGCAGTTCCAGGCCGGCGTCGTTGACCAACGCTATTCGGCCATCCCCATCCAGCAGCAGCAGTCCCTCCCGCAACGCCCGGAGCGTGGCCTGGTGGTAGTCGTACATCCGGCTCAATTCGGCCGCGTTCATTCCGTGGGTGTGCCGGCGGAGCCGCAGATTGACCGCGTAGGTGCCCGCCCCGCCCAGCGCCAGGGCGCCGCCGGCCACCACCAGCAGGCCACTGACCTGGTCGGCGACCCGGCGGCCTATGGTCTCGACGGCCAGGCCGGCACTCACCAGCGCGATGATCTCGCCGTCCGCGCGCACCGGGGTGACCACCCGCACCGAGCGGCCCAGGGTGCCGGTGTAGGACTCGGTGAAGGTCTCGCCGGCGAGGGCGCGTTCGGTGTGGCCGAGAAAGGTCTCTCCGATGCGGTCCGGGTTGGGATGGGTCAGCCGCCGCCCGTCAGGTCGCATGATGGTGACGAAGGTGATGCCGGTGTCGCGCCTGACCTGTTCCGCGTAGGGCTGGAGTTGGCCGCTGGGGTCCTCGGAGCCGAGCGCGGCCAGCACGGAGGGCGCGTCCGCGATGGTCCGCGCCACCACGGTCACCTCGGTCCTGGCCGCCTCCTCGGCCTGGTCCCGGCTGCTGAGGTAGGTAAAGACGGCGCAGCCGGCCACCACCAGGGTGACCAGCAGCACCTGCACGGCGAAGAGCTGGCCGGCCAGACTGCGCGGACGGGGAAGAGCCATGGCGCCCAGTGTGGTCAGCCGGCACGTTGACCGAAACCCAACGTCGCGGTGTTCTCGCTGGCCCGTCCCGTGGGGTGGCACCTGGCGACGGGGGCGGGCGGGCCGGTGTCAGCGAACTCAATGAACACAAGGGTGACCCAGGTCACGGCCGGATGGATAGTCGCAGGGCTCCCCGCCCGCCGCCCCGGGGCGAGGGGCGGAGCCTCCCCCACCGACTCCGCGACGACGAGGAGATCCCCGTGGCCACGTCCCCCGACACGCCCACCAATCCGCCGCAGGCGCAGCCGAAGGGCGCGAGACGGCGCGACCGGACGCACTACCTCTACGTGTTCGTCATCCTGGCGGTGGTCGCCGGTGTCACCGTCGGGCTGGTCGCGCCCGGGGCGGCCGTCGAGCTGAAGCCGCTCGGCACCGGCTTCGTCAACCTGATCAAGATGATCATCTCGCCGGTGATCTTCTGCACCATCGTGCTGGGCATCGGCTCGGTCCGGAAGGCCGCCAAGGTCGGCGCGGTGGGCGGGCTGGCACTCGGGTACTTCATGGTGATGTCCGCGCTGGCGCTGGTGATCGGCCTGGTGGTGGGCAACCTGCTGGAGCCGGGCTCCGGGCTCGACATCACCGAGGCGACCAGGGACGCGGGCGCGGCGCAGGCCGAGGGCGCCAGCGAGTCCACCGCGGACTTCCTGCTGGGCATCATCCCGACCTCCTTCGCCTCCGCCTTCACCGAGGGCGAGGTGCTCCAGACGCTGCTGGTCGCGCTCTTCACCGGGTTCGCGCTGCAGGGCATGGGCCGGGCCGGCGAGCCGCTGCTGCGCGGGGTCCAGCACCTCCAGCGGCTGGTCTTCCGGGTGCTGGCGATGATCATGTGGGTGGCCCCGGTCGGCGCCTTCGGGGCGATGGCGGCGGTGATCGGCGAGACCGGCGTGGACGCGCTGCGCTCGCTGGCCGTCATCATGATCGGCTTCTACGTCACCTGTGTGATCTTTGTGCTGCTGGTGCTCGGGGTGCTGCTGTGGGCGGTGGCCAGGGTCAACATCTTCTCGCTGCTGCGCTACCTGGGCCGCGAGTTCCTGCTGATCCTCTCCACCTCATCGTCGGAGTCGGCGCTCCCCCGGCTGATCGGGAAGATGGAGCACCTGGGGGTGAGCAAGCCGGTGGTCGGCATCACCGTGCCGACCGGCTACTCGTTCAACCTGGACGGCACCGCCATCTACCTCACCATGGCCTCGCTCTTCATCGCCGAGGTGATGGGCGACCCGCTCTCCCTGGGCGAGCAGGTCAGCCTGCTGCTGTTCATGGTGATCGCCTCCAAGGGCGCGGCCGGCGTCACCGGCGCCGGGCTCGCCACGCTGGCCGGCGGGCTCCAGTCGCACCGGCCCGAACTGCTGGACGGGGTCGGCCTGATCGTCGGCATCGACCGCTTCATGAGCGAGGCCAGGGCGCTGACCAACTTCGCCGGCAACGCGGTGGCCACGGTGCTGATCGGCACCTGGACCAGGGAGTTGGACCGGGAACGGGCCAGCGCCGTGCTCTCCGGCCGGCTGCCCTTCGACGAGTCCACCCTGGTCGACGACGCGCACGGCGGCGCCCCGCAGGACGACGCCGACCCGTCCGACGGCACTGACCGGGGCGAGGCCGACCGGGGCGGGGCCGACCGGGGCGGGGCCGTCAACGAGCGGGCCGCGGACGGCGGTCGGGAGGAGCCGGCCGAGGTGCCGGCGCCGCTGGCCAAGCGGCCCACCGAGCCGGCCGGCGCCGCCGGCGACGACGAGGGCGCGCGAGCCCGCTGAGCCCGGCGGAGGGCGGCGGTGCCGGCCGGCGACAGCCTCTAGGCTGACCATATGCGTCTTGTCATCGCTCGCTGCTCGGTCGACTACGTCGGCCGGCTCACCGCCCACCTGCCCATGGCTCCCCGGCTCGTCCTGGTCAAGGCCGACAACTCGGTCTCCGTGCACGCGGACGACCGCGCCTACAAGCCGCTGAACTGGATGTCCCCGCCCTGCACCCTGAAGGAGGCCGAGGCGGAGGACGGCGGCGGCCGGGTGTGGACGGTGGTCAACAAGGCGGGCGAGAAGCTGATCATCACCATGGAGGAGGTGCTCCACGACTCCTCGCACGAGCTGGGCGTGGACCCCGGCCTGATCAAGGACGGCGTGGAGGCGCATCTCCAGGAACTGCTGGCGGACCGGATGGAGACCCTCGGCGAGGGCTGGAGCCTGATCCGCCGCGAGTACCCGACCGCCATCGGCCCGGTCGACATCCTGGGCCGGGACGCCGAGGGCGGCACGGTGGCGGTGGAGATCAAGCGGCGCGGTGAGATCGACGGCGTCGAGCAGCTGACCCGCTACCTGGAACTGCTCAACCGCGACCCCCATCTCGCCCCGGTGCAGGGCCTGTTCGCGGCGCAGGAGATCAAGCCGCAGGCCCGGACGCTGGCGACGGACCGGGGCATCCGCTGCGTCACGCTGGACTACAACGCGCTGCGCGGCATCGAGGACGACAAGCTACGGCTCTTCTGACCCGGCCGTTGTGAACCGCCGTCCGCCCCCCACCCGCCCGGTCGGCCAGGCGGGTGGGGGGCGGCGGTCAGCCGGCCGTGCCCCGGTCCGCGCCGGGCGCGGCCGGCTCCGCCGGGGCGGCGTCCTCGGTCGAGGTGGGCGTGGCGTCCGGGCCGCCGCTGGCCCCCTCGGTGGGGTCCTCCGTCGGCTCGTCGGTCGGCTCGTCCGTGGGCTCGTCGGTCGGCTCCTCGGTGGGTTCCTCCTCCGTCGGCTCCTCGGTCGGCTCGTCCGTCGGGTCGTCCGAGGGGTCCTCGGTCGGCTCCTCCGGGGCACCGTCGCCGCCCGCCGCGTCCTCCCCCGGGTCGCCGGTCTCCTCCGGCGTGGGGTCGGCGGTGGTCGGATCGGGCGTGGTGGGCTCCTCGGTCGGCTCCGGGTCAGGCGCCTCCGCCTCGGTCGTCGGCGCCGAACTGGGCTCCTCCGGCTCCTCGTCGGTCGGCTCCTCGGCCGTCGTCTCGTCCACCACCAGCGCGTCCTCGTCCTCGGCGACGGCCGGGTCCTTGCGGGTGACGTTCTCCCCGTCGTCGGTGTCGCCCGAGGTCAGGCCGAGGGCGACCACCGTGCCGAGGAGGGCGGCCAGCACCGCGCCGGCGCCGGTGTACACCGCGTTCCGCCGGTTGGCCCGGGCGACCAGCTGCCGCAGCGTGGGCCGGGGCGCCTCGGGCGAGCGGCCCTGGATCACCAGGGTCAACTCGGCCGCCTCGGGGGACCCCGCGGCCGCCGGGATCTCCCTGGTCTCCGCCTCGTCGGCGCCGTCAGCCCCGTTGACCTCCGGCGGCGGCTGCTGGGTGAGCAGCAGCGGCGCACCGGCCGGCGGGGTGTGCGCCGGCGTCGCGCCGGGCGGCCGGCCGAGGTCCTCCAGCAGGGCCAGCGCCCGGCGGCCGGCGACCGCGCCGCCGGTGTCCGAGAGCACCCCGCGCAGCGCCGTCGCCGCCTCCAACTCGGCCCGGGCCCTGGCCAGCTGCCCCTCGCAGATGGCCAACACGCCCAACTCGTGGTGGAAGTACGCCTCGGCGGCGACCAGGCCGGCCTCCCTGGCCGCCTCCTGCCCGGTGCGCAGCGACCGCTCCCAGGCGCCCCAGCGGGGGCCGAGCGCCAGCAGCGGGGCGGCCAGCCGGACCAGCTCCACCACCTCGTCGGCCAACCCGGCCTGCTGGGCGGCGCGCTGCGCGGCCAGCAGCACGTCCGCCTGGGCCACCGCCTCCGCCGCCGGCACCCCGGCGTCGGCCAGCCACCAGATGAAGTGCCGGGTGAGCGAGTCCGTCCGCACGGCGGCCTCGGCGGCCAGCTCCGAACCGGCCAGCGCGGCCAACGCGTCGGGCGCCAGCCGGCGCCGGCGGCCGACCCGGCTGAGCAGGCCGCAGTCGATCAACTCCGTGTAGGCGGCGGCCACCTCGTCGTCGCCGGTGAGGGCGGGCAGCGCCGCCGGGTCGGGCAGCTCGCCGCCGAGCGCGACGGCGGTCCGCAACAACTCCCTGGCGCCGGGGGACATCTCGGCGGCCAGCACCCCCACCAGCCCGTCCACCGGCGGCAGCGGGCCGCCGCCGTCCACCGCCCGGTACCGCAACACGGCGCCGGCCCGCACGAAGTACGGCGGCCGGCCCTCGCCCGCCCGGGCCAGCTCGTCCGCCCAGGCGGCCTCGGCCGGGGTCAGCTCCCGGGCGACGGCCAGCGAGAGCAACTCGCGGCCGGCCGCGGGCTCCAGGCCGGCCACCGGGACGTCCAGCACCCCGGAACCGGCCGCCGGGGCCGGCGTGTCGGGCAGCTGGGCCAGCACATAGGCGCACTCGGGGGTGGCGGCCAGCAACTCCTCCAGCGCGGCGCCGCCGAACTCCACGTCGTCCAGCACCACCACGGCGCCGACCTCGCGCAGCGCGGCGGCCAACTCGGCGGGCCCCGGACGGTAGTCGCTGACCCGGTGGACCGCGGCGTACAGCTCGTGCAGCAGGTCCCGGACGGTGCGGCGGTGGCCGCTGAGCCGGACCACGCCGTCGGGCGCGAGGCCGGCGCAGTCCTCGGCGACGGCGGCCAGCAGCGCGCTGCGGCCCACTCCGGTGGGGCCGGTGAGCCGCACCGAACGGCCGCCGGCGAGCAGCCCGCGGAGCTGGGCACGCGTCTCCTCACGGGCGAGCAGCGGCGGGCCGGGCTCGGCGTCGGCCGGGACGGCGACGGCGGGCGTCCGACGCGGCGCTATCGGCCGGCGGCCGGGCGGGCAGGGCTCGATCTCGCTGCCGTCGATCGGGTTGACGGTGAGCAGGAAGTCGCCCGCGATCAGCCAGGCCGCTCGCCCCGCGCCTTCGCCGGCGTCACTGGGCCGCGCGGGCTGGTCGGCGGGGGTCGCGGGGTGGTTGAGGTCCATGGGTCAGTGTCTCTCGGCAGTCATGCGGCCAGGCCGCCGGGGTGGATGCGTCCCACGCTACCCGCGGCCTGTGACAGAACGAACGTCGGCGGGCGAATTCCGGGTGGCCCGCCCTCCGTTACCGCCCGCCCCTGGCGGGCGCCGGGGGCCGCCGCAGTCGGGTCGGTGGTGCGTGGCGTTGGTGGTCGGTGGTGCGCGGGGTGGGTGGGTGG